>JBPCWL010000171.1:0-89699 GCA_051009575.1 Rhizobiaceae bacterium
GTATATCCTGTATTGCGACAAGCGGGTCCACCATGATTTCCAATTGAGGGTTTTTGGACCATTTTTTGCAGATGAGCTGGCCCGGGACATCAAACTCGCGACTGAAAGCCCCCTGGTTTCAACCGGAGATCTTACAGAATGAACATCGATCTCGAGCTTGCGTCAAAAATCATATGGTGCATCTTCATCGTAATCTGGGCGGCAATTCGCTGGCAACCGAACCGCAAATCCCGCAAAACCGCCAAATCCGTGACATCCCGCACCGCTGGCGAACGCTTTTCCATGGTCGTATCATCCCTTGGGCTTGGATATATTCCAGCCACCTGGATATTCACCGATTTTCTCGACACTTTCGATTATCAGCCCAACATCGTGTTGGTTTTATTGGGTGCGTTTACCCTTCTTGTTTCACTGAGACTGTTCAGGCTCACACACAAGGCGCTGGGCAAAATGTGGTCGCACAGCCTCGACCTGCGCGAAGATCACAAGCTGATAACAAGCGGAATCTATCAACGTGTAAGACATCCTATGTATACCGCATTCTGGGTTTGGGCGGTTGGTGCAGCATTCTTGCTCCCAAACTGGGTCGCTGGATTTTCCGGCATCGTTGGTTTCGGCACATTATTTTTTCTCCGTGTTGGCAAGGAAGAATCAATGATGTTGGAAGAATTCGGTGGGGAATATGAAGAATACATAAAGCGCACCAAACGCATTCTCCCAGGAATTTACTGAGGAATGAAGCAAGCAAAAACTGCTGCATTCCTGCAACATTCAGGATCAATTGTTAAATTTCTGATCACAAATGAAATCATCCGCCTGTTTCCAATTGAAAATTAAGGTCAGGTTAAGCATAACAACATAGATCGGTTCGGGGCTGGTAATGAATATTCAGGGCTATGAATGTATCCATGTTTAAATCGCTAAAACGCTTATCACTTGGGCTTGCCGCTGTTTCAATGCTGGCACTTGTCGCAGCTTGCACGTCCACTGGAAAACCTGAACCCAGTGCCACAACCGCGCAAAAACCGGTTGTAAAAATTGGCCTTGAGCAGCGACCCAGCGAGATTAACATCGCGGTCAAGGGAAACATCACCAGAACGGGTGAGGTTTACCTCCTGCGGGGGCTTGCCAATGTATTTTCACGCGGCATGGACACCCTTGGCGTAAAGATGGTTCGCAAGGGTCTTGATGCACGCGTTTACAATCACGCGGCATGGCGGGAACTGGCGGACAATATTCTGCTCCGAGCCAAGAGAAAACGGGTCTCTTATCCGATCATAATTATGGGACACTCGCTTGGTGCCAATGCATCAACGAGTATGGCAAAATATCTGGGAGATCGCGGGGTGAAAGTGCAGTACGTCGTTACTTTCGACCCAACCGTCCCAACCGCTGTTGGCAAAAATGTAAACCGCGTTGTCAATTTCTACCTACCTAATGATGATCATACCAACGTGGTCAAAAAGGCTCCTGGGTTTCGGGGTATAGTCAAGAACATCAACGTTCGGGGCGTTCGGGGCATTACCCACACTACAGTGGAAAAAGACGCAAAATTCCATGCCGAAGTGATCAAACGCACCCTTTCCTACACCAAAAAACGCCGTAAGAAGCGCGCATAATCTGAACGGCGACTTATGCGCCCATCATACAGAAAAGCTCTCTACAACATATCTATCGGCCTAATTGAATTCACCACAACTCATCTGGTGGGATTGATGCTGAGACCCACTTCATTTTCGTGTCGCCAAATCACCTCGCACGATAATTCTTTTCGTGGATGAAGCAGAACAATTCGCACATAGTCTGGCAATTCATGTGGGCTGTCATAAATCAACTTGAGTCCTGTCTCCGAGACGTCCTGCACGAGACAGGACACCGGTGCCCGTTTCTCGTCCAGTACCAGGTCAGCAGCCCTGAATACAGGTTCCCGTTCTGACTGGCGTTGATCAGGAGATTGCTCGGTTTCATTTCCAGTTGGGGGCTTCTCAGCGGTCATCCAGTGTCTTCATTTCAATGTTGGATTGTTCAACTAACACAAATGCAGACGATTGTATCACGCCTGACGCAGCGGAAACAAATTTCAGCAACTGCGGGGAAAACCGTTAACCCGCAGTATAACTGAAAAAACTGCTTTCAAATGAAGGAGTAAAATGGTGGGCGATACTGGGATTGAACCAGTGACCCCTACAATGTCAATGTAGTGCTCTCCCGCTGAGCTAATCGCCCTTGAAACAGAACGTGAGCCTGTCTTCCGGTCCGCTGCATACACCATAAAGCGTGACACGCGTCAATACATGAATTGGCATCAAAAAGCGGTCGGATTCGGAAATTGTTCGAAGTATCAGAAAACAGGACGCCGAATACACATGTACTCAGGCAGCAGCCAGCATCTTTTCGACTTCAGAGACCAGGTCACGCAGATGAAATGGTTTTGACAAAACCTTTGCATCTTTTGGCGCATTTGAATCCGGATTTAGTGCAACAGCAGCAAACCCGGTAATGAACATCACTTTCATGTCAGGATCAATCTCGGTTGCCCTGCGAGCCAGTTCAATCCCGTCCATTTCCGGCATGACAATATCAGTCAGCAAAAGCGTGAAAGGTTCCTCGCGCAACCGGTCATAGGCGCTGGCCCCATTATCGTAGGCAACGACCTGGTAACCAGCTTGATCAAGCGCTTTTTCCAGAAAACGGCGCATGTCATTGTCATCTTCAGCAAGTAGGATCTTCGTCATGGCAAGAAAGAGTTTCCCTCACGAATCATTATCACCGCATAACACTGCATTTTGGTAAACATGGTATAAATATAATGTAATTGATTAGCCTGCCAACCGGCTTGATATCTCCCGTTGGGCGCAGAGAGCAACATATAAGCGGCCAAGTGTCGTGAAACAATTGATTTCCCTATTGGACTTCACATAATTGCCGGATAAGTTATCAATCAGGACTTAATAAGGAAATTCATCGTTTGACCGCTGATTTTACGTACCAAAACCCCTTTATTCAGCGTTTGCCGGAAGAACAATCCTCCCCATTTGTGGTAAATTCACCACACAGCGGGCGTTGTTATCCAGATTCGTTCCTGAAGACATCCAGATTGAATAGTCATGCCATACGCAGGTCTGAAGATTTTTTGGTTGATGAACTGGTTGAAAATGCTTGCGATCACGGCATGCCGGTTTTGAACGCAGTTTATCCACGAGCTTTTCTGGATGTAAATCGGGAACCATTTGAACTCGATCCATCCATGTTTGATGGCGAATTGCCGGATCAGGCAAATACAAAGTCAATCCGGGTTTCAAGTGGGCTCGGGACAATTGCCAGAATTGTTTCGGAAGGTGAGGAAATCTATGCCACGCGGCTGCCCGCCTCAGAAGCATTGAAACGAATTTCCGGGATCTACCGGCCCTATCACGCCGCTCTTCAGAATTTGCTGGCACGAACACACGTCAAATTTGGGATGGCAATTCTTCTGGACTTTCATTCAATGCCCTCCTCCGGCGGAACACCCACTCAGGAAAATCGCGCAGACATCGTGTTAGGCAACCGGTATGGCAGTAGCTGCGATCCGAAAATCATTCATCACGTAAAAAATGCCCTTGGAAACATGGGATATCAGGTGGAAGTCAACCGCCCCTATGCGGGCGGCTTTATAACTGAACACTATGGCAGGCCATTCAATGGCCTCCACGCGTTACAAATCGAGATTAACCGGTCACTTTACATGGATGAAGTCCGGATCGCTCGGGGCAAGCATTTCGAAAAAATTGTCACGGATTTCAATCAGTTCTTTGCAGGGTTGAATGAACTGAATCTGTCAGGTCTTGAGGGCGCACAACCTCTCGCTGCTGAATAGGGGGCATTTCCGCATGCAGGAAGAAGAACTGGAGGGATTCCTTCACCATCTCGCTGATGTTGCGGCTAGAGAAACCCTTCCCCGATTCAGGAAAATTGAAAATGTCGACAACAAGCTTTCAAGCGGATTTGACCCGGTTACGGAAGCGGACCAGGAAGCTGAACGGGCAATCCGGAAAGCGATTATCGACAAATGGCCTGATCATGGTGTTATCGGTGAGGAATTTGGCGATCACCAGGCAGATGCAGAATATTGTTGGGTTGTGGATCCGGTAGACGGTACACGGGCATTCGTGGTCGGCATGCCATTGTGGGGTACATTGATCGCCCTTTGCCGGAACATGATACCCATCGCCGGAATCATGTCCCAGTCTTTCACCGACGAAAAGTTTGTTGGTCTTGGCGGGAAGTCCATGTTTTTTCACAAGGATGAACGGTCGGAAATCTCAACATCCGGTACCAAAAATCTGTCCGATGCAATCGTGATGACCACGGCACCGGAAATTTTTGACGACAATGAATTTAGGGCGTTCAAAAAAGTTGCAGACCGGTGCAAGCTGGTCCGGTATGGCGGAGATTGTTACGCCTATTGCATGTTGGCAGCCGGTCATATCGAACTTGTCATCGAAGCTGGCCTGAATTTCTATGATATGGCGGCATTGGTGCCGATTATTGAAGGTTCCGGTGGCGTCATCACCGATTGGGCTGGATCGCAAAATCCGCAAGGGGGAAATATCATTGCTGCTGCCAATCCCAAAATCCATTCAACGGCCTTGGAAATTCTTAAGCAGACCTTCCCAGCTTGATTTCAGGCATCTTCAACAATGCTGCCGGGGACAAATGAGGTGAATGCTGCAAGAAACTGCTCCCGGTAGAATTCCTTCTCCTGCCAGATTTCGTGACGGGACCCTTCTATCGTCAACAGTGATCCGGAACGCAGGCGTGTAGCCAGTATTTCTGCCTCATTATTGTTTACCACGGCATCCTGCCCCGCGTTTATCATCAGTATCGGAATGGTGATATGACTGTGAAATTCTGGATCCTTGACCCGTTCCAGTGCCTTGATGGCAGCAAACACCCAGGAAGCCGTTGCCCCACCAATGCAAAGCTCCGGAAACTCATTTGCAAATTTCCGGTTCCGGTCGAAATGTTCCTTGCTGGAAGTATGAATGTTGGTTTTGGCATTCCAGGCATCCGGCGCAGATTCCCTGCCGGTTAACAAGACTTCCCCCAAGCCAAAAGCAGCAAGACTCCCGGACAATAACTTCACAAAGGTTGGCGCAATTGGTTGTTTGCCAACTCCTAGAAACGTCGAACAAAGAACCATGCGTGAGATGCGGTTGCCGATTTTCGGTGCCGCTAAAAGTGCAACCAAAGACCCGGTAGAATGGCCGAGAATATGGAGAGGACCGCGGCAATCAGGCAAAGCCAACTGTTGCAGAACTTCAGTCAGATCTTCCAGATACTCATCAAAATCATCGACATATCCAAGTTTTGGATTTTCAAGAAGGCGACTGGAACCTCCCTGCCCGCGCCAATCAAATCCGAGCACGTCATATCCACGATCGAGCAAGTCGGTTGTCAATTCATACTGTTTTTCAATGTATTCACTTCGCCCCTGCAAAATGATCACGGTACCTTTTCGAGTCACCGGAGATAACCGCCAATGGGCATAACGGATTTTAACACCATTACCGGTTGTTATCGTGCCGGATTGCGGTTTTCCGGGCATCGGGCTGTAGGGAGGATTCTTGATAAGCACTGACGGTCTGTTTCTCTAATTCTTGAAACTTGTAATTCCAATACCCAAATAATGGTCAGGACGCCAGATGGGTCCTGAAAATTGCTGCCGCCCAATACAGGAGTAGCAATAAAATTGGAAAATGTAACGCAAACGTCGCTTAAAAGGAGGACATTATCATGCGTGCAATCGACTATTCACCCCTTTATCGCTCTACCGTCGGCTTCGATCGACTATTTTCACTTCTGGATAACATGGCCCAGGGCGATAACTCACAATCCTATCCGCCCTATAACATTGAGCGCACCGGCGAAGACGCCTATCGTATCACAATGGCTGTTGCCGGCTTTTCAGAAGATGAAATCTCTCTTGAAGCCAAGCAAAACGCACTTACTGTAACTGCTGAGAAAAAAGAAGCGGACGAAGGTGAGAACGAAGTTCTTTTCCGCGGAATTGCCGCTCGCTCATTTGAACGCCGCTTCCAGCTGGCTGACTACGTCAAGGTAGCAGGTGCCGAACTTGAAAACGGTTTGCTGCATATTGATCTTCAACGCGAAATTCCTGAGGAAATGAAGCCGCGGAAGATTGAAATCGGCAATGGCGTAAAACAGCTTGAGGGCAAAAAATCCAAATAAACCTGGATGATCTTAACATTACTGGAGTGTCCTAATTGGACACTCCTCTTGCATTTTCTCATCCGTTAATGATGGCAGAGAGCGCGTTTACATCATCTGGGGTGGAGATGAAACTTGCCACTAACCGATAGACCTGTTCATCATCACTGACACTTCCATTCATTGATTTAGGTACAGGGAAAGGGTGAATCCGCGCACCCTTATTTATCCAGGCTTCTCCATCATTCTTGCTCGCAACAAAGAACACCTGATTAGTATTGCTGGGCCAGGCCAGGCGGACACGATTACTTTGTTCGATCAACCTGGCCAGATTATGCCCGATTGAATTCGAATGCCGGGCAAGGTCAAGCCACAACCCATTCTCGAAATACGCTTCAAATTGCGCAGTGATAAATCGGGTTTTGGAAAAAAGATGCCCCATCTGTTTGCGGAGAAATTCAGTCTCCCTCGCCAATTCCGGGTTGAATACTATCAACGCTTCCGCACACCAACAACCATTCTTGGTTCCGCCGAATGAAAGCATGTCGACACCCCGCTTCCAGGTCATTTCTGCCGGTGAACAATCAAGCGCTACTAGTGCATTGGCGAATCGTGCACCATCCATATGGAGCGAGAGTCCATTTTCCCTGGCTATCGCTGAAATTCCAGAAATTTCATCTAGGCTATAACAGGTGCCACCTTCTGTGGATTGGGTTAGGGAAACCAAGGTGCCCTGACCAAGGTGATTAAAACTTTTTGGATAGGCAGTAACCGATCTTGCCAAAGATTCTACGGAAATCTTGCCCATCTCTCCGTCTACCGGACACAGGCGTCCTCCACCGGTTGCGAATTCGGGTCCACCACCCTCATTGGCAGTTAGATGAGCTTCAGAGTGGCAAAAACCGACGCCGCCAGGCCTCATGCAAGACGCAAAGGCTAATGAATTGGCCGCTGTCCCGGTTCCGACGAAAAACACCTCGCACTTGGTTTCAAATACCTCCTGGAACAGGTTCTCCACGCGTTTATCCAGTTCACCATCACCATATGCCATTGCATGACCGTGTGAATGTTTTTCAAGAGATTTCATGATTTGCGGGGCAGCCCCCGCCCAATTGTCACTGCCGAACAACATGTCTGCTTTTACCTGTGATAACCAATCAGCACTGACCCTAGCGCAATTGAAATTAAACATCACCAAAATAAAAGGCTCGATCCTGAAAAACAGGACCGAGCCCATCGGATTCCAATCACAATTTGGGTAATTTATTTCAAACTTCAAACCACCTTCAGGGGCGTTGAAAGCAGTTTTCCATTGAAATACCCACCAGACTGGCTCCCGAACCGAACTTCCGCATTATCAGAATTCTGAACCCCATTCGGTTCGCCATGCGAGTAATATACTAGAAAAATCATACACTTCGCAAGGAAAACGTATACCGGTCGCTGTTTTTCCTTGCTCAATGCGTCAGATTTTGGCATGTTCCCGTCATAAAAGGTAAGCATTGCTGTCCTTTTATTGGGTTTGTAATCCGGTCCGGGTATATTGATGCAACGGACTGGTTTTTCTTGAATGTAGCGTTTCTGACGCTAGTATTTCCGTGAACCCTTACAATGCAAATGAATTTCTCTGGACATGATCCCGCGGTTGTATCCAGCTGGAGGAAAAGATGACGAATGCCGATTTGAATGCCCAAAGTATCCGTTCTGACGGCCATTCATTCGCGTCCAATATCCGTCCGGGTAGGCCTGGCATGTATGATCCTGCCAACGAGCACGATTCCTGCGGCGTTGGATTCGTTGCTCATATGAAGGGTGAAAAATCCCACAGGATCGTTCGCGACGGGCTCCAAATTGTCGAAAATGTGGAACATCGCGGAGCCGTCGGTGCTGATCCAAAAATGGGGGACGGAGCAGGCATGCTCCTTCAAATCCCTCACGAACTCTTTGCCGAGGACTGCACTGCCCTTGGCTTCGAATTGCCGGAACCGGGCTATTATGCAGTTGCCCAGAATTTCATGCCCCGTGATGATGTACTCCGCCAGCATATTGAAGAAATTATCGAAGAGACTGCAACCTCTGAAGGTTTGACTGTTTTGGGTTGGCGGACCCTCGAAACAGATAACGCAAAGCTTTCCAAAGATCCTGAAATTGCCGCCACAGAACCTGTTCACCGGCAGTGTTTTATAGCAGGACGCGGCGAAGGGGTTTCGGAGGATGATTTTGAGCGCAAGCTGTACATTGCGAGAAAAGTTGTTTCCAACACGATCTACAAGGAAACCGACGGCCGGGATAACGGGTATTACATGGTCTCCATGTCATGCCGGACAATTGTCTACAAGGGCATGTTCCTGGCCGATCAGTTGGGGCCGTATTACAAAGATCTGACCGATCCGCGCTGTAAATCAGCACTTGCACTGGTACACCAGCGGTTCTCAACCAACACCTTCCCATCATGGAAACTGGCACACCCGTACCGGATGGTTGCGCATAACGGCGAAATCAACACCCTGCGCGGTAACGTCAACTGGATGGCTGCCCGGCAGGCTTCCGTTTCATCGCCTTCATACGGCAAGGATATCAACAAGCTCTGGCCGATCTCTTATGAAGGTCAATCGGATACTGCATGTTTTGACAATGCACTCGAATTTCTCTTTCAGGGTGGTTATTCGCTCGCTCATTCGATGATGATGCTGATCCCCGAAGCCTGGGCTGGGAACCCACTGATGGACGCGGAACGGCGGGCTTTTTATGAGTATCATGCCGCCTTGATGGAGCCTTGGGATGGCCCGGCGGCTGTAGCCTTTACGGATGGGCGTCAAATCGGTGCTACCCTTGACCGAAATGGTCTACGCCCCGCCCGTTATATGGTGATGGACGACGATATTGTGGTCATGGCTTCGGAAAGTGGTGTGCTTCCGGTTGATGAATCCAAAGTTGTTACCAAATGGCGCCTTCAACCTGGGAAAATGTTGCTAATTGACCTTGAAGAGGGACGCATCATCTCTGACGAGGAAATCAAGCGCAAATATGCGACCGCCAACCCCTATCATGAGTGGCTAGCACGTAGCCAAATAGTGCTGGAAGAACTGCCCGGAGCAAAATTGCACGGTCAGGCGATGTTCAACAGCGATCTGTTGGAAAGCCAACAATCTTTCGGTTATACGCAGGAAGATTTGAAATTGCTGATGGCGCCGATGGCCACGACTGGTCAAGAAGCGATTGGTTCGATGGGCACCGATACGCCGATATCGGCAATGTCGTCAGAATCGAAACTGCTTTACACCTACTTCAAGCAGAACTTTGCCCAGGTCACAAATCCGCCGATCGATCCGATCCGCGAAGAATCCGTCATGAGCCTTGTCTCATTTATCGGTCCGCGTCCAAATTTGTTCGATCTTGAAGGACTTGCTGAAAGCAAGCGCCTTGAAGTTCGCCAACCCATTCTAACAAACGCTGATTTGGAAAAAATCCGCGCTATCGGCGATATTGCGGACAATCAGTTCCAGTCAAAAACGCTGGACACCACTTACCGGGCGGAAAAGGGTCCTCAAGGCATGCGGGAGGCGATCGATGTGCTCTGCGCCCGCGCAGTGAAGGCAATTTCCGAAGGCTACAACATCATTGTTCTTTCCGATCGCGCAACGAGTCGGGATCGCATTGCCATTCCAGCACTGTTAGCTGTTTCTTCGGTCCACCACCATTTGATCCGCAAGGGTTTGCGCACATCCGTGGGATTGGTGGTTGAATCAGGAGAGCCACGCGAAATCCATCACTTTGCTGTATTGGCGGGCTACGGTGCTGAAGCGATCAACCCTTATCTCGCGTTCGAAACGTTGGCAGATTTGCACAACAAGCAACAGTTCCCGGAAGAAGTAGAAGCAACCGAAGTTGTCGAGCGCTATATCAAGGCAATAGATAAAGGACTGCTCAAGGTCATGTCAAAAATGGGCATCTCCACATACCAGTCATATTGTGGAGCCCAGATTTTTGATGCCGTTGGCTTGTCAGATGACTTCGTGAATGAATTTTTCACAGGGACCGCAACCACCATAAGTGGCGTGGGCCTTGATGAAGTTGCCGAGGAAACCGCACTCCGACACCGAGATGCTTATGCAGGAATACCAATCCTTGACCAGGTCCTTCACGTTGGTGGCGATTATGCAGTACGGAAACGTGGCGAGGCTCATGTATGGGGGTCCACTGAAGTCACCGATCTACAACATGCCGTACGGGGAAATTCGAAAGAACGCTACGAGGCATTCGCACGTGCAGTAAACAATCAATCAGAAAACCTTCTAACAATTCGTGGCCTATTCCGTTTGAAAGACGCTGCGGAGCGTGGTTCCAAATCTGTTCCGCTTGAAGAGGTGGAAACAGCGTCAGAAATCGTAAAACGTTTTTCAACTGGAGCCATGTCCTACGGTTCTATCAGTCGTGAGGCTCACACGACATTGGCAATTGCCATGAACCGCATTGGCGGCCGGTCAAACACCGGCGAGGGCGGCGAAGAGCCTGATCGGTTCCAACCAAAGCCAAACGGGGATTCAATGCGTTCTGCTATCAAGCAGGTAGCTTCCGGTCGCTTTGGCGTGACAACTGAATATCTTGCCAACTCAGATATGATCCAAATCAAGATGGCGCAGGGCGCAAAGCCCGGTGAAGGTGGACAACTGCCCGGGCACAAGGTGGATGCCGTGATTGCCAAAGTCCGGCATTCAACCCCTGGCGTTGGCTTGATATCTCCGCCTCCGCATCATGATATATATTCGATTGAGGATTTGGCCCAATTGATCTTCGATCTGAAAAACGTAAATCCTGCTGCCGATATTTCAGTTAAGCTCGTTTCTGAAGTGGGTGTGGGAACAGTAGCTGCCGGAGTCGCTAAGGCACGCGCAGACCATGTTACGATCTCTGGCTTCGAAGGTGGAACCGGTGCCAGTCCATTGACCTCCATTAAACATGCAGGCAGCCCCTGGGAAATTGGTCTTGCCGAAACTCACCAAACCCTTGTTGAAAACAAACTCAGAAGCCGTATTGCGGTACAGGTAGACGGCGGGTTGCGGACTGGACGTGATGTCGTTATCGGTGCGCTGCTTGGTGCCGATGAATTCGGATTTGCCACAGCTCCGCTTATTGCGGCTGGTTGTATCATGATGCGCAAATGCCATCTCAATACCTGCCCGGTAGGTGTGGCAACCCAGGATCCGGTATTGCGCAAGCGGTTTGTTGGAGCGCCCGAACACGTAATCAACTACTTCTTTTTTGTTGCTGAAGAGGTGCGCGAATTGATGGCAGCACTTGGCTATCGCAGTTTTGATGAAATGGTTGGCCAGATAGAAACACTGGACCGGCAGGCAGCAATTGACCATTGGAAAGCCAATGGACTGGATTTTTCACGGCTATTTTACAAACCGGAAGTTTCCGGCAAGGTTGCAATTTTCAACTGTGAAACACAAAACCATCCGATTGATGATGTCCTTGACCTGAAATTCATTGAAAAAGCGCGTAACGCAATTGATGCCGGCGCGAAGGTTCAATTGGAACTGCCAATTGAAAATACGGACAGATCTGCAGGAGCAATGCTTTCGGGTGAAATCGCCAAGAGACATGGTCATGACGGGCTGGAAGAAGATGCGATCCTGATCAAGCTCAAGGGAACCGCTGGTCAGAGTTTTGGTGCATGGGTTGCACATGGCGTAACCATGGAACTCGAAGGCGAGGCAAACGATTACGTAGGTAAAGGATTATCAGGCGGCAGGATAGTTGTTTATCCCGCAAAAGAGGCGAAACAGCTGGTTCCGGAAAACAGCATCATAGTCGGCAATACCGTACTTTACGGCGCAATCGCAGGAGAATGTTATTTCCGCGGTATTGCGGGAGAGCGTTTCGCAGTTCGCAACTCCGGTGCAATCGCAGTAGTCGAAGGTGTTGGAGATCATGGTTGTGAATACATGACCGGTGGGGTGGTCGCAGTTCTGGGACCAACAGGTCGCAATTTCGCAGCGGGAATGTCCGGCGGGATCGCCTACGTCTTTGACGAGGACGGTACTTTTGCAAAACGTTGTAACCTGTCCATGGTAGAACTGGAACCGGTACCTGAAGAAGACGACCTTCTTCAGGAACATCACCACCTAGCCGGCGATATCGAACATCACGGACTAGTTGATATTTCATCGGACATGACCCGATACGATGATGAACGGTTGCATCAGCTGATCACAAATCACATGCACTATACCGATTCCGAACGTGCCCGCACGATGCTGGAAAACTGGGATGAATACAGGCCCAAGTTCGTGAAAGTGATGCCGGTCGAATACCGGCGGGCACTGGCGGAGATAGAAGCGGCTCAACTGGGCCAAAGCGCAGCGGCAGAGTAGGAAGAAATCATGGGCAAGGTAACAGGGTTTCTCGAGATCGATCGTCAGGATCGCAAGTACAAAGTAGCTTCTGACCGGATTCGCAACTACAAGGAATTTGTCATTCCACTTTCAGAACGTGGTATTCGTGATCAGGCTGCGCGTTGCATGGATTGCGGCATTCCTTATTGCCATGATTCAGAAGGTGTACGCGGCTGTCCGGTAATGAACCAGATACCGGACTGGAACGACCTAGTCTATCGGGACGAATGGGAAAAAGCCTGCCGCAACCTGCATTCTACCAACAACTTTCCCGAATTCACCGGTCGAATATGCCCCGCTCCTTGTGAAGCATCTTGCACCCTAAACCTAATCGAATCTCCAGTTACGATAAAATCGATTGAATGTGCGATAGTTGACCGGGGTTGGGAATCGGGTTGGATTCAACCCCAGATCGCCAAACACAAAACTGGTAAATCGATTGCAGTTGTCGGTTCGGGACCTGCCGGAATGGCATGTGCCCAGCAATTGGCGCGAGCAGGCCACGATGTCCATCTTTTTGAGAAAAACGCAAAAATCGGCGGCCTGATGCGATACGGAATTCCGGATTTCAAAATGGAAAAGGGACACATCGATCGGCGGGTTACCCAGATGGAGGCAGAAGGTGTAACTATCCATACCAATATGCACATTGGTGCTGATGTTTCTGTAGAGGAAATTCGCAAGTCCCACGATGCACTGGTTCTGACTGGTGGCGCCGAAAAAGGGCGCGATTTGCCCATTGAGGGTCGAGACCTTCAGGGAATTCATTTTGCAATGGAATTTTTGCCACAGCAAAACCGTCGTGTGGGTGGAGAACATCTGGATAACGTCACTCCAATTCTGGCAAACGGCAAACATGTAATCGTCATCGGTGGTGGCGATACCGGTTCAGATTGCATCGGCACATCCATCCGCCAGCGCGCCCTTTCTGTGACTCAACTCGAAATCATGCCGGAACCTCCAGAAAATGAAGACAAATTGTTGACCTGGCCCAATTGGCCTTTGAAGATGCGTACTTCTTCCAGCCAGGAAGAAGGAGCTGACCGGGAGTTTTCTGTAATGACACAGCGTTTCGAGGGCAAAAACGGCCATGTCACAAAACTCGTCTGTAACCGGGTTGATGAAAACATGAAAACGGTTCCGGATTCCGAATTTGAATTGAAGGCGGACCTGGTTTTGTTGGCGATGGGGTTTGTGTCACCGGTTCACGAAGGCATGATTGAAGACCTCGGTGTCGATCTTGATGCCCGTGGAAACGTGTTGGCAGATACCAACCGCTACAAGACTTCCAAATACGGGGTCTACGCAGCGGGTGATTGCAGAAGGGGACAGTCTCTTGTTGTTTGGGCGATCCGTGAAGGACGTCAGGCAGCCCGTGCCGTGGATTTTGACCTGATGGGCGAGACAAGCCTGCCAAGATAGTTGCAAATCCGGACACATCAGACCGGCCAATAATCTATATTCCCTGCCCGAATTCCGCCAGCTTGTTGCTTACGCTCTTGCAGGTATTATCCTAATCAGAAGATGATTCGGGAAATTTATCGTTCGGGGAGGCAAAAGTGCGGAACTTTATCTCACTTTTCAAAACAAACTGGATAACGGCAGTTTTTGTTCTGTTGGCAATGTTAATTGCCGCACAACCAGCCCAGGCAAATGCCGGGTTTCAAAAATGGATTCGTGATTTTTATGGTGTAGCAGCCAAGAATGGCGTCACGCGCCAAACCTACAATTCGGTGTTTGCCGGAGTAACCAGCCCTGATCCGGAGGTTATAAAGTCAGCAAATTTTCAGCCGGAATTCAAATCCAAGGTTTGGGACTACATGGATAACCGGATTACCAAGTCCGCGATTGAGAAAGGCCTTGAAATGAAGGTCAGATACAAGAAGTGGCTGGATATCATCGAAAATCGCTTTGGTGTTGACCGCCATATTCTCCTGGCAATCTGGTCAATGGAGACCTCCTACGGCGCAGCTCTGGAAAAAGACACAGCCCTTAGAAGTGTAGCCCGATCCCTGGCGACCCTTGCCTATCAGGACAAGCGCCGACGGAAATTCGCACGACGGCAATTGATTGCTGCGATGAAAATTGTTCAAAATGGTGACGTATCTGCCAGGGGCTTACGCGGGTCCTGGGCTGGAGCAATGGGTCATACCCAGTTTATCCCGACCAGTTACCAGACATGGGCGGTTGACATCGATGGAGACGGACGTCGCAATATCTGGGAATCCGTGCCTGATGCGCTTGCTTCCGCTGCAAATCTACTAAAGAAAAACGGTTGGCGTAGCGGAAAAACCTGGGGTTACGAAGTCAGGACACCGGCAGGATTCAAGGTTGCAAACGTTGGCACCAGTAGCCGTACACTCTCACAATGGAGAAAGCTCGGGATCAAGCGGATAAGCGGCAAGCCTTATCCAAGACCCTCCGACAAGGCAAACATAAAAATTCTGGCGGGTTCCAAAGGCCCTGCATTCTTGATGTTGAAAAACTTCTTCGTGCTGAAAAGTTACAACAATGCGGATAAATATGCACTCGCAGTCGGCCACCTGGCCGATCAGTTAAGAGGTTACGGGCCTTTTATTGTTGACTGGCCGCGCGGATACATTCGCCTGGATGAGGAAGGAAGCAAGGAACTGCAATCCCGGTTGAAAAAGCTGGGTTATTATGACGGGCCGATTGATGGCAAAATTGGCAACGGTTCTCGCGGAGCCATAAAGGCCTATCAAAAACGCGTGGGACTGGAGCAAACGGGCTATGCATCGAAGAAGGTTTTGACTAAACTGCGTACTCAATAGCAAATAGATTGGGCACAATTGCCCCTTATTTGTAAGGCAGGATGCCGGAAATAGTTTGAAATTCAGGATCATGTATAGCCCTGCTAGGATTACCTTATTGTTTTTTGTTGCACTGGCAGTCGCTGCGCCGGAAATTCCGATTATTGCTTCGGCCATCGGTGTTGAACAGGCTCATGCGCAAAAACGGAAGCGAAAGTCTCTGTTTGAGGTACTGTTCAAGCGAAGAAAAAAGTCTACCCGCACAACCAGTTCGGGCAGAACCGGTCCTATCATCAGCCTTCCAGGTGTTAGAATCGGAAAACGAAAAACTCAGCGCAAAAGAAAACCCGCAGTGCAGGCTCCAAAGCCGGCAGTCGTTGTCGTCAAAAAGGAAAACGCTGCCAAAATCCTTGTTGTCGGCGATTTCATTGCCGGTGGGATGGCAAGTGGCTTGGAAAAACTTTATGCCGAAAATCCGAATTTCATTGTCGTAAACCGTACCAACGCATCTTCCGGCATTGTCAGGGATGACGTTGTTGACTGGGGTGCACGCGTTCCGGAGATAATTGAAGAGTTGAAGCCGATTGCGGTTATTTCTCTTGTTGGCATGAATGACAGGCAAAAAATGCGGCTTTCAACGGGTAGGGTCGAAAAACTGAGCGATCCCTGGAAGGCGGAATACACGAACCGAATAACCAGCATTGCATCGGCTGGACAGGCAACCAATACGCCGGTCATCTGGGTAGGGCTACCGCCAGTTAAGTCGAACCGAATGAATACTGACTATCTTGCATTCAACGAAATGTACCGCACGATTTCTGAATCGATCGGTGGCACATTTGTGGATGTTTGGGATGGCTTTACCAACGCAGAAGGAAAGTTTGTGAGCGCTGGCCCCGACATCAATGGACAAATCGTCAGGCTGCGTGGCGCAAAAGGCATCGGCATGACCCGTGCGGGCAAGGCAAAGCTTGCATTTTTTGCAGACAAGGCACTCCGCAAAATCGGTATTGTGGACAATCCTGAGGGGTTTGCCTATGCCTCCCTCGGCACGATAAATCCGAATCTCGCCCAACCTGGCGTACCTGAATACAATCCTGCGCAGTCCGGCAAAACGGTTGTGATTTCGCTGGGGTCTCCTTCACTTGATGGTGGAGATGTTTTGGAAGGTGAAGAGGATTTCCTTAAATCCGAGGATGGAAAGGATAGTGTAAGTTATGAACTTGTCGAAAACGGACTTCCAAAACTGTCCAGAATAGGTCGGGTTGACGGCTCTTGGGGCACCCCAAAAGAACCGGAAAAAAAGAAGAATGAGGAAGAAAAGGTTGGCGAGGCCAAAGCTGCCAACTAGGAACCAAGCCACTTACGCTGATTTTTTGAATTCCGGAAGCTTCTTTTCCCATTCAAGGGCACTTGAAACGATCAATTCCAGATCATCATGTTTTGGTTGCCATCCAAGGCGGCTCATCAAGCGGTGGGCATTGGCTGTCAATGATTCAATATCACCCGCACGGCGGCCATCTTCTATTACCCGGAAATTATTGCCGGACACTTTTCTCACAGCATCAATAACCTGCGATACGGAGTAACCGCGGCTATACCCGCAATTCGCGGTGAATTTGCGTCCCCCATCCCGCAAAAATTCAAGGGCTACACGATGCGCATCTACAAGGTCATTTACATGGATAAAGTCCCGGATACAGGTACCATCAGGTGTCTCATAGTCGGTTCCAAAAACCTTCATGGATCTGCGTTTTCCTGATGCAGCTTCGCAGGCAACCTTGATCAGATGAGTTGCACCCTTGGTGGATTGGCCGGTTCTGCCCTTGACATCGCAACCCGCAACATTGAAATAACGCAGAATGACATAGGACATATCGTGCGCCGCCGCTGCATCTCTGATCATCAACTCAGTCATCAACTTGGAAGTGCCATAGGGCGACATCGGATTTAGAATGGCATTTTCGCTGATCGGGCCTTCCGTCATCGGATTACCATACACCGCTGCGGTGGAGGAAAAAATGAATCGCTTCACATCAGCGGCGATTGCAGCGGCAAGAAGATTGCGTGAGTTGCCTGTATTGTTTTCATAATACCTGAGAGGATCTGCGACTGATTCCGGGACGACGACTGATCCGGCAAAATGGATGATCGTGTCTACCTTATGTTCCGCAAGGACGGCCTGCATGAATGATTGGTCGCCAACATTCCCTTCAATAAATGGAACATCTTCTGGAACTGCTGCTCTGAAACCGGTTACCAGATTGTCTACGACTACCAGATCAATTCCATGATCAATAAGCTCCCAGACCATGTGAGAACCGATATACCCCGCGCCACCTGTGACAAGTACAGTCATTGTTGCCTCTCAAATCCCCAGTAGGGACAAAATTAAACCGAAATGACTAGAATCCTGATAACGTCGGTGGTGCAATTGTAGTGATTTGCCCAAGGATTTGTTAAGGATAACTATCTGGATTCGCCCTATGACTGCTGGAGGTAGCATGAGTTCTCACAAACCCGTTCGGATCGCGGTTTTTCCTGTTGCGGGACTTGGAACCCGCTTTCTGCCAGCAACCAAGGCAGTTCCCAAGGAAATGCTCACCATACTCGACAAGCCGGTAATCCAGTACGCGGTGGACGAAGCAAAAGCGGCAGGAATTGAGCACTTTGTCTTTGTCACTGGCCGAAACAAAGGCGTTATAGAAGATCATTTTGATCTCGCTTATGAATTGCAGGATACCCTGGAGAAACGTGGGAAAAACGACGCATTGGAGGTGTTGTCCCGACATCAACCCACCGCCGGTGCCACCAGTTTCACCCGTCAGCAGGCGCCTCTGGGACTTGGTCATGCAGTATGGTGTGCACGCAGGATTATCGGCAACGAGCCTTTTGCCCTCCTCTTGCCTGATATGGTCATGAAACATGATCCAGGCTGTCTCTCGGGCATGGTCGAATTGTACAATCAAACCGGCGGTAACATCATTTCCACAGAGGAAGTCGCTTGGGAAGAGACACACAAGTACGGGGTAGTTGAAAAAGCGGATTATGATGGTCCGGGATTTAAGATTGCCGGCATGGTGGAAAAACCTGCACCAGGCACTGCACCCTCAAACCTTTTCATTAACGGGAGGTACATATTGCAGCCGGAAATATTTCGCATTCTGGAGGATCAGCAACCGGGGGCCGGAAATGAAATCCAGTTGACAGATGCCATGCTCAAACTGTCAAATGAACAGGAATTCTTTGGTCACGTGTTTACCGGGGAAACATACGATTGCGGCTCAAAAGCAGGTTTTATCCGGGCCAACATCGCGTTTGCACTAGGTGATCCGGAAATTGCGGAAGAAGTCAGGAGTGATATCCGTAACGTGATCTGATATCCCTAACGCTGCAACCTGATCCCCAGCCTGCCGGATACTTCGTCAAATCCGGAATCAGCTGCGTCCGATGAGAAATTCTCATACTCAATATCTCCGGTTAGCGCCATGAACCTGTTTACCCAGTATTGGGTTCCTATACCGACTTCAATCGTTGTGTTCCTGTCATCATTGGTCTCAATTTCTACCCCGGCGAAACCGTCCACCGAAAAGCGGTCCGAGACCTGCCGTTCGAAACCAATGCGTGCGTTATAGGTAAGTGATCCATTGTCATTGAGCGCGATTGAATTGTTGGTTTCGGTTCCAAATGTCAAAGTCACCTCTGTATCGCGTTCCGGTGACCAGACAAATTCGCCGTTTACTGTGAACCCGGTAAGATCATCAATCAGGGGATCGTCAAACTGTTCGGTGAGATATCCAAACGAAACTTCGCCTTGTAACTTTTCGTCAAGATCAACCGCGACGCCGGCCCGAAGTTCATAAATATCGCCATCGCGCCTGTTACCGTTCCGGTCCAGTTCAAGATCAAAATTCCGGATAGAATAAATCCCTTCCACAAATGGGACGATGGCTGGTGAAACCTCATATCCCGCGCGCAGGGCAAAGCTGTACAAATTATTGTCCTGATCTTCTTGTATCTGGGTGACACCGCCACCCAGATCAGCATCTTCGAACACTTCCCTTTCAACTGAGCCACGCAAGGCAAAAACCAGTTTCCGAGCGCTCCTTTCAAGTTCCAAGCTGCCGCCATAGTTCTGTTCCAGCGGCGTATCTACAGCACCTGATGCCAAGGTTGTATCCGTAAATTCCTGCGTCTGCACCGTGTAAAAGCCACTGCCCGTTAAGGTGTATCCATCAACAAGGTCGAGCCGCAATTGGGTATCGGCAAAAAATAAGGGTTCATCAACTTCTTCGCTGTCGAGCGGAAGTCGGTAACTTCCCGCCAAATTGGTTTGCCATTCATGACGCGACCAATCCGATGTAATACTGACTTCCATGTCTGTCTGGGAAAAACCGCCTGCATCAGCATCAGAATCGCTGGAAACATTGCTTGAATAACCGACAGATTGTTCCAGACTTAATTGAATGTCAAAGCTTCCCAATCTGATACCAGTTGCCGCAAAAGGATCATCTTCAGATTCAGGTTGTGTACCTGACTGTATTGGCTGAGCCGCGACATTCGCTCTGGTAGAAGCGTCCGGATCACCCGGATCGGTCCCCACTGGCCCAATGGCCTGTGCGCGTCTCTGCCGAACAGCAGAGGCTCGTTGGATTTCGGCTTGTCCCCTATTTGTCGAAAATTGCTGACGGCGTCCCTCGGCTGTACCAAGGTCAACTTCTCCGTTTTCAAGATTTTCTGAGGTAGAAAAACTTTCGTTGCCGCGTGTATTCTGGAGGTTTTCAGTCTCCAGAATTAAGGGCCCTCCCCCGGACTGGCCTTGGTCAGCTTTGTCTTCAGTTTCCGCGATACTTCCGCGAATTTCGAGGGCCGGAATTGCTGAGCCAGGTTCTGCCGTTTGTGCAACCGCAAATGATGTGCCAACAATGCCTGTCAGGCTGCCCACAAGAAATGCAGCCCAGGCTGCTGTAATCTTGGACTTTTTGCCGTTTGTCATCTAGGTTTGTCGCGCTTGGGAATACCTTGCCAAATCGTAAAGACTTGTGGTTAAGGAATCGTTTCAAACCACCAGTGATCCAGACGTTATAGACTGAAAAATAATGAGTAATTCGACTTTCGGAAAAACTGCACTGCGAACCATCATGACCGAACATGACGGCCTAAAATCGCTTGCGGAAGCCCTTGACGGCTCGCTTGGAGATGAATTTGCACAGGCGTGCCAACTTTTGCTGGATCTTAAAGGCAGGGTTATTGTCGCCGGTGTAGGGAAAAGCGGACATATTGGCAGCAAGATTGCTGCGACACTTGCTTCAACGGGCACGCCCGCATTTTTCGTTCATGGAGCCGAAGCGAACCACGGGGATTTGGGAATGATTGCACGTGATGATATCATCATTGCTCTTTCCTGGTCTGGTGAAACAGCTGAATTAAAGGGGATAATTGATTACGCCAGCCGATTCTCCATTCCCATTGTTTCCATAACCAAAAACAGTGACTCCACGCTCGGTAAAGTATCAACAGTCTGTCTTGAATTGCCAAAAGTTGAAGAAGCCTGTCCGAATGGACTGGCTCCAACAACTTCGACCATCATGCAAATGGCAATGGGAGATTCCCTCGCAGTTGCACTTTTGGAAGCACGAGGCTTTTCAGCGGATGATTTCGGGGTATATCACCCGGGTGGATCTCTGGGAGCGGGTCTGACCCGGGTCAGTGAAATCATGCATACCGGCAAGGCAATGCCCCTGGTAAGCATTGATGTACCCGTGGAATCTGCAGTTATTGAAATGACGGGAAAAAAACTGGGCTGCGTCGGTGTCTTAAAACCTGACGGCAAGCTGGCCGGGATCATCACAGATGGTGATTTACGCAGGAATATCAATCGCAACATGCTTGAAATGACGACCGCTCAAGTGATGACCGTAAATCCCAAGACCGTCAGTGCTGATACACTAGCCACAACTGCTGTGGCAATACTCAACGAAAAATCTATCACAGCGTTATTTGTCATTGACGATGAAAAACCGGTTGGCGTGGTCCATCTTCATGATCTGTTGCGAATTGGTGTAGCCTGATTTCAGGCGCTGGCCTTTTCAACTACAAGGGCATTGCCATCAGCACCGACAACCTCAACTGTTTGTCCGGCCTTCATATCTGATCCGCGCACAATCCAGGTTGTGTCACCAACTCTGGCCCTGCCCTGTCCGTTTTTGATTGATTCTGTCAAAACCGCACGTTGGCCCACAAGCTGGACGCCACGCTGGTTGAGATTAGGCTGTTCACTCTCTTCCATGCTCTTGGTGGATACATATTGCCGTCCGAAATAGGCAATAACCAACGACAGGATAAGGAATACCAGCAATTGGGCCTGCCAGGGCCAGATTGGATTTTCCGCGCCGAAAAGCAAAGTGAACGCTCCGACAATCAACGCGGACAAGCCTGGCCAAAGCAGAAAGGTACTCGGCATCAGGATTTCAACGCCAAGGAGCACCAGTCCGAATATGACCCACGCCCATGGCCCAAGTGTATTTACGAATTCAAAAAACATTCAGATAACCTCCTGTCGTCAATCCGTTACTCTTTGCTTGTTGGCGGAACGGTTGGAGTTCTGCGGAACTGAGGGGTTGCCGGTTTGCCTCCATTACCTCCATCTCCAAATACATCTTTTGCTATTGCACCGATGCCACCCAGCGATCCGATAAGCGATGTTGCTTCCAGTGGGAGCATGATAACTTTCTGGTTGTTCGCAGATGCTATCTGTCCCAGTGCTTCAGTGTATTTTTGAGCAATGAAGTAATTGATGGCTTGTGTATTTCCGTTAGCAATTGCGTCAGACACCATACGCGTCGCTTCCGCTTCTGCTTTTGCCAGGCGTTCGCGCGCTTCGGCTTCACGGAAAGCCGCCTCCCGTTCACCTTCAGCTTGCAGGATCTGAGACTGCTTTTCACCTTCGGCTTTTAGAATTTCCGCTTCGCGGAAACCCTGGGCTTCCAACACGTTTGCGCGTTTTTCACGCTCGGCCTTCATCTGGCGATCCATGGCGTCGATAAGATCCTTGGGCGGATTGATATCCTTGATCTCGACACGGGTAATCTTGATACCCCAGGGTCCGGCAGCTTCATCAACCACCCGCAACAGGCGATTATTGATTTCATCTCGCTTGGCTAACAACTCATCAAGGTCCATGGATCCCATGACAGTACGAATGTTGGTCATGGTCAAATTCAGCAATGCCCGTTCAAGATCCCGAACTTCGTACGCTGCACGAGGCGCGTCAAGAATTTGAAAGAAGGCTACGCCATCTGCACTGATCGTGGCGTTATCCTTGGTAATAACCTGCTGGGTAGGAACATCAAGAACCTGTTCCATCATGTTCATTTTTGCCCCGACACGGTCGACAAAAGGCACGATCAGGTTAAGACCTGGCTTCAAGGCTCGCGTAAATTTTCCAAACCGTTCAACGGTATAATTGTACCCTTGTGGAACGGTCTTTATCCCCGCAAAAATGATGAGAATGACAAGAAACGCGAAAACCGCGAGCGCGTAATCAAATCCAAATAACATTCAGCCCTCCTATGACCCAAACACTGTCGTTGGTAATAACTGTGTGATTTATATATGGGAATCCTATTGCGGATTTACAAATAAAAGCGGGACTGTGTGGTAAATACACTATTATGCGAAGAAATTCATATTTCATGCTTACCAAATTCTTAACGACGCAATTTATCGTTTGATCCAAGCAATTTTTTACTCAATTGACATGCCGAAACCGTTTTCCAAAGTGGAATTCAGGTAAGATATCTCCGAAATACTTTAAAAACCCGCTCATACTGCTCAAGCTTGAATTCCACCGTTACCGATCGGGCCTCTTCAATTTTCATCCAGCGCCACTCTAAAAATTCCTGCGGTTCGCCCGTATGTTCAGCTGTTATGTCAAAGTCTGCATCTTTACCTATAAAATTAAAGGCCACCCATTTTTGCTTTTGACCGCAAAAAGGGTCCAGTTTGTGCCCGACAGGCTGATAATTGGGCGGAAAATCATAGGGCCACCATTCTTTCGTCACGTCGAGTAGCTCCGCCGACCGGATTCCGGTCTCCTCCCACAGTTCACGTCTGGCAGCTTCAACGATGTCTTCGGTTTCTTCAATACCTCCCTGCGGCATCTGCCATTCGCGGCCCGGGGTAACAATTTCCGGCCCGGCGGATTCACTCTTGCCCATCCAGATTTTCCCAAATGGATTGATGAGACATATGCCGACGTTGGGGCGGTAAAGCCTATTATCCCCGTTTCCGCCAGCCACAGCCTTAAATCCATCCGCCCAGTTCACGGCGAACAATGGATTCAATCACTTTCATGCCTTCCGGACTGTCATTGAGACAGGCAATATGATTGAAATTTTCCCCACCATGCTCTTGGAATATTTCTTCGCCTTCAACGGCAATTTCTTCCAGTGTTTCCAGACAATCTGATGCAAACCCGGGGTTGAAAACAGCAATGTCTTTCGTGCCGCTTTCTGCCAGTGCCTCAATGGTTTTGTCCGTATATGGCTGAAGCCACTCCTCGGGCCCGAACCGCGATTGAAATGTAGTTATCAGAAAATCTTCACCCATCCCCAGCTTCTCACGCAAAAGGCGAGTCGTTTTCATGCAATGGCAATGGTACGGGTCGCCCTTTTGAAAATAACTTTGTGGAATTCCATGATAGGAAGCGATAATTTTCTCCGGTTTTTTTGGCATGTTATCTAACGCTGCGTTAATGGAATTCGCAAGCGCATCAATATACGCCGGATCATCATGATAGGGTGGCACTGTTCGCACCGCAGGCATCCAACGCATACCCATCAGCTGTTCAAAAACCTTGTCATTTACAGTAGCAGTCGTCGCGGCACTATATTGTGGATAGAGCGGAAAAATCACCAGCCGGTCACAACCCTGCTCCCTTAAAGCCTCGAGCTTGGATGCAATAGAAGGGTTTCCGTATCGCATTGCCCAGTCGACAACTACATGGCTGTGGCCAGCCAGCGACTGCCCCAGCTTTTCAGCTTGTGCGCGGGTAAAAGTACGCAGGGGAGATTCATCAAGTTCCGTATTCCAGATACTCTTGTAAGCCTCTCCAATTTTAGCAGGTCGACGGTTTAAGACGATCCCGAAGAGAATTGGATACCAAAGTAGTTTCGGCCACTCGATCACGCGGGAATCTGTCAGAAATTCCCGCAGGTAGCGGTACATGCTCTTTTTGTCATACCCGTCGGGTGTTCCAAGATTAACCAGTAGAACACCGACATTTCCCGTTTTGACTTGTGGATGACCAGCAGGAAGGGGACCGGCATCCGGTCTGGGTTCATTTTTCATAAGCATGGGGTTACCAAAATTCGCAGACGACTGATAGCCAATTTAGAGCGATTCCAAATTTCTACAACAGACATGTTGCCGCTTCCATCACGTTTATCCGGGATCTTTTTCCGGATGATTCTGACAGCCCTGCTCAACCGGTGACAAGCGCCACAAACAGGACCAGTCCAATCAGAAATATCAACGCGGCACCGGCAACCTCTATGAGCTTGTGAACGGTTGCCACACTGTCCTGCATGTTAGCTATGCGTAGCGCCGCATTTTTAGCGACGACCGCAAGGATCGCCATTGTGGACACCGCGATACCTGTTCCGATTGACATGGCAAATGTCGAAAGAATCCCGGCTAGATAAAGACCGTTGGCAAAGCAGAACACCAAGACAATCAACGCTCCCGTACAGGGCCGAAGACCCACTGCCAAAATGGCTGACCAAGCCTCACGCAAACCAAATTTGCCACTAAGAGATTTCGGATCGGGCGCATGGGCGTGCCCGCAATGATCGCATGTGCCATCATCTTCATGAGAATGATCATGATGATGACCTTTGCCAAGTGCTTTGCGCCACAATAGCCAGATCCCCAACCCCATCACGCCGATGTAGCTCACCGCTTCAAGACCGAATGTAAGTTCACTTGTTTTGATACCCGTTCCACGCAAAGCAACCATGAAAAAGCTGATTGCAAGAATGGCTGTCACACCCTGCATGAGGGAAGCTGCAAGCGACAATACTACGCCTCTTTTTGCTTCCACCTCATTCGCCAGCATGTATGAGGAGACAACAATCTTGCCATGACCCGGGCCCACTGCATGAAACACTCCGTACAAAAAACTGATGGTTACAAGAGACCAGAAATGGGTTCCTTCCCGGCGCATCTCGATGAGGATTGTCTTGATGCTTCGGTGAAATTCCGCCTGTTGTGAGCGCACCCAGTTGAAAAACCCCTCGAAGTAACCGCCGGTGGGAATGGATTGTTCAGCCCTGCCAATCCCTAGGGAACTCTGTGCCCATGCATTATCATGGCCAAGCAATAACCCGACTGACACAATGGCGGTAAAGAAGAGAAAAAGCCGGTTCATTGACAGGTTATGGTCGCCCAGGAATAGAATTCATCACCAAATCCCGAATCTTTTTGATCATTGAAGAAACTTTCAGAAAGAGTCTCGGCATTGTCTGCATAGAGTTTGTCAAAATCCGGATGTTTCACATCAGCACTGCAACCATCGTCATTCCCCGAGATTGATACGTTATCTGTGTCGAATCGGAAGGCCACATAATAACTTGTGTCACTTGCAGATATCCGTAGCGGTGCCGTGGAAAGATCAATGGGCTTAGATGGCTCAACCGCCAGAAACATGATCATCTTGCCATCTTCAAAATAGGCATTGATTTCATCCGGCTCGAAGAATTCAACGGCCTTGTCACCCGTACGGATCGCTGTGTAAAAATCATATTCGGCGATGGATTCCTTTATGATCTTGGTAACTTCTTTGAGTTCTTTTTCATCAAGAACACCGTCAACATTTTCGTCATAATCCAAGGTAACTGTTGTACTGAACAATTCATCAAACCGCCATACTTGGCGAAGTTCTGTGAATAAGCCTTTGTCATCGCGGACTACTTCTATATTGGCCTCAACGAAGACATGGGGGTGGGCTGTAGCTACACCAGGCATGAACAAGCATGACACAACAATTGTTGTCCCCGAAATCAAATGGCGCATGGATTGTTTCATTTTATCAGCCCCAATCAACTAATCTGGATCATACAACAACACCGGCATGGCGGTTTTACGGCAGCCAGCAAATTCATGGTTGCTGTCTGCCACATTTACTTTTTTCCTTGAACCACTGACTCAGGAAATCAACGAATACCCGAACTTTACCAGGAACATGCCTGCGATGCGGATAAACTGCATAAATTCCACCGCCAGTAGGAATCCGCTCCTCCAGTAAACTGATCAGTTCACCACTTTCAAGTTCCTTTTCTACAGAAAACTCCGGAGCCATCGTGATGCCAAGTCCGGCAAGGGCCGCCCGTCGCGCAACTTCCGGAGAATTTACCTCAATTGCACCCCTTACTGGCACATTGAATTCTTGTCTTTCGTCATCCAGAAAACACCAGTTTGCACGGCGCATCATATTTGTATCGACTATACAGGGAACATCACCAAGATCATTGGGCGACAAAGGCTGGCCATGTTGATTGATAAACTCGGGTGATGCACACAGAACCATTCTGAAATCTGCTAGTTTTTTTGCAATGAGCGAAGAATCAGCCAGCCTCGATACCCGGATTGCTACATCGAACCCATCCTCGACCATATCCACCATCGCATCATCCAAGTCGATATCAAGCGTAATTTGGGGATACGCAGCCGCAAACTCCACAATTGGCAATCCAATTTCCAGATCCGTCAACGAACGCGGCGCGGATACACGCAACCGTCCTTTATGACCGGCACCCGCTTCTCTAACCGTATCATGCAGATCGCCTACTTTCTGTAAAATTTCCGTGGCAGATCTGTGGAATACGTTTCCGGCCTCTGTCAGCGAGAATTGCCGCGTGGTTCTGTTCAGAAGCAGAATTCCCAACTCATCTTCCAATTCCCGCACATATTTGGACATTAGAGCCTTGGAACGGCCAACTTTTCGGGCCGCAGCAGAAAAACCCTGCTGTTCGACCACGTCAACAAATGCTTGCATTCTTGTGAGAGTGTCCAAAATCCTGCTCCCTGAATCAGTTTCCAGACAATATAGAAAACGCCAACACCAATTTCACCCCTTGAAATGGTTAAGGTCGAATGCATCCATATCAATGATCAGTTGCACCAGTCCTTCAAGGGATTCTGAAATCGCAGCCTCACCCTTCTCAGCAGTGGCAATAGTGGCATTTCCCACAACACCTGCTAAATTGAGATCCTGCATCTTCCAGCCGAATGCGTGAGGCCCGTAAGCCTTTAATTGTTTTGCCCTGGATGACAAATCTTTCTGGAAGGACGGGAAATTCTCCGCTTTTTCGATGTCCACAGTGTCCGGCGCCAGCGCCAGCATAACTGAGGTCTCGAGATCACCACCATGAATACCAAATGACTTCTCATCTGCTGAGATTGTTTTCCCTGCCTCAATAAAGCGGGTCCAACTCGTCGCAACACAAAGCATGTCAAAACGCACACGAAGTTCTGTCGCCACAATGATCATCAGGGGTGAATTTCCACCATGCGCGTTGAGCAACAGCAACTTTTTAATTCCCTGTTCCGCCAGGGATTGTCCAATTCCGATCCACCGATTAATCGCCTCATCATATTTCAGCGTCTGACTTCCCTCATAGTCCATATGCTCTACGGAATATCCAATTGGCTCAGCGGGAAGAAATGTCACCGCCAGATCTTCAGACAGCGCGCCGGCTAACCGGCAAGCAATACCGGAAGCAATAATCGTATCGGTTTCCAGCGGAAGGTGCGGTCCGTGTTGTTCTTGCGCGCCCAATGGAAGCACTGCAATCCAGTTGGATGTATTTGCCGACGCTATCTGCGCTTCAGACATGGCTGTGTAATCTCTGTCAGGGGTCACAACGATCTCCGGATTTCCTCAAGCCGCCGGATTTGTTTGCCATTCTCATCAAAGTTCGAAGGATCAAGCCACAGGCGCATCGCCTCACCGGCTTTCAGCCATTCATAATCGAGGAGCGAGAACCAGGCAGTATCCCGGTTTTCGCCTTTCACTACACTCAATTGGCGATGAACACCTTCAGCCGTCATTCCGTAACGCAGGGCGGCATCCTTGGAGGGTTCATTCCGGTTGTTGCATTTCCATTCAAACCGGCGGTAGCCAAGATCATCAAACAGGTGCGAAGCAAACAGATAAAACGCTTCCGTCGTCGCAGGTGTCTTTTGTATTAAAGGTCCCCAATGGATATGTCCGATTTCTGAAACGCCGTTTTTCGGGTCCATCCGCATCATGGTTTGGCGCCCGGCGACTTTGCCTGTGGCAAGGTCAATAACTGCATAATAAACGGGGTCAGGGCTTGCCTCTGCTTTCAAAAGCCAAGGTTCAAATGCCTCCCTGCTTGCAGGAGTGTTTTCGGGTAACCAACGGAAGCGGCCTTCAGAATCACCAGCAATAGCCGCTTCATAGAGTTCATCGCCATGTTTTGCCGCATCAAGCGGCTCGAGGCGCACATACCGCCCCTCAAACTCCTTGCGGTGAGGCGGCTCACAGCCTTTCCAGTCCGAAAGATCCCGCATCCCTTTTCAAACTCCACAAATCATGTTCTTTAGCCTGACACATAAGGGTTTGGCGAGGCAAGACAATGTTGAATACAGTATCCGGTTTCAATCGGATTGGTGAGGAAAATGCATTCGCGGTTTTGGCTCGTGCGACACAGCTCGCAAGTGAAGGTATGGATGTCATTAATCTTGGGATAGGACAGCCGGATTTCTCAACACCAGGACACATTGTGGAGGCAGCGATCAAAGCGCTCAGGGACGGGTATCACGGTTACACGCCTGCAACCGGAACAATGGCCTGCAGAGAAGCAGTTTCCCGTCGGATCAACACTATGACCGGAGAAGATGTTTCCCCAGAAAACATCATGATCATGCCGGGTGGCAAGGTAACAATGTTCGCTGCAATCCTGATGTTCGGGGAATCCGGTGCAGAAATACTGTATCCCGACCCAGGTTTTCCGATTTACCGTTCCATGATTGAGTTTACCGGCGCCAAACCGATTCCGGTTCCCATCCGCGAAGAAAACGGTTTTGCCTTCAGCGCCGAAGAAACACTCTCTCTCATCAACAAGAATACCCGTTTGCTGATCATCAATTCTCCCGCCAATCCGTGCGGAGGTGTTACGCCCAAAAGCGAGATCGACAAACTTGTCGAGGGACTGGAAAACTGGCCCGATGTGGCGATCATGTCAGACGAAATATACGATGTGATGACCTATGACGGTGAAGTTCATCAATCGCTGTTGAATTATCCTGAAATCAGGGAACGTCTGATCGTCCTCAACGGCTGGTCAAAAACATGGGCAATGACAGGATGGCGCATGGGTTGGTCAGTCTGGCCGGATGAACTTTATGACAATGTACGCAAACTGGCCGTCAACGCCTGGTCATGCGTCAATGCACCCAGTCAGGAGGCAGGTATTGCAGCGATAGACGGTCCGCAGGACGATGTCGAAAACATGATGGCTTCGTTTGATAAACGCCGGAAACTGGTCATTGAAAAGATGAATGCAATTCCAAATGTAACCTGCGCTGTTCCAAAAGGGGCATTTTATGCGTTCCCAAATATTTCCGGAACCGGCTGGAAAGCAAAAGAGCTTGCCTCTGCACTGCTCGAGGAAGTTGGTGTTGCTACCATTGGAGGCCCTGATTTCGGAGTATTGGCGGAAGGTTACATCCGGCTTTCCTACGCCAATTCTGACGAAAATATTGAGCGGGCCATTGAGCGTATCAAAACGTTTCTCGAACGCTAGTACCAGGCCGGGGAAAAACGGATGCATTCAAAACTGACAGTGAACGAGAGGCTTAGACGAGCACGGAAGGCTATCAAGAATAGTGACTTGGATACAGCAAACCTAATCGTAACTGAAATTTTGCAAGAATATCCTCACAACCGAAGGGCATCAGAATTACTGAGGGAGCTGGATCAAGGAGTCTCTTCCCCACCTGTTTCCGAAGTGGTTCAAAGCAAGAGCATCCAGATAAGAAAACTATTGTCTCTGTTTCAAGCCGCTAAATTCAAAGAGGCAATGGCATTTGCTGACGCTCTCATCAGTCGGTATCCAAAAGAAGAGATCATTCATGGTATCCAGGGGGCATCAGCAGCGTCATTGGGACAAACTGATATAGCAATCCGTTCATTCATGAATGCGGTAGAGATCAATCCTGAAAACCCGAATGCCCACGTTAACCTGGGTACGGCTTTACTGGAAAATTCAGATCCGGATAAGGCGTTAATCCACCTCGAAAAGGCCCTTGAGCTTGATCCGGAGCTTTTTGAAGGCCACAACAATCTGGCGAATGCACTTGCAGAACGTGGCTCATACGAGCGTGCAGCCAAAAGCTTCGAAAAGGCAATTAGTATTCGCCCGGAAAAAGTGGAAATCTACAACAACCTGGGTCTTTTACACCAGGAATGGGGACATTTTGAAGAAGCAAAATCAACATTCAATCGCGCTTTGGATGTAGATCCCAACTACGCTCAGGTTCATTTCAATCTAAGCCTTTTATACACCTATACACCAGATCACCCGCATCTTGCTCAAATGTGTGAAACACTTGCCTCTATGAAAGACGAATCGCCAAATATCGATCTCGTGCACTTTGCGATGGGCAAAGCCCATGACGATATCGCAGACTACAACACGGCATTCATTCATCTTGAGAAAGGCAATGCAATTCGCAAAAAGCAGTTGCAATATGATATTCGGCAGGATGAAGACCTCTTCAATGTAATCAAGTCGAAAACTGCTACATCCAGAGAAGTAACGGATGGTGGAGAACAATTTGCGCAGACGGGAAATGTTATACCTATGTTCATCACCGGCCTGCCACGGTCCGGTACCACTCTGGTTGAACGAATCCTCGATCAACATTCTTCGGTCCATGCAGCGGGGGAGTTGAACTATCTGGATGAAGCGGTCAAGGAATCCGGATTGCTGTCAAACCCTTTTGATCAGGATCGTATTGCCGGCATCACAAGGTACTACATGGATCGAATTGAACGTCTTGCCGGCGATAGTAAATACGTTACCGACAAAATGCCACTGAACTTCCGGTGGATTGGCGTAATAAGGCAAGCGCTTCCGAATGCCAGGATTATACATGTCACCAGGAATGCGACTGCAATCGGATGGTCACTCTTCCGTTCACGGTTTTCGACCGAGGGTAACGGGTTTGCGTACGACTTGGAGAACATCGCGAAATACCAGCATCTCTACAGGGATCTGATGGACTTCTGGCATGAACAATTTCCCGGAGAAATTTTTAACCTTGATTACGAGCAACTTGTTGAAAACCAGGAAAAAGTAACCCGCGATTTGTTGCAATATCTGGAATTGCCATGGGAAAATCATTGTCTGGACATCACCGGAAACCAGGGCAATGTCAAAACGCTTTCCTTCAAACAGGTACGGCAGGGCGTATACAAGGGAAGTTCGGAAGCCTGGAAAAACTATGAAAAAAAATTGGAACCGCTTTTGAAGCGGCTTTCTTGAAAAATGAACATCAGTTATGCGGGAAATGAGCAAAATCCAAGAAAGGTAGATTGCTGATGGAATATTCACCGGGCAGAGAGAAATGTCCGCTACCCTATTCGCCGTTCAAATCTTGCACAGTACCCCGCCCGATTGGTTGGTTATCCACTATCAGCCGTAACGGGATTCACAATCTGGCGCCTTACAGCCAATGGCAAAATCTCACCTTCGACCCCCCGATGGTGATGTTTGCGGCGAACCAGTATCCCGATGGCCGCCGCAAGGACACCGTGCTGAATGCCGAAGAAACCGGCTGGTTTGTCTGGAACATGGCAACTTGGGAACTACGCGAAGCCGTGAACTTGTCCGCAATGGCCCTTGAACCGGATCAGGATGAATTTGTACGGGCACAAGTGACCAAGGCCAAGTGCACCGAGGCTCCCGGTGCGCGTGTTGCCGAAAGTCCCTGTCATTTTGAGTGCAGTTATCTCGCGACCCATCGTTTGGCCGGAAACAGCCCGGTGGGAGGAGTCGATGTGGTGTATGGAAGGGTTGAACGAATACATGTGGCAGATCACGTATTATCTGCAGATGGGAAGCTCGACATTGCGAAAATCCAGCCCATCGCGAGGATGGGCTACTACGACTATACTTGTGTGTGCGAGACATTCGAAATGCGAATTCCAAATGCCAGTGATGCAGCTGCTGACGGCCTCGAAGGTAAGGTATAAAAACTTCTCAAGGTAGGCGCTTTCAATACTGTTTGCAGTTGAAGTGATTTCACGGTTCTTTTGGCACTTCAACTTCCAGCCCTATACACACGTACAATCCAATTTCCCTCGGGCTATAAACTTCCAAGGGTCCAAAACATCATCACTTTTTCACCAATCGTGCAGCGATGACCTCGGACATCAATATCGCACCAAACGAAATGACAACACCGATAACCACAAGAATGATGGCGGCAAGATTACCACTGGGTGATTGCAAAAAAGAATAGATCGCCAGTGCCATCGTTTGTGTCTCTCCCGGAATGTTCGAAACAAACGTGATTGTTGCACCAAATTCACCTAATGCCTTGGCAAATCCAAGCACACCACCGGCAATTAGACCGGGCAAGGCAAGCGGCAAGGATACTGAGAGGAACGCATTCCACCTGTTTGCTCCCAGGGTCTTCGCACTATCCAACAATTCTTGTTGTTGCACTTCGAAAGCCAATCGAATCGGCCTCATAACCAACGGAAATGCCATAATGCCTGCCGCAAGCGCTGCCCCCCACCAGTTGAAGGCAAAACTGATGCCGATCTCTTTCAGAACACTTCCCACCAATCCATTTGGGCTAAGTGCCAGCAAGAGCAGGTACCCGGTAATCACCGGCGGCATCACCAGGGGCAGGTGGCAAAGTGCATTGAGCAAATGCCAACCGCGAAATCGCCGCGTGGCAAGAATATACGCAATGGCAGTTGCAACCGGCAGGGTAAAAATCATGGCCACAATCGCAACACGTATCGATAGTGTCACAATTTGCCAAATCTCTTGTGCAAGCAGATCCGTCATGGCTAATTGGTAGCCGAAGCTGGCAGGAACCCAAAGCGCTTAAAAATATTCTGAACCTCTTTTGTCTGCAAAAACAAAACAAAACCAGCTCCGCTTTTTGCATTCGCAACAGCTGCTCCAACATAGTGTATCGGCTTGTGCGTATCTTCCGGAAAAACAAAATGAGCGTGAAGCTCCGGTACAAGTTGAAGATCAGACTGATAGACAATTCCGGAAACCAGGTCGCCACGCTTTATGGAAGCAAGGGCAACTCGAACATTCTCGCTGAAAACCGCATTTGGGCTGGCCTGCCGCCAAATTCCCATCGTTTTCATGGCCTCATGGGCATATATGCCAGCGGGAACTGAGATAGGGTCTGCCATCGCAAACCGGCCTCGAAACAGGATGTTGAAACTGTCTCGGGTCAATGTTGCGGAAGCAATCACCAAACGGTTCCCGGCGATTATAGACCGCGTACTGGCGTCCAGTCCGCCGCGAATTTGCAACCAGTCGGCCCACGCTTCGTTTGCCGATACAAATACATCAGCCTCGGCTCCCGCATCAATTTGCCGTGCAAGCGTGGAGGTGGCCGCAAATGAGAATTTAACCACACATTCGCATTGCTTTTCATAGAGTTCCCCAATCTCCTCCAGCGCTTCTCGCTGGCTCGCTGCGGCAAATACCAACAAACGTTCTTCAGCCAATGCTGGCGTGGAAAGGAGCAAAAAGACAAGAAACAAATATCTCAACATGATGCGCTTTTAGATCATGTTGAAGTCAGACGAAAGGTTCTGTTATGTCAGTATTTGCACTGGCAGCAACCTTTGCATCCTCTCCAGCGTCTTCTGGCCAAAGATTCCATCTGCAACAAGCCTGTATTCACTTTGAAATGCTCTTAGCATTTTCTCAGTGGCTGGCCCAAAATCACCATCTACATCGAGAAAAAATCCGAGCGATTTCAAATTTTGCTTAAGTTCCCGTACACAAACGCCCTTACTTCCGTATCGAAGCAGATGCATTCCGTTGCGGGCTGGTAAAAAACATCCCGCCACAGGCCGGTCAAACCGGTGAACGTGGCGTTTGTAGGCGTCGTGCATCCGGGTATCATACTTGTACTTGCGATAACCCGGACCGTTGTAAGCGCGGGCAAATCCGGACCAGTCATGGATTTTCAATTTCTCAACCAGCCCAGCATTGCGGATATAACGCATCATCAATTGCACCTGACCTTTGGCGTCCTGTCGGGCTTCATTAACCAGCGCATCAATGCTGGCATATCCCAACCATCGCCAGTGGTCGCCCATCACCTGCCCCACTCCCCAGGAACACGAAGCCAGCGCAGCGGGCTGATCGATCGCTTGCGCACGGTTGAGAAGTTTCCAACGAGATGCCTGACGCATCGGATTTCTAACTCGTCCTGCCTTCGGTGAGGCCAGTCCCCGGACAATTGCCTTGTTGCGCTTGGCATTGGGGAGTAGCCGGTAGAAGTAATGTCCTTCAAACCGGATCAGAGGCTCAAACCTCCCCCGGACAAATGCCCCAAGCCGCCCGCCGCTTTCCACTTCAACCACCGCCATAAGAGCGGAGGGCTCCAGATCATGATCGCTGGCAATCAGCGAAATGGCTGATAACAATTTATCGTCAAACATGGCTGTCTCCGGGCTTTTGCTACCTAATTCTGGACGAGGTTTTCTAAGCGGGGATAAGTTTCTTTGAAAATTGCAGGATTCCTGCTAATCGGCACTCATGACGAAATCGATTTTGCTGATCAATGGACCAAACCTTAACCTGCTGGGCACGCGGGAACCGGAAACCTATGGTGCCCAAACGCTTGCTGATGTGGAACAGCTTTGCAAGGACCACGCTAGCACCAAAAGCATGGAACTGAACGTCTTCCAGTCCAACCACGAAGGTGCGATTGTGGATGCCATTCAACAATCAAAAGATGTTTATTCTCACATTGTGATAAACCCAGGCGCCTACACACACACCTCCATTGCAATTCGCGATGCAATTCTTGGCGTGGACGCAAAGGTCTATGAGGTTCACATTTCAAACATCCATGAACGTGAACCTTTCCGTCACCACTCCTACATCAGCGATATTGCCAAAGAGGTATTTGTTGGTATGGGGACACCGGGTTATATCGCAGCCATCGATGCAATTGCAGCTGAATGACAAAACGCAATTACGATACCGTTTCCAAAACCATTGCCGCCCTGTGCGAAGGGGAAACGGACGCCATCTCCAAAATGGCGACAATTTCCTGTGAGCTTCACCAAAATCTGGAGGGTTTTGACTGGGTCGGTTTTTACCGGGTGGTTGAGCCAGGCCTTTTGAAAATCGGACCTTACCAAGGCGGGCATGGCTGTCTCGTCATCCCGTTCGACAAGGGTGTATGCGGTGCTTGCGCGAGGGAAGAAAAAGCGCAAATTGTCGAAGACGTCGATGCCTTTCCCGGCCACATCGCCTGTGCGGCTTCAACCCGGTCTGAAATCGTTCTTCCAGTACATCAAAATGGTAAACTCATCGCCGTGCTGGATATTGATTCCGACAAACCTTCGGATTTTGGTGACAAGGACCGGTTAGCCCTTGAAGATATTTTGGCCGGTGCGTTTGGCCGCTAGCTATCGATCAGAAATGCACGCTCAAAATTTCCCGTTGTCATTTTTCCATTCGCTTTTGGGAGCGATCTTCTCAGTTGTATCCCAATGCTCCACCACTTTGCCATCAGCAACCCTAAACAGGTCATAAAAGGCTGAATGATCTCCATCTAATTCACCCTCACTGATGCTGAGGACAAAATTCCCCTCTGCCAAAATTCGGTGGACACAATGATAATCCATCCGCCTTCCCGATCCCTCTTTCATTTCAAGTTCCGATCGCAACCAGGAAAGATCATCTCCGAGCCTTGGGTTGTGCTCGATGTAGGAGTTCGCATCGATTAATTCAGGCAGCCGGTCCAGGTGACCATCAACAAGGACTGTATTCACGAAAGATCGTACAAGCGCACGATTTGTTTCGGTATGCTCCACGTCTTCAACCTCAACCGGACCATCAACCATGCTGTGGCCCGACGGATTTGGGCCCAGTCTTTCCTGGATATTGTCCCAGTGCTCGACAGCCTGCCCATCTTCAAATCGGAAAACTTCAAAGCAAATCTTCCGGCTGGAGAAATCGTATTCCATATGAGCAAAGACATAGTCGCCGTCCTCAAATGCACGAACCATGTTTACCTTGGGTTCAGTTTTGGACAGCCGTTTGAAGAGAGACGCCAGGCCTTCACAGCCTTCGTGCGTCTGGGGATTGTGCTGGATGTACTTTTCCTCATTCACCACCGCCACCGGTTCCGGGTCACCGGTTTCGATACTCCTCAACAGCGCCCGGATTTGCTCTTTTCTTGAAACGGCCATCACCTGCACCTCCATATGAAAGGAAGCCCAAGTTTAAAGTTTCACGGGAAGCGCAACAAGGGAATTCGGAATGCTGACAGAAGGCGGACGTAGACAAAGTTTATTCAATGGCAGCTTCAATCCCTTGTACGTCATTCAGATGGGTCATGCGGTAGTCCCCGATATGCCAATAGGCGACATCGTCAAACTGCCCTCGAATTTGTGATAGATGGGTGCATTGGGTATAATATTGCCTGAATCGTCTAACTGAAAAGACAGATGCAATGGATCGCAGGACATTCAACAAATTGTTGGCATCTGGTGCCATGGCAGGAACATTTCCCTCTTCTTTGGTTCCTGCATTCGCTAAACGCCGATACGAAGGACCGAATGTAATATTAATCCGCTTTGGCGGCGGGGTTCGACGGACCGAAACCATTGATCCCCAGAATACCTATGCGCCGTTCCTCAGGCACGTGCTGGCAAACCGCGGAATTTTAGTCCCCAATGTTACAATTTCACAATTGAACGGGGTTGATACCTCGCATGCGGAAGGTACGCTCAACATTCTGACTGGCCGCTACCTTGCCTATCAGGATGCCGGGTCCAAGTTCCTCACAGACCGACTTGAGCCGACACAACCAACCCTGTTTGAATACCTCAGAAGTGAGTTTGACATACCATATCATCAGGCGCTGCTAGTGAACGGCGAGGATCGTCCGCAAGAAGAATTTTTTACGTATGGAGTGCACCCACACTACGGAATAGCCCACCGATCGGAACTCCTTAGTTTGCACAGATTTAAACTCTTTAAATTTGCAAACATTCTTAAGGAGGGTACAGCAAGTGATGCGGAAATTCTTGAAGCAAAGACGCAATATGAAAAACTGCTCGCTGTTGACAATCGTGATTTTGCACCAAGGCAATCCGCCAAACTTGAAGAGTTCTGGAGCAATTGGCGAACCCATTATGGCGACAGTGGTTTCAAGAATCCACGTGGAGATCGATTATTAACCGCACTTGCTTTGCGAGCAATTTCCGAACTGAAACCACGGCTGCTAATGATCAACTATCAAGATCCGGATTATGTCCATTGGGGCAACGCGTCCCACTACTCGCGTGCAATTGCTATTATTGATGAAGGTATCTCCCAGATCGTAAAGGCAACTGACAGCGATCCCTATTACCGGGGAAGGACTGTATTTGTAATAACCCCAGACTGTGGTCGGGATGCCAATCCGCTGCTCAACATTGAGTTCCAGCATCATTTCAATACCCGATCAGCGCATGAGACATGGGCCGTATTTGTGGGTCCTGGAATTGAAAGTGGTAAGATACTGGACAAACCCTTTGACCAAAGTTCGATTGCAAAAACTGTTGGCGCGATAATGGATTTTCATGCCCGCGAAGCTGAGGGACCAGCAATTTCTGAGATATTCACATGAGCGCGATAAATTCAGGATTCGCAAGAATGAACACTTAGATGTTTTTACTCAAGGCAATCAAAAATCTAATATTTGGAACTGCATGTTGTCTCACTCCTTTTACCGCAGTAATAGCGCTGGGATGGTTGATGCGATACATGCAATCAATATCGTTTGGCCGGATCAATAATGACCACCAAGAACAAACCCCCATCGGGTGGATAATGGGCCCAAAAAGCTCGGGCTTTGTTTCCCGGTGTTTCGGCGGAATCTGGCAAAATGCTATGGTTGGGATGGGCGGGACAATAAGCTTGTTGCTTGCAACATTGCCCTTCACAGGTCTTTGGTTGCTGTCCTGGTGGGCGGGTTGGGAAAACTCATTCAACAAGGGATATGAACAAGCCTGGGTCGGACCGGTTGTAGGGTTCATAGGAGTTGCAATTGGACTTTGGGTGTTGGCTCACCTACCGATTGGATTGGCCCATCAGGCGACAGAAAACCGTTGGTTTGCGCTGTTTGAACTTCGTCGGGTAAGGCAGTTCGTGGGATTGGCGGGTTGGCGTTATGTGGCCCTGTCTCTTGCCACCGTACTCTTTGCGCTTCCTGTCTTTGCTGCACGTGGACTACCCGTTTTCATCGAAGGAATCGTCCCAGGGTTTTCAGAACTCCCAGCGCAAAAAGTTGACCAAATCGCATCTGTTATTGCGCTCATGAAGGCCGGGTACGTATTTGTGGCCCTGGTAATTTTGCGCAGGTGGTCGGCACAAATATACGCCGATGCTGTAATCCGCTCCGGCGGCAACAGGCCAAACACCAGAACCCTGGGAACGAGGAAAGCAAATTGGTTTCTTCGAACCCCTCATTTGATTTTTATGTTGATCATTTGGTTTGGGTTCGTGTTTTTGATTTTTTCCGGCCAATTCTTAAACAACAGCTGGCTGTTGTGGATTAATCATCCCTTCCTGGTTCTGCCATGGCTGCCTTAAGGCATTTCGAACTCATTTGAGATTAGAATGCAAAATTCTGTATTGGTCACTTTGTCCGCACACCTGCCATTTGGCCTCTCAGACCTCACCCCCGCACTCGCGCCGCCCTTGCCGGTTTTCCAAAACTTTTGGAATACGCTCTTGAAAAGGCTGAAAGTGAATTAAACCCGCTGCGCACTGCTATCTCACGCAAGCTCAAATCCGTATCCAGCACCAGCCGGTTAGCGGCTTTCAACCGCAGGTTAAGGTAAAACCGGCCCGGCGTCATACCCACATGACGCTTGAAAATCGCCTCCATCGTATTCGACGAAACACCTGTCCGACGGGCAATGGCAGCCACCGGCAGCGGTTGTTCAATGAACTTCTCCATCAATCTGACTGCCTGTTCTAATCGCCGTTCCTTTCGTGCAACACGGCCCAGTGAAACCAGCGGTTGTTCGTCAAACTGTGAGTGCGCCTCATCGTAGATGAAGACACTTGCCACCTCCATTGCGACCGCAGGTCCGTTGCGCTGGCGGATCATGTCGAGAAACATGTCAAAGGCAGGCGACGCACCACCACTGGTCATCCGGTTGCGATCCACGACGTAACGGTCCAGCTTGACATCAATATCCGGGAAAGCATCGATAAATGCCTCGAAATCCTCCCAGTGCGTAGTCGCCGTGTGGCCGTTCAAGAGCCCCGCACGTGCCAGCACCCAACTGCCGGCTTCGATACCTGCAATAGCGGTAAATCCGGAAGCGGCCTTTCTGATTGTACCAAGGGAAGCCGTAGTTACGTGTTTTCCCTGATTGAAACCGCCAATAATGATAAGCAGATCCCCTTTCTGCTGTTCACAGAATTTGTGCCGGGTTGCGAACGGTACACCACAAGTCATCTCGACAACATCACCTGAAAGGCTGGCAAGCGTCCATTCGTATAGCTCCCGGCCCGCAACACGGTTTGCCGCCCGCAGGGGTTCAAGAACTGAAGCCACACACATCATTGAGGACTCTGGGAGCACCAGAATCGTGACTTGGCAGGTTTTTTCAGCAGATGTCAGGTTAGCCATGTGAAATATGTCAATTTTAATTCGATAATTGTCAAATACTTTCTGGATTTTGACGGAAGATGTGCGTCAGTTTTTGGAGGACTTCCCGATGCCGCTTCAGCCCAGCAAAGACGTATTCATCACCTGTGCCGTGACAGGTTCGGGTTCTACCCAGGACCGCAGTCCGCACGTTCCGCGCTCACCTGAACAAATCGCCAATGCAGCACTCGACGCAGCAAAAGCAGGTGCAGCGATTGTCCACTGCCATGTGCGCGATCCGGAGTCTGGTGTACCTTCGCGTGATACTGGCATGTTCCGTGAAGTGACTGACCGTGTTCGTGATGCAGAGGTGGATGTGGTTCTTAACCTCACAGCCGGCATGGGGGGGGACATGGTGTTTGGACCAACCGAAGCTCCCCTGCCCGTCAATGAAGATGGCACCGACATGGCCAGTGCAGCAGAACGCATGGCACATGTCGCTGAATGCCTACCGGAAATCTGCACACTTGATTGCGGTACCATGAATTTTGCAGAGGCCGATTATGTCATGACCAACACACCAGGCATGTTGCGTGCAATGGGCGGGATGATGACCGAACTGGGTGTTTGTCCTGAAATCGAAGCGTTTGATACAGGGCATCTGTGGTTCGCCAAGCAGCTTGTTGAGGAAGGCGTTTTGAAATCCCCTGCCCTCGTTCAGCTTTGCATGGGAGTCCCGTGGGGTGCACCAGACGACATGAACACTTTCATGGCAATGGTCAACAATGTGCCACAAGACTGGAACTGGTCTGCCTTCTCCCTTGGCCGCCACCAGATGAACTATGTTGCAAATGCAGTAAATGCCGGCGGCAATGTCCGGGTGGGTCTTGAAGACAACCTATGGCTCGGCAAGGGAGAGCTTGCCACCAACGCACAACTGGTTGAACGTGCCGTGACCATCATCGAGAACATGGGATCAACCGTGATGGGACCGGGAGCGGTTCGTGAAAAACTTGGATTGATGAAAAGGTCTCCGAAATGATCATCGGCCTGTTCCGCGCACTTTATTTTTTCGGCCCCATATTGGCACTTGCACTTATTGTCATGCCGGTGCGCCGAAAACTTGCGTGGATGCTTTGGGGCTTGGCGACCCTGATCGTCGCGCTCCACTGGATTTCCTTTTTCACGGCAATAGAAGAAAATGCAACCGAGGTCGGAATCTTCGGCATTGCAACATGGACACCCCTCATAATCACAACGGCTCTTGCAGGTCTTGCTGAAAAGCATTGGCGTGGCTGGCATCACAACCCGTTCGTTTCACAAGGCGTCGCCTGCCTGCTTTGCCTTATCCCTTCCATAGCAGCATTCTTTCTAACCAGGTGACAACATGATCAAAAAGGCAGCAATCATCGGAGGAGGCGTAATCGGCGGTGGTTGGGCTGCCCGATTCCTTCTGAACGGCATCGACGTCAATTTGTTAGACCCGGATCCGGAAGCCGAACGCAAAATCGGCGAAGTGCTCGACAATGCGCGCCGTTCCCTTCCTGCCCTGTTGGACAATTCCGTACCGACCGAAGGCAAACTGACCCATGTCGAAACTATCGCGGAAGCAGTGGCGGATGCAGACTGGATTCAGGAAAGTGTACCTGAACGACTGGAGATCAAACACAAGGTTTTTGCTGAAATTCAGGGCAATTGCAGAAATGACGCCCTGATCGGATCCTCTACTTCCGGATTCAAACCTTCAGAGTTACAGGAGGGGGCATCGAACCCGACCCAAATCTTTGTCGCGCATCCGTTTAACCCGGTCTATCTCCTACCACTGATTGAACTGGTCGGAAATGCAGGGGCGTGCGCACGTGCAAAAGCAGCACTCGAACCCATCGGCATGAAGCCGCTAATCGTACGTCAGGAAATCGATGCCCATATTGCTGACCGTTTCCTGGAAGCGGTTTGGCGCGAAGCACTCTGGATGATCAAGGATGGAGTTGCAACAACGGAAGAAATCGACGATGCAATCCGCTTTGGCTTTGGTCTTCGTTGGGCACAAATGGGTCTGTTTGAAACCTACCGCGTAGCAGGCGGGGAAGCAGGAATGAAACATTTCATCGCTCAATTCGGCCCCTGTCTTTCCTGGCCGTGGACAAAACTCATGGACGTGCCGGAACTCACTGACGAACTGGTGCACAAAATCGCAAGTCAGTCTGATGAACAGTCTGGAATGCACACAATCCGCGAATTGGAACAGATCCGTGACGATAATTTGGTCACCATTTTGCGCGGACTCAAGGCCCGTAACTGGGGTGCAGGGGCGATGCTGGTTGAACACGAAGCCCGTACCAAACCCGAGTTGCCCTCAGATATTACAAAACCGCTAAACACGCTCAACCGCGTAGTCCCCATCGACTGGAGTGATTACAACGGCCATATGAATGAAAGCCGATACGGTCAGGTCTTTTCAGATGCCGGTGACGTGGTCATGGCCATGATCGGGGCGGACCAGGATTATATTGCTTCCGGCCTTTCTTACTTCACGGTCGAAAACCTGATCCAGTTCCGGAACGAAACCCATCCGGGCGAAAAGATCACCGTAGTCACGCAGGTTTTGCAAGCGGAAGGCAAGAAGTTGCGCATGTATCACGAAATGCATCGGGCCAATGAAGATGGCGCCCCTGGCGATCTGCTTTGCACATGCAACCAGCTCCTCATTCACGTCTCGCTTGAAACCCGCCGTTCCTGCGAACCCGGACCGGAGATGGCGGCAAAAATGAACGCCCTGCACGAGGCGCAAACAAAACTGTCAAAACCAGAAAGCCTGAGGGACTGAGCCATGGATTTTGCCCTGACAGAAGAGCAGCAAATGATTTTGGACACCACGCGTGCATTTGTTGAAAACGAACTTTACCCACACGAGGCTGAGGTTGAACGCACCGGGCATCTCGACATGGATGTCATCGCGGATATTCAGAAAAAGGCAATTGAAGCCGGACTGTACGCTGCCAATATTCCCGAGGAATTTGGCGGCACAGGCCTCGATACACTGACTTGGCTTTTGTATGAGAAGGAACTTGGCCGCGCCAACTACGCACTTCACTGGACAGGGGTTGCCCGCCCTTCAAATATATTGTGTGCTGGTACACCGGAACAGCGCGAAAAGTATCTCGAACCTTGTGTGCGCGGAGAAAAGTGGGACTGCATGGCCATGACTGAACCGGGGGCCGGTTCTGACCTTCGCGGCATGAAAGCAACGGCTAAAAAGGACGGCGATGACTGGATCCTAAATGGAACCAAGCATTTTATCTCCCACGCGGATATTGCCGACTTTACTATCGTCTACGTTGCCACCGGTGAGGAGGATACGCCCCGCGGCAAAAAGAAACTCATCAGTTCCTTCTTCGTCGACAAGGGAACCCCGGGATACACGGTTCGGGACGGCTACAACAATGTTTCCCATCGCGGCTATACAAACTCAATCCTTGAATTCGACGATTGCCGGGTTCCCGCCCGTAATATGCTCGGCGAATTGCACAAAGGATTTGATGTTGCCAATGACTGGCTGGGAGCAACCAGATTACAAGTTGCTGCCACCTGCCTCGGCCGCGCTGACCGCGCATTCCAGCATGCTTTGGAATGGTCAGCTGAAAGGGAACAATTCGGCCAGAAGATCGGAAAATTTCAGGGTGTTTCTTTCAAGCTTGCCGACATGGCGATGGAGATGAAAGCTGCAGAGTTGCTGACCTGGCAAGGCGGCTGGAAGTATGATCAGGGTATCTGCACCGACACTGACATGGCTATGGCGAAACTCAAGGCTACCGAGATGTTGGCCTTCGTGGCCGATGAAGCAATCCAGATCCACGGTGGCATGGGAGTCATGGATGAACTTCCGCTCGAACGCATTTGGCGTGATTCACGAATTGAACGCATCTGGGAAGGCACCTCTGAAATCCAGCGCCATATTATTTCCAGAGCTTTGCTGAGGCCTCTCGGTGCCTGATCTCTCCCGTCTACTGAATCCTCAATCAATCGTTTATGTTGGTGGGTCACAGATCGCCGGACCAATCCGCGCTGCCCGTCGTGCCGGGTATGGGGGGGAGATGCTTGTGCTCAATCCAGTCAGGGATGATATCGAGGGCATTGCATGTACAAAGTCAGTTTCCGAACTGCCAATCACTCCTGATGCAGCGGTTATCGGACTTTCTCCGGAACGCGCCATCACTGCGCTTGCTGAACTTGCAAAAACCGGTTGTGGCGGTGCAGTTGTCATGTCATCGGGTTTTGCTGAACTGAACACGGATGAAGGCCGGGAACGTCAACAACACCTGATCGATGCAGCGGGTGACATGCCGCTTCTGGGCCCAAATTGCATGGGATTGATGAACCAGTTTTCCGGGGCATTCGTCTGGGGCGATGACAATCACAGCGAACGGCAGGATGGACCGGCTTGCGCGATAATATCCCAGTCAGGTGCGCTGCTAATTGGCATGACTGGAATCGAAACCGCATTTCCGCTGGGCTATGGAATTTCAATCGGAAATCAGGCTGTGACGACAACAGCAGATTTGATTGAAGCCATTCTCGAGGACAATCGAATAAAGGCAATCGGCCTCTATCTGGAAGGTATGAACGAAGGTGACCCGCTGGGTCAGGCTTGCCTGAAGGCTTTGAAACAGGGAGTACCCGTTGTTGCACTAAAAGGTGGAGATCAGGCCGCAGGGGCTGCCGTTGCCCAAAGCCATACAGCATCCATGGTGGTCGGACGCGACTTGTGGGATGCATACAAAAACCGTTTCGGAATTGAAGAGGTTTCTTCTCCAAAAGCATTGGTGGAAACACTGAAGCTCCTGACAGTTTCAGGTTTGCCAAAAGGCAACTGTTTGTCAATTGTCTCCTATTCCGGCGGTATTAACGGCCTCGCAGCAACCCGTTGCGGACCATTGGGTATAGACCTTCCCTTACCTTCACAGGAAAACCTGAAATGGTTACGTGAAAATCTCCCCGAAACAGTCGCAGTGGCAAATCCGATTGATCTCAACATTCCGTATCGCGATAGCAACGGCGGTATTTCCATGCAGGACACGTCCGGTGTAGCTGATGCCATCTGCAGGTTTGCAGAAGGTGTATCTGACCAGGTCACTTTTTTTATTGATGTCCCACATCCAGGAGCTGGCCAACTGGATAAGGTCTGGTGTGATTCACTCGAAGCATTGATCGAAGTTCGGAACAATTTGGGACTGCCGGTAAGCGTCGCCGGGATTTTGCCAGAAGGTCTGCCTGCCGGTTTCCGAATGCACATGCATGATAACGGGGTTGCCGCCCTGCTGGGGTATTCAGAGACAATGGAAGCCATCGCTACCAGCATACGGTTGGCAAAAATTCGGGAGAATTTTGCAGATCAGGTTATACCTGTACCACTGCTAAATGGAAATGAGATCACCGATACGGTCATGCTGGATGAAGCAACATCAAAAGATGCCCTTGGTTCTTTCGGCCTCGCGACATCCCGTTACAAATCGGTCAAACTGGAAAATGCGGGTGATGCAGCCGGACAGCTTGGCTTTCCCGTGGCATTGAAAGTTCTAAGCAACACAATTGCCCACAAAGCCAAACTCGGCGGTGTCAAACTCAGCCTTAATTCACTTGATGAGGTGACTGCCGCTGCTCAAAAAATGGCAACAGATGTTGGCTCCGCAAAGAATGGGCACAAGGTGACACATGTCATTGTTGAAAGCATGGTGAAAGGTGCCAGCACTGAAATAATCATAGGCATCAAACGTCATCCGGCAATGGGACTTGCTCTGATGATAGGGCGCGGCGGATCTCAGGCAGAAGAAATGGCTCGATTTGAAACAGTCTTGCTTCCGCTGATGGACACCGATCTTGATCGTGTTTTCTGCTCCCTGAGAATTGCAAGTCATCCGGCAGTAGATGCTTTACGCGCAAATTGTGAAGCGGTTGCAGCTTATGCAACTGCCAATGCAAACAAGCTTGTAACACTGGACGTGAACCCCGTGATGTTGACTGATGATGGTATGGCAATTGCCGCGGATGCATTAATCGTACTGGAGAAAAGTGATGGCTCTGATTGATCAGGTTGGTCTTACAGGGCCGGAATATGAAGTCTGCATTGAACAGGGGAAAATTCGCGAATTTGCGCGGGCCATGGATGCACCGCTGGCTGAATTTGTAAGCGGGCCAAATACAATCATCCCTCCGACGTTTCCGGTATGCCTGCCCTACACCTGGGGATACACACTGGAACGCCCGCGCGGAACTGTGTTCGCAGAAGTTGAACATGACCTGGCCGTTTCTTTGCATGCGGAGGAGAGTTTCGTCTTTCATGGTGCGCCTCCACGGGCTGGCGACAAGCTGATTGCCCAGCCCAAACTCGAAAAGGTTTGGGAAAAGCAGGGTGGTAGCGGCGGCAAGCTTACATTTTTAACAATACTCAACGAATATAGAGGTCCGGATGGTGCGCTTCGGATTGAACAGCGCTCCACCAGCGTCACGACCGAAACGACACCGGGTGAAGGTGACTGGAAACCTCAAGTGCCGGATTATGATCCAGATTACCATGATCTCGAGAGGCCAACACCATTTTCAGGAATTGAGCGTCAGGAGTTTTCAGAGCTGCAGGAGAATAAGAGCCCCGGAACAATCGCCGCCGCTCCACTGCTCAAACAGGAAATCGTCCGCTTTCAAGGGGTGGTTGGCGAAGATGACCCACTTCACCATGATGGCGAATGGGCACAGAAAAACGGTTATCCCTCCGTCTTTGCTCTAGGCACGCATCAGGCGAGTCTTATGGCGGCTTATGCCAGCTATTGGCTCTCACCTGAAAGTATCCGGTCGTTCACGGTGCGGTTTCGGGAGGTCATGTGGCCTGGAGATCTTCTTGTCTATAACGGCATCGTCACGCAATTGGACATAGATGCAAAAACGGTAACACTTCACCTAACCTGCAAACGGACAGACGAAACCCTTGTCAGCGAAGCCTGGGCAACATACGATTTTTCCTGATTTAAAATTGGAGCAAATGCCATGACCGATCCCGTAAAAACCCGCAAAGAAGGCGGTATTCTTGAAGTCACACTCGATCGGCCGAAGGCCAATGCTGTCGATCTTGCTACCAGCCGGATAATGGGCGAGGTGTTTCGGGACTTTCGCGATGACCCAAACATGCGGGTTGCGATCCTGACAGGCGCTGGTGAAAAATTCTTTTGTCCCGGATGGGATTTGAAGGCAGCTGCAGATGGCGACGCGGTTGACGGTGATTATGGCGTCGGTGGATTTGGTGGTCTGCAGGAACTGCCGCAAATGAACAAGCCGGTAATAGCTGCAGTTAACGGCATTGCCTGCGGTGGTGGTCTGGAAATTGCTTTGTCCTGCGACATCATCTTGGCAGGGGAGCATGCAAGTTTTGCACTGCCGGAAATTCATTCCGGTACTGTTGCAGATGCAGCTTCAGTAAAAATGCCGAAGCGCATTCCCTATCACGTAGCAATGGAGATGCTCCTCACCGGACGCTGGCTGGATGTTGAAGAGGCTCACCGCTGGGGGTTTGTGAATTACATTCACAAGCCCGACGAATTGATGGAGAAGGCGTGGGAAATGGCACAATTGCTCGAAAGTGGCCCACCACTTGTCTATGCGGCAATCAAGGAGATTGTACGTGATGCTGAAGATAGTAAATTTCAGGATGCACTTAGCCGGATAACAAAACGACAGCTTGCAACCGTGGATAAATTGTACAGTTCCGAAGACCAGCTGGAAGGTGCAAAAGCCTTCGCGGAAAAACGCGATCCTGTTTGGAAAGGCCGGTAGAAAACGATGGCCAACGGTGTTTTTGAACCCCGTGATCCTAACTACGAACAAAAGGTTCGGGATAGTTTCAACCGCCAGACTGCAATGCATACACTCGGTGGGAGAATAGTCTCGATAGAACCTGGTCATGTTGTTCTTGAAATGGCTTTTAATCAAGATTTCATGCAGCAGCACGGATTTATCCACGCAGGCACAATCACCACTATGATGGATAGTGCCGCTGGCTACGCAGCCTTCACCCTGATGTCACCGGAAGCTGCCGTCCTAACCATCGAATTCAAAACCAGCTTGCTGGCACCGGCAATAGGGGAGCAATTCCGTTTTGAAGGCCGCGTGACAAAACCCGGACGAACTATCACTTTTTGCGAAGCTGACGCAATTGCGGTTGATGCGGACGGAGCTGAAAAGAAGGTTGCAATCATGACCGCGACGATGATGAGTGTTACCGGGCGCGATGACATAAGCAGTTAAAGCGGCAAGGCTGAAGTTTCTTTCAAATTGTCGAGCACAATTGCAGTTTTAACATTTTGCACTGCGTCATGGGCAAGCAGTTCTTCGGTGACCAACCTTGTCAGAGCCTTTAGGTCTGGCGTCACTACTTTCACGTAGTAATCCATGTCCCCGGTCATCTGGCTGACTTCCAGTACGTTGGGGATGGTGTCAAACAACCGGCCAAGTTTCCTGGCGCTATCAGCATTGTGGGGTGCCAGTGTTACGGAAATAATACTGGTTAACCCGAAACCGACGCGCTCCTTGTCCACCGTGGCATGATATCCGGTGATAATGCCGGTCTGTTCCAGTCGGGCCCTGCGCCTTGAACATTGCGATGCCGATAATCCGATCCGTTCTGCAAGTTCGTTATTGCTGAGGCGCGCATCCGATTGGAGTGTTGCAAGAATTTTGCGGTCAAATCCATCCAGATAATCGATATCCATTACAATTTCCAATAATATGGTGATATTTTGCATATTCTCTTCAATTTCAGAAATAAATGCAAGCCCATTGCATCGAATATGAATTATTCTGGTGTCAAACGAGCCCAGAAACGGAGAATTCTCCATGAAACTTTCCCACGCCCTGCTGAATGCGCTGAAGTGTTATGGCGCCGAAGAAATTTTTGGCATCCCCGGAGATTTTGCCCTGCCATTGTTCAAGGAGATCGGAGCAACCGAAATCTTGCCGCTTTACACATTAAGCCATGAACCTGCCGTCGGATTTGCCGCGGATTGCGCAGGCCGGTATCGGGGTACAATCGGCGTTGCCTGCATTACTTATGGAGCTGGCGCATTGAATATGATCAATCCGGTCGCGACGGCTTATGCTGAAAAGTCACCACTGGTTGTTATCTCAGGTGCACCCGGCGCTGACGAACGGGAAATGGGTCTGGGACTGCATCACCAGGTCAAGCATCTCGACAGCCAGATGATGATAATGCGCGAAGTCACTTGTGCACAATGCGTACTGGATGATCCGCAGACTGCTCCGGCAGAGATAGCACGCGTGCTCTCAGCCGCCCGCAACAGATCGCGGCCTGTCTATATCGAGTTTCCCCGCAATATGACCAATGCTGAAGTTCAGCCGGTCCCAGACTATGTTCCCGCCAAACCCAACATTGATGCAGCCAATGCTGCGGCAATCGAAATCTTACAACTATTGGAACTCGCCAAAAATCCGGCACTTCTTCTCGGCGTAGAAGTGCGTCGCTTCGGGCTGGAGCAAAAGGTGGCAAATCTTGCAAACAAATTGGGCATTCCAGTGGTTACCAGTTTCATGGGCCGCGGTATTCTTGCCGAAACCGGTGCCCCGATCGCTGGAACATATCTTGGCCTCGCAGGAGAGGAAAGGACCCGGACCCTTGTGGAGCGCAGCGACGGATTACTGATGCTGGGTGTCATTCTTTGCGACACTAACTTCGGCGTCTCCAAACGCGAACTCGACATCCGTAAAACCGCTCAAGCTTTTGATGGTGAGGTTCGCATGGCACATCATGTTTATCCTGATATATTGCTGGATTCCCTAGTCGATGCATTGATCGCACAAGCAAAAACGATTGGGGCCGCTGAACCGATTGATGAGCAATATCACACCGTAGTTGATGACAACTCACGCCAGATCTTGCCTGCCGATGTCGCGACGGTGGTAAACCGGTTTTTCGAACAGCACGGTGACATGCCGATTGCCTCCGATATGGGAGATTGCCTGTTCACTGCCATGGACATGAAGCACACAGCGCTGGTTGCTCCCGGTTATTATGCAACCATGGGCACGGGAATTCCATTTGGCATTGGTTTGGAGGTTGCAAGCGGCAAACGGCCATTGGTTTTGGTTGGCGATGGCGCATTCCAAATGACAGGCTGGGAACTTGGCAATGCCAAACGCCTGGGCCTGAAGCCGATTGTACTGCTGTTCAACAATACAGCCTGGGGCATGTTGAAAGCATTCCAGAAAGATACTGGCTACAACGATCTGGATGACTGGAACTTCGCTCGGTTGGCTGATGATCTGGGTGGCAAGGGATACCGGATTTCGACTCCCGGTGAACTCGAAATCGCACTTGGAAAAGCCCAGGCAGACAAAACCTGTTTTCAGCTTATTGAAATAATGCTTCCAAAAGAAGCAATGTCCGATACTCTGCGCCGGTTTACCGAAACCATAGCCAAGCGGTCTGCGCTTTCACAAGATTGATACGGTTTCCATGTTGACTGGGCTACTGCTTTCTCACTACCCCGATCAATGCAACTGCAAACACGACAAACGAAATTGCATAAACTATTGCGGATACGGCTGCGAGTGGTTCAAATTCGGTATTCCCCGAATAGAGTTGCCACAAGCCAACAATCAAACCTATGATCGATACCTGGGCTAGCCAAAAATGAATCTTTGCCAAAGTAAGGGGAAAACTTTCCTGGAACTGATGGTAGACAAGACCGAATACCGCAAAACTCAACCAGCCGATTACCATAACATGAGCATGAGTTGGCATTTGTGCATGATCATGGGATATCGCCATGTGCAGACCAAATATCAATCCAAGCAACCCATAAAGGACTGCAGAAATCAAAAAACCCCCAGACACAGTTTTCATTGTCCCCCCTATTGGCAACTACCCCGGATATTTTCAATGTTTTTCCGGTAAGCATCGACCGTCCCGCCCTTGAACACAGCAGAGCCCGCGACGAGCACGTCAGCACCGGCTTCAACGACAAGTGGTGCTGTACCAGGATCAACACCGCCATCAATTTCAATATGGATTGGCCGATCTCCGATAAGAGCTTTCACACGCCTGGTTTTCTCAATCACTTCCGGAATAAATTTCTGCCCGCCAAATCCCGGATTGACACTCATCAGACAAACCAGATCAAGTCGATCCAGGACATGCTCAATGACATTGACCGGTGTGTGAGGATTGAGTGCTACGCCTGCTTTTACTCCCAGATCGCGTACTGCCTGAAGGGAACGATCAAGATGTTTTGTAGCTTCAGCGTGCACAGTCAGAATTTCACAACCAGCAGCGGCGAATTCCGCCAGATAAACATCCACCGGCTCAATCATCAAATGACAATCAAAAAGTTTGTCGGTGCGGCTGCGGATTGTTTTAATGACGGGCGCACCAAAGGTAATGTTAGGTACAAAATGTCCATCCATTACATCTAGATGTATCCAGTCGGCACCTGCGTTGACTACAGCCTCAACCTCATCACCCAATTTGGAAAAATCTGACGCCAATACCGATGGTGCAACAATGATTTCGGAAGCCATTTCCCTGTTTCTCCCTTCGTTTTGCAACTGCAATAGAACAAGTGCCGCAAAAAGTCTCGCCCGTCCTGAAGATTCCTGTTAATTCGTCGACAACGGATAATACGGAGTAAAACATGGACAAGGTACTTTTTGAAAAAGGATTGGAAAAACGCAAGGGCACTCTTGGTGCTGAATATGTTGAGAAAAACCTCGCGGCTGCAGATGATTTCACGCGCCCATTTCAAGAAGCCATGACGGAATGGTGCTGGGGTTTTGGTTGGGGTGACGAGGTTATCGATGAAAAGACCCGCTCCATGATGAACCTTGCCATGATTGGTGCGCTTGGAAAAATGCACGAATGGGAAATTCATTGCCGTGGCGCGCTCAATAACGGGGTAAGCAAGGAGGAAATCCGGGCCATCATTCATGTTGTCGGCATTTATTGCGGTGTACCACAATCACTGGAATGTTTCAGGGTTGCACGTAAGGTTCTTGAAGAGGTCGGCGAATTATAGAAGCAACGCCCTAGACCTCGTTCATGGTTAGCAGTTCATAACTCGCCACGGGTTCATCTTCCGCGTTTTTAATCTCAACATCCCAGCGAACTTCACCATATTCGGGATTACGCTGGTTTTTGTCCTTTGCCGTCAATCGGACCCGTATGGAATCTCCAGGTGAAACCGGCTTGGTAAAGCGCAGATTGTCCAGGCCATAGTTAGCCAATACCGGTCCCGGGTCAGGATCAACAAAAAGCCCGGCTGCAAATGAAAGCAGGAGGTATCCGTGGGCAACGCGCCCGGGGAAAAATGGATTAGCCTTGGCTGCTTCTTCATCCATATGGGCATAAAATGTATCCCCGGTGAATTTCGCGAAATGTTCGATATCTTTCAGGGTAATCTCACGCGGATCACTGGTAAACGTATGGCCAATTTCCAGTTCTCTGAACTTCATCCGGAAAGGATGATTGTCTTTCTTTATCTCCCGCGTCCCCTTGATCCAGCTACCGGTGATTGTGGAAAGAAGCTCGGGACTGCCCTGTATCGCCGTGCGTTGCATATAGTGTTTGACACCGCGGATGCCGCCCATCTCCTCGCCGCCGCCAGCCCGACCGGGTCCGCCATGCACGAGATGTGGCAAAGGAGAACCATGACCGGTTGCCTCACGGCCGGTATCGCGATCGGCGAAATACAAACGACCATGAAACGCACTTGAGTTTAATACAAATTCACGGGCGGTATTCGGCTCGTTTGTGAAGACAGAAGCAACAAGACTACCTTTCCCTTTGTTAAGCAGCTTGGATGCATGGGGAACATCCTTGTAAGGCATCAGGGTGGAAACGGGACCGAAAGCCTCAACTGCATGAACCAGATTCGCTGCATCGGGATCACCACACTGAAGCAAAACCGGTTTCATGAATGCGCCAGACTTTGAATCAACACCCTCGGTGTTCAATGCATCTTTGCCGAAAATGACCTCAGTTTCCGGTTCCAGTGCTGCAAGATTGGCCAAAACATCCGCACGTTGATCGAGGCCGGCGAGAGCACCCATACGTGTCGTTTCATCGGCAGGGTGACCAATTTTTACGCCATCAAGCTTTTGCTGCAACGCGCTTGCAACCGCTTCAAGATTGTTTTCCGGAACAAGTATCCGACGAATAGCCGTGCATTTCTGGCCGGCTTTCGTGGTAATTTCGCGGATCACTTCCCGGATGAATGCATCGAATTCCGGTGTATCGGGAACAGCATCGATGCCCAGTACGGATCCATTGAGCGAATCTTGTTCTGCAGTAAACCGGACCGCATTTTCCAATATGTTGGGTTGCGCCTTGAGCATATTGGCAGTCGTTGCAGAACCGGTAAAGGCAACGCTGTCCTGACAATCCAGATGTTCCAATAGATCACCGGTTGAACCAACGATCAACTGGACTGCCCCGTCGGGTAATAGGCCGCTTTGCACCATTAGTTTGAAACAGGCCTCGGTAAGAAAAGAAGTTACACTTGCAGGTTTCACAATGGCCGGAACACCGGCCAACAGTGCGGGAGCCAGCTTTTCCAGCATGCCCCAAACTGGAAAGTTGTATGCATTGATGTGAAGAGCAACACCTTGAAGCGAAGTATAAACATGATGTCCCAGGAACTGGCCCGACTTTGATAGTTGCTCCAGTTGTCCATCGACAAGAACTGTATCATCAGGCAATTCTCGTCGGCCTTTGGAGGAAAAGACAAACAGGGTTGAGATGCCGCCGTCTATATCGATCATGGAATCGGATTGGGTAGCCCCGGTTTCGTGGGAAAGTGCATACAACGCATCCCGCCGCTCGTTGAGATACTGTGCAAGCGCCTTCAGCATCGCTGCACGTTGATGAAAACTCATTGCCCGCAGTGCAGCCCCTCCGCGCTCCTTCCCATAGGAAAGCATTTCTTCATATGGAAGCGGGTTAGATGCAAATTCCGCTATTGGCTTGCCACTGACAGCACTCTTCAAAATCACGTCAGAACCGGAATTACGCCACTCACCAAGCGCGAAGCTTTCCAGTTTGAGAACCGGTTTCGTCATCAACTACTCCGTCGATATCCTGTTTCAGCTTGCGTCAAAATCGAGGACCAGCCGTTTCGTTTTGGGACGTGATTGGCAGGCGAGCACAAATCCGGCCTCCAGTTCCCATTTATCGAGGGAAAAGTTTTTGTCCATCACGGCTTCGCCGTCAACAACTTTACAGCGACAGGTAGCGCACATGCCACCGGCACAAGAAAACGGCAATTCCTGGCCTGCCCTCTCTGCAGCCTTCAAAACCGTGTCCTGTTCATCGGAAAGCACAAAGTTACGGGTGATGCCATCCAGAACCACCTCAATTTCGACACCCTCCTCAGCAACCTTCCGGGTTTGCTCGGAAATAACTGCTGGCTTGTCTTCTCCGGGAACCTCAAAAAGTTCTGTCTTCACTTTTTCTGCAGAAATCCCCGATGACTTGAGATGCTCTGCAATTTCAAGTGTCATCTGTGAGGGGCCACAAAGATAAATTCCATCCGCATTCTGTGGGTCAATAACCCCTTTGCTTACCATTTCCTCAATTCGCGAGACATCAATCCTGCCGTGAAACAGCTCAACATCCTGCGCCTCACGGCTTAGAATATGGTACATGTGAAAGCGTTCCAGAAAACGATCCTTCAAATCCTCAAGCTCTTCCAGGAACATGATGGATGAGGTTGATCGATTGGCATAAACGAGCGTAACGATGCTATCCGGTTCCTGCTCCAGGACGGAACGGGCTATTGAAAGCACAGGTGTAATGCCGGAACCCGCAGCGATCAAAAGAATGTTTCGCGCATCATTGCTTCCCGGTTCACAGGTAAACCGTCCGTCAGGTAACATAACCTGCAACTTGTCACCGGACTGTAGACTTTGCGCAAATGTTGAAAATTTGCCTCCATCAACTTTCTTTATTCCAACCCTCAGGTTTCTTTGAGGTGCTGAACAGATTGAATAGGATCGGCGAATATCTTCACCTTCCACATCCGTCCGGAGGGTCAGGTACTGACCAGGGATGAAATCATAGTCGGATATCAATTCCTCTGGAACATTGAAACTGATGGCAATAGCATCATCAGTCAGCCGTTCAATATCGGAAATTTCCAGTTCATTGAATTGATTGGTCATAGGTCAGATACACTTGAAATAGTCAAAAGGTTCCTTGCAAGCCTCGCATTGGTAATGCGCCTTGCAAGCAGTTGAGCCAAATTCGGAAATCTTTTTCGTTTCTGTTGAATTGCAGTGCGAACACCGAACCTCCACTTCGCCAAAAAGAGCGCGAATTGACCTTGATGTATTTTCAGGCGGAGCGATGCCAAAGTCCTTCAGTTTCTGACGACCGGTTTCCGTTATCCAATCAGTCGTCCAGGCAGGTGATACGACGCGTTTTATTTCCGGCTCAAAGCCTGCATCCCGAAGTGATGCTTCGACTGCCAGTTCGATTGCCAGCACTGCCGGGCATCCGGAATAGGTAGGCGTCAACTCCGCGATGGCGCGGTTCCCCTTGACCTGAAGACTACGCAAAATTCCCAGGTCCTCTATGGTGAGCACAGGGATCTCCGGATCAACAACGGAAGCAGCAGCTTCCCACGCCATTCTTTTGAGCCGTGCGGTGTCGAATTTTACCGCTACCATGTCATCCTCGGATAGGTTCTTTGCATGTACTGAAGTTCAGCCAACAAATATCCCATTTCTTCGCCATGCTTGCCAGAACGGCCACCGTTTTGCGGCCAGTAGTTTTCAGGAATGTCGAGCATTGCTGCAGAAAACACCTGTCCCACTTTCCGCTCCCATTCAGGTTTGAGCAAGGAAATATCAACAATTACTTCGGACTTGGTCATTGCCTGGGACACCTCATCGACTTCAAACATTTCATCTGTGAAACGGTGCAATTCATCAATAGCCGCGACCATGCGTCGGTGGCTTTCTTCAGTTCCATCACCCATTCGGATGATCCACTCTCCAGCGTGCCTGACGTGGTAGGCAATTTCTTTGACTGCCTTGCCTGCGATACCGGCTAGGGTTTCATCGGTAGAGGATTGGGCCCGCTGCCAAAAAAGTTCCATGAAAACCGCGAAATAAAATTGCCTCAACATGGTATTGGCAAAATCCCCGTTCGGGCGTTCAACGAGCAAAAGATTTTTATACTCTCCCTCCAGGCGCAAATATGCCAGCGCATCCTCATCGCGCCCCTTGCCTTCAACCTCACCTGCATAGGTGTAGAGATTTCGCGCCTGCCCAATTAAATCAAGTGCCATATTGGGCATGGAAAGGTCTTCTTCCAGCATGGGCGCATGACCACACCATTCGGAAATACGATGCCCGAGAATCAGGTGATCATCGGCAAGCCGGATCAAAAATTCAAAGAGCGCCTTCTTCTTGTTCATCACATGTGCCCAACTTCATCTGGAATATTGTAGAAGGTCGGATGCCGGTAAATTTTGTCCGCAGCCGGTTCAAATAACTCCTCCTTGTCTGTCGGATCAGAGGCCACAATATCCTTTGAACGAACCACCCAAACCGACAACCCTTCGCCACGCCGGGTGTAAACATCACGCGCTGCCTGCAAAGCCATCACCTCATCGCTCGCATGAACCGATCCCGCATGCTTGTGAGACAAACCGTTGCGCGGGCGAATAAAAACTTCCCAGATTGGTATTTCATCAGTCATTGATTTACTCCGCTGCCTGTCTGGCTGCTTTTCGTTTTTCCGCATGGACAAGTGCTGCTTCGCGTACCCATGCACCCTCATCCCACGCCTTTTGCCGGGCAGCTAGCCGTTCACGGTTCATCGGGCCACCTCCCTTGACCACCCGCCAAAACTCGTCCCAGTTGATCGCCCCGAAGTCGTAAGAGCCTTGCTTCTCATTCCATCTCAGATCCGGATCAGGCATTTTCAGGCCGACGTAATCAGCCTGGGGAACCGTTGCATCTACAAATTTTTGCCTTAGTCGGTCGTTCGAAAACCGCTTGATCTTCCACGCGGTGTTTTGATCGCCATGCTCGCTATCGCTGTCATGCGGCCCGAACATCATCAAAGACGGCCACCACCATCGGTTCAGGGATTCCTGCGCCATTTCCTTTTGTTCTGGCGTTCCCTGGGCAAGCGCCATAACAATTTCATACCCCTGGCGTTGGTGAAAACTCTCTTCCTTGCAAATGCGAACCATCGCGCGTGCATAGGGTCCGTAAGAACAGCGGCACAATGGTATCTGGTTCATGATTGCAGCACCATCCACCAGCCATCCGATCATTCCGATATCGGCCCATGTCAATGTGGGGTAATTGAAAATCGATGAGTACTTTGCCTTGCCGCTAAGAAGTTCTTCCGTCATTTGTTTTCGGCTGATCCCCAGTGTTTCCGCCGCAGAGTACAGGTATAGTCCGTGACCGCCCTCATCCTGAATTTTTGCAATTAGTGCAGCTTTCCTTCGCAAGGTCGGCGCACGCGTGATCCAGTTGCCTTCCGGAAGCATGCCGACAATCTCCGAATGGGCATGTTGCCCGATCTGCCGAACCAATGTATTCCGATAACCGGCTGGCATCAGATCGTTGGGTTCTATTTTTTCTTCGCGGTCTATCCTGTCTTGAAAACGGGTAAGAAATTCCTCGTCTTCGTCAGTTTGACCGTCCTCTCCAATCAATCCCTGAGAATACATGCGGGGTCTCCTTTAGCCAACAATATGTTACAAAAAAATGTAAATCAAGAATATTTCGTAACAAATTAGTGAAAGCGGCTAGAGAGATTTATTTCAGGAGGCGGCAGTTTGACATCCGGCCCGGCATAACAAGTATCCAGATACAATTCACTGTCATTCAGCAACAGCCGATAGAGTTCGGCGACAATCGTCCTGGCTTCTTCACCCTTCCATCCGGCTGGCTTCAATTCCGATGGCAAATCAGCGTCTTGAAGGACCAACTTGCGCCAATCATGAATTAACATGAGTCTGACGGCCAAGCAGTCAATTGGCGCATCAAGCTTTCTGCTACGTAGAAATTTGCCAACCGGAACGTATTTTTCGATCAGAGCCTGATAGCGGGAATTCAAATCGTCGATCTTCCATGATCGGGCTATAAAATCGGCAAGTGAACCGGACACCAAATCCTGAGCCTCCATAATTGCCAGGCAGTTTTCAGTTTGCGAAACCGCCCCGCCAACAGGAATGGGTTTGATGTAAAGATCAGCAATCGGTGACCCATATCCCTTCTGACGCATCGAGCGTTCATATTGCATTCGGGTCTTTTGGTTTTCTTCGCTTCTAAGGACAAGTTCAAATTTGCCCTCCCACTCAGGTGGCTTTGCAGAATATATTCTGGCTGTCGCTGATTGAAATAGTTCCAAACCGCCTTCTGCCAGAGAATAGTAACTCTGACGTCCGACTTTGTGGCGCTCGACCCAACCATCCTGAGCCAATCGTGACATTGCAGTGCGAAGTGCATTTCGCTCGATATGCAAACTGTCCAGAATTTTTTGCAATGACGCCAGACTTATGATCCCGCCGCGCGGAACAATTGCATCACCAAATACCGTTACAATAATGGACCAGACCCGAAGCTTGCCATTGCCGTGGAGTCCGCCAACCAGATCATTAACCGGATTATTTTGCTCTTGCAGCATCAAACTACTGGGATCACTGATTCCATTATTCATGACCCTTTGATATGTCAGGATAATTTAACAAGTCCAGAAATTTTAGCCTGAACCCACTTTAGGAATACTGCTTTCTGATTCCCATACTGCATTAAGTACGGGGTCAAATTCTTCCTTCGGTTCAGTTTTTTGGACTGGTAACTCCGGTTCAGGCTCCCGATGCCCTGTCAGCAACAGTTCATCACCCTCTTCATGCATACAAAACCGGCCCTTGCCACCATTCTTGGCTTTGTACATTGCAATATCGGCTAATCTCAGTAACTCATCAAAGTCGCCAGCCTGATCGGGAAAAAGGGCGCCCCCAACACTACCCGTAACCTGCAACCGTACTCCATTGTGAAGTTTGAACTTGCCAAATACCCTCCTGAAAAGTCCGCTCGCGAATTCAGCGATCGTCTCCACGTTACTGGTGTTACCGATGAAAACCACAAATTCATCACCGCCTAGGCGGGCCGGTATGATATTGACCGCATTATCCGCTCCAAATGCGCGGCGTTTCATCTCGTTCCCGCAATAAAGATGCATTTTCTCGGCAAATGCCTTGAGTAAATCATCACCGCTTCTATGCCCGTAAACATCGTTGACCTGCTTGAAGCCATCCAGATCCAGAAACAGGATTGCACCCCGCGAGTTGCTCGCCTGCAATCTCTCTATCTGTTCTTGTGCGAGAACTCTGAAGCACTCCCGATTTGGCAACCCTGTAATTCCGTCGAGATATGCATGCCTCGAAATTGTATCGATGTTCTCCTGAAGTCTTTTTGCCATGGCTTCAATGCCGCGTCGCGCATTGTTGAATTCTTTGGGTTCGATTTTTCCCACTTTTATTTTTTCATGGGCACGCAATTCACCCTCTCCGATGCGTTTCATGGCCAATGTCATTTGTTCAACCGGAGCAGTAATCAGTTTTGCAGCAATCCAGGCCAGGACTCCGGCCAGGATTACACCGAAGATCAACACAATGATCCCTGAATACTTGCCACCAATGATGTTGTTATCGCTCAGAATGGAACCGGGCAGAAACCAGAAAAGACCAAGTGGCGCGACTGCTATCACGCTGAAAATAGCGAACATAAGGGACTGTAAACGCATACTCCGCCACTGCACTGATTGTTACTAAAGGGCAGATTAATTCAGTAGTCGATAGTGTTTAACACCCTGTTAAATATCGCGTCGATATTGTAGGGATCGCCTCTCAAAACCCTTTTTTAATTCGTTCCTGAAACCCAGTCCGCTGATAATTTCATGCCGGGGGTTGTATTCACAACCAATAAACCCGTCATATCCGACACTTTTCATGATAAAAAGCAGGTTTGAATACTCTATTTCACCATCAACCGGCTCATTTCTCGTAGGGAATGACGAAATTTGCACATGACCGATCTTTTTTGCAAATTCCTGAAATATTTTTCCAAGATTTTTGAACTCGTGTCGGATATGGAAGCAATCGAACATGATTTTCAGCCGCGAGTGGGAAATTTCTTCGAGGATTGAATTCGCCTGTTGTATATTTTGAAGAAAATAACCCGGTACTGCAGAATTAGAGATCGGTTCGATCAGAATCATTCTATCGGTTTGTTCCAGAGCGTATCTAAGGTTCGAAGTGAATGTCTTGTGGGCCTCGCCACCCTTAACACAACCAGCCAAAACGTGAATCGCTTTGGCATCGACCCGGTCGGCAATTGCTGCAGCGTCATCGATTGTGCGCTTTGCAGAGTTTTCGTCGCCGGGTATCGCGGCATTTCCGAAACTGTTTCCTTTAACTGTATTTATGGAAACTACCGGCAAATCATGAGACTGCAATGCATCGATGACAGCGTCCAGATCGGCACTTTGAGCCTCATCATGAAATTCGACCGCATCAAATCCGTTTTGTCCGGACAGCTTTATTCGTTCCACGAAAGGATGATCACGCCACAAATAGCCGGTGTTGGCGGAAAACTTGGGGAACACCATTTCAAATTCGATTCAGTCGATAATTGCGGGAAGCCGCAACCCGTTTTCTTTTGCACATGCGACTGCATCTTCATATCCGGCATCCGCATGCCGCATCACACCGGTGGCCGGATCATTCCACAATACACGCTCCACACGGTGGTCAGCATCTTCCGATCCATCACAACAAATTACCATCCCCGAATGTTGGGAAAATCCCATACCGACGCCCCCACCGTGATGCAGGGATACCCATGTTGCGCCGGACGCAGTATTGAGAAGTGCGTTCAGTAAAGGCCAGTCAGAAACAGCATCCGACCCGTCTTTCATGGATTCAGTTTCCCGGTTGGGCGATGCCACAGAGCCGCTGTCAAGATGATCACGCCCAATGACAACGGGTGCAGACAATTCACCATTGCGAACCATTTCATTGAAAGCCAGACCCAGTTTGTGGCGAACTCCCAGCCCCACCCAGCAAATACGGGCAGGCAGACCCTGAAAGGCAATCCGTTCGCGGGCCATGTCGAGCCAATTGTGAAGGTGCGGATCATCCACCAGTTCCTTTACCTTGGCATCTGTCCTGTAAATATCTTCCGGATCACCGGAAAGTGCACACCATCTGAACGGACCTATTCCTCGGCAAAATAATGGACGGATATAAGCAGGTACAAAGCCTGGGAATGCAAAGGCGTTTTCAAATCCCTCTTCCTTGGCAACCTGCCGGATATTATTGCCATAGTCGAGCGTTGGAATACCCTTGTTCCAAAATTCCACCATTGCCTCAACATGCACCCGCATTGACGCTCTTGCTGCCTTCTCGACAGATTCTGGATCACTTTCCTGCTTCTCACGCCATTCCGCAACGCTCCACCCCTGGGGCAGATACCCGTGCAGGGGGTCATGAGCTGATGTCTGGTCTGTAACAATGTCCGGATTGATACCGCGTTCGACCAGTTCTGAGAAAACATCTGCTGCATTTCCAATCAGCCCGACGGATTTGGCTTCCCCAGCCGCTGCCCAACGTTCAATCATTTCAAGCGCTTCATCAAGCGATTGGGTTTTCTCATCCAGGTACCTGGTACGTAACCGGAAGTCCGCACGGGTTTCATCGCACTCTACCGCAAGGCAACAGGCGCCCGCCATTACCGCAGCCAATGGTTGTGCACCGCCCATCCCCCCCAGGCCGGCAGTCAAAATCCATTTTCCAGTAAGGTTCCCGCCATAGTGTTGGCGCCCGGCCTCCACAAAAGTTTCGTAGGTACCCTGAACAATCCCCTGGGTGCCAATATAAATCCAGGAACCGGCGGTCATCTGCCCATACATGGCAAGCCCCCGCTTATCGAGTTCATTAAAATGTTCCCAAGTTGCCCAGTGGGGAACGAGATTTGAGTTGGCAATCAATACCCTTGGCGCATCTTTGTGCGTTTTGAAGACACCCACCGGCTTTCCGGATTGAACCAGCATGGTCTCGTCCTCCTCCAGCGTCTTGAGTGCAGCAACCATCTTGTCAAAATCATCCCAGGTTCGCGCTGCGCGGCCGATGCCGCCATAAACTACCAACTCATGCGGATTTTCCGCAACATCCGGATGGAGATTATTCATCAGCATGCGCATTGGCGCCTCGGTTAGCCAGGATTTCGCAGTAATTTCAGGTCCGGTATCGGGAAATACATCCCTTGTATTGTGTCTGGGGTCCGTCATTATCTTGATCCTTGTGTATCGTGTTTCAACATGCCCTCACTCTCTGGGTAAATGCGGCAGGTTCTCCAGGGACAAATCTTGAGTCCGGTCGTCGTAACTATTTTCATGATCACATTTCCAGGCTGATCAGAGTTTCATCACCTTGTGCTGAATGAACCAGTTCGCCCGTCCTGATCATGTTGGCTGCTAGAAGAAGGTCCGGTGCCAAAAACCGGTCATCTGCCAGGGGGGCAATCTGCTCATGCAGGCAGGCAATTACTTTTTGTAGTGGCTCGCTGGTCTTGAGCGGTAATCGGAAGCCGATGCCCTGCACGGCGCACAAGTATTCTACTCCGATAATACTGGAAAGATTTGCATTCATTCTTTGCAGCCGCCTTGCGCCATGTGCAGCCATCGAAACATGATCTTCCTGATTGGCGCTGGTTGGCGTTGAATCGGTAGAGCACGGATTTGCCAAATGCTTGTTCTCACTCATCAAGGCAGCAGTTGTCACCTCGGCAATCATATATCCGGAATTGAGACCCGGTTCCGGTGTAAGGAATGGTGGCAGATCGAATGACAAGGTAGGATCAACCATCAATGCTACGCGGCGTTGGGAAATCGCGCCAATTTCGGCGATAGCGAGTGCTGTTTGATCAGCTGCAAATGCGACAGGTTCGGCATGAAAATTTCCACCTGAAAATATCCCCTCATCCGTTACTAATGGATTGTCAGTGACGGCATTGGCCTCTATCTCAAGCACACTGGCAACTTGCCTCAGCAGATCCATTGCGGCTCCGGTAACCTGTGGCTGGCAGCGAATGCAATATGGGTCCTGCACACGGCTGTCATCCTCGCGATGGCTCTCGCGTATTTCCGATCTTGACATTAGTTTGCGCATTGTCGAAGCAACTTCAATTTGCCCCCGGTGTCCCCGAAGTTCATGTATTTCCGCGCGCAATGGTGCCGTAGAGCCCATGATTGCATCGGTAGAAAGCGCGCTCGCAAGAATGGCATTCTGCGCATTGTTCCAGGCTTCAAAAAGTCCGACCAGCGCATAGGCAGTCGAAAACTGGGTGCCATTGATAAGCGCAAGTCCTTCTTTGGGACCAAGCTCAACCGCCTCAAGCCCCGCCGCTGCCAACGCTTGTCCACCTGGCATCCGGCTATTTTCAAAAAAAGCTTCAGCTTCACCCATCATAACCGCTGCCATATGAGCCAGCGGCGCAAGATCCCCCGATGCCCCTACAGAGCCTTGGGACGGCACGACCGGGATCACGTTTTTCTCAATCATGCCGAGTAGGCATTCTACGGTTTTGCGCTGCACACCCGAAGCACCGCGTGCAAGTGACATTACTTTCAGGACCATCATAAGCCGCACGATGTGCGATGGTGTCTCGTCCCCCACACCACAACTGTGGGACAAAACAAGGTTTCGTTGCAATTGTGCTGTATCTTCTGGTGCAATCTGTATGTTTGCCAATTTTCCAAACCCGGTATTCACACCATAGACCGCAGTTCCGCCCGCCACCGCATCTGCTATACGCTGCGCAGAAGCCTCAATGTCTGACCACGCACCCTTAGGCAATCCAACAGGAACAGGCTGCCTGTAAATTGATTTAATGTCACTGAGAGTAACTTTGCCTGGTTTTAGAATTAACAAACCGAACCTCCAAATACCCTCTGGTACAAAGGATTAAACCCGATGCGATAGGAAAGTTCGGCGGGGTGTTCCACATCCCAGATACAAAGGTCGGCAACTTGCCCTTCTGCGATGGTTCCAAGGTTTTCAAACCCCAATGCTTTTGAGGCGTTTCTGGTTACCCCCAACATGGCTTCCAGTGGAGTCAGTCTGAACAAAGTGCAAGCCATGTTCATGGTAAGCAACAAAGATGCAAGCGGAGATGATCCAGGATTGCAGTCCGTGGCAACTGCCATGGGGACACCGTGTTTCCTAAACAACTCGATTGGTGGCATCTGCGTTTCACGCAACGTATAAAAAGCCCCCGGCAAAATAACTGCCACCGTTTCTGCATTGGCCATGGCTATCACACCCTCCGCATCCAGGTATTCAAGATGATCAGCGGATAATGCGTTATATTCGGCGGCAAGCTTGGCACCCCCAAGATTTGAAAGCTGTTCGGCATGCAGCTTAATAGGGAGCCCGAGCTCCCGGGCCTTATCAAATACAGTCCGTATTTCTTCTGGCGAAAACGCTATTCCCTCGCAAAACCCATCAACTGCATCTACCAATCCTTCGGCATGGGCGGTTGCAAGAGTTGGAATGCAAATGTCTTTTATATATTCAACGGACTTCCCGGCATGGGACTTTGGGACAGCGTGGGCACCGAGAAAACTGGTCACAACACGAATTGGTCGCATCTTCCCGATTTTTCGAGCCACCCTCAACATCTTGAGCTCGGTTTCATTGTCCAGCCCGTACCCGGACTTGATTTCCAATGTCGTCACACCTTCGACAATAAGTGCATCAACGCGTTTCAGTGCGCCTTCAAGCAACTCATCTTCACTCGCGGCTTGTGTCGCCGTAACTGTGGAAACAATTCCGCCACCGGCACGGGCAACTTCCTCATAGCTGGCTCCCTCAAGCCGCATCTCGAATTCCCTGGCGCGGTTACCCCCAAAAACCACATGTGAATGGCAATCTACGAGACCTGGAGTGACCAGTCTGCCCTGGCAATCATGCTGCTCCCGATTCCCGAAGTGAGCCGGAAGGCAATTGCGGGCTCCAACCCATGCAACGGTCTCACCATCAACCGCAACAACGCCATCCCGGATTAGTCCATAGGAGTCCGGACAACTCATGGTAGCCAGATTTACATTGGTCAGAAGCATGACATTCTATTTGCACCAATTTGAGATTGTGATAATATGTCTATACATAATAATTATGTCAAGAGGAATGACGGTTGACTTACCTGTTTGCAAAAACCGCCCTTTTACCCAATGGCTGGACCGACGATGTCAGCATCGAATTACTCGAAAACGGAAGAATTGGCCGCATTGAAACAGGGGCAGCCAATGTCGGGGCATCCCGGAAAGTGGACATTTTGCTACCCGCACCGGTCAATGCTCACAGTCATGCATTCCAGCGTGCCATGGCCGGACTTACAGAAAAACGAGGCCCTGAAACCGGAGACAGTTTCTGGACTTGGCGAAAACTGATGTACCGGTTTCTGGATCAGTTGAATCCAGATGATATTGAGGCAATTACAACCTTTGTCCAGATGGAGATGCTGGAGGCTGGCTACGCCACCAACATTGAATTCCACTACCTGCATCACCAACCGAGCGGTGGGACTTATGAAAACCTTGCCGAAACTTCAGAGCGTGTTATTGCAGCTGCAGCGCATTCAGGAATTGGTCTGACCCTTTTACCCGTTCACTATCAATATGGGGGCTGTGACAAACGCGGTCTGGGTCCCGGCCAAATTCGTTTCGGAAATGACTTCGACCGCTTCCAAAAACTTTTTGAAATGGCCAGCAATGCGTTAACTTCTTTGCCGGATGACTGCGGCATGGGCCTTGCTCCCCATAGTCTAAGGGCCGTTGCACCAAGCGATCTGAACAAGCTTCAACAACTTGTCCGCGACAAACCTTTTCACATGCATCTGGCAGAGCAAATCGCGGAAGTGGAAGAGGTGGAATCGATGTGGGATGCTCGCCCGGTCGAATGGTTTCTCGACAACTTTGAGGTAAACGGAAAATGCTGTTTGATCCACTGCACCCAAATGGAACCGCACGAAACTGAACAGCTTGCCAGGTCCGGTGCAATCGCAGGCCTGTGCCCCATCACTGAATCAAGTCTCGGTGACGGGATTTTTGATGGTGTGAGATGGGTTGAAAATGATGGCGCGATTGCCATTGGGTCAGACTCCAATATCCGCATTTCCCTATCGGAAGAATTGCGCACCCTTGAATACTCGCAGCGCCTTCGAGATCATTCACGCGCTGCAATGGCAACCTTGGAAAAATCCACCGGGCGGCAACTATTTGACCTGATGGTAGCTGGCGGTGCCCGCGCAGCCGGGCGTGATACCGGTAGAATCAGCGAAGGCATGATCGCAGACTTGATTTCACTTGACGGAAATGCAGTTGATCTGGCTGGCCGTTCAGGTGACATGATTCTGGACTGTTTTGTTTTTTCAGGCGATGATCGAATGATCAAGGATGTCTGGTCAGCGAGCCGCCATCAGGTTCAAAATGGGGAACATGTGGCCCGCACAGAAATAGTCCAGCGCTACCGGAAAACCATGACCCGATTGGAAGATTTGTTGTGAACCAGTCCGATGTTAATTCCTGGCAGGATATCCAGTCGGAAGTCCTCGAACGGATAAGATCCCGTCACTGGAAGCCCGGCGAACTAATTCCCAACGAAGCCGATTTAGCGCGGGAATTTGGATGCGCCAGGGCGACGGTTAACCGTGCATTGCAGGCGGTTGCGGATGCTGGATGGATTGACCGAAAACGAAAGGCCGGTACCCGCGTTGCTACTCATCCCGAGCGCAAAGCAGTATTGAGCATTCCCGTAATTCGCAAGGAAGTCGAAAGCACTGGCAAGGCCTATTCCCATCAGGTGTTGCATTCGAGTATCAAACATCCTCCTGCAAAGTTAGCGAAACGCATGAATTTCGTAAAAGATAACAATGCTCTGGAAATCCATACATTGCATCAGGCAAACGGCAAACCTTATGCGTATGAAGAGAGATGGATGAATATCGATCACCTTCCAGAGGCACTGGAAACTGATTTTTCTGTCGTCAGTTCAAATGAGTGGCTGGTCCAGAACGCACCATTTACGAAAGGGAAATTGGCATTTTCCGCGACCAATGCGACTGGCAAGCAAGCAAAAATCTTGGGCATCGAGACTGGTTCCGCGGTTTTCAGAACCGTCCGAAGTACCTGGCACGAGACAGAAGTCATCACATTTGTAACGCTGTTTTGCCCGCCCGGTTATCAGCTGAAAATGTCTCTGTAATGCAGAATTTCAAGAAGTAGCGAATTTGCACTCCAAATGTAAATCGCCGCTTGCGTTGGGAGAATCCTTTGGCTACCGTCACATTCGTTTGGTGCCAGCATTTTTTGCAGGAGAATCGGGAATGCGGTGCAATTCCGCAACGTGCCCAACGCTGTAAGGTGGATGGAACGGCATAACCACTGGCAATATTGCCGGGAAGGGCCGTATCCGTGGGAAACCGTAGTCAGAAGACCGGCCAAATCAGATTGACCGAACCGTATGGACGGCGGAACGGTTGTAGCGTTGTAAAGACAGGGGATATTGTCATGCAACTAAAAGCACTTGAAAATGCCGGTCCGTTTTCGGAAATGGAACGTAAAGCCGTATACCGGGCAATCTATGAGCGTCGGGATGTTCGAAGCCAGTTTCTTCCAAAGCCGATCGACCCTCAGCTACTGGAGCGCCTTTTGCTCGCTGCTCATCATGCCCCATCAGTTGGCTTTATGCAGCCATGGAATTTTCTTCTAATCTCGGACCCAGCTGTAAAATCTTCAATTAAGTCCGCTTTCAGCAGAGCCAATGATGAAGCTGCTGAAATGTTTCCCGACCGGGAAAAAGCACTCTATTCTGCAATCAAGCTGGAGGGAATTTCGGAAGCACCTGTAAATCTCTGCATCACTTGTGACCGGGAGCGTGGCGGTCCTGTAGTTCTGGGCCGCACACACAATCGCGACACAGACTTGTACTCAACAGTTTGCGCAGTACAAAACCTGTGGCTCGCAGCGCGGGCGGAAGGCATAGGTGTCGGTTGGGTCAGTATCTTCAATGACCAGGACATAAGGTCAATTCTGGGCTTACCGGCTCAAGTGGTACCCGTCGCATATCTTTGTCTGGGACATGTTGAAGAACTTCATACAGAACCGGAATTGCAGGCCCGGGGTTGGGGAAAGCGACTTGAGATCGATGACCTGATTTATAATGACCGCTGGGGCCAAAGTTGCAAAGACGCTGCCGAGTAGAAACAAGCGTTCGCTATCTGTTTTCCCGCCGCATGAGGTAGGTATCCATGATCCAACCATGGGTTTTTCGAGCGGCGGAACGCATTTCCACTATCTGACGGCCGGTTTCAGAAAGAGGACCGTGTAATATTAATTCTTCCTTCATGCCGAGAAAAGCACCCCACCAGATCTCAATCCCTTCAGCATCCAACGCCTCAAAGCTGCATTTTCCATCAAGCATCACGACTACAGTGTTCGCATCTTTAGGCCACCCTTCTTCCCTCAACTTACGCCCGGTCGTAATTAATACGGGGGCTCCAATATCATTAAGCGGAATGGCATGCGCAGCCGTCAGCGCCTGAAGAGCGGTTATTCCAGGAACTACCGTAATTCTGGGCACCGGAAAAAGGCGTGAGGCTATCCGCAATGAGCTGTCATAAAGTGAAGGATCGCCCCAAATCAAAAGAGCGATCCTGGTACAATCCTGCCCAGTACCCGCAACCGCGTTCTGCCAGGCTACCGCAATTTCATCATGCCATTCATCGACACCCTTGAAATAATCTCCTTCCGCGTCCCGCACCGGAAGATCAAATTCTATTATGCCGACATTCGCGTTTTCTCCCAGAACCTTGGCGCAAATTTCCCTGCGAAGATCCGCAAGATCCGATTTCCCCTCGCCCTTCCGCGGAATCAACACTGCATCGGCCTCACGGATAGCCAATTCACCCTGACGTGTCAGATGATCCGGGTTTCCGGTTCCAATTCCAATCAGCAACAACTCAATCATGATCCGGCTCCACGAGGGGGCCATAAAAAATAAGTGTTGGTGGACCACTGGCTGGCGCGTCCGGCAAACGGGAAAATGCCTGCAGCGTGGATCGTTTGAAAACCTGTTCCGGTTTGCTTACCGATTCTGCGATTAACACCGGCGTATCCGCTGCCATACCCCTATCAATCAACAGGTGGGAGAGTTTGGCAAAGGTTCGCCGTCCCATGTAAACGACTGTTATCGCCCCTTGATCCGCCAGAGCATCAAGATTGAAATCCTCCGGTAAATCGCCAGAAATGTCATGCCCGGTAATAAATTGCAATCGACGCGCTTCCAGGCGTCGGGTTAGAGGAATTCCTGCAATCGCTGCTGCAGCACACGCTGAAGGAACGCCCGGAATGATCTCAAATTCAATTTTTGCATTGTGCAACTCAGCAAGTTCTTCCTCAAGCCTTCCAAAAATACCGCTATCACCGGATTTCAACCGAACTACCTGGGCTCCGGTTTTTGCATAGTCGACCAGAAGTTTGCTTACGTGATCCTGTTTAGGAGATTTTTGCCCAGCCCGCTTTCCGACCCCAACCAAATCCGCAGACGGGTTTGCAAACTCGAGAATACCTCCCGATGACAGATCATCAAATAACACTGCATCCGCATTTTTCAGACGATCAACCGCCTTCAGCGTCAACAGTTCTGGGTCACCTGGTCCTGAACCGACAAAACTGACAAACCCACTCATTTTTGCGCCTCGGTAATCATGTGAAAGAACGTGCCGGTCACATTTTCCCTTCTTGAGCCAGTTTCAGGAACCGGGTTTCCGTCCGCATCAAACACGGCAGCAAGAGGCTGATCCGGTTGCTCGAGTATGGTCGAATAGTGGAATTCGTGGCCTCGAAGCGCCGTTCCAGCCTTGAATCTGGCCATCGGTTCGTGCAACTCGGCCCTGCGATATCCCAGATGCAGCTTGCGTTTCTCATAACTGGTTACAAGGCCGAGCAAACCTGCCATTTCATGCCGATCACCCTCTTTGTCGACAAGAGCGGTACCGAGGGCCATATAGCCACCGCATTCACCGTGCACAGGCCGGGATTCAGCATGTTTTTTCAATCCTGCCTTGAAGTTTATGTTAGCTGCCAGCCGACCCCCATGGAGCTCGGGATATCCTCCTGGAAGCCAAACCAGATCAGCATCTGGTTCAGGGGCTTCATCTGCGAGAGGAGAAAAGGGTAGAACCTCTGCACCTGCTCTCCGCCAACCTTCAAGCAAATGCGGATAGGTAAAGGAGAAAGCTTCATCCCTGGCAAGGGCAATCCGTTGCGCAGGTGGAATCGGCAAAGAACCCTCAGGTGAAATTTGGGTTGATGCAGCAGCGTTTTTTAAGTTTTCAAGATCGACATGTTCGCGAAGAAATTCAGCATATCCTGAAATCGCAGATTCAAGGTCCGGGTGTTCAATTGCCTGAATAAGCCCAAGATGCCTTTCAGGCAACGTGAGATCACCCCGACGCGGAAGAGATCCGAAGACCGGTAGGCCGGCACGTTCCATGCCGAGTCGGGTGAGACGTTCGTGCCTCGGACTTGCCACACGATTGAGAATGACACCAGCAAAGGGCAATCCTTCTCCATATTCACGGAACCCAAGCGCCGTTGCAGCCGCTGATTGTGCCTGACCGCCCACATCAAGTACCAGTACAACCGGCCAGCCCATACGCCTGGCAGTTTCAGCACTGGAGCCAAATCCGGTTTCTCCCGATGTTGCCACCCCGTCGTAAAGACCCATCGAGCCCTCTGCAACGACGATGTCAGCGCCGTGGGCTTCGGCTGCGATTGCAGCCATCAGACTTTCATCCATGGCCCACCCGTCAAGATTGAAGGATTGCCTTCCCGCAGCAGCAAGATGAAAAGCAGGGTCAATATAGTCCGGTCCGCTCTTGAAGGGTTGGACCTTCAAACCGTCTTCCTTCAAAGCGCGCAAAAGTCCCAGCATGACCGTCGTTTTGCCAGTGCCGGAGCTTGGCGCAGATATCAGTATTCCTGGAGGATTAGCCATTTTCACCCGAATATGAAGACCATCGAGAACCCGCGGATTGTGGACGATAGCGGCGGTCATAGCCATGGGAATAAAGGCTGCTTTCGTCAAAATTTTCTGCAGCCAATGCCGGTCCAACCAGAATTAGTGCCGTCCGCTCTATCCCCTTACCCATAACCGCAACAATTGTTCCCAAAGTAGCTCGGACGACCTTTTCATCGGGCCAGCTTGCACGGTAAACGACAGCAACGGGACAATCAGATCCATAGGCGGGAGTCAGCTCATCTACGACATCATCCAATCTGTGAATTGAAAGATGAATGGCCAAGGTCGCTCCGGTTGCGGCAAAATTTTCCAGTGTTTCACTTTCAGGCATCTGCGAGGCTCGTCCGGATGTTCGGGTCAACACTACAGACTGGGCGACGCCGGGTAAGGTCAGCTCGGCTCCAAGAGTGGCGGCAGCTGCCGCAAATGCTGGAACACCAGGAGTAACGGTTACAGGAATACCCTCTTTGTTCAGCCGTCTTAGCTGTTCACCCATCGCGGACCAAACAGACAAGTCACCTGAATGCAGGCGCACCACATCCAGTCCCGCTTCATGCGCCTTGATGCATTCAGAAATGATCTCATCAAGTTCCATTGGAGCCGTGTTGATTTTCTGCGCACCAGAAGGACAGTGGCTCAAAATCTCTTCAGGTACCAATGAGCCCGCAAAAAGGCAAACCGGGCAGGACGCTATGATGTTTCGGCCACGAAGAGTAAGAAGGTCGGCTGCCCCCGGCCCGGCCCCGACAAAGTGAACGGTCATTTTCTTTCTCCTGGACAAAATGGCTTTCTGTTAGGTGCAGCGCTGATCACTGCTTGCCATGGCCAATCTGAATTGAGGCAAATACTTATCACGGCTCTCATCGAATGACACTCCATTGTACAATTGGGTAGGAGGATTTCCAGCCGCGCTTTGATCCGAGTGGATTTGATTCAGCAAGTTCAATCCTCATCAGTTCCCCACCGTATTTTTCTTGGGCCTTTGCCAACTCCGATTCAGATTCCAGGGTTACCGCATTGGCAACTACCCGCGTCCCGGGCTGGAGTTTCTGCCATATGACTTCAACAAGTTCTGCAGACAACCCGCCACCAATGAAAACCACATCAGGATTTTCAAGCTCGTGAACGATTTCCGGCAACTGCCCCTCTATGACTTCCAATCGGTCAACACCCAGGCTATCGGCATTTGACCGAATTCGCTTTGCTCGCTCCTCATTCATTTCAACAGCGATTGCTGTTGTTGTTGGACTACTTAACAACCATTCAATGGCGATAGATCCAGAACCCGCGCCCAGATCCCACAGTATTTCGCCCGGTTTTGGTGCCAATGCTGAAAGGGTTAGCGCCCTTATGGGACGTTTAGTGATTTGGCCGTCATGGTCAAAAAGACCATCCTCCAGACCACCGGACTGGCATATCCGGACACCATTTCCTGCGACATCAAGCCCGACAATCACCGGATGCCTGACATCGGAAAGATTAAAATCCTTTGCAGTATTTTTTCTTACCCGTTCCGTTGGCCCTCCTAGGGACTCCATGACCGAAAGAACAGTTTCTCCGAATCCACACTTATTAAGCCAGGAAGCCAGCTCCGAAACTGCATCACCATCTCTAACGGTAACAACCGCTTTTACGCTTTTGCCAAGATGCGGACGCAATCGTGAATACGGGGCAGCATGCAACCCCAATTGAATCGTATTTTCAATCGGCCAACCAAGTTTTGCTGCTGCCAGCGAGAAAGTTGAAGGCGCTGGCAATGCCCGCCATTCATCAGATTCCAGTTCGCGTGCCAAAACACTTCCTGCGCCAAACCAGAACGGATCACCTGAAACCAGAACCACCACATTACGGCCGCGATGATCAAGAAGTTTGGGTATCCCGTCCACAAAGGGAATTGGCCAGGCAATACATTCAGCATTACAATCAACCAACAACGACAAATGGCGCTCCGGACCAATCACGACTTCTGCACTATCGATCGCTTTTTGGCTTGCAGGAGCCAGTCCATCCGGTCCATCCTCACCCAGACCTACAATTGTCAACCACGGATTCTCAACCATGCAATGGAACCTCCTGATATTGGGTGGTACGACCGAAGCCAACACCTTTGCAAATCAGGTTGTCGAAAATGGAATCCGGGCGATCTATTCCTATGCCGGCCGTGTTAATGACCCTAAGGCGCAACCGCTCCCGATGCGGGTCGGCGGCTTCGGTGGACCTCGGGGACTTGCGGATTTTCTTGAGGCAGAGCAAATCACTCATGTTGTAGACGCGACCCATCCATTCGCCTCCAAAATGAGCTGGAATGCATATGAAGCTTGCAAAATCGCGGATAGAAAACTTATTGCCCTGACCAGACCCGCCTGGGAAGCAGTGCCCGGAGACAATTGGCAGAAGGTTGATGGCATTGTAGGTGCAAAAAAGGCCCTCGATATACCGGGAAAGCGGGTTTTTCTTGCCATAGGCCGTATGAACATCGCCGATTTCACGACCAAAAATCAGCACCATTATCTGCTGCGTCTTGTGGACCAACCGGAAGAAGAAATTCCGCTCAGCAACCACAGGATCATGATTGAGCGGGGGCCTTTCACGGTTCGGCAGGATACCGATCTTTTGAGAGAAAACCGGATTGACTTGATTGTTTCGAAAAATTCGGGCGGCACTGGTGCTTATGCCAAGATTGAAGCGGCAAGAATATTGAATCTGCCAGTAATCATGATCGACCGACCGGCTACTCCGGAGCGCATGGAGGTTGAAAGTCCTGAAGCAGTTCTTGAATGGCTTGATCATCAGGACACGGACCTTGGTGTATAAACAAAGGGCCTGCCATTGTTTCTGTCGATCCTTCTGGTAAGGCTCGAACCGACTAAAACAACCGTCCGCATATCGGCCATTTCAGTTTCAGCATCTTTCAGCTCCACGATACGCAAGGATTCTTCAGCTGTTGTGACGGCACGAGCAAAAATCATCAAGCGTTCCGGTTCGCAAATGTCAGACAACAATCCGAGCACTTTTCTAAATCCTTCCGGTCGGGCTTTGGAACGGGGATTGTAGAACCCCATTGCAAAATCCCCTTCAATGGCAAGTCGTATGCGTTTTTCTACCAACGCCCAAGGTTTGAGATTGTCTGAAAGATTGATGGCACAAAAGTCATGCCCCAAGGGCGCGCCCGCTTTTGCGGAAGCAGCAAGCATTGCTGTTATTCCGGGAAGGACTTGAATATCGAGTTCCCTCCATTCAACCGGGCCCGCCTCCAGGGCCTCGAAAACAGCAGATGCCATTGCAAATACCCCGGGGTCTCCCGATGATACCATAGCCACTTTTCGGCCTTCCGATGCCATCTGCAAAGCATGTTGTGCCCGCTCGATTTCAACCCGATTGTCGCTGGCATGTTTAACCAGACCATCTCGTTGTGGAATCCGGGCAACATAAGGAACATAACCGACTACGTCCGTCGCATTGGAAAGCGAGTGCATTACCTCAGGGGTTAGCAACCCTTCCCCTCCCGGACCAAGCCCAACGATTGAAAGCCAGCCATTCATGGACGTCTTCCTTGTCCGTGAACGACCACGATCGAGAAATACGGAACTTTGCTTGTGTCTGCCTCTGCCAATTTCTGGACTCGCTGGTTTTCCATCGTGGCATATTCGACAAGCCAGGCGTTTTCATAGCGCCCGCAGGCTTTAAGGGCAGAAACCACTTTCCCGATGTTACGTCCGATTTTCATGATTACGAGCGCATCGCTGTTTGCCATTCTACCGCACAAATCATCTTCGGACAGCGTGCCCATCAAAACTGCCATCACATCATCGCCCCAGGTAACTGGTTGACCAGTCGCAGTCCAGGCTCCGGACATGCCGGTTATGGCCGGAACCACCTCAACCGGAACATCGTCCTTAAGACGAGTATAAAGGTGCATGAACGAACCGTAGAAAAATGGATCCCCTTCACACAATACAACCACATCTTCTCCGGATGCGGACAGTTTACGCAACATGGTAGTCTGTTCTGAGTAGAACATGGCTAGTTTTTCGGCGTACCGCGGATCACTCAAGGGAATTTCTGTTGTAACCGGGTAGTCCATTGGAATTTCAATTGCATCTGTCGGAATAATTCCTTCTGCAATTCGACGGGCTTGCCCCGGTCTTCCGGCTTTTCGAAAATAGGCAACTTGTTTTGCTGAGCGCAGCAAACGGTCTGCCCTCACACTCATAAGATCTGGCGCGCCTGGACCCAGACCCACACCGTGAACGGTACCCGGCTTCATTCTTTTCTACTCGCAATTGCATTGATGGCCGCAACCGTAATTGCACTACCACCCAGCCGTCCTTCAACAATACAGCAAGGAACCGGTTGCGCCTCCCATAATGCGGCCTTGCTTTCCATCGCCCCGACAAACCCGACCGGGCATCCGATAATTGCAGCAGGGCGTGGACAATCCGGATCCTCCAGCATGTTGAGCAAATGGAACAATGCAGTCGGGGCATTGCCGATAGCAACCAAGGATCCTTCCAGTTTTGGGCGCCACAATTCAAGTGCTGCAGCCGAACGGGTGTTGGCCATTTTTTTCGCAATTTCAACGATTTCGGGATCGTGTAATGTACAGATAACTTCATTGCCTTCTGGCAATCTCGCGCGTGTCACTCCCTCGCTAACCATCCTCGCGTCGCAGAATATCGGAGCACCCGCTTCCAGTGCGCTGCGAGCAGCTTTGACAAAGCCATCTGAAAACCGCACATGTTTTTCCAATCCGACCAAACCGGCTGCATGGATCATTCGAACAACAACCTGCTCTTCATCTTTTTCGAATTCCGACAGCGCTGCTTCGGCGCGGATTGTAGCAAATGATTGCTCGTAAATAGCAGCACCATTTGTTTCATACTCATACGGCATCAATTTCACCTACTATGGCCAGAACTTCTTCCCGACTTAACCCCGTTGCCCTTGGTTTTTCCGAAGCACAGCCATTCACTATCAGATCAAATCGACCATGATTGCCGACGATGGCAATATCCACCGGACCTGGATGCGCACAACCCTTGCTGCAACCCGAAACATGCAGGGTGGCTTGTGCATCGAGCATCAATGACAATTCCTTTGCAAGAAGACGTGTCTCTACAGTTGCCTGCGGGCATCCTGCTTCTCCGGTGCAGCCGTAAACACATTGGATGGGATCATCTTCATCGAGTATAAAGCCAGCTTCTCTATTAAATGCGAAGCCCAACATTCCCTTATCCAGCATCAACAATCGTTCATGGGTAACACGGATAACTGGTCCTGATTGGTCGCAAATAATACGCAACTGTTTGCTGGAAAAGAGGCCGAATGGTGAACCCACACAATAGCATTTTCCGGTGACACCGGGCTTTAGGACTGGTCCCTGCTCAGCAGGGATTGCATTTCCGCGCAGGGCCTCAGGCAACTCTGAGCCCGCTTCCAGGTGCCGTTTCATGCGCCCCCTGCCATCGGTGCCAATACCATTAGATGTCGTAAACCAACGTGTCATCTCCATTGCGGTATCTACAGCTTCGACTTCGTTCGAAACGATTCTGCCCTTTTCTGCCCCTTCTGCACGAACCATTAGCTGGCCATTTGTTGCCGTCTCAAAGCGAATATCGCCGCTGGCATTAGCAAGATGCCTGATCCTCGGATTAACATCGATTACAAATCCAAATTTCGAGGGCAGTTCCGGTATGCCCGGAGCGACCAGATGCGATGAGAGTGCATCGGCAATCCTATCATGATCAAAGGATGATTCAGACCGGAAAGGAGAAACTATGAAGTTTCGTCTCGATTCAACAGCTGGATTTTGATCCACCAGTTTTTCATCTATCAAGCAATCAAGGAGACGTTGGAAAGAACATTCGCGAACACCCCGTATTTGCAAATTCGCACGTGATGTCACTTCGATATAGCCACTGCCATATGCATCGCTCAATTCAGCAAGGACATAAAGCTGTTCAGGAGTAATACTTGAATACTTGGGTTTCAGACGCACAATCAGACCATCACCCGACTTCATCGGGCGATAGGCACTTGGACACCAACCTCTAATCACTGCATTCATGCAACTTCTCCAGCCAATGCTGCTGATATCGAATTGCTTCTCGTCTCCCAAAGACCGGCATCAGCGAGCGCTGCAAACCGATTTTGCATGGCGGCAAATGCCTGTGGATTGGCTTCTTCAAGAAACGCAGCGACTTCCGCATCGCCAAGTGTTGCGGTGTAATACAGATCAAACAGGTGTGGTTTCACCGCATCTGCAAGGTTTGCAAAAGCTGCCATATGATCAAGCGTGGCGGCAATTTCAGCGGCACCACGAAAACCATGTCTTTTCATTCCAGCAATCCAATCCGGATTGCTTGCACGGGCACGTACAACCCGCGCTATTTCTTCCGGCAATGTTCGCGCACGAGGTTTTTCAGGCATCGTATTGTCAAGATGATACAGAACTGCGTCACCGCCCGTTACAGCTTTCGCAGCGGCAAACCCTGCCTCGTGTGTCGCATAGTCCGTAGCTAACAGCAGATCAGTCTCCGGCAAATCCTGGAGGTGTACAAAACTGTCTGCCGCTGCAACCCGTTTGGCGATCGCTTCCTTGTCCTGCACAATTTCACTGCCCCCAAGTAACCACGAGCTAGCCTCCAGCCATGCCTCTCCAGCCGCCTTTCTGCCGTGTTCTGAATAATCTTCCTCAGCTGATCCCATACCAAGCCCATAGCTTCCCGGGGCAGGCCCGAATACCCGGGCAGAGGGTTTCTGATTGACATAGGGATTTAGTTCTTCACATTCATCGCGGCTTGATAATGACTGAACCGCTTGATCAAAAAGGGATGAAAGCGCGGGAAACACATCACGGAACAAGCCGGATACACGAAGTGTCACATCAATTCGTGGCCTGTCAATTTCAGCTAATGGAAGGACCTCTATTCCGGACACGCGTTCGGAACCGGCATCCCATTTCGGTTTAACACCGAGAAGGTGTAGTGCCATGGCAAACTCCTCACCAGCCGTCCTCATCGTCGCAGAACCCCACAAATCAATTACCAGACCTTTGGGCCAGTCCCCTTCTTCCTGTAGGTGTCGGCGCACCAGTTCCTCTGCAAGTTGTACGCCTTGAGAATAGGCTGCCCGAGTTGGAACTGACCTTGGATCGGTTGTATAGAGGTTGCGGCCGGTCGGTAGTACGTCATTCCGTCCGCGATAAGGAGAACCCGAAGGGCCAGCAACAATCCGCTTGCCATTCAGGGCGTCAATAATTGACGATCGCTCTGAAGCCACTGACAATTCAGTTTCAAACCGGTTTTGTTCTTGTGGTTGCCGGCCCCAAATGTGCAGTCCGTCCCCAAACTGGCTCTCCTTGATGTCACAGACAAAGCGATCAATCCGTGTGATCGCTTCTGCCACACAAGTTGCCTTGTCGAGGCCCAGGTCAGCTTCCACACCTAGTGCTTGGGCTTCAGACCGGATAGCCGATTGCAATCGGTCACGACGTTTTGGATCCAGCCCATCGGCATTGGAAAACTCATCAAGAAGCGCTTCGAGCGATGCAAACCTCTCAGGAGCACCACTGTCCTTCAGCAGGGGAGGAATGTGCCCAAGTGTTACCGCTCCGATCCGTCGCTTTGCCTGTGCCGCCTCGCCCGGATCATTGACTATGAATGGATATAGGACCGGAAGACTACCGATCAGCGCCTCCGGCCAACATTCCTCACCAAGCGCAACTGCTTTTCCTGGCAACCATTCCAATGTACCATGAGCACCAATATGAAGAAGGGCATCAACTTTTTCCTGCTCGCGGAGCCAAAGATAGAATGCCACATATCCATGCCGCGGTGTTCGGGAAAGGTCATGGTAATCATCATCCCTGAATTCCGGATGTCCCCGTTCAGGTTGCAGGGCGACTATGACATTATTCAGTCTGACTGCCTGAAAGCTAATATTTCCGTTGTTGAAAGCGGGATCCTCTTCCGGATTTCCCCAAACTGTTGTCAGTTTGCTTTCAAGAACTGAAGGAAGTCCTCCTAAGGCGGAGAGGTATTTTTCAAGGGGCCATTCAACAGTCCGAGTTTCAAGTTCCTTCTCCAAAGACCCACAATCGGAAACTGAATATCCGGTTTCTTTAAGGTCCCCGAGGATCGACTGCGCGGATGCGAGGCCGTCAAGACCAACCGCATGCGCCATTTGCCATGGCTTTCCGGGATACGTGGAAAGAACCATTGCAAGCTTGCGTTCTGCAGCAGATGCCCTTGCCAGGGAAATCCAGGCAACCACACGATCAGCTATCGCCTCAACCCGACTTGCATCAGGATGGTGGGCGACACAGGCAAATTCCAGGTCCGGATCAGTTTTGCCTGCCTCCTTGAAAGATGCCACGCCAGCAAAGATCCGGCCATCAACTTCCGGCAAGACTACGTGCATAGCGAGGTCTGCAGGCGAAAGACCACGTTCCGCATTGGCCCACGCATCGCGTGAAGAGGTAGCCAGTGCAACCTGAAAAACCGGTACATTACCGATATCCAGCGGTGAATGCCCGCCATCTCCCTTGCCAGAAAAAGACGTGGCATTGACAATGGCATCCGGTTTCAGAACCGAAATGCACTCTTCCAGCCAAGAGGCAGCTTGCGGTTCCTTGAGAGATGGCGCAAACAGTCCGGTAACATCAAATCCCCTTATTCGAAACGCCTCGAAAAGCCTTTCAACTGGCTCCGTATCGGCAGCCGTCAGGTATGCCCGGTAGAAAACGATAACTGCGTGAGGGCCCTCACCGGCCGGGAACTTGGGCTCACAAATGCCGATTTCCGGATCCCATGCACCAAATAGCGGCACCTGCTTTATTCCGGGAACCGGTTTTGCATAGATGCCTGCTGCCAGAGAAAGTTGTGCAAGTGCTGCTTGCGCGGCAACTGCTCCGCCTTCATTGCAAAGATGGTTGAGCCGTTCGAGAGTTGATGACGGCACTGTTGAAACCGAAGAAAGTTGCGGATCCGGGCGCCCGTCAGCTGGCAGCACAGCAAGGGCGATACCCTTTTTTTCTGCCATCAACTGAACCTGATGCAAACCATAGGACCAATACGAAACGCCCCCGATCAACCGGATCAGGACAGCTTTTGCACCCTCGAGCGTTTGTTCGGCGTAAGCATCAACTGAGAGCGGGTGTTTAAGTGCCGCAATATTGGCAAGCCTAAGCGTCGGTAGCGGTTCACCGAATTTCTTGGCTCGCTGCCAGCCGGCTGCAAATGCGTTGAGATCACTGTCCGAAAACGAAAGTACAACAATATCAGCAGGACTTTGGCCGAGATCGGTTGGCGTCTCGGTTTCTTCCAGTCCATGGCTTTCGCGGAAGATGACATGCATTGCAATTACTCGGCAGCTTCCTTGGGTGCCAACACTGACAAGATTGCAGTGGCATCTATGTCATCGTGTTCGGCTATTACAACAAGCCGGCCAATGCGCGGCTCACTCGTGTTCCACTGCCGGTCATATTGATGCCTGACACGCCCACCCACTGCCTGAACCAGTAAACGCATCGGTTTTCCAATGACGGAGGCGTATCCTTTTACACGGAGAATATTATGTTTTTCCGCCAGCAGTTTGATTTGTTCTGTTAGCACTTCAGGAGCGGAAACTTCGGGAACATCGACAACGATTGAATCGAAATCCTCATGATCATGTTCCGGCACACCATCATGATGTGACGGTCTTGCATCCAGATCATCTTCAGCAGCCGCACCCAATCCCAGTATTACACGCGGGTCGACACTCCCCTCCCTAACTTCAACAACCGGTAGCGATCGGGGAGCTTCTTTCGCGATGATCGCCTTGGCTTGTTCAACTCCTTCCTGTCCAGCGAGATCCGGTTTTGTCAACAAGATTACGTCAGCGCATGAAATCTGGTCTTCAAAAACCTCTGAAAGGGGAGTTTCATGATCGATACTCTCATCCGCCAGGCGCTGGGCATCAACCCTGGCCACATCAGGTGCAAATCTACCAGCTGCCACTGCTTCAGCATCCGCAAGTGCAATGACTCCATCCACAGTGACACGGGATTTTATGGCTGGCCATTCAAATGCTTTTAACAGGGGTTTTGGCAGTGCCAAACCCGATGTTTCAATCAAAATGTGATCCGGTTGCGGTTCCAGTGCCATCAGCGACTCAATCGTCGGAATGAAGTCATCCGCAACCGTGCAGCAGATACAGCCGTTGGCAAGTTCCAGAATATTTTCTTCCGGACAATCCGGAATTGAACAGCCTTTCAGGATCTCCCCATCAACGCCGACATCGCCGAATTCATTCACCACCACGGCAAGCCTCTTGCCCTGATTGTTTTGCATCAGGTTGCTGATCAACGTGGTCTTTCCAGATCCGAGAAATCCTGTGACTACAGTCACGGGAAGTTTGTTGAGATCGGTCATTCTAATCCTCCAATGGTGGAATTCGGGCAATACAGTGTTTCCGGAAATGTTCGGGACGCTCACGCCAAGGCACCAGACCATTGTCCGATTCCAGATATCGTGTAGCTCCTTCGATGATCACTTCTACATCGTCTTCTTCATTCACATCTCCGTAGATATAAGTCCAGCGTCCTTGCCCCCGAAGCGCAATCGAACAACCACGTTTGCAATTGGAAAGACATTCTACGGACCGCACAACCAGCCCTTTGGGCAATTCGCGGCATGCCAGTGCATCAAGTAAGACTTCACCCGGGCGGCAGCCATTAACTTCCTCCAGGTCTTCGCGTTTGCAGGTTTTGCAGATAAGCAACTCGACGAAATTCTGCTCGTTATCCGATTTTTGTTTATTGCCGGTACCCTCGGTCAAAACTAAACCCTGCCCTTTGTTTGCGGACAGGGGCAAGGCGGATATAGCAAAAAGCTGGATCCGTCACCGAAACACCCCGTCCGGCATTGATCTTCCGCTGGCAGGTCTCCCGGCTTGCGGATTTCAGAGCATGCTCTGGCGGTATTCCAACCTTCCCAGCCTGCAAAAGGCCAGTGGATCAAGGACACCTGTCCGGTCACGGTCGCGGGGGCGGCTGCGCTTTGGAATTTTCCTCACGCATTCCCTATTGTCCTGCACAAAACAGGAACCAGCCCAATAGCAATGCTCTACAATCAATCTGATTGTCAAGCAGGAGTTGTCAGGGCTCTGAAAAAAGCAACTTGCCAGCCTGGACGCCCGTTTAATTCCACCTTTAAAAACCCTGATTATTCTTGACGATAGCAGCATAAATGAACAATCTATGGTCTGTATTGCGACCTCTGTGGGCAGGGGGTTTTGAATTATCCGGGGGGATCACATTGTTAACTTTATCTTTGAAAATCTGCAAACTTGCAGTCTTATGCGCCGTTTTGCTTTCACTTGCCGCTTGTCAAACAAGTGACACTCTTAATCCGGAAAGAAAGCTCACTGTGCAGGAGGTCAATTCAACCATAATCGGCCGCAGGTGGGGACAGGGCGAGCACTCTTTCCTGTTCGCGAAAGAGGGTCTCTTTCAATACAGCAGCACCGCAGGCATCGCATTCGGCGGAACCTATGTGATGAATGAAAACGGAACCATATGCACAACCAATGACGAAACAGCGCCTACACCAGGCCAGGTAACCTGTTTTACGTTTTATACGGACGGAAAGGCATACCGGTACTATCACAACCTTTCAGGAAAGTTCTGGCCGGTGAATTTCAAATAGCTGAACTCGCTGCCGGTCTGGCACGCGCCACGTCCAACAACATTACTTTCCCGGTCCTCGACGATAACGCTGGCCGGGACATTTGAATGGGTCACCACCATCAACTTCGTTCAAACCATCTGCTGGCGAGGCGATTGACGGTTGCATGAAGCAAAAGCGTGAAAATGGCCAACACAATGAGAGCGGCGAACATGAGGTCGGTCTTGGCACGGCCATTGGCGAGAAGCATTAGGTAGCCTAGTCCTTTGGAAGCCCCAACCCATTCGCCAATAATCGCACCGATTGGCGCGTATACTGCTGCAAGCCGCAATCCTGAGGCAAATCCGGGCAGAGCTGCGGGGATACGGATATGCCACATGATGCGCCATCCCTTTGCTCCCATGACCCTGGCCATCCCTAACCATTCCAGATTGGTGCGCATTAGAGCATCGAAGAACGAAGATGTCACCGGAAAATAGATAATGATCAAAGCCATGGCAATTTTTGACCCAAGTCCGTAACCAAGCCACAACGTCAGGATGGGAGCCAGTGCAAAAACTGGAATGGCCTGGGAAAAGATCAGCATCGGCTTTACCAGCGCTCGTGCCAGTGATGAAGCAGCCAAACCTATGGCTGAGAGCCAGCCTAACAGCGCACCAAGCAACAGGCCAATCAACACTTCTGCAATTGTGATTAGAGCGTGTTCAGCGAGTAGTGCACGACTTTTCCAGATCGTTTCAGCGACCAGGCCCGGCCCCGGTAAGATAAAGCGGGGCAAACCGGTAAGCGTAACTAGAGCCTGCCAAAGCGCGATCATCAGGATCGCCGATACAAGACCTGCCCGCCAGCCCTTCATGAAGTGAGCCTTCCTGCAACGGGAAAACCAGTCCAGGCCGCATCAAAAAAGGCCCGCTCCAGCCGAACTGCTTCGCTGAACAAGGACACCACATCGGACCAGGCCTTCGCGTCTAGTGTTTCACATACCTGATCAAGCTGGCCTCGAAGATAGGCTACCACATCTTCAAAACCTTCTCCGCAATGCAATGTGACCCACTCGCCAAACCAGAACGGCAGGTCGTCAGCACGATCCGAAAATGGCGTTGCCCACTCAAGATAAACCCACTCTGCCACGCACAGGACCGCAAGCATTTGTTCGTATTTACCTGATTTGCGGGCCTGATGCATGAGGTTTTGGAAAGCCAGAGTTTCGCGCTGCGGTACAGCATCCGGTTGACAATCAAGGGCTTCGAAACTGCGCAAAAAGTAAGTATTCTCGGGGCCGGTGATGACGGCCAGAAATTGTGCTGCAGGCACGCTGTCGGCCAGATGTGGCGCATGTGCAATTGCTGATGCCAGCAACCTGACAAAGCCGTCAATGAACAAATAATCCTGTTGAAGATAGCCTTGCATCTTTTCGATATCCAGGCTGCCATCAGCTAGCGCATTGGTAAACGGATGTCGCGTCGCTGCCAGCCAGTCTTCGCTGACCATGTCCTTAAGTTGATTGCTGGCCTTCATTGACCTTCTTCCCTCAATTTTGACAGAAGCGCAGCCTGAACACGCAGAACATCCTCATCATCGAATGGTCTAGGAACAACGCCCACTGGTGGTTCAACATTTTCAATCCTGTCCTGTGTCATTACTTTGATGACATGTCCGAGACGGGCAGCTTCGGCGGGATCATGGGTAACCAGAAGAACGGTACGCCCAGCTAACAGTTCTGCGGCGAGTTCCTGCATCTGTGCCCTTGTTTTGGCATCAAGGGCCGAGAACGGTTCATCCAACAGGACCACAGGGCGATCTTCAACCAAGGTACGCGCCAATGCCACTCGTTGACGTTGGCCTCCCGAAAGTTGCGATGGTTTACTCAAAGCCTTGTTGGAAAGACCTACACGATGGAGTACCTCAGTAAGCTGGCTTTGATCGCTGGTTTCACCGCGAAGCGTGGTGCCGAGGGCAATGTTCTGTGAAACGGTCAACCAGGGTAGCAACAGATCGCTTTGCGCCATCATCGCCACACGTCCCCCAAGCGGCCCGTCACTGGCACCCAATTCGCCGGAAAATTTCACTTGGTCACCCAATCCGGCAAAAAGTTTCAATACCGTGGTTTTGCCTACCCCGCTGGAACCCAGAAGGCAGGTCCATTGCCCCGCCACCGCATTGAATTCTATTCCGTTGAATACCGGGTCAGAACCAAAGGCGGCGCTTCCACGCAGATAGAGCGACGGGACGGATATCAAGGGTTCAGTCCCATATCCCAGAACCCGACCTCCAGCCGGGTTGCCGTGTCAAACCGGTCACAAAGCTTTGCCCAGCGCGGGCTCTTGGTAGGGTCATTACCAAGCCGACTGGCAACGGCACCATCAATTAGCGCACCGGCCTGAATGCAATAGGCCTGATAATCCTCACTGCTATAAGCGTCTATCCATTCCTGATACGGCGTCTCACCGGATGAAGCGGCAAGCGCAGTTCCGATCTCGCAATAACCCATTACACATGGTGTCAACGCAGCCAGCAGGTCTAAAAAATCGCCTGAATAGCCAGCATCAAGCACGTATCGGGTGTAGGCAAGATTTTCCGGTCGTTCCTGAGCGGCAAACAATTCGGATTCAGAAATACCTTCTTCTGCACATATCTTGATATGCAGTGTGATCTCCTCATTGATTAGTCCGTTCACCGTAGCGGCGCACAGACGCATTTCTTCAACCGATTCTGCCTTGGCAATTGCAAGGGCCCAGGCACGGGAAAAATGGATCAGGAACGAATAATCCTGTATCAGATAATGCAAAAAAGCTTCGCGTGGCAGGCTGCCATCCCCCAATCCTAGAACAAAAGAATGGCGAGTGTAGGAGTGCCAGTTTTCACCAGATGCTTCCCGCCATAGGTCAAAAATCTTGCCGTAACTCATTGTGCACCCAAATCGATGGCCAGTTGAGACACGGGACGCGTGCCTTCAATCAGGTTGGCATCCGCCAGGAATTTTTCAAATCTCACATAACGACCTTCATCCAGGGCTTCCGGGCGAAGTGCAAAGCGCGGCAGCGTGTCAGCCCATGCCATTTTGTTGAGCTGGTCCTGCAATTCTTTAGAAGTACCGGAAAAAATCTTCCAGCTCTCGTCAGGGTGGTTGACAATAAATTGTGTCGCCAACTCCGTAGCCCGCAAAAACCGGCGAATCTTGTCCCTGTCCATTCTCTCTGTGTTGGCTATATAAATCAGTTCGTCATAAGTCGGCACACCTTCCTCCTCCACGTAGAAACAGCGGCCCGGTACTTTTTCAATTTCCATTTGATTGAGTTCAAAATTTCGATATGCACCCAGAACCGCATCCACTTGTTTTGACATGAGGGAAGGCGATAGAGACCAGTTAACGTTTACCAGCTCAATATCCCCCATTGTCAGACCATGTTTTGCGAGGATCGCAGTCAGGAGAGCCTCCTCTACACCGGCAACAGAGAATCCGATCTTCTTGTCTTTTAAATCGGAGATTTTCTTGATTGGTCCTTCTTCAAGAACCAGCAGGCAGTTGAGTGGAGTGGATACAAGCGTGCCCACCCGAATAAGCGGCAAACCTTCGGCGACCTGCAAATGAATTTGCGGCTGATAGGAAATCGCGAGGTCGGCCTTTCCAGCGGCAACCAGCTTTGGCGGATCGGACGGATCAGCCGGGGCAACAATTTCCACCTCAAGTCCCTGATCAGCAAAATAGCCTTTCTCCTGGGCGATGATGATGGGGCCGTGATCGGGATTAAGGAACCAGTCGAGCAGCAGTGTCATTTTGTCTGCAGCCATGGCTGGCGTTGTAAGCAGCAGTCCTGCCAGGACAATTGCTAGATGTTTCATTTTACTCTCCATATTTTGTTTGCAGGATCGCCAGGAGCGACCAAGGTTCTGATCAACGGGATGTGACGGACTGTATGTTTCATTGGACTGCCCTCAGCCATTCACGGGTGCGGGCTTCAGGATTGCCGCTCAACGTGACATCAGTAACAACAGAAACGACATCCGCACCGGCATCAAAAGCACTGCGTGAGCGTTCCACGGTGAAACCTCCGATTGCAATCAGTGGGATAGTCCCGATCAACCGGCGCCATTCGGTCAGCTTCTCAAGTCCCTGTTGTTGCCAGCTCATCTTTTTGGTGGCTGTCGGATAAATCGGCCCCAGAGCTACATAGTCGGGCGCGATGATTAGGGCCCGTTCCAGTTCAGCATGATCATGGGTAGAGACGCCGATCTTGATACCGGCTGCACGAATGGCACCCACATCAGCGTCGTCAAGATCTTCCTGACCCAAATGCACCCAGTCGCACTTGAGGGCGATCGCCAATTTCCAATGATCATTGACAATCAGGATTGCTCCATGCTCATCACATAGCTGCTTGCTTTCGGCAATTTGGCTGAGCAGTTCTTCTTCAGGCTTGTTCTTGACGCGCAGCTGAACAAGTTTGACACCAAGCGGTAGAACTTGTTTCAGCCAACTGACATCATCGAATATCGGGTAAAATCGGGGCAAGACCATCACAGCATCACCTTCTCAGGGACGACAGGACGAGGTGAGGCAATAGCTGCAACTTTACCTGTTCGGTCGGTATTGCTTCGCGGACCCAGTCCATCGGGAAAATCAAACATGCGCGTATCCAACTCGTTCACGTCCATACCCTGTGAAAATGATGTACCGGACCGTGGCCTTCTCCCACGTTGAGGTCATCCGCACGGCGGATCGCCTCGTTTAGCCAGGCATGGGCAGCTCGCACCGCAGTTTCAAGGGGCTCACCTTTAGCAAGACCAACAGCGATCGCGGCGGAATAGGTGCAGCCTGTGCCATGTGTGTTTCTGGTCTCTACCCGTTCGGCTTGCAATGAAATTGTATCATCGGCAGTTATCAGCCAATCCCTACATACGTTGCCCTTGCCATGCCCGCCTTTCATCAGAACCGCCTTTGGCCCTGCGTCAAGCAGGGAATAACCCTGTTCTTTCAAGGCTTCGTCTGAATATTCTTCTTTTACATTCAAAAGCTTGGCAGCTTCAGGAGTATTTGGGGTCAATATGGAAGCACGCGGTAACAAATGTTCGCGCAACGCCGAAATCGCATTATCCGACAGCAGAACCGCACCGGATTTTGCAACCATCACCGGATCGAGCACAATCGGTCCGGTAAAACTGGAAATCGCCTGTGCCACAGATTTGATTGTGTCGGAATCTCCCAGCATGCCGATCTTGATTGCATCAACCGTGATATCCGAAAGCACCGTTTCGATCTGCGCGGAAATTACATCGGTTGGAATTGGGTGAATGGCGGTTACTTCGCGAGTATTCTGTGCAGTTACTGCCGTAATCACACTGCAACCATAAACACCCAGTGCTGAAAAGGTTTTCAGATCCGCCTGAATTCCCGCGCCTCCACCGCTATCTGATCCGGCTATGGTCAACGCAATCGCCATGGCAATCCTCTCTTCACTCGCAACACAACCGCAAAAATACGGCCCGGTTCAAAACGGCTAAGACTGGGTGGAAGATTTTAAGTCGGGTCAATTCGGAAACCCAATTGCTGTTTCCTCCGCCGGTCCTAACCGGGTCAGGTTCAATGGGTTCGCTTGAGTAAGCATCTCAGCCCGGAAGGAAAATCCAAAAGGGCACCCCAACAGAAGAAATATTTTTACAATCACGATCTGTTGCTGTCAATCAAATGGACCTGTCGGGCAACAAAATCTGTGGGGATTCAATAACTTTTGCGACATTAATCGCTTGGGCCTTCATTCCTGGAGGATACGTCCTGTGTTGGGAAATTTTGGTTGCGGGGGTAGGATTTGAACCTACGACCTTCAGGTTATGAGCCTGACGAGCTACCGGACTGCTCCACCCCGCGTCACCATGTTTTGCTGGCCATGTTAGCCCACAAAAAAACCGCCGGCCAATAACGCTGGTTGGCAGACGGCCTTGAATTCCAATAGTGAAAGAAGATTTCGTGAAAACTGTTTGCATGCAATTGGCAGACCTGGCAGCGACCTACTCTCCCGTGCCTTTTGACAAAGTACCATCGGCGCTGAGGCGTTTCACGGCCGTGTTCGGAATGGGAACGGGTGCAGCCACCTCGCAATAACCACCAGGTCGGCGAATTGCATGTAAACAAACTGGTCAAATGTTGTCTGGAATGAATATGGGTAATGAGAACGATCAAGCCGATCGAATTATTAGTACTGGTAAGCTTCACACGTTACCGTGCTTCCACACCCAGCCTATCAACGTCGTAGTCTTCGACGATTCTCAGGGAATACTCGTTTCGAGGCTGGTTTCCCGCTTAGATGCCTTCAGCGGTTATCCGTTCCGTATTTAGCTACCCTGCTATGCTGCTGGCGCAACAACAGGTCCACCATTGATACGTCCATCCCGGTCCTCTCGTACTAGGGACAGATCCTGTCAATTTTCCTACACCCACGGCAGATAGGGACCGAACTGTCTCGCGACGTTCTGAACCCAGCTCACGTACCACTTTAATTGGCGAACAGCCAAACCCTTGGGACCTGCTCCAGCCCCAGGATGTGATGAGCCGACATCGAGGTGCCAAACAACCCCGTCGATATG
>JBPCWL010000172.1:0-108127 GCA_051009575.1 Rhizobiaceae bacterium
CCCAGGGACTGCAGGACCGAGTGAATCAATTGCAACAGCAATTGACTGAATTGGGAAAACCACCGGCAGATGGAGATCCTCCCGAAGCTCCGGAAACGCAGTTGCGCCGCGAAACACTGAACAAGAATTTTGCCGAGGCGGATGGACTGCTGAAAAATGCACGTCTTTCAGAAATTCGTGCCCGACAGCTGCAAAAGGAAATCGGGGATCTACTGCATTCTCGATTTATCCAGTCTATCAGTATTAGGACACCCGGCCTTACAACGACAACTTTCTGGCGTGAATTAATTGCCGGTTTCGGCGGGTTCTACAAGAGTTTGAATCTGCTTTTGCGTGATTCCTTTTCTGTCTTCGTTAAACAGCTAGGCACTGAAACGAGGCGAATGGTGCTGCTTCCCTTTTTTCTCTTGTTGTTATCTCTGGCCGTTTTGAGAATTCGGAGTTTCCTGGTTCATCTCATAAAGGGAGAAGAAGCCACTTTTGGTGCAGAAAGTGTTGGGAATGCAGTTTCGGGGTTTGTGTATTATCTGAAAAACGGCATTGTGCCGGGCCTCATCCCATTTTTGGTTCACCGGATTTTATCCGGGCTGGATCTTTTGACAACAAGACTGGATCAATTGCTGAACGATGTCGTCATTGGCATCGGAGTCATGATTGCGGTCATCGCATTGCTCCATGTTTTCCTCGCGCCTAAACGGCCTGATAAACGGGTCACCCATATAAGTGACGCTTCGGCCAGAAAGATCTTTTCGGTTCTTTCAACCACCGTAATCCTTGCAATCGCTGTTTTTATTCTTCACCGCACTGCAGTGGTGCTGGTTTCTCCTCTTGAAGTGAGTGTCGGATTAAGTCTGATTTTTGCGCTCCTTATCGGCGGTTCTAGTCTATGGGCAAATTATGAAATTCGAAAAGACCGGCGTGCAAGGATCCGGAGCCATGACGTTACAGATGTTATTAGCGGATTTTGGTATTATGTGTTGAGTGCGATGTGGCTTACAGCCGTAATAATTCTGGTTACGGCCATATTCGGATACATCGCGTTTGCAGATTTTTTAAGTCAACAACTTCTGTTTGGTTTTGTCGTCGTCCTATCTGCATGGTTGTTGTTGCGATTTGTCGACTATGTTTCTTCGCACTACGCAGTTGATAACAATCCAGCCACACAGGATGCAATTGGAGAGGCATCGACTTCACGTCAAACACTGATTTTGGGTGTCGGCGCGATCAAATTGGCCATCTACTGTTTGGCGGGAGCATTCCTGTTGTTACCGTGGGGGTACAGAACCGCCGATTTCTACGAGGTCTTCAGGGAGTTGTTTTTCGGGTTCGAGATCGGTGGGTTGAGCATTTCCCTTTCCACTGTCCTTCTCGCTTTCTTACTGTTCTTCGTTGGTTATACAGTGACCGTTGCACTACGGAACTGGCTCAACAACAAATATCTACCGACGACAAAACTCGATATAGGAATCAGCAATTCGATTTCGACCGTGTTCGGCTATGCAGGATTTGTCCTCGCTGCAGTTCTTGCAATCAGCGCTGCCGGATTTGATCTTTCCAATCTCGCAATTGTTGCAGGAGCACTTTCGGTCGGCGTCGGTTTTGGCCTGCAGAGTATTGTAAACAACTTTGTGTCCGGGCTAATCCTTCTCGCCGAGCGTCCGATCAAGGCGGGTGACTGGGTATCCACATCCGGCGGCGAAGGATATGTCCGGAAGATTTCTGTCCGGTCAACAGAAATTGAAACCTTTGACCGGGCAACCGTTGTTGTTCCAAATTCGACCCTGATCACTGAAGATGTCACAAATTATACACACAGCGGGAAAAGCGGGCGTATCATTATTGCGGTAGGTGTTGGTTATGGAAGTGATCCCGAGGAAGTCAGGAGCATACTTCTTGCTTGTGCCGATCAACACAAAATGGTGCTCGGCAGACCTGCTCCGGTCGTTTATTTCATGGATTTCGGAGCCAGTTCCCTAGACTTCCAGCTACGTTGTTTTCTTTCCGATGTGAATTACAGTGTCAGCGTGCAAAGTGACCTGCGATTTGAAATTCTTAATGCATTGCGTAAAGCGAATATCGAAATCCCGTTTCCACAACAAGATGTTCACATCAAAAGTGGTCCTCCGGACGCAAAAAAAGAAGAAATCAAGCCCAAAACCCGAACCAGGAAACCGGTATCAAAGACTCCTGGTCCACGCCAAAAAGATTCAGAGTGAACGGCCCAACCATTTTTTGATGGACAACTTGGCTCTTGAAAGCAGGTCCAGTTCGGAAGCGATTTTATAGGCTGTTTGAGGACCCTTCGGGCCCAGTCCAATCACCATACTGTTCAACTCCAGAGAATCCGGCCAAAACCGTTTGGCAGTTTCGTTAAGTTCACTTGCCAGGGAATCCAACATAACAAATGCTTTATCTTGAGTAATATGTTCGTTGACGTGGCTCAGAAGCAGATTGCCAACTGAAAATCTTGCAAGGCTTTCATCGAAGGCAATTTTCCAGGGAAAATAGTGCCCATCAGCTTGGAAAAGGATCATCGATGCGATCGTGTTCCCATCCAGCTTAAGGGAGTGAATCCTACACTGATTTTGTGCAGCCATTCCTTTTACAGCGTTTTCTGTGAATGCCGTTGCAGCATCGCTTTTTAGGATTGATGTTCCGCGATTGCCTTTCCAGCAACGGTCTTCCAGTTCCAAATGCTTCAGGAGCGCTATGCCGATACCGGCAAGATCACGGTCAATTTCAAAAGAAACCTTACCGCTTGCTTCCAGGCGCTCCGTTGCCTTTCGCAAACGCTGTCTGCGTTTACCGGTAACTTCTGATACCGCTTTCCTAAGGCCACTTTTTCCGATGATTGACCCACGCGAGGATTGTGAAAACCGGATGAGGCGGTCAGATAATCGTGGTTCGCTATGGATTAATCTTGAAAACCCGGAAATTTTCGGAAGATTTTCAAACAGGATTGCATCCGCATATTCGGCGGTGGCGGATTCCAGGCAGTTCACCAATTCCAGTGTGGCCTGCACAGGATCTGTAATGTCAAACAACGGAGTGCTCAATGGTGCATAGGGATGACTCCAAAGCCGTAAAACCTTAGACCTTCCTATGCCAATTTTTACGACTGTAACCGGAGCAAACATTTTTAGTGCGCGATGGTTCCCGGCATATTCGTGAAGACACAGGTACTCTATTTTGTCTTCTCCAAGATACTTTGATGCTGGTAAAAGGAACGGCAATTCAAAAAATGGATTTGTGTGTCCACATTTATCGGCAAGTTTTCCGATGTCCCCGGAAATGGCTGAAAGTTGGCCTTTATCCAGGATTTCCAGAACCCAGGTAGTGCCTTCTATTCCGGCACTTGTGCCGATTTGCTTTATGGAAACAGATACTTTGGCAGTGCGGCCGGTTTTGGGTGCCCCTGTTTGCGGAATTTTGGTCGTTGTGGTCATGCCGAACTCCCCGGGCCGGCAATTTCTGCGTTCCCAGCCGGAATGATAAATGCATGAATTCCGAGTTTGCGCCTGACAAGAGAGTGAAGCGCAAGGCTTTCAAAGCAGAGCGCAAGCGCAGTGGCAATCGCCGCTCCCATCATTCCGTAAATCGGGATCAGTGTCATGTTGAGTACAACATTCACAAAAAGCGCGCTTGCATAAACCACAGCGCAGACATTTTGTTTGCCGGACATGACCAGCAGCGCTTCAGCAGGCCCTATGCTGGCACGCACCACAATACCGGTAACCAATATCCAAAGTACGCTTTCACCGGAAACAAACTCAGGACCGAACAACATCAATAGGTATTTTCCCAGAAGGATCATTACCAGGCCGATTGCCAGTGATGGCCAGAAAGTCCATGAGACGGTTTTTTGTACAAACTCCCGGTATTCATCAATTTTGCCCGAGGCATTATATGCCGCGAAACGATGCGAGGCTGTTGCCCTTACAGCGAAGTACACAAAATGTACCAGTGCCAAAATTTTTGTTGCTGCGAAGTATATTGCGGTATCTTCAGGATTGGTTAGCCAACTCACGAACAAAACGTCCACTTGTGTAACAAGAACGTAAAAACTCTCGACCAGAAAGATGGGGAGCGCGATACTCAACCAGTACTTGAAGCGATATTCGGATGTAGCGGGTTCCAGCGTATTTCGCAGCTTGGTTATCAATAACAGGAACTGAAAAACTGATGTTGAGTAAATGGCAATCACGGCGGACCACATCGCGGTCACGGCAGTGGGTTCAAAACCGATCATGATGGCAATGCCCATGATTACCAGGATAGCTAGTGGGCGAATTATGAAAGTGGGAAGAAATGCTATCCGGGTCCAGTTAAAAGGTCGTGCAACAGAATCATTTACGCCTTCTATTGCGAATGCGGGAAGGCAAAGTGCAGCCAGATAAATCGGCATGACGAAGTAATTGGTGACGACTTGCGGAAAATAAAAAAGTGCTGCCGCACAGATGGCAGCTGCCACCGTTGCAACCAGTATAGAGAGCCACATACTGCCCTGTATCATGCCCCTTACCAGCCCTGGCTTTTTTTGTTCCCGGTATTCGGCAACAAACCTCACAATGGCTGAGGGCAATCCAAGTGCTGTAAGTGAACTGGCGATAATTACACCGGCCCAGACTGCAACAAATATTCCGTATTCGAACGTGCCCATCCAGCGGGCGAGCAGCACCTGGGAAAGAAATGCGATAGCGGCACTCGCGACCCGTATTATGAATACTGACAATGCCATACGCTGCGAAATGGCGTTTTCGCTGTCACCGGTGATGATAGCATCCGCTTTTTCGAAAGCCGGTCCGAGGCGTTCAGCTAACGCGCTGGGGAGCAGCCTTTCTGCCAGTTTTAAAGTTCTTGTCTGCACAGCAATCCTCACCTACCATACAATTATAGTGGAAGGCGCTTAATAAACCGTGGATTGATAGGCGGGACAAGCGCCCACCACCATCATAACCATTTGTAATCAAACAGTATTTTTAACCACATTAACGAACTGGAAACCAAGAAAGCGTTAATCGGTGCAGATGTTGGAAGATGGGAGAGAAATGGCGGGAAATGCGGTCACCAAACTGGATTTGCGAGGGTTGAAATGCCCACTGCCGGTGCTGAAGGCGCGAAAGGTCATGCAAACCCTTTTGGCTGGTGAATTGATCGAGCTGGAAACCACGGATCCATTGGCCGTCATCGATATTCCGGCATTTTGTTCCGAAAATGGGCACGACCTCTTGAAAAGTGCAGAGTTTGATTGGGGGCATACATTTCTGCTGCAAAAAGGTGGGAACTAAACTCCAGGAATTGAAAGGGGATTGTCTATTAAAGCATCCCTGTCCGGAGTATCAATTCCAGCAATGCCAAAAAATCCATTGAATGCCGATTGGATCAGGGCCAGATCGATATCTTTTCCGATAACGGTCAACTGAGTACGCGGTATTCCGTCCGGCCAGTTTTCCAGTTTCACTGGGTCATGAACAATCGGTCCTGACATCTGCAACAACACCGGTCCTTCTGTATGTTCGTCGCTGTTGGCAAAACCTTTTACCCGCAGCAGTGATGGACCGCAAACACCACCTAAATAATGAAGAAATCCCACTAGCGTGATTACTGATTGAGAGGCTGATGATTCCAGTACCAATGAAGAAAATTCTCCGCTGTGTCCTGAGGAATGAATTTGTTTCGTTTTCGGGATTGCTCCGTCGAGCATATTTGAACCGGGATAATCCTGAGCCGTAACAATCAATGCGTAAGGTGCGACAATTGAAATGGCTTTCCTTGCAGCAGTTTGATTTCCACCGTCATCCAACATGCTCAAATACACCAAATCGGCAAGCGCCAATTGCCGCTTGGCCTCCGGGTGATCCTGGATCAGGTTTGGTCCTCGAACAGAATCAAAGACGGTAATTATCGATCCGGCCATGAGGCCGTTTGCAAGTACGGGCTGCGCTGTAATAGCCTGGTGAATTGGCAGAGGGTCGGCAATTCCGGTTGTTTCAATGATTATTCTGTCGAAGCAGGACGTATCCAAGGACAACAGCGTATCAACAAGTTCTCCCCGTATTGAACAACACAGACAACCGTTCGACAGTTCCACAATTGTTTCCGAACTGCTCTGGATCAAGTGATGGTCCAGGGGGACTGCACCAAACTCGTTGGCAATGACCAACGTGCCGTAGAAGTCATCACGTTTCAGGAGGTTGTTGAGCAAGGTGGTTTTGCCCGTTCCCAAAAATCCGGAAAGGATATGTACGGGTTTTGGGGGATCCGTCATCACCTTGGCCTTGGTGTTGGAATTGCTATGCTACCGGTTTCGCGTTGCCCTATAGCAGCAAGCAGGATCTTTCCGGACAGAGGATCAAATTCGGGCCGCAGGGATGGGATGGGGATCTTACCCTTGACTGCCATTTTTTCTGACAGCCAGGCATCTCCCGGTTTTCCATCAATGTTCCCCGTATTCACCACCAGCACCTTATCTGACTTGACGCGCGGGTTTAGGTAGTTTGAATTGATTTTGGCTTGACCTGCTCCCGGGTCATAACGGCTTGCCCTTGCTTTTTCTGTACACAAAACCGGGCGCATGTTCTTCGGGTCAGCACCTACATCCCGCGCAGAATATACAGATCCGATGCCTTCATAATTTCTCACTTCTGTCAGCAATTTAGCTGCGGCAATTGCGCGATCAGCCTGGGATTCTCGGCCCAGTACAACAGCTATCAAATCTCTTTTCCCGGATCTTGCTGAGGCAACGAAGTTGTAGCCTGAAGCGCATACGAAACCCGTCTTCATTCCGTTTGTCCCAGGGAACCGTTCAAGCAACAGGTTATAAGAGTAATGGGTTTTTACCGGTGTTTTGATAGCCACAGCAGAAAACATGTAGGCATATTGCGGATACTCGGTCAGGATCTTTGATGAAAGCAGCGCCATGTCCCGTGCGGACGTGAACTGACCCGTGTCATGCAATCCGTTGGAATTGGCAAACCGGGTGTTGGCGAGGCCGAGTCTTGCCGCTTCGAAATTCATTCGATCAACGAACGCGTCAAGAGTACCTGCCACCGACTCGGCAAGTGCGTAGGACACATCATTTGCACTCTTGATGATGATAATTTTCAATGCCGTATCAACGCGTAGTTTGACGCCTCGCTTGTATCCCATTCTGCTAGATGGCTGCTGAGTTGCAGATCTGGAGATTTCAACCGGCGAGCCTTCTTCGAGTTCGCCATTCCTGATTGCCCTGAAAGTCACATATGCCGTCATCAATTTTGTAAGTGAAGCCGGGTACCATCGATCATCTGCTTTGTTTTCTGCAAGAATGGTACCGGAGTTTGCGACGATTACGATGTAAGGCATTTCACGCGCAAATGAAGGTGTTACTGTAGCAAGCAGTAAAAGCAGAGTTGAAAGTAGGATTGGTGAGCGATACATTTATCAATTCTATGCGAAACAGGATTTTCCGCTTCTAGCAAATAATTAACAGCCTTGTCAGGATCAAACATGCCAATAATCAACCGTATGGCCGAACTTCACGATGAAATTACCGAGTGGCGCCGCCAAATTCATTCCAATCCTGAATTAATGTATGATGTGCATGATACTGCGACCAGTGTTGAGGAGAAACTAAGAGCATTTGGTTGTGATGAAGTAGTGGCGGAAATCGGGAAAACCGGGGTTGTCGGGATCATTCATGGAAAATCCCGTGAGTCCGGGCGTGTCGTCGGAATGCGTGCCGATATGGACGCCCTGCCGATCGAGGAGGCAACTGACAAGCCTTATAAATCCAATAATCCGGGTAAAATGCATGCGTGCGGCCACGATGGACACACTGCGATGTTGTTGGGAGCTGCGAAGTATTTGGCAGAAACGCGCAATTTCGATGGAAGCGTCGCTGTCATTTTCCAACCGGCAGAAGAGGGTGGAGCCGGCGGGAAAGCAATGGTGGATGACGGTATGATGGATCGATTTGGTATCAACGAAGTCTATGGAATGCACAATTTGCCGGGTCTTGCGGTAGGCGAATTTGCAATCAACTCCGGTGCTGTAATGGCTGCAACCGATGAATTTCAAATCAAGGTAACAGGCCGCGGAGCGCATGCGGCCATGCCACATCAGGGAGTTGATCCGGTAGTCATTGCTTCTCAAATTGTCGTAGCAATTCAAACCATTGTTTCACGCAATCTCAACCCGTTTGAACCGCTCGTCGTTACGGCAACCAAAATTAATGGCGGCACAGCTTTCAACATTATACCTGATGATGTCGAGGTGGTTGGAACGATTCGCAGCCTCTCTGATGAGGCGCGCCAGTTTGCAGTGAAGCGATTGAAGGAAATCTGTGCAGGAATTGCTGCCTCAGCCGGTGGCACCGTCGAAGTTAAAATTGTCGAGGGGTATCCGGTTACATTCAACCATGACGAAGAAACTGCCAAGGCCGCTGAAATTGCCTCCCTGGTTGCTGGTGATGGAAAGGTGGACACTGATAAAGAGGCGACAATGGGTGGCGAAGACTTTTCCTACATGTTGCTTGAGCGACCCGGTGCCTTCATTTTTATAGGTAACGGCGATACGGCAGGGCTTCATCATCCCGAGTATGATTTCAATGATGAAGCCATCCCACATGGCACTTCCTACTGGGCAAAATTAGCAGAAACGCTTATGCCATCTGCTTAACTTTATGTTTTTTAAGGGAAAATATTGCGTGTGATCAACTACACATCTTTGTGACATGGGAGTAGTTACCTTGTTGTTGTCGGAGGGGCACAGGCCCTTCACCAAACTACTGAAGGACCCTAGTCATGAAAATCACAATGTTAAAGAAAACAACATCCGCTGTATTGGTCGCTGCCACACTTGCTACCGGCCTTACTTTTTCGACTGCACAAACCGCTAATGCCGGAAGCCGCGATTTTTGGACCGGTGCCGCAGTTGGTGTCGTTACCGGTGTCATTGTCAATGAATCTGTTCACAGGCATCGTTCACAACGCCACGGTCATGGAACTGTTCACCACGCGTCTGCCTATGATGCTCATGTAAGTTGGTGTTACAATCGTTATCGCTCATATCGCGAATGGGACAACAGCTTTAAGCCATATCATGGTCCACGCCGCGCCTGCTACTCCCCCTACTACTAGGATGCAGCAGTAATCAATCAAAGAACCCCGGCAATTTCCGGGGTTTTTGCTTTTCTACATCGGAAGATTTTTCATTCGTCCCAAGCTTCCGAAATGCGCTTTTGCAACTCAGCGACATTCTGCAGGACAAGGGCTCCGCGGGTTTTTTCAAAACAACCCTGTTTATTTAGAGCATTCAGTTCTCTTGATACAACTTCCCGCCGTGTGCCGATACGTTCGGCCAATTCTTTTTGGGTTGGAGGCGGGCTAATGCTTCGCTGTCCTTCATGCCCAAGACGTGGTTTGGATAATCTAATCAATTCCGCATAAAGCCGGTGTTTCGCCTGGAGAAATGATTGTTCGGCAAGGCGCATGTTCAAGGTGCGAATACGCTTCGTGAGGACCTGCATGACTTCCAGATTGATTTCCGGTGATTGTCGCAAAATATCCAGAAATAGTTTCTGGGGCACAATACAAATCCGGCTGCGGTAAAGTGTTGTGATGTTGGCGCTTCGCGTTTCACCATCAATAGCTGCCAGTTCGCCAAAGAAGTGCCCCGGTTCCATCTCGCTGAGAATTACTTCCTTGCCTACTGAAAACCTGTTTATGACGCGGACAAGTCCCGAAATGACAAATCGGACATCCGTTGTCTCTTCGTCGATGTCCATAACGAGTTCATTAGCCTCGTAATCTTTCCACAGGCAGCTTTTGCCAAACCGTTCACCTTCTGCTCGCTCCAGCGAGGCAAAAAGCGGTATATCGCACAAGTTTTCCATGCCCACTCACTCAAACTTTTTCGTTTGGATCAACCTTGTCTTTCCTCTATCAATGCATTTTGCATCAATCCTATCAAGGTGATCTTTACATGATCGCGCAATCTTCCCCGGAACTCAAGTGGCCCAATTTCTTGATTTGCTGACGTTTTCAGAATTGCTGTTGTGTTGCGGCATAGTGATGATCGCCTCGATCCTGCAAATTTCGGTTGGTATGGGATTCGGAATGCTGGCTGCACCAATGATTGCACTGATCAAGCCAGAAATTGTACCAGGTTCAATCTTGATCATGGGTCTAGTCGTTGCGTTTTCAGGCGCATGGCGTGAGCGGCAGCACATTTCAGCTGTTGAGTTGAAACTCGGTATCGGAGGAAGGGTTATCGGCAGTGGAATGGCATTTGTGATCTTGTTGCTAATTCCGTCTGTTGAAGTTTTCTTGATTCTTTTTGGATTGGTCATGCTCGTTGCAGTTCTATTGACCGCTTCTGGAATTAGATTATCATTTAATAACAACAACTTGTTCAATCTCTCGGTGGTTTCCGGATTAATGGGTACAATAACAGCCGTCGGTGCTCCGCCGATGGCAATAATCTATCACGACAGGCTTCCCAATATCGTTCGCCCAACGCTAAACGCCTTCTTTGGTGCAGGTTCGGTACTGGGTATTATTAGCCTTTCAGCCAGCGGCTGGTTGTCGTTGCCTGACTTGATAGCGGCGGTGTTTTTTCTGCCCGCCATGTTTATCGGTATACTTATTGCTGAACCGTTGAAATCAATTCCAACAACCTGGTTGTCGCGAATATTGTTGTCTTTGAGTGCGGCCGCTTCCCTGCTTCTGGTGGCCAGAGGTATTCAAGCCTTTTAAAAACCGATGGAATTTTGTGCTGGCAAGCGCAATTTTCCTCAATTTTCCTAATTTTCGGGCTGCCTCCATAGGGAATTTTGGTAAGCCGATATTAACCAAAAAATCACAAATAAATGCAAAGATTGGTAACCGTGCTCTTTAGGAAATTTGAGCCCAATAGTTGGGGCAGCGTGTATGAATGAAAAAACCTCAACTGTTGAGGAAGTAAATAGTGGGAATTTGCCCGACAACATTTATGCTTCGGTCGTAAGGTCGCTATATGCTGATGCTCAGACCCTGCTTGTCGGTGTCCTCAGTGTAGCGGTTGCACCCCTCGTCCTGTACTGGAAGGGTGGAGACAAAATCCAGCTGGTTTTCTCCGCATTCTTCCTCGTAATCGGAATTTTCAGACTGCTTCTTGCGAAGGAATTCGACTTCAGGATTCGTGATGATTCAACGCGCGAAGAATTTCACAAGTGGGAAAACCGGTATGTTTTGATGAGTTCGCTCTACGTCAGCCTGTTGGGAGGGTGGTTCCTGGTAGGCGTGATGCGATCTGCAGATCCATTTGTCGAGATATTATCTCTATCCCTGGTGCTTTGTTACCTCAGCGGCGTGATCGGCAGAAATTTCGGAAGCAGTAAACTTGTTCTGGTACAGGTCCTGATCGGCAGCTCGTTGATAATTGCAGGGCTGTTGGGGTCGGGAGGGGTTTACAATATCGTTCTGGCTACTTTCCTTCTTCCTTTTTTCCTGGCGATCAAGCTGATGTCAGCCCGGTTGAGGGAGATGTTGCACACCGCCGAGATTACCGCGCAGGCGAACCGGATCATAGCGAACCGGTTTGATACAGCGCTTGAGAATGTAATGCACGGTATCGCCATGTTTTCTAGGGACGGCACCATTACGGTTGCCAACGAGCGGTTTTTGACGCTTGCGGGACTTGAGGGCGAAGATATCATCGGCAGTGATGTTTCAATTTTGAATGCCACGGGAGACATCGCGGACAAGGATGAAGCCTTCTCTGCCCGAATAAAGACTTATCTGAATTCCAATCATTCCCAGAAATTTACTTTCCAGTTAAACGGCGGTCGAACTATCGAAGCAGATTACAATTCAATGGAAGAGGGCGGAGTTGTTGTTTTGTCCGATATTACCGAAAGGGTAATTTCGGAGCGTGCGATTAAGGATTTAGCCAATTTTGATACCTTAACCAAGTTGCCGAACAGGCGGTATTTTGTATCGGAAATGAAACGCACCATGGTCAAAAACGGGGAATTGCAACCCTGTTCCATGTTTTTCATCGACCTGGACAAATTCAAAGAAGTCAACGATACGCTTGGCCATGCGGTGGGCGATAAATTACTCAAGGTAATTGCAGCAAGATTGAGCATAGTTCTTGATTCAAAAGATCTGATCTGCCGTTTCGGCGGCGATGAATTTGTTGTGGTTGTTGCCGGCCTTACTGGAGTAAATGACTGTTCCAAACTGGCTGAAACACTAATTGATCAGCTTAACAAGCCAGTGGAAGTTGATCATCATTCCATAACAATCGGCGCAAGCATCGGGATTGCCTGCGCACCACAGGATGGGGCGACCGCTGAAGATCTGCTGCAGCATACAGACGTTGCCCTTTACGATGCAAAGGCAAAGGGAAGAGGGACCTACACTTTCTATTCGGAGGAATTGGGGGATGCCATTCAGTTGCGACGGGAGCTAGAAATTGATCTCAAGTCTGCGCTGGAAAATGATTCGTTGAATATCCATTATCAGCCGTTGATTGATGTCAAGAAATGCCGGATTACAACCTGCGAAGCCCTGATCCGATGGAATCACCCCAAGCACGGACCTATTTCGCCGGAAACATTTATCAAGATTGCTGAAGAATCCGGATTCATCGAGCAGCTGGGCGAATATGTATTGCGCAATGCCATGAGTGAATGTGCCAACTGGCCTGAAAACGTCCGGGTTGCAGTCAACGTATCAGCGATACAGTTCTATCGTTCAGATGTGTTTACCACTATATCCAAAATACTCGCGGAAACAGGACTAGATCCGAACCGATTGGAAATAGAAGTCACCGAAACGGTGATGCTAACGAATTTCGACGAAGCCACGTTTACGTTGAACCAATTGTCCGATCTTGGTGTAAAGATTTCGCTTGATGACTTTGGTACCGGATTCTCGAGCCTTAGCTACTTGCACCAATTGCCGCTTGATAAAGTCAAGATAGATCGCTCTTTCATCAAGAACGGCATTGCAGACAAACGTTCCTATACTTTGTTGAAGGGGGTTGTGGAATTGACTAAAAATCTCGGGTTGACCGTGGTGCTTGAGGGTATTGAAACCGAGGAGCAACTGGGACAACTATCCAACGACATCAAAATTGATGAAGTTCAGGGATACCTCTTTTCTCGGCCTCTATCATCCCGTGACATCAGCAGCCTGCTTGGCAGAGTGCAGGCGGACCTGAGCAACACCGGAAGTCTGATCGGGTAAGCGGTGTTTTCACAAAATCCAACAAATTCTAGAAGATAGCTGGATATACTTCGCTTTTATTTACTTGTGAACAATGTTTGTGACTAAAAAAATGAAAGCCTGCCTTTTATTAACCATAATTTTAATTTCTTCCTTAACAAACGGTTAATGCGCTTTACTTGTGTTAACTTTTCGTTAACCTAAAGGAATGCTATTAGGATAGTCAGGGGCAGATGGTATGTATGTAGGCTCAAACGGGTCAGATTTTGCTACAAAGCTTTTGGGGTTTCTCCAAAAGGCTGATTATAGAGTCGCCAACTCGAATTTAGAGCGAAACACAATCTATCGTCTTCGCTATGAAGCCTATTTGCGCGAAATGGCTATCAAACCTAATCCCTCAAAGATGTTTCATGACGAATATGACGATTTTGAAAACTGCTGGATATTCGGTGTTTTCATCGATGATAAACTGGTTTCATCGATCAGATGTCATGTAATTTCCCCGGATTGTCCCAAAGGACCCGCCTATGACGTATTCCCGGATATCATTCGGCCGATGGTTCATGAAGAGGGGCTGACGGTGATTGATCCAACGCGTTTCGTGGTGGATGAGGATGCTGCAGTTGAATATCCCGAAATTCCGTTTTTAGCACTGCGTACGGCATGTATGACTTATGACTACTACAATGCAGATTTCTGCCTTGCGACAGTTCGTAGGGAACATGCAGCTTTCTACCGACGGGTATTCCGTGCTGAAATGGTCTGTGAACCCCGTCCATATCCAAGCCTCAATGCTCCGATCTGCTTAATGAAGACAAATGTCGCAAGTTTCCGCAGCGAATTGCTTCGCAGGTATCCGATTTTCGAATCAAGTCTTACGGAACGCCGAATGATATTCAATCAACCGAATTCGGTTGATGATGAAAAGTCTGCGGTTCTGGTTTCTTCTCTGGCTGGCTGAACGTCTTAGTTTTTATGTGGTTGAATCTGGTGTGATACCAGAATTCGCGATATGTATTGCTCATTACAATCGGCATTACTCAAACATTCGAAATGATCACAGAACGCATCTTTGTCACCCTTGTCAGATGGGCCGTACTGGTATGCAAGAGCTTGATGTTGGTTGCCTTTCTGGCGGTCATCACGTCAGCAGCATTGCGTTACTTCTTTTCTGCCGGCTCTGTCAAACTGGATGATTTGCAGCATTATTCATTTGGCAGCCTGATTCTTTTATCGACATTGATTGCCTTTTGCGCAGGAAGACATGTAAAAATAACGCTCATTGAATTCCCCTGGATGAACAAGATATTCAGTGTGATTTGGATGTTGGTTTTGGTTTGTGTCCCGATGGTGCTGATAGTGCTTCTCTCGGTTCCGGAAGTACGGCTTTCCTGGCTAAATCTGGAGGGGTCAGCAGAACCTGGCGGTTTGGGTGGTGTATTTCTATTGAAGACACTCCTGCCGGTATGCGCCCTGCTGTTTGTTTTTGTTGCCTTGCATAAGGTGCGTTCGCTAATGGGCAAAAACGCGTGATGCAGTCAGTCCTGCTGATCCTGATGATAGTATCAGTCTTCACCGGAATTGCCCTTGGCATTCCGGTAATGTTTGTCCTGCTCGGGGTTCCGATAATAGCCGGGCTTGCGGGAACAGCAATCGGTGTATTTGACCCAACATTGTTTGCAGCTATTCCAACCCGAATTTTCGGAATAATGGACAATCAAGTGCTGTATGCCGTGCCGCTGTTCATATTGATGGGGAAATTGCTGGAACATTCTGGATTGGCCGAAAGGGCATTGTTGTCCGTCACGCGCGCTTTTGATCACAGTGCAAGGTCTATCGCGTTTTCGGTGATCGGGATCAGTGTTGTCATCGCGTGTACTAGTGGGATTGTCGGGGCGACCATTACCATGCTCGGCGCTATTGTTTTGCCGGCAATGCGCAGTCTTGAACTGAGGGAACGGTTTTCTGCCGGTCTTATTGTTGCTTCAGGGTCGCTTGGGCAAATTATTCCTCCTTCCATTGTGCTGATCCTGCTCAGTGATCAAATATCCAGTGCTCACGTGGCCACCCAACTGGGTAAAGGAAATTTTTCACCGGACCCGGTCAGTGTCGGCCATTTGTTCGCAGGTGCTCTTTTGCCCGGATTATGTCTTGCTGCGGCATATGTGATTTATGCAGGATTCACATTGAATGAAAAACAACTGCCTGCGGTGAATTCTCCGGACCCTGACGAAGAAAACGATCTAGATCTGGTCGGTCTGCTTACGATTTTCAGTTTGCTTCTGGTTCCGGTCTCCATTCTTCTTGGTCTTGTGACAGTCAATGAAGCATCAGCTGCAGGTGTTTTGATTATTGGAACAATCACGATCTGGTGGGGCAGGCGGGAGAACATGGGCGCGGCATTGTCGGAAGCCGTTGAACTGACCGGTGTGATTTTCGGAATCATTCTGGCTGCTTCTGTTTTCTCTTTGATATTGCGCGGATTTGAGGGGGACGCACTTGTTGAATCACTGTTTCAGCAACTACCGCACGGTGGTTATTGGGCACTGCTTTGCGTTATGGCGATTGTTTTCCTTCTCGGTTTTCTAATCGAATTTGTAGAAATCACCTATGTGGTAGTTCCGATTACTGCGCCGATCCTGTTTGCTCTGGATATTGACCCGATATGGTTTGCCGTACTGATGGCAGTAAATCTGCAGATATCCTTTTTGACACCGCCGATGGGTATCAGTCTCTTTTATTACAAATCTGTATCCAGCATCGAGACCGTTGAACTTTATCGTTCGGTAATTCCCTACGTCTGCATACAGTTGATACTGATTATGCTCCTTTTCGTGTTTCCGCCACTTGCGACCTGGTTGCCGTCAGTTCTAATTTGACACTTGTGCTGGCAGGTTTAAGGATAATTGAAAGTTTGTCATTTATGCAGGAGCCATGAAATGGGTGAAGCAGTAAAGCCACTGGAATCCAAGAGCAGTCCATCACTGGGAAAATTTGCATGGGAAGATCCGTTCCTTCTTGAAGATCAGCTCAATGAGGAAGAGCGGATGATTCGGGATTCCGCAAAAGCATTCTCCGATGGTGAGTTGATGCCGCGGGTAAGTGACGCCTATCTCAATGAAACGAGTGCGCCGGAACTTTTTCCGAAAATGGGTGAGGTTGGATTACTGGGCATCACGGTACCGGAAGCCTACGGAGGGATCGGGGCTTCCTACGTCTCTTACGGATTGGTCGCCCGTGAAGTGGAACGTGTCGACAGCGGCTACCGGTCCATGATGAGTGTCCAGTCTTCGTTGGTGATGTATCCGATCTATGCCTATGGAAATGAAAACCAGCGATTGAAATACCTCCCGAAGCTTGCTTCCGGTGAATCAATTGGTTGTTTCGGATTGACCGAACCTGATGCTGGTTCCGATCCAGGCGGCATGAAGACGACCGCCAAGAAAACTGAAGGTGGATATGTGCTCAATGGCTCAAAAATGTGGATTTCAAACTCACCTTTCGCGGATGTGTTTGTCGTCTGGGCAAAGTCTGAGGTTCATGAAGGCAAAATCCGTGGTTTCATCCTTGAAAAAGGCATGAAAGGGTTATCCGCGCCGAAGATTGACGGCAAGCTTTCACTTCGTGCGTCAACCACAGGTGAAATTGTGATGGATAATGTGGAAGTCGGCGAAGAACAACTTTTGCCAAATGTTGAGGGCCTCAAAGGACCATTCGGCTGCCTCAACCGGGCACGATATGGCATATCATGGGGTGCCATGGGCGCGGCAGAAGATTGCTGGTTGCGAGCACGCCAGTATGGCCTTGATCGCAAGCAATTTAACAAGCCGCTGGCCGGAACACAGCTCTTTCAGAAGAAACTTGCAGATATGCAAACTGAGATAGCGCTCGGACTTCAGGCTAGCCTGCGGGTTGGAAGATTGATGGACGAAGGGCGCGCAGCGCCTGAGATGATCTCAATTGTCAAACGCAATAACTGCGGCAAGGCACTGGATATTGCCAGAGTGGCTCGCGACATGCATGGGGGCAATGGCATTCAGGCTGAATATCATGTGATCCGCCATGCCGCCAATCTTGAAACCGTTAATACTTATGAAGGGACTCACGATGTCCACGCCCTGATCCTTGGTCGAGCCCAGACAGGCCTTCAGGCCTTTTTCTGATCTCGGTAACGATGGATTTCTCCAACCCCCGGACACGCAGTACGGTCGCATGGATTACCATGCTGGTAATCGGTACGTTTTGGGGTGGTACGATTCCCCTTTCAAAAATAGCAGTTTCAACTGGGCATCAGCCTTTCGGATTGATTTTTTGGCAATTGGTAATCGGCGTCATTGTGTTAGGATCGGTTTTGCTATGGCGGGGCTGGCGGCCGGAGATTAGCAGGGAGTTGCTATTATATTTCTCAGTGATCGCAATATGTGGAACTTTACTGCCAAATGGTACATCCTATCTGGCGCAGCAACATGTTCCGGCTGGTGTTATGGCCATTGCAATAGCTACCGTGCCAATGTTCACATTTGCAATAGCGCTTTCCGTCCGACTTGAGCGGTTTGACATTAAACGCATGTTTGGAATTTTCATCGCGTTTGCGGCGATGATCATGATTGTCGCTCCTGAAACAAGTCTTCCTGACTCAAGCAAGGCAATATATGTATTCGTGGCACTGGTTGCTCCATTTTTTTACGGTATCGAAGCAAATTATATTGCGACACACAAACCTGTGGGCGTCGATCCGGTATCGACATTGTTTATGGCATCTGTGATCGGAATGATCATTGCTTTTCCCGTTTCTGTTGCTACCGGACAATGGATCAACCCGCTGGAACCGTGGCAGGCTCCCGAGTGGTCACTGATTGCTGCTTCAATAATTCATGCAATTACATATTGTGCTTTCATCTGGCTGGTGGGATTTGGTGGCCCGGTATTCAGTGTGCAAACAGCCTACCCTGTGACGTTGTCAGGCGTATTTCTCAGTATTCTGATTCTGGGAGAAGGGTATTCCGGTTGGATTTGGGCCTCGCTTGTACTTGTGATTATTGGTCTCGTCCTGGTGCAACCCAATATGGAAGATTTTGACATGGAAAAAGCCAATGCCTGAAATATCTGCAGCGGAACACCCCAAGAGATTTACCGAAGTCCACGGCAAGAAAATGGCGTATGTTGATTTAGGATCAGGTGACCCGGTTGTATTTTTGCATGGAAATCCTACCTCGTCTTACCTATGGCGAAACATCATGCCCCATATCACCGATACGCATCGGGCTCTGGCTCCTGATCTGATCGGGATGGGGGATTCTGAAAAACTGAGCAATGTTGGACCACAAAGCTACCAATTTGTGGAGCATCAAAAATATCTCGACGGATTTTTCGAAAACGTTGTTCCTGAAGGAGATATTATTCTAGTGATCCATGATTGGGGATCTGCGCTTGGATTTGATTGGGCAAGGCGTAATCAGGACCGGATCAAGGCAATCTGTTTCATGGAAGCAATTGTCGGACCGGTAAAATCCTGGGATCATTGGCCAGAGGCTGCACGGGAGATTTTTCAGGCGTTTCGCTCAGCAGCTGGTGAAGACATGATCTTGCAAAGGAATCTCTTTATTGAGGCAGTATTGCCCGGCTCCATCCTGCGTAAATTGTCTGATGAAGAAATGTCTGTGTATCGCCGCCCGTTTCTTCAATCCGGTGAAGATCGGCGTCCTACACTGACGTGGCCGCGGCAAATCCCGATTGAAGGGCAGCCCGAGGATGTTACGGAAATCGTATCCGAATACGCCGAATGGTTACCGGATACGGATTTCCCCAAACTGTTCATTAATGCGGAGCCTGGAGCCATCCTGCTGGATCCAGCAAGAAGTTTCGTTCGTTCCTGGAAGAATGTCAGCGAAGTAACAGTGAAGGGCAGTCATTTCATACAAGAAGACAGTCCGGCTGAAATAGGGACTGCTCTGAAAAACTGGATGGGATCGGTTACTTGAGTTCCACAGTTTTTCTGGTCGTTATATGCGCGGCAATTCTCCATGCAGTTTGGAACGCAGCAGTCAAAGGAAGTCAAGACAAGGTTCTGAGCATGACGGCTGTTATGACTGGGCAGGTGTTTGTTGGAGCAATTCTCATTTCTGTTCTGCCCTGGCCTTCGTCTGAGAGTATTCCCTGGTTTATCGCGGGGATCGTGTTTCACATCGGATATCAGATATTTCTTATTTCGGCTTATCGAATTGGAGATTTCACCCAGGTTTATCCAATCGCCCGTGGGACAGGGCCAATGATTGTCACCGTAGTTTCAATTGTATTCTTCGGGGTAAAATTTACACCAAGTGAATTGATTGCCATCATTCTCATTGTGTTGGGTATCATCAGCCTAAGCCTGGTGCGACAAGGTGATGGACTACGAAACCCCAGGGCGGCTTTGATGGCATTTTGCACTGGTTGTTGCATTGCGGGATATTCCCTTGCAGACGGGATGGGTGCCCGCGTTTCCGAAAATGCCATTGGTTATATGGCTTTTCTAATGGTCGTGAACGGACTGATTTTCGCAGCCTACATTTGGATGGTTTCACCAGGAAAAATAGTTGAGATGTTTCGGACTTCCAAGTTAATCATGTTTGGCGGCGGTTTTGCTTCTGCTCTGGCATACCTGATGGTGGTGTGGGCATTTACCCAGGCTCCGATCGCGATTGTCACAGCACTTCGCGAATCCAGTATTGTGTTCGCTGTCCTGATTGGCGTGTTTGTGTTCCACGAAAGGGTCAATCTGGTAAAAGTATTTTCTACAATGCTGACTTTAGGTGGCGCGGCGCTGTTGAGACTTGGGCGCTTTCTAGTCTAGCCGACAACGCGGTCGGACTTTTGCCAATCCGGATTGATCCAGGGTTCCTGATTGGATCGTGGCAAGGGATCAATGCCCAAAATGTGGTCGGAGGCTTTTTCACCAACCATGATCGACGGAGCGTTGAGATTTCCGTTGGTAATACGGGGGAAAATCGAAGAATCTGCAACGCGTAAACCATCAACACCTATCACATTGCATTCAGGATCTACGACAGCAGTCTTGTCTTTCGGGTCGCCCATTTTGCAGGTGCCGCAAGGGTGATAGGCACTTTCGACGTGTTCGCGAATAAATTCGTTCAGTTCTTCATCCGTTTGAACATGTTCTCCGGGCTGAATTTCACTGCCGCGATAATCGTCAAATGCCTTTTGCCCGAAAATTTCACGGGTAAGGCGAATTGAATGACGGAAGTCAGACCAGTCTTCCTCGGTTTCCATGTAATTGAACAAAATGGAAGGTGCATCTTTGGGGTTGTTGGAAGTCAGCTTTACCTGACCGCGTGATTTGGATCGCATCGGGCCGACATGCGCCTGAAAACCGTGGGTGGCTGCTGCTGCTTTGCCATCATACCGGATTGCCACCGGCAAAAAGTGATATTGAATGTCGGGGTACTTTACGCCGACTTTAGAACGAACAAATGCACAAGCTTCGAAGTGGTTAGTGGCACCGTCCCCAGATTTAAACAATAACCACTCGAGGCCAATCAGGCCTTTTGAAAAGAGATTGAGTTTTGAGTAAAGTGAGATCGGCTGTGTGCACTCCTGCTGTATGTACAGTTCCAAGTGATCCATCAAATTTGACCCCACTCCCGGTCGGTCAGCGATCACCTCAATTCCGTGTTCTTTGAGATGGCTTGCCGGGCCGATACCGGAATGCATCAACAATTTGGGAGAGTTGAAGGCTGATGCAGCGAGAATGACTTCCCGGTTAGCTCCAACAAGCTGGATGGAACCACCGCGGCTTATCTGAACGCCAATTGCTTTTTTTCCGTCAAATGCCACCCGTTCTGCCATTCCGCGCACGACATTGAGGTTTTGGCGTTTCATCGCCGGTTTCAGATAGGCATTGGCAGTAGACCATCTGCGGCCATTGTGAATTGTATGCTGGAATCGTGAAAAGCCTTCCTGCTTCAATCCATTGTAGTCTGGCGTCACCCCGAATCCGGCCTGATTGCCTGCTTCGATAAATGCATCGAAAAGGGGATTGGGAGTATCCCCTTTTTTAACATGAAGCGGACCGTCCGTGCCGCGGGACCCGTCTTCATTGCTGGATGAACATTCCATGCGCTTAAAATATGGGAGGACATCTGAGTATGACCAACCTTTTGCACCCGATTCATCCCAGTGGTTAAAATCTTCCGCATGGCCGCGAACATAGACCATGCCGTTGATGGAAGAAGAGCCGCCAATTACCTTGCCTCGGGGAGCGGCAAGCCTACGCCCACCCAGATGCGGTTCAGGCTCGGTTCGATAACCCCAATCGTATGTCGACATGTTCATCGGGAAAGACAGTGCAGCGGGCATCTGTATGAGTGGTCCGATATCAGACCCACCATATTCTATGATAATCACCGAATTTTTTCCGTCTGCGGACAGACGATCAGCCATTACGGAACCGGCTGAACCGGAACCTACAATTACATAATCGGCTACCAATTCAGGGGTGATGCTGGCTGAGCCGGACATTATAATTTCCCGTAAAAAATATGCAGTTGATGCTGTGTCATATTAAAATACCGGCAATGGTTTAACATTGTTGTTCTTTAACCGACATGCACTCACGTGGGCAGTTTATCATGAGCAACACAATTTGACAGTGACATTACCCTTACGAATCAGTTAACTTTTAAAGCGAATCACTTGGCGGTCCAATATGAATCTGCCGATTTATTCGCAATCGGGCTCATCTGGTACCGCGTTCAGCTCTTAAAATTTACTTTCCGGAAATGTCTTTGGGCATTGGCCGGATACGTTCGGACAAACTTGCGGAACGTCCGGATTTGGACCCAGAGACTGGTGTGGACCGGTCTCTGTTCAAACGGGGGATAAAACATGAGATCTGCGGTCGAAATGGCTGACCTTGAAGGAACGGCTTTTCTTCAAAATCTAGTTGGGAACAAGCTTTCGGTATCGGCCGTTGCGATTATGACGACGCTGGCCGCGACAACACCAGTATGGGCGACGATTGACAACACGGTAACAGCAGCTGGTACTGCACCCGGCGGGCCGGTTGATGGCGTCACTGATACGGACAGTGAGACAGTCGATGTTGAAAATGCTGATCCGCAAATTGTTGTGACCAAGACAGCGACGCTCCTCAACGGCGCACCACTTGCAGACCCAAGTACAGCTGATGCAGCAGTCGGAGATGTGATCACTTATTCCTATACCTTCTTGAACGATGGCAACGTCACGCTCACGAATATCAGCTTGAGTGATGCGCATGGTGGCAACGGAACGCTTACTCAAAATGATGATGAGACGCTGACGGATAATGCTCCTCTGTTAGATAGCTCTGATGCGGTTGCTGGCAACGGTATCTACACTTCGCTTGCTCCAGGTGACTTGGTTACATTTACATCCACCTACACAATCGTACAGGCAGACATAGATGACAACGGCGGCGGTGATGGCGATCTGGATAACACGGTCACGTTCGCCGCTACGGCAACGGCGGGTACGATCGATCCGGCAGACTTGACTGCAAGTGAGGAAGTTGATCTTGAAGATCAAAATCCGTCGCTTAATGTGGTTAAACTGGCCACATTGTTAAACGGTGCTCCGCTTGCCGATCCTGATACAGCGAATGCTGCTGTTGGGGACATAATTACCTACACCTATACAGTAACCAATGACGGCAACGTTCCGATTACCGAAGTGAATCTTTCAGATAATGTTACTGCTGGTTCAGGACCTGATCCGACACCGACGTTGCAAAGCCTGACAAATACTTCCGGCAATTCGGCTGATGATGCCGCGGATGATGATGTTGATCTATTGTATATGGGCGATTCGGCAACCTTTACAGGCACCTACACGGTGACCCAGAGCGATGTAGACAACCTACAATAGGTAAAACTACAGATTTGAAACTTCGTACGGGCGGCAGGAAATCTGACCGCCCGTTTTTGTGACTTTGGTAATTATCTTACGTTCCGTAAGAAAAATGGACACTTGTTAACATATTTAACAATTCTTTAACCCGACTCACGGCTACTCCCAACAGGGGGTTGCTATGAGCAACATAATGGTAAGAAAGTCTGCAAAATGCGGTCGGTCAGCGCGGGCAAATGCGCTGATCGCATTTTCGCTTGCCATTTCTATTCCTGTTTCCACACCAGCATTCGCTACCATAGACAACACCGTTACTGCCATCGGCACACCGCCCGGTGGTCCGGCAGGATCTGTAACGGCAATGGATTCCGAAAATGTCGATGTTGCTGATTCCACACCCGATCTGGTAGTTGCCAAATCATCGGATGTCGGGTCCGTCAATGCAGCAGGCGATCCAATTTTGTATTCGGTTGAAGTTACCAACAACGGTAACGTGACAATCAATACCATCACCGTTTCAGACACTTTGGTGACCCTGGTCTGTCCAACCAACGGGGACGCAACAATCACCTCGCTTGCGCCTGGTGCATCTGAGATATGCACGGCAACCTTTACAACAACCCAGGCGGATTTTGATCTTCGTGGCGCCAATGATGGTGGTGCCGCTGACAATGACATTGACAATCAAGCGGATGCTGATGGTGTTGATCCTCTAGGAGGAGCGGTCAGTGGATCAGACACGAACGAAGTTACACTTACCATTACACCTGATCTCACCATCGTAAAAACTGCAAATCTGAATGATGAGATTAGCGCAAACGGCTTTGCAGAAGTAGGTGAGACCATCACCTACACGTTTGATATTACCAATACCGGCAATGTGACGATTACCAACGCACGTGTGGATGACACAACGAATGCCACAAACGGGCCTGTCGTTCCTGGCTCAGAAATCATTTTCAATGATGTCGCACCTTTGAGCGACTCAACCGATGCAGCGGCTAACGGCATCTGGGACTCAATCGCTCCCGGCGACACGGTCCGCTTTACCGCAACATACACCGTAACCCAGCAGGATGTGGACACACTTCAATGACCCGATTTCGACGAAAATTTACAGACGATTGTCTGATTTTAAACCCCTCAACAACAACGCTAGGCACAGGAAATTTTGAAAAGGGCGGAACCAATGAAAAATAGACAAGAATATCCAAGAATCTTTACGCTGAAGGGGGGCAGCGCATCTGCGGTGGCGCTCTTTACAGCTTTAGGTGCAGTAACACCGGCATTTGCGGCGATTGACAACTCGGCGATTGCGGTTGGAACATTTTCCACACCAGATGATACAACATCTGCGCCATCAGCACAGTCGGTGCCGGTGATCCCTGCGGGCCGTGACCTTAACGTTGCAAAATCCGTATCTGCCGGACCTACAATTGCTGCCGGTGTTGATCCGGCAAACACGGATGCAGGCGATACGATTACCTACCTGTACATCATCACAAACGACGGAAACGTCACCGAAACCAACGTAACCCCGGTTGATGTAGGGCCTACTTTCAATGGAACTGCTGGCGTGAATGCCCTTGGTGCCTTTGCCGAGGTAGCCGGTGGTACCGGCACAGCAGCCACACTGGCACCCGGTGAAACGGTTCACTTCGAGGCAACCTACACATTTGATCAGCTGGATGTATTGCGGGCGGCAGGTATCACTAACGGTGTCTCAAACACTGCAACTGCCAGCTCTGATGATCATACAGACACCGATACCTCAACTGCTACGGCCACAATCGGTGCCAATCCGCTGGTCACGATCGGCAAGGTTGCTGTTCTCAATGATGAGATTACTGCAGACGGACTGGCGGAAACCGGTGAAACCATCACTTACACCTACACTGTTACGAATGCCGGTAACGTGCCGCTTACCAATGTTGGCGTGCAAGATACGCATGAAGGCGCGCTTGTTGTTCCTGCGCCGGCAGGCGAAGATATTGGTAACGTGGCGTTGTTCACCGATAACGGACTGGTTGGTGACAGCAGTGATGCTACCGCTGATGACGGAGTGTTTGATGTCCTCGGGCCTGGAGACGTAGCAATCTTCACCTACGTCCATACCGTGACTCAAACGGAGGTTGATAACCAATAGGTTAGATATCGTCTGAAACAGATGCAGCTTCGTCACCCACACACAGCAACAAGCCTAATGGCCCGCAGACTAAAGTCTGCGGCCGCGCTGTTTGTTGCTTGTGTATTTTGGATGGCGCAGATGCATGCAGCATTTGCCGCAATCGATAATACGGCAATCGCGGTTTCCGTATATAATGGATCGGGTGTCTCGTCTGTTCCAAGCGCACAATCCATCCCTGTTGTTCCGGCAACCCCCCAAATTGCGGTCAACAAGGTTGGTGTGCTCAATGACGACGACGGGACGCCCGGGCTTTCTGCCGGTGACACAATTTCCTATACGGTCCAGGTAACGAACCCAGGGAATGTCAGCCTTACGGGGATCACAATTAGTGATCCCCTTATTCCGCTTACTTTCCAGTCGGGAGATACTGATACTGATAACGAAATTGATCCGTCAGAAACGTGGACCTATACCGGAAGTTATACGGTATCTGCCTTTGACTTGGCGACGAATGGCGGCGGTGATGGGGACATTGATAACACTGTTACGGTGAATTCAAATGAAGATGGGCCGGTATCCGCGACCGAAGAGACCCTAATTGACCCGAATGTTGCCATGGCGGTCAACAAAACCGGCATTCTGAATGATGATGATGGCACACCAGGATTGTCTGCTGGTGACACAATTGACTATCAGATCGCAATTGAAAATACCGGCGTGGCAAATCTGACCAATGTCAATGTTACGGATAATCTGGTTCAGAGTGCGACAAACACACCATTGGTTCCTGTGTTTGCCGGTGGCGATACCAATACCAACAATATCCTGAACCCTGGTGAAATCTGGCTCTACACGCTGAGCTACACCCTTACGCAGGCAAATATTGATGATGGCGGCGATCTTGTGAACACAGGTTCGGTGACGACAGACCAGGTCGGTCCGCGCGATGGTGTGGATACGCAGACCCTTTCAGGATTTGTTGATGTTTATACAATGACCAAGAGTGCGAGTCTTGCAGATGGGGACGGGGACAGTCTCGGTGATGTCGGAGAAGTTATTACTTTCACATTCCGGTTTACCAATACAGGTAACCGGACACTTGCCAACCTCTTGGTCAATGATCCATTGCCAGGCCTTTCAGGTATCACCTGTGCAAACGATGCAGATGTTGACGGTGATATTGATCTGTTGTCGCCTGGTCAGGTGCTGGATTGTACTGCAACTTACACAATACAGCCTGCTGACATAATTGCCGGGATTGTTACAAATACAGCGACGACATCAGCGACCCGGTTGAACGGAGTTGTGCCGGTTGCTGAGGATGACAGCGCAAACGACAACTCCACAATCACTCCGATGGACAGCAATTTTGAACTGGATGTTGACAAGACTGTCGCATCCGCCACGGAGATTCTCCCGAATGTTGTTGAGATAGAGTACCTGATATCAATTACAAACCTTAATCCGGTTACGCAAAGCAACCTTCGTGTGCAGGACGATGTTTCAGCAACTGCATCCGCTCCTGCCTTGTTGCTTGGAAATGCGGCAATAGTCTCTGCCACCGGCTTCACGGGACCTGGTACAACTAATCCTGGCTATGATGGTTCCGGGGATACAGAACTGTTTACTGGTGATGTGCAAATTGCTCCCCTTGCGACGGGTGAAGTCAGAATCAGATTGCAAGTTGACAGACGTTCTGCGTCTCTGCTCACCGATAATACAGCATTTGCTACCACTGACCAGATACCGGGCAGCGTACCTTCAGATGATCCAAATGAAACTCCTGGGGATCCGGATGATGTCAATCCGACACCTTTCAATTCACCGGATTCCGACGGTGATGGATCACCGGACAGTGATGAATCGCCGTCAGGAGATCGGGACGGAGATGGGACTGCCGATTCGCTGGATTATGATCCAACCGGATATTTCTATTGTGAAGACGATGGCAGAATACTGGCAGGCGGCCTGATCGCTGTAGAGAATCTTTCTGCAGGAGGCATACAAAACGGTGTCGGCAGCAGCAATGATATAGTCATATTGCAGGATGGTAGCGCTGGCTTCTACCAATTCTATGTAACTGCTCCAGGTACCTATCGCCTGATAACAACACTGCCTCCAACCGGAATTGCAAGCACTGCACGGCTAAGTCTGGGTTCCCTGGATGTAACAAGTTTGTTGCCAGCCAATCCTGGAGTGCTTGGTGCAGGCGAAGTCGGGGGAAGCGGGGTTCTCAATGACTTTACTGCTCCGGCAAATCCATTTTACACGGATTTCACTTTCGAAAACGGGGATCCAACGGTCTTCAACAACAACATTCCGTTGGCGCTTTGCGGCACACCGAGCGTTGCGGCAGAAAAACAAATAGCTTCTTCTCCGGTCCTACAACCTGATTTAACCAGTAACCTTACCTATAGGGTCATTGCGGAAAACAATGGTACAACCCGCGTTGATAATGTCTCGCTCAGTGATGATCTTGACGCGGTGTTTGGGGCCGGAAACTTTACAGTTTTGAGCCATACGATCGAATCTGCCCCGGTCGGGTTTGGAGCAACGCCTGATCCATTCTTTAATGGAGCTGGCAACAATGCCCTTATTACAACCGGTGGCAACCTGGAAGCAGGCGAGAGTGTTTCAGTGCTGATTTCGTTGAACGTGGATGTTTCAGCTGCCAATTACACCAATACAGTGGTGGTAGGCGGTGAAAATCCTCTATCCGGCGCCCCGCTTACCGAAGACACCGCTTCGGTAACAGTAACCATATCAGGAGCGGCTGCGATTGATGGTGTTGTGGCATCCAAAACCACGCCTGTGGATTCGGCTCCGCTGGGTACGGTTATTCCGTACACTCTGACATTTGAAAACACCGGCGTGCTGCCAGTGGTAGATGCGGATCTCGTTGATTTACCACCTTTTGGGTTCAGTTACGTACCGGGTTCGGCAACGGTAAACGGGGTCCAGTTGGAACCTGTTCTAAGTGGAAGTGAATTGGTCTGGCCAAATCAGGATATCGCAATTGGTGGCCAGACAACGATCAACTTGCAATTGCTACTAGGGGTGGGAGTGACTGGTACTGAATTTACAAACACCACATTTGCTCGGAACCCGACGGATGGTTCCCTGTTGTCCAATCGGGCAAGAGCGACAATCCGGTTGGAGATTGAATCTGTATTCCAATGCAGCCACATCATTGGCCGCGTATTCGATGACCACGATCAGGATGGTTATTACGATACGGGAGAGCCGGGGTTGGGCGGTGTGCGCGTAGCGACTGTGAATGGTTTATTGATTACCACCGACCAGTTTGGGCGCTACCATGTGACATGCGATGCAATTCCGGATGACCGAATCGGCTCGAATTACATTCTCAAGCTTGATGAACGTACATTGCCTACCGGATATACAGTAACCAGTGAAAATCCCCGGGTGATTCGTGTAACCCGCGGCAAGCTCTCAAAGATTAACTTTGCGGCTGCAAACCTACGCAGAATAACGCTAGCGCTTGAGGATGGTTCGTTCAATTCCGGTGAAATAAGCCTGCTACCTGATTCAATTCGGGAAATCGCGAAAATACTGCCTATTCTTGAGCAGGAGAAGTCAGTACTTGAGCTTTACTACAATGGCCGGAGTAAACTCAAGGATGATCGATTGGAAGCTGTGGAATCGCTGATTAACAACGCATGGAAATCACGCGAAAGACCCTACTCTCTCGAGATAAAAAAATCTGAAAAAAGATAGTTTTTTCAGTAACTTTAGCATACTTTACGCTGCGTAAGATTAACCTCCCGTAAACCATTTTCAGCGCATAATTCGTTAACCATGTTGGGTAATGAAGTTTTCATACTTCGCCGTCTGAGCAGGGCAGGCAAAGTGGTGGTTGGCGGGCTTATGTTTGTTGGCTCTCTAGTCATGTCCGGAATTAACCCAGCAATGGCCAACTGCAGTGGCAGTTCCATTTGCAACTCAGACCTCGATATTCTCCTTGCAGCTGAGGATGCACTTCAAGACGGCGACAGCAAATCCAATGGACAATCTGGCATTTCCATCAGTGTGGATGGTGAGACGGTTGTTGGATCACCCACCCAACGTGATCATATCGTCCGTACAGACAAGGCACTTGAGTCAGTAGATATTCAGGTCAAGTATGATGGCCTTGACATTACCCGCCGCCTTAATGTTTCCACATCCGATATCCGCAGGACCTACAAGCCAGGTGAAGAAATCACCTTTGTTGGAAGTTGGAACTATCCAGACTGGATATCACGTGCTGAAATCCGCATTTTCCGTCAGATTGACAAATACGCGACTGAGGCAATTGCCAAGCCGGTAGAAGTTATCGAAGTTCCTCTGGATGGATCGGGAAGTTCAAGGGTTTCGTGGGTTGGCCCGGAACAGATCAATACTCTTGATCCCGAAGCAGATTATCTCACCTATGTCCTGCGGGTCTATGATCGTTCGGGCCGGTTTGATGAGACCCTTCCCTTGAACTTGCGGATAAGCAAGACAGAGGTGGCGATCGAAGACCGGATCGGAACAGTCCCTGCGGTACCGGGTGAAGCTGATGATCGCACGGGAGTTTCAAACATTCCGCTTTATGGTGGTTCCGTAACGGTCTATGGGCGGCATATCCCTCATGGCTACAACGTAAATGTTTTGGGCGGACCGGTTCAAGTGGATAACGGTCAGAGGTTTGTTGTGAGCCGGATTCTTCCTCCTGGTGATCATGTGGTTGATGTTTCGGTGACCGGCCTGACCAAGGATGATGGTCTGCAATTCGAGCGCGACATCAATATCCCTGATGAAGAATGGTTTTATGTCGGGCTCGCTGATGTCACGATTGGCAAGCGTTTTGGTTCTGACGTGAAGGAACTTGCGCCAACTTATCCTGGAGAATTCTCTGAAACCTATGAACGCGGCAGGTTGGCTTTTTACCTGAAGGGCAAGATCAAAGGTGAAACGTTAATAACTGCAGCGTTTGATACAACCGAAGAAGACCTTGATGACTTATTCCGCAATCTGGATGAGAAAGATCCCCGCCGGTTGTTGAGAAACCTTGATCCGGATGATTTTTATCCGATTTATGGTGATGACAGTACTGTAGTGGAAGATGCTCCGACGGCAGGAAAATTTTATGTTCGGGTAGAGCGTGGCAAAAGCCATGTGTTGTGGGGCAACTACAAGACGCGGATTAACGGGACTGAACTCGCCCGCTTTGAACGCAGTCTTTACGGAGCCCACGCGGTTATCCGTTCCGGGCAGTCCACTTCACATGGAGAACCAGTTGCGGAAGTCGAAGCATTTGCCGCCGAGCCGGGTTCGCTGCCGCAACGTGATGAGTTGCGTGGTACCGGTGGGTCAGCCTACTTCCTTAGGCGCCAGGACATCAATCAGGGTAGTGAGCAAATAACGATCGAAGAGCGCGACCGGGTAACCGGGCTGGTGCTGACACGCACGATTTTGCGCCCGGATGAGGACTACGACATCGATTATGTTCAGGGAGTGATCCTGCTCAAAAAGCCGCTTCAATCCACCACCGGGACATCAGGTGCGGTTTCGCAAACTGCTATCGGAGGAAACGAGCAGTTTCTGGTCGCGGTATACGAGTATACTCCGACTTTGACTGATCTGGATGGATTCACCTATGGCGGTCGCGGGCAGGCATGGCTTAATGACCGGGTTCGCGTCGGAGTTACCGGATATATCGAGGATACCGGATTTGCAGATCAGACCCTTTATGGTGCAGATGTTCTGATCCGTCTGTCCGAAAAAAGTTTCTTTGAATTTGAGTGGGCAGAGTCAGATGGAGACACTTTCGGCATTGTTACCTCGGTTGATGGTGGGTTCATTTTCAATCCTGTCTCCGGTAACAATCCGACCGGTGGTCGTTCACAAGCGTGGCGTACGAAGGTTTCCCTTGATCTGGGGGAACTCACTGGGGGCGAGGTAGAAGGAAGTGTGGGTGGCTATTATGAACAGCGCGATGCCGGGTTCAACGCGCCGGGACGCTATACACAGGTTGAAGAGCGCCTGAGCGGTGCATTTGCGGATGTCGAGGTTACCGAAGATACAACTGTCCGTGCCGAATATGATGAGGTTCAGCGCGAAGATGGACGTGACCGCCGGGAGATCAGCGGTGAAGTGATCCACAAATTTGATGAGCAATATACCGCAAGTATCGGCGTGACCCATTCTGATGAGGCTACCTCTGTGGGATCATCGACGGGGGTAGGCAGCAGGACCGATGTAGGGGCACGCATCACCCGGACTTTCGAGGAAGGCAACAGTGTATGGTTATTCGGCCAAGTAACAGTTGACCGGGAAAAAACCCGGGAACGTAACGACCGGATCGGAATTGGTTTTGAACGTGATCTGACAGACAAGATTTCCGCATCTGCAGAAGTATCCTATGGAACCCAGGGTATCGGCGGACTTGCCGCGCTCAGTTACTCACCGAATGCGGATGACCGGTACTACCTTGGATACCGTCTTGATCCGGATACAACGGCAGGGGATGTAAATGGTTATGATCCCTTTGGCCGTGACTATGGTTCGATTGTTTATGGTGCCAACCGCCGTATAAATGACCAGCTGACAGCTTTCTTCGAAGAGAACTATGATTTCACCGGAACGCAGCGATCCCTTACCCACACCTACGGGGTAACCTACACACCTGATGACAAGTGGACGGTGTCGGGCGGTATTGAAGCTGGAGAGGTTTATGATCAAGCCAATGGAGACTTTGACAGGGTTGCTGTATCAGGCTCGATCGGTCTTCGTGAGGAAATGCGGAATGCCTCTTTGCGGTTTGAGGCACGGTTTGAAGATGGAAACAATGCAAGCGTTCGGGATCGGAACACCTATCTCCTTAGCGGCAGTTACGGGTATATCCACAATGACGATTGGCGGTTCATTGCGAAACTTGATGCTGTAATTTCCGAGTCTGACCAAACTACCATCTTGGATGGGGATTATGTAGAAGGATCAATAGGTTGGGCCTATCGTCCGAAAGACAATGACCGGTTGAACGCCCTGTTCCGGTACACCTATCTTGAAGATCTTCCAGGCCCGCAACAGGTTAATGTTCAAAACCAGTTGCTTGGACCACGCCAGCGCAGTCATGTACTGGAAGCGGATTTCATTTATGACGTGAACGAACGTCTGTCAGTGGGTGGCAAATATGGTTTCCGGATTGGGCAAATTTCGGTAGATCGCGCCAATGACAATTTTGTCGACTCATCTGCACATCTTGCAATTGCCAGAGCGGATATTCATGTGGTGGATAAATGGGATGTCCTGTTGGAAGCCCGTGCTCTTTGGTTGGAAGAGGCCGATCAGGTAGACTACGGAGCACTGGCGGGTCTTTACTACCACCTTGGGGAAAACTTCAAAATTGGCGTCGGGTACAATTTCGGCCGCTTCTCTGACGATCTGACCGATCTTACCTACGATGACGAGGGTGTATTCCTGAATATTGTTGGGAAGTTCTAGGACAGGTCTTGCCTTTCAAGTGCAAGCCGACTGCTGGAATTTACTGCATGATCCAATTAGAAAAGTCGGTGATTGCCCGTTCGCTCATCGCGGTTTTTTTCGCAATGGACTTGTCTTTACCCCGCCAACGTTTCACACCCTCCGGTTTTTTCAGGGTTCCTTCCGGGAGGGGGGGCAGCAAACCGAAATTTACGTTCATAGGCTGGAATGAGCGCTTCGAACGCTCAATGCTCTCACCACTTTCATCATAAGCAACGTGACCCGTGGTGATATGATGCAAAAGGCTGCCCATTGCAGAGGTGATCGGCGGAATGGATAATTTTTCATTTTTCAGTTCGGCAGCTGCAAATCTGGATGCCAGAATTCCCACCGCTGCACTTTCCACATATCCTTCGCAACCGGTAATTTGTCCTGCAAAACGGAGGTTTGGTTGGACTTTCAGGCGAAGGGTATCATCAAGAACCCGGGGTGAATTCAGGTAGGTGTTGCGGTGGATTCCTCCTAGTCTGGCAAATTCAGCATTCTCGAGGCCTGGAATCATTCTGAAAACTTCTGATTGCGCGCCATACTTAAGTTTGGTTTGAAAACCGACAATGTTGTAAAGCGTGCCCAGTGCGTTGTCCTGGCGCAATTGCACAACCGCGTATGGTTTCACATCCGGATTGTGTTGATTTGTCAAACCCATCGGCTTCATAGGACCGTGACGCAGGGTTTCACGACCGCGCTCAGCCATCACTTCAATTGGCAGGCAACCATCAAAATACGGGACATTTTCCCACTCCTTGAATTCGGTTTTTTCGCCATCAAGGAGTGCATCAATGAATGCATTGTACAAATCCTCATCAAGTGGGCAGTTGATGTAGTCCTTCCCCGTTCCTCCGGGCCCGGACTTGTCATACCTTGACTGAAACCATGCCTTTCCAAAATCAATTGAATCAAAATGTACTATCGGGGCGATTGCATCGAAAAATGAGAGCTCATTTTCTCCTGTTGCCTTTGCAATCTGTGTAGCAAGGTCAGGTGCTGTGAGAGGGCCGGTTGCTATTATGACGGGGCCTGAATCCGCCGGAGGAAGAGTTCTGACTTCCTCCCGGACGATCTTGATATTCGGATGGGTTTCCAGAGCTTCGCTTACAGAACCGGCAAAAGCTTCGCGGTCAACGGCCAACGCGCTGCCTGCCGGAACTTTATTTTCATCTCCGCATCGCATGATCAGCGAATTTGCCAACCGCATTTCGGCATGTAACAGGCCTACGGCATTGGTTTTTGCATCATCTGATCGAAAAGAGTTTGAACAAACCAATTCGGCCAACAGTTTGCTACCGTGTGCATCCGTCATCCTTACCGGACGCATTTCATAGAGGTGGACTTCGCAACCTTGTTCTGCAGCCTGCCACGCGGCTTCAGAACCCGCGAGGCCACCGCCCACGATCGTGATTTTATTGTTCAATTGCTTTTCCCGAACAGAATTCATCCCGACATATATTCGCAGGCGCCGAAAACAACAACACCCATCGCATTTCTGCAATGGGTGCTGATGATTGGGCCAATTGGAGGGGGAGGTTGGCCCCAATTTCCGGTCAGGGACCGGAATTTCAGTATTTGTTTGTTTTCCCTATCATCTCATATAGTGATGAATCAGGAAAAATCATTAGCGAGTGTGACGAGCAACAGAAGGAATGTCGCCACGGATGATGCCAAGATCGTCGAGTTCACGGTTTGAAAGAGCATTCAGCTCAGAAACCGTACGACGGTAGTTGCGCCATTTTTTGAAGGAACCGAATACGTTCATTGTCTCTCTCCAGTGTTAGTGTCTGAAACTCATATAGGCTCACTATATGAAATTGACGAATGCAATTTTCGTAACTCAGATATGCAATTCCTGCAGGGCAGAATTAAGAAAAGGTAAAGGCATTTTGGCGGTGTTTTTGGGGCCGCAAATTGGCTAAAATCCAGCATTAGTCAATTTTATGAACGTAGTTCAATATTTTTCTTGCTATCTCATTAAAAAGGATATATGAACGTTGTTCAGGTTTAGAGACGCTAAATCACCGAAGGGAGTATCTGATGGCTAGTTTTGCAGTGGGCACACGTTCGCAAATTCGCGACTGGTGTACACGTGGCGTTATAGATGAATCTCTCGCGCGGACCCTGGAAGCGGATTTGGATCAACAAAAGGCTTCGCGTTCGTTTTCGTCAGTGGCCATCATACTGGGTATCATATGCCTTTGTTTTGGTGCGATTACGTTTGTTGCCGCAAACTGGGAAGAAATGTCCCGTTTTACCAGGTTGGTGATAATGGTTTCCTCTATGGCGGCATCTTACGTGATTGCAGCCAGGTTTAATCAGATAAACCGCTCCTATTTTGCGCAAGGTTTTGTCCTGCTGGGGTGTGCATGTTTTGGTGCGACTGTAATGCTCGTGGGCCAGATGTATCATCTACCGGGGCACGCCAGCGGTGCTATCCTGCTCTGGTCGCTCGGGACATTGGTTGCGGCAATATTGACTTTTTCCATACCCAGCCTAATCCTTGCAATTATGCTGGCCACAATCTGGTCGTGCTGGTTCATGGTGGATAGCCCAGGTTTCGATGATGTACACTTTTGGTATTTACCATTGTGGGGCATTTGCGCAGCAATGGCTTGGTATCTTAAAAGCCGATCTGCAGCCCATGTTTGTTTATTGGCATTGAATGTCTGGTGGCTTTTTACGATATTTACCAGTTTTTCGGACGGCAACTTTCCGTTGGTTGCAGCCACAAGTCTGGTGATCGTGCTGTTTGTTGTTTCATTCCTGCTGTGGAGCCGTGACAACAGGAACCTTTTTCATGGGTTTGAACTGCCGGCAATTCTACATCTTTTGTTATTTGGGCTGGTTCAACTTACTATCTGGTACGTTGCTCAATTTGACCGCAATTGGTTTGATGGATATGCGGTAGCGGATATTTTTCTGAAACATGTCTTTGGTCCCGCATTCCTGGTTTCTTTGGCAGGATCTGTTGTATTCCTGCGGATAGGTAATGGTAACAGTCGGCTTGATCATTTCGTTTGTTGCGCTTTCATCTTGGGTGCAGCAATTGTTGCAGTCTTGACTGCCAATGATTTACCATTTGCGCTGGAAGCCTTCGCGCTCGGGCTTACAATCTGGATTATCCGGATGGGTACACGACAGGACAGCCGCGCTATCGCACGATTGGGGTATTTGGGGTTTGTTGCCACCATGCTGCTGATCTATGCGGAGGCTGCTGGCGGCCTGTTGGGCACGAGTCTTTTCTACATCATGGCCGGATTGTTACTGGTAATCGGTGCGCTGATTGCTCCCAGGGTTGCCGGAAATGCAAAAAAATCTGCGGAGGTTGCGTAATGACCGGCAAAAAATTCAAACTTGCTCTGATCGCTGTTTTTACGTTGCAACTCGTCCTAATTGCCGCCATGCTTTTCGACCGGGTCACCACAATCCGCAATGGGCAGGAAGTTCTCCTGCAATCGCGGTTTGTTGATCCTAGGGATGTATTCCGGGGTCACTTTGTCAGGCTCAATTTGATTGCAGGAACGATTGGCAAGAATTTGCCGGGTGCTTCTGAGCAGTTCCGTCACAACGATCCGGTTTATGTGTCCCTAAAAGAGGGCAAAGACGGGTTCTGGGTTGCCAAAGCGCTTTACAAAAATCTCCCTGGAAAAGTGGAAGATCCGGTCCTTATGGGAAATTTTGGCGGAACTCAGGGCAATACGCTACGGATACGTTTCCCGTTTGACCGCTACTTTGCACCGAAGGATCGTGCCCAGCAACTTGAGAAAATTCGCAACCAGCAAAAACTGGGTGTCGTGCTTGCACTAAATGGAAAAGGTGGTGGCGTAATCAAGGGCCTGACAATTGATGGTGAGATCGTCTATGATGAACCACTTTTTTAGATTTAATAATCAGTTATCTGCCCAATTCATCAAGGATAGGGCAATCGTGACGGCTGTCGCCGTGGCAGGAATCTGCCAGATCAGATAGCGTTTTCCGCATTGTTTGTAATTCTTCAAGCTTGACTTCGATTTCCCTGATTTTGGCCTGTGCAATTTCCTTGACGCTTGAGCTTGCACGGCTTTTATCTTCATAGAGGGACAACAATTGCCTGCAATCTTCCAGGGAAAAGCCCAAACTGCGGGCGCGGCTGAGAAAACGGAGTTTGTGAACTTCCACTTCGCTGTAGTCGCGATACCCATTTTCTGCCCGATCTGGCTGCACCAGTGAAATTTCATCGTAGTATCTGACGGTTTTGACCGGCAAACCGGAAAGTTCTGCAGCCCTGCGAATATTCATTTCTTTGTCCTGTTTAGTGACAACACGACTTGCCCAAAGCTTTTAGTCTCCAATAGTTGTAAGGCAGCGGTGTAATGAAGCCGGCAAACAACATGAATGGAATGACCCACCAGGTCAGCTTTGCTCCACCAGTCATAAGTACATCAACCGTATTCATGGCCGCTTCCATGGAAACCATGGATATGAATGACATGCCTATCGCGGTCTGGAATGCAGCTTTCAGCTCCATTTGCCGAGACAGTATAAAGGTTTCGAGTGCAATCGAGGTCATCAAGCCATTGATGATTGCAAGGGTCATGATGGCAAGTGTCGGCCAGGGGATGCCGGTGAACTGAAAAAAGGCGATGGTGCCAAAATCACCGATTGAACAGCCCAGCAGACACCACAGTGTATTGATAGAAGCACGGCGCCAGGTCGGCTTGCTTCGCCAATCCAATTCGATGGTTTGTTCTGCAAAGGTCATGGTCGAATTTCCTATACTATTGAGAATATAGGTAAGCTTTCCAGTTACTGGAAGGTCAAGGCCAGTTTTTATGTTCAGGTACTATAAATCAGAGCAGGTCTTTTGGTGTATTTCCGGCGAAAAAAGCGTCCAGATTATCAAGCGCGCGAAACCCCATCGCATCCCTTGTTCGCACCGTTGCGCTCCCAATATGGGGCAGCATGAATACGTTGTCGAAATCGGAGAGTTTTGGATTTCCACCCGGCTCTGTGACAAAGCAATCAAGGCCAGCGGCAGAGAGCTTACCGCTATCCAAAGCTTTGATCATGGCATTCTCATCAATCAATGCACCGCGAGCAGAATTTACGATCACAGCACCATCGGGGAGCTTCGCAAAGCGTTCAGCATTCATCAATCCGGTGGTTTCGGGTGTTGCCGGGCAATGAAGAGACAGAAAATCAGAATTTTTCAGAAGGCTATCAACGTCTTGGTGAAAAATGGCACCGTGTTCCTTGTCAGCAGGCAGTCGGCTCCTGTTGTGATAGTGGACTTCCATATTAAAGCCGCGTGCATTCCGCGCCATGGCCTGGCCGACACGCCCCATTCCGATTATCCCGAGGCGACTTCCCGATACTTCCTTGCCGACCATAAACGCCGGAGACCAGAAATCCCACTTGCCGGTTCTCACCAGCCGGTCTCCTTCTACCGCACGCCTGGCAGCTCCCAACATGAGAAGAAATGCAATTTCAGCGGTGGCATCTGACAGCACATCTGGAGTGTTGGTAACCGCTATTCCACGGGCTTTGAGGGCGGGGATATCGCAATGATCTGTCCCGACTGAATGGTTGGCAATGATTTTTATACGGGAATTCAGTTTTTCGACTGTTTCACCGCGGAAAATCTCCGAATGGCATGGAAGGATGGCGTCGAAACCCGCACTCATCTCTATGATTTCCCGGCCAGAGTGCAATCCGTCTTCATGGTTTATGACGCAATCATAATCATTTTCGGCGCGTTGCAATGTCGCGTCCGAAAGACGCCTGGTGATCCACAATTTAGGTTTGGTTGCCATAATCCCCGGTCACTTCTGGCGTATGCAACTGTCCCAATAGTCATAAACGGCCAAAGCCATTACGAACAGTGCAATAATCCAGAACGGCAATCCACCCCAAAATCCGGCAAATCCGGTAGAAATCGAATGTGCCAGGCCCAACACAAAGGTCAGTAAAATTGCTGTAGCAATGCCACCGACGAACAATTTGGTACGATATGAGATCATCAATTACTCCCTGAATTAACCTTGCACCTCATTGCAGTTGTTTCAATACCCAGTTTGCGGTCCGTAACAGCCGGTCGTCCTCTTCACTTGCCCCAACCAATTGAATGCCAATCGGGAGCCCTTTCTCACCAACCAGAATCGGCAAGCTAACACATGGAAGGCCAGCAAGCGTCCAAATCGTACAACAGACCGGATTGCCTGTGTTACCTTCGCTGAACAACGGTGCCTCACCCGTGGCAGTTGGTGTCAAGATGGCGTCATAATCCTTGAAGAAGTCCTCGAAGAACGATTGGGTCTGCTTTCGAGCTACCAGCGCGTGTTCGTACGTCTCAGTCGATATTTCGCGCCCCTGCTCTATGTTCAACTTGAGCTTGGGGCTGATGTCTTTCCAGTTTTTTTCAATGGTATCTGAAAGATGTCGACAAAATTCGTATTCATGGATCACGCGGTGGGTTTCAATCAGACCCGCAAATGTATCAGCTGGAGTGATGCGCTCAATTTGTTTTCCCAGCGCATCAATTACTTCCTCAAATCCCTCCTGCATGTCCTTGGTGTAAAGATCAGAATATGGCATTTCCAGCCAGGCAAATTGTGGTTCAACCGGTGGTTGTGAAGCGGCTCCATTTGCCATGTTGGGCCGAGCTCTAGAATAGGAATCATGATCCGTGGGATCGTAACAGGAAATCGCATCCACAAGCAGGGCGGCGTCTTCAACAGATCGCGCGAATACACCTACCTGATCCAGTGTACGCGAAGTTTGGAGAAATCCGCTTCTCGAAACGACTCCCATAGTGGGCTTAAATCCGTATGTACCACAGAACGATGCCGGACGAATTACAGAGCCATTAGTCTGCGTTCCAATTGCAAATGGCACGTGGAAAGCCGCAACTGCTGCGGCAGACCCGCTGGAAGACCCTCCCGGTGTGTGGTCAGGATTGTGCGGGTTACGGGTTTCAGCTGGATTTACAAAAGCAAATTCAGCCGTTGCGGTTTTACCGAGAATTACTGCGCCGGCTTCCTTAAGGCGTTGAACTACCAGCGCGTCGCGGTCGGATTTGTGCCCCTTGAAAATCGGTGATCCGTACTCAGTCGGATAAAAGGAAGTATCAACAATATCTTTAAGCCCGACCGGGATGCCGTGCAGAGGGCCCATTGGTTTTCCATTCTGGCGTATCTGATCCAGCTCTCTGGCCTGCATCAGCGCATATTCACGATCCAAATGGACCCAAGCCTTAACCTGGCTGTCCGTCTGTTCAATCCGGTTCAGACAGGCCGTAACAAGTTCTTCAGAAGTCAGGGCACCGGTACGAAGCTTGTCGGCCGCTTCGGTTGCTGAAAGTCCATTTGGCGGGAGATCAGACACGACCTTTATCTCCATTACGGGATGTAGGGACCGAAGAGGTAATCCGGGAACCACAATGCAATGCCAGGGAATTGATACATCAGGAACATGCAGAATATCACAATGCCCAGATATGGCATTAATCCCCTGAAAATATCTACCAACTCAATTCGATTGCGCAACACGCCTTTCAGATAATATGCCGACATCGCCATCGGCGGTGTCAGGAATGAGGTTTGGAGGTTGAGCGCCACCAGCATTGCGAAGAAATATGGATTAACCCCAAAATTATCCAGCATCGGAAGGAATATAGGTACGAAAATGATGAGGATTTCAGACCATTCGAGCGGCCAGCCAAGCAGGAAGATTATCAACTGAACCAGGATCAAAAACATCCAGGGTTCCAGGTTCAAGCCGAGAACCCAGTGCTCGATGATGTCATGGCCGCCGAGATAGGAGAATACCGAAGCAAATGTCCAGGAGCCGACAAACAGCCAGCAAACCATGGCGGTCGCCTTGGCGGTCAGGAAAACACTTTCCTTGACCTTCTGCCAGGTAAGTGCCCGGTACAGAGTGGCGAGGACCAAGCCGCCCAATGCCCCCATGGCCGCGGCTTCTGCCGGGGTTGCCAGTCCGCCTAAAATGGAACCGAGTACAAGCATGATAAGGACCGTCAGCGGCACAAAAGATACAAGTAGTTCAAGAAAAACCTTTCCGGCTGGTGGTACGTCCTCATCGCGTGGTTTTGGCGCAATTGCCGGATTTATGTAAACGCGGACAATCACGTAAACAATATAGGAACCCGCAAGCATGAGGCCGGGAAAGACAGCTGCCGCATAAAGCCTAAGCGGTGAAAGTTCGGCAATTGCCGCGTATACGATCAGCATGATAGAAGGCGGAATGAGAATGCCGAGCGTACCGCCGGCACAGATTACACCAGCCGCAAACTGTTTGTTGTAATTGGCATTTGCCATAGCGGGGAAAGCCAGTAGTCCCATTAGGGTCACAACAGCACCAACAATACCTGATGCGGTTGAGAACACTGCGCAGGTCACCAGTGCAGCTATCGCCATTGAGCCGGGCAGGTTTCTTGCGGCCATGTACAAGGAAAAGAAAAGCCGGTCCACAATGCTGGCGCGTTCCACCACATAACCCATGAACAAAAACAGCGGTATTGCGACTAATGTGTCATTTTCCATCACAGAGTAAGTATTCTGGTTCAACAAGTAGAAAATCTGGTTGTTGAACGCGCTACCATCAAAAATTTCAGTAAAGCCCGGTAATCCGTTGGAAGCGTAGGCGTAATATCCAAAACCTACTCCCATAGCGAGCAAAGTAAATGCAATGGGAAATCCCATCAATACGAGCACAATGAACAGGCTCAGCATCAGGATTGCAACTTCAGGATTGGTCATTTTTCAAAACTCGGCGAGAATATTTTTATCTGTTAAACGTGGGCTTCTAAGTCGGATTCGGCTAGCAGGTCTTCCGTTTCTTTGACGTCGTCCAGACGTTTCATCCATACACCCGTCTTCATGGCGTTCCATGATCTAATCATCTCGGCAATGCCTTGCAGGATCATCAGAAATCCTGCTGCAGGAATCAGGGTTTTAAAGAAATATATCTGGATACGGGCAGGGCTGTTCCAACTGACTTCCTTGTAGCGCCAACTATCTGCCGCAATTTCCCAGCCAAACCAGAAAAGCGCCAGCATGCCGGGAAAAAAGAACACAATGTATAGTACAAAATCAAAACGCGCCTGCCATTTTACGGGGAAGAGACGATATAAAAAATCTCCTCGTACGTGGGTGTCCTGGGCCAATGCATAGGGTCCTGCCATCAAGAACAAGGCACCGTACATCTGTACCATCATGTCAAAAGCCCAGACAGTCGGAGAATTCAATACATATCTGACGAACACCTCGTACGAAACCGATAAGGTCAGCACCAGAATACACCAGCCGAATGCCCTTCCGGTCCAGACACTTAGTCCTTCAATCGCGTACACGATCCTGTTCATTTGAATCCCCGTTTACTCAATCAAAATAGTTCCGGGCCCTGATCAGGGCCCGGTCTAAATGTGACACCGGCTCAAAATCAACCGAAGTGATGGTTGTATGCCAGTTTGTAGTCAGGCTGGTTCAGGTTCAGATAGTTCATCACATCCTTGGCGTAGGATTTTTGTGATTCAATTACCTTGGCGAAGAATGGATCCTGACCGGAAATCCTTTCAACCACGATATCCCAAGCCTTGAGCTGCTCAGTCATCACGGAATCAGGCGTACGATATACATTCACACCCTGCTCATCACGAAGTTTCACAAGATCTTCTGCATAGCGCTTGGTGTTGTGCCAGTAGAAGTTTGAGTTTTCAGCTTCGGAAGCATGTTTCAGTATGGCCTGATGCTCCGCTGGAAGTGAATTGTACTTGTCCTTATTGAATGTGACTTCGAAGAACTCCTGCGATTGGTGGAAAGAAGCAAGGTGATAATGCTTGGAAACGTCCTGCATGCCGAAGTCACGGTCTGAAGTCGGGTTATTGAATTCAGCCGCATCAATCAGGCCAGACTTCATTGCCGGCTGGATTTCGCCACCTGGAAGCTGAACAACCGACATGCCCATTTCAAGAAGAACATCCGCTGCAAGGCCAACTGTGCGATACTTGAGGCCAGACATTTGTGATGCGTCCTTGATTTCCTCTTTAAACCAACCGAGTGGCTGGGCGGGCATCGGTGAGTTGAAGAACGAGATAACGTTAAGGCCAAGTGAACCCATCAATTCGTCAAATAGCTCCTGTCCTCCGCCGTAGTGAATCCAGCCAAGCACTTCGTTTGAAGACCAGCCGAAACATGGGCCGGTTCCAAACAGGGATGCTGCCTGTGACTTCGAATACCAGTAGGCTGGCACATAGTGAGCGGCATCAAGTACACCGCGGTTTACGGCATCCTGCATTTGGCTTGTTTTTACGACAGCATTCACGGCAAGCAGGTCAATTTTCAAATCCTTGCCAGCCATTGCATGAACGCGATCTACATACGATTTGGCATTTTCAAGGAATATTCCGCCTCCCCATGCTGCCTGCATTTTCAAAACTGTTGGCTCGGCTCGTGCGACCGCCGGTGCGGCCAAAGCCCCTGCTGCAACAGTTGAGGCAACGGCGCTACCTTTCAAGAATTTCCTGCGATTGATATTGTTTGTCATGATTTTCCTCCAAGCCCCCAAATTAATTCAGGGTTTTCTTTATCTGTATCTGTGCTCAAAAACAGACCCTTTGTTAAATCAGGTTTTAGTTAATGCAGCAAGTTGTTGCATTGAGAAGTAAACGGCGAAATTCACTTTTTCGGAATTGGAGATAGTTACATGCGATTGTTTCCCTAACGTAATTTCTTAACAGCTGTGTTGGCCGTATGTGACTTGCCGGGTTGACGTTTATGACAAGCTGTTACAGTCTGTGATCCTAGGAAAGGCAGATAAACAGCGGGGTCACAGTGGTTCCCCGATACTGAGGCTTTTCCAGATAAAAACCACATTATGGGAGTGAGAAATATGAAAAATTTGTTCAAGGCGCTTACCGCAGTCGGCGTGGCGCTAGCCATGAACGGGATTGCCCAAGCGCAGCAACAGTTCATTTCGATAGGCACGGGTGGTGTTACCGGTGTTTATTATCCAACGGGTGGTGCGATCTGCCGATTGGTCAACAAAAATCGCAAAGAACACGGTATTCGCTGTTCCGCTGAATCAACGGGTGGTTCCATCTACAACATCAACACCATTCGTGCAGGCGAGCTTGAATTTGGAGTTGCTCAGTCTGACTGGCAACATCATGCCTATAATGGTACATCCAAATTTGCCGAACAGGGCAAATTCGAAAAGCTTCGCGCAGTGTTTTCCGTACATCCGGAACCAGTTACGATCATCGCCCGTGGAGATGCCGGCATTTCAAATATTACGGATGTCAAAGGCAAGCGTCTTAATATCGGTAATCCCGGTTCTGGTACACGCGGTACCTGGGAAGTTCTTGAAGGTGCACTTGGCTGGGAGCGTTCTGACCTGAAGATTGCTGCTGAAATGAAATCGGCTGAAACTGGTCAGGCAGTATGTGACAACAAGATCGATGCCTATTTTTGGCTGGTTGGCCATCCATCAGCCCTTACACAGGAATCCCTTGCTTCTTGCGATGCAAAACTGGTCAATGCTACCGGTCCCGAGATTGACAAGCTTGTTGCTGACAACCCGTTCTATCGCGTAGCAACCATTCCGGCAGGCATGTATAACAATGCTGAAGACATTACTACGTTTGGTGTTGGCGCAACATTCGTTTCAAGCGCAGATGTACCGGACGATGTGGTGTACACAGTGGTCAAAGCAGTTTTCGAAAACTTCGATGACTTCAAGGGGTTGCATCCTGCATTCGCTAATCTGAAGCCAGAAGAGATGATTGCTGATTCACTCTCAGCACCGCTCCATCCTGGCGCTGAAAAGTATTATAAGGAAAAAGGCTGGATGTAGGTCAGCAGTAAGAAAAGCTCCGCAAAACTTGCGGAGCTTTTCGCTTTTGAGGAGTGCTGATTTGCACTTCGGCGGCCAGAATCAAACTCGCGCTGCCAAAGTGCAAACTAGCAGAGACTGGTCCATAAATGTAGAAATGAGCGCCATCGAAATCAGGGGAGGATGAGATGTCAGAAGTGCCGGAAACGGGGAAAAGTGCAGACGAAATTGCCGCCGAAGTTGAAACCGGTGCGCGCGAGTTATCAGGAAGTCTGAAAAACCTGATCCCGGCTATTTGCCTGATCTGGTCACTTTATCAATTGTATATAGCCTCTCCTCTTCCCTCACTCCTGACGGAATGGACTGGTATTTCATTCTTCTATTTCATCGCTAATTTGTCGATTTCACGCAAAGTCCATCTGGCGTTTGGCATTGTGCTCGTATGTCTCGCTTACCCATTATTTAAAACTTCTCCCCGCAGTCGAATACCCTGGTATGACTGGTTGCTTTTGTGTGTCGGGGTGGGCGCTATCGCGTACATGATCATCCTCAATACAAATATTGCCGAACGTGCCGGCTCATTTGATCACGCACTTATCCCCTATGACATGACAGTGGCCCTGCTTGGTATTGCTGTGCTGACAATCTGTGTTTTCCGTTCCCTCGGGTTTCCCATGATCATTGTTGCAGCGGTTCTGGCCGGGTATGTCTTTGTTGGTGGAGGGAACTGGGGTGGAGCCTCCTTTGTCAAGGGAACCTGGCATTTCTGGATGCAGGAAGAGGGCATCTTCGGCAAGCCGCTGGAAGTCTCTACTCAGACCATTTTCCTTTTCGTATTGTTCGGGGCCATTCTCGAGAAAGCTGGTGCTGGTAATTATTTCATCAAGATTGCCTTTGCACTCCTTGGACACCTCCGCGGAGGGCCGGCGAAAGCCGCAGTGGTTGCATCAGCCATGAGTGGCCTTTACTCAGGTTCATCAATCGCCAACACGGTGACGACCGGCACCTTTACAATTCCCTTGATGAAACGGACCGGGTTTTCTCCGGAAAAAGCAGGTGCGGTTGAGGTAGCATCCTCGACCAATGGTCAGCTTACTCCTCCGGTCATGGGAGCGGCTGCATTCCTGATCGCGGAATTTACCGGCATTCAGTACACGGAAATCCTTAAACACGCGATATTACCAGCTCTCGTTTCTTATATTGCGTTGATCTACATTGTGCATCTGGAAGCCTGCAAGTTGAGCTTGAAAGGCATGACTAAACCACCTTCCTCTATGACTTTGATGATGAAGCTGGCTGCATTCCTGTTTGGCTTCATTGCGGTCGGAGCGCTGTTCGGCGCAGTTTATCTTGTTCAGGGATGGGTAGACGCAAACCTGCCTGCCATGTCCTTCGTGTCAGCAATCGGCATAATTGCCGTGGCCTATCTGGTCCTCTTGTGGACGGCATCCAAGCGGGAAGATTTTCCGGAGGAAGATCCGGAAGCTCCGATTCTGGAGTTGCCGCCTGCAGGTGAAACCGCGATAAAGGGACTATACTATCTTCTGCCGATTGTCCTTTTGATGTGGTGTATCCTGCCGACGCCAAACAAGCTTTCAGCCCACTTATCAGCCTTTTATGCCTGTATTGCGATGATTCTTATTGCACTTTCCCAACATGCACTGAAGGCATTGATGCGCGGTGAGGCAAATCCAATGTCCAGAGTCAGGCGCGGCTGGGATGAGCTGATTGAAGGTATGATCGCGGGCGCCCGGAACATGATTGCGATTGCTATTGCAACCGCTGCGGCCGGGATTATCATCGGGTCCATTTCGATCACCGGCGCACACCAGGTCGTAGGCCAGTTCGTCGAGTTTCTCTCCGGCGGCAACCTGCTGTTGATGCTGATACTGGTGGCGCTTATGAGCTTGATCCTTGGAATGGGTTTGCCGACCACAGCAAACTATCTGGTGGTTTCATCACTGATGGCTCCGGTCATTGTCGCACTTGGGGCGAAATCAGGCCTGCTTGTGCCATTGATCGCAGTCCATCTCTTTGTGTTCTATTTCGGTATTCTTGCTGATGACACGCCTCCGGTTGGACTTGCCGCAATTGCGGCTGCCGCGATTGCCAAGGGTGATCCGATCAAGACCGGTATTCAGGGGTTCACTTATGATATCCGAACCGCATTGTTGCCCTTCCTTTTCATTTTCAACACGGAACTGCTGTTGATTGACGTTACGCCAACGAAAGCGGTGTTTGTTTTCATTGTCGCGGTCATAGCGATGATGCTCTTTGCGGCGGCGACGCAAGGTTGGTGGATGACCAAAAGCAAAATGTGGGAATCTGCCGCTCTGCTGCTGATTGCCTTCACCCTCTTCCGCCCGGGATACTGGCTTGATCAGGTCTACCCACCGTTCAACGATACTGAACCTACCAAGGTATTTGAGGTGGTAGGTGATATTCCGGCCAACGGCAATTTGACTGTTGTCGTCCGCGGGCCTGATTTTGACTCCGGAGAGGTAACCCAAACAACGCTGCTGATTTCAATGGGAGATCGTGCTGATGCCGTGGAAAGGTTGAAAAATGCCGGATTGAATGTGATTGTGGAAGACGGTTTTGCAAAAGTTGAGGAACCGTTCCCGCAGACGCCGCTATTTGAAAAGATCGGGAATCTCTTTGACTTTTACGGGGATGAACCCGTTGTCGTGTCCAAGGTTCGGCTAAAGGCAGAAAGGCCTGCCAAGGAATGGTTTTACATTCCTGCAATTCTCCTGCTAGGATTCATCTACTTGATGCAGCGCAGACGGGTTGCTGTCGCATAGGATGGGATGAGGCAAGGCATTGTCACTTGATAATCTGAAGGATTTTCCAAGGGCTGTGCTTTGGCCTGACCCGACGCCGCTTGAGCTCCAACACAATCTGGCGAAAACACTTGATGTGCAAAAATTCCTGGTCAAACGGGATGATTGCAACGGTCTTGCTTTTGGCGGAAACAAGGTTCGCCAAATGGAATATTACCTGGGAGATGCACTCGCAAAGGGGGCAGATTCCTTGTTGATTACAGGCGCCGTTCAATCGAACTTCGTGCGAACTGCAGCGGCCGCCTGCACCAAATTCGGGCTGCGGTGCCATGTTCAACTTGAAAACCGGGTAGCCAAGAATTCCGAAAATTATTCCAATTCCGGAAATGTCCTGCTGGACCACCTCCTGGGCGCAACAGTGCACACCTATCCGGAAGGTGAAGATGAAGAAGGGGCGGACAGAAACCTTGAGGAAATCGCGGAAGGGTTAAGGGCCAAAGGAGAAAAACCATATGTGGTTCACCTGCACCCTTCCCATCCGCCGTTCGGTGCGCTTGGTTATGTAGATGCGGCAACCGAATTACTTCAACAACTTGAACAATCGAATAATTATCCTGATGTCATATTTGTACCATCCGGATCGGGAAATACGCATGCGGGGTTTCTTTTTGGATTGAGAACGCTCGGCTGTGATATTCCGGTCAAGGGAATTTGTGTAAGACGCAATGCAGAAATGCAGAAGCCAAGGATCATCAATCGGCTTCAGCAGATAGCAGAATTGCTCGAAGAGCAATCTGCTGCAGGTGAACAGGATGTTTCCGTCAATGATGAGTTCCTGGCGCCGGGTTACGGTGTTGCGGGCCCTGAAACAATGGAAGCCATCTCCCTTTGTGCCAGAAAAGAAGGACTAATTCTTGATCCGGTCTACACCGGAAAAACAATGGCCGGAGCAATTGCTTGGGCACGGGAAAATTCCGGCAGTCGAATTTTGTTCTTACATACGGGAGGAGGGCCTTCCATTTTTGGCTATGATGAGGATATGATGAAGGCTGCGAAATCTCACTGAACGGCATGTCATGTCTCACGTTTTCCCCCGTAATTCAAAAGCCGAGTTACCGACTGTTTCCCATGGTGACGGCTGTTACCTGATAGATACAAAAGGCAAACGTTACTTTGACGGTTCCGGAGGTGCTGCAGTTTCCTGCCTCGGGCACAGCGACCCTCAGGTAACTGAGGCAATCAAACGACAATTGGACGAAGTTGCTTTTGCCCATACCGGATTTTTCACTTCAAAACCGGCTGAGGAACTCGCAGATTTTCTGATCAGCAAGGCGCCCGAGGCAATTGAACGTGCATACTTCGTATCGGGAGGGTCAGAAGCGGTAGAAGCTGCACTAAAGCTGGCCAGGCAATATTTTCTGGAAAAAGGTGAAACAGGGCGGCACAAGATTGTTGCACGCAGGCAAAGTTACCACGGCAATACACTCGGTGCTCTGGCTGCCGGTGGAAGTGAATGGCGGCGAGAACCATTCGCTCCGCTGATGATCGAGACCGCCCATATTTCACCTTGTTATGCTTATCGTGAGAAGTATGAAGAAGAAACCGAATTTGAATTTGGTCAACGGGTTGCGAATGAGTTGGAAACGGAAATACAGAAACTTGGCGCTGAAAACGTAATGGCGTTTGTTGCAGAACCTGTCGTGGGCGCCACGCTTGGAGCTGTTCCGCCGGTTGAGGGTTATTTCAAACGTATCAGGGAAATCTGTGATGAATACGGGATATTACTTATTCTGGATGAGGTGATGTGCGGCATGGGAAGGACCGGTTCGTTTTTTGCCTGCGAACAGGATGGGATATCGCCGGACATTGTTACAATCGCAAAGGGATTGGGTGGCGGATACCAGCCGATAGGCGCTACACTTTGTACCGGAGAGATTTACCGGACAATCGAGGCGGGATCAGGGTTTTTCCAACATGGCCATACTTATGTAGGGCACCCAACCGCTTGCGCAGGAAGTCTTGCCGTTGTCAAGGCAATGCATGACCGGAATCTGATCGATAATGTCAACACGATGGGCTCAAAGCTCATGGCTGAACTTGAAAGGCATTTTGGGCAAAATGCCCATATAGGTGACATACGCGGTCGGGGACTATTTCTGGGCCTTGAAATCGTTCGGGATCGTTCCACCAAGGAAGCTTTCGATCATTCCCTTCAGATAAACAAGAAGATAAAGAAAAACGCCTTTGAGGCCGGTCTGGTCTGTTATCCGATGGGCGGAACTATCGATGCACGCAACGGTGACCATGTTCTGTTGGCTCCACCATTTATAATGGAAGACAAGCATGTTGATGAAATTGTCACGAAGCTTTCAGGAGCGATTGAAAAATCCGTCCAGGAAAATTGACTTGGTTCGTTGAGTTTCCATAATCCTGAGGGAAGTGTTGCGCCTACATTATTGAACTAGTTTGCGTCGAGCTGTTCCGAGAAGCGCGCGTGAATAGAGATTGTGAAATCCCAGCAGCAAGGTAAATGCAAACCCCAGTTTTGGGTTTTCCGGAGTGCTTGATTTTTCAGGTATGACGGCCGAGCCGAAATACAGTCTGGTCCTTCCGGGTTCTGCTTTTTCAACCATAAACCAGGAACGCGTCCTGTTTCCCATGGCACACATGAGGAGTTGGTTTGAGGTACGCGCTTCCGTCGTCCAGGCGGCGAACCTGTCAATATCCCCGGTTGCAACCTGAATGGCATCTTCATCCGTGGAAGGTTTGTTGACTACCCATTTGAGAATGACTCTTTCAAGCCTGAACAGCCAGGTAGTGTAAAATGCGCAGACGAATTCGGGGAGGCTGAATTGTCCGTTCACTTCCACGATAAAGCAATCAGTGTAATGATCGGAGCTTGCCGTATAGGTGGAAAGCAATGCATTTTCGGGAAGCGGATGGGCTTTAACGAGGTTCATTTTGCTGAGGCATTCTCACTAGTCGGTGTGCCAGATCAGTTGCTAAACAGTAATTTTGTCTTTCATGTGATTCTCATTTTTTGATATTTTCGGTGATGGAAACCAAACTGTCCCAGTTGATACACACAGCCAAACCCGTTGACTGAAAACAGCTTTATTCGAGCGGTTGAGTGTTCTTTGACAAGTTTCACGTTTTGATCAACACTACTTTTCACATTTGGGGAAATGTAGTTTTAAACAACTTGAGGGGATGCGTCGTGACAACACCTGATACTCCTACCGATGAGGGCATGGAATTTTCAACAGAATATGAGATGGGGCAAGACAATATCCGTCCCATGGGTCTGGATATACACAATCCGGTTTTTCTGATTTCAAGCGTAGTGATTTTCGGCTTTGTTTTGATCGCCTTGGCAAATCAGGAAGCAACCGCTGAGTTTTTTGGCTGGTTGAGGCCGTGGCTAACCAGCACATTCGACTGGTTCCTCGTCCTGTCAGTTGATGCCATAACACTGTTCTGTCTTGTGCTTATTATCCTGCCGGTCGGATCAGTCCGAATTGGTGGCAAAGATGCCAAACCTGACTATTCATACGCTGGCTGGATTGCGATGATGTTTGCAGCCGGTATCGGTATCGGACTGTTGTTCTTCGGTGTCCTTGAGCCGGTTTATTACAACTTTTCTGAAGGGGGTGCTGCCCGCCCACTCAATATAGATGCAACAATCCCAGGGAACGAATATATAGGCGTTGTGGGTACAATCCATCACTGGGGGCTCGAGGGTTGGGCAGTTTATGCTGCAGTAGGTCTTACCCTGGCGATATTCGCCTACAACCTCGGATTGCCGATGACCCTGCGTTCCGCTTTTTATCCGCTCCTTGGTGAACGGGTTTGGGGCTGGTGGGGTCATATCATTGATACGCTTGCAGTATTTGCGACCCTTTTTGGTCTTACCACATCGCTTGGTCTTGGCGCCCAGCAGGTTGCGGCGGGTCTGAACGAGGTAGCCGGAATTGAGCCATCAAACACCGTTACGGTCGTATTGATCATCGGCATTACGTGTATTGCGCTTGGTTCCGTGATGCTCGGTATGGATAAGGGGGTCAAACGTCTGTCAGAAATTAATATGATAATGGCAGTGATTTTGTTCCTGTTTGTCCTGTTCGTAACAGGTGTGGGTTCGGCAATTTCCCGCTACTTCAGTGTTATGGTCGACTATATTGTTCACCTTCCAGAGCTTTCGAACCCGTTCGGACGGGAAGATACCAGCTATTTCCACGGATGGACCACCTTCTATTGGGCTTGGTGGATCGCCTGGTCACCCTTTGTCGGGATGTTCATCGCCCGTATTTCAAAAGGACGCACAGTACGTGAGTTTGTCCTTTGCGCGTTGATTGCACCTACTGCGGTTTGTGCACTGTGGATGTCGACTTTTGGCGGAGCGGCAATCGACATGATTAATGCAGGCGGCGCGCCCGGTGTTACGGCAACTGTTATCGACAGCTACAAGCCGGAAGGCGCTCTGTTTGGTTTCCTGAAAGAGCTACCGCTATACAGTATTGTGGCTCCGATCTCACTGATACTGATCGTGATCTTCTTTGTCACATCATCAGATAGCGGCAGTCTTGTGATCGACACCATTACCGCTGGCGGCAAGATGGACGCGCCGGTCATCCAGCGGGTCTTCTGGTGTACACTTGAGGGTCTGGTCGCAATCGCCCTGCTTCTGGGCGGAGGTCTCAGTGCACTACAGGGAGCTGCGGTATCGACGGGCATTCCGTTTACGCTGGTTGTCCTGGTGATGTGTTACTGCCTCTGGCTCGCATTAAAGGCCGAACGAGCAAAGCTTTAACAGCTGCAACATATTTTGATATTTTAGCCGGGGGCCTTCAAAGAAAGTCCCCGGTTTTTTTGGCACACCTAAACCAATACGTCTTCGTTTTTATCCAGGCTATCGGGTTGCGCTGGTAAAAATTGACGCTGGTGATCCCGGCAGGACTCGAACCTGCTACCTCAAGATTAGGAATCTTGCGCTCTATCCTGATGAGCTACGGGACCACGCAGATTCTTAATACTTGAATGGAAGTGGTTAGCCAAGATAGTGGGAGGGGATTTGTAGCTTTGTTCTATTAGCTGTTGTTAAAAGCCCTTTTAATCCCATGGGTCCAGCTTTGGTCAGCATTTAAGGAATAAAGTGGTTGGTAATTCATGACGAGATGATCGGGCCAAATCCCCTCCGTCAGGTTATCGAGGACGTAATAGTCCGTTGCCGTTTTCACCATCAATATCGCATGGTAGACATTCATGCTTTTGTCTTTCACCACGGTGATGAACATATCTTCCTTAGGTACTCCCATATGTAGCAGGAGCGAATGCTTCACCAGCGCAAAGTCTTCGCAATCTCCTACACCGGTTCTGACGGATTCTGAAAACGTTTGCCAATAGTCAACTTCTGGGCCGGTTGAGATATCTTCTCGATATTCAAGCGTTTCATTTACCACCCGATTCACCAGTTCCAGTTTCCGTTTAAGCTCGTAATAGCGACCCAGTTTAACGGTTTTCCGGTACTCACGTAGGATCTTGCTATTACATATTGGTGATGGGCCACATTGGGGGGACAAGAGATTTTCATCCTCCAACGCTAACAACATACGGTTAAACTCTAGCGTTTGGGATCCGCCGAATTTGATGGGGTGATAGCCGAAGAAAACCGGTTCTGTTCCCATTGATGACGATCGTTCGTCGATCTGTTTGGCGACACTTGTATGTTCCACTTCTTTGGTTGGAATGGAGCTGGTAATCGTCTGATCGATTTTAGAGTTGGTAGTATTGCAGGCGATCAAAGGCAGCACTATTGCCAGTGACAGGCTTTGCTTTAGCGATGTTCGAATTTGCCCTGCAAATGTGGGTACTAAGTGAGACACGCAATACTACTCTAAACAAATACGGTCTCTGGAACGGTAACAAAATATGGTTAGCCAATGGTAAAGTACAAACAGACTTGTCAGACACTTGCCTCGTCCCTTAGGAATACTGCGCTCTATCCTGATGAGCCACAGAACTACGCAGATTTTCAATGCTTGAATGAGTAGAATTAGCCAAGATGGAGAAAGATGGAAAATCAACCAGTGCAAGGGTTTGGGCATTTGAAGAGAATTTTAGGGTTTTTGAAATTCATCCTGATTTTTGCACTCACATTTTATGCTGTGACAGTTGCGGTTGTATTTTTTCTTCAAGAGCAGCTTATTTTTCCTGCACCGGATTTCCCGGTCGCTTCAACTGAGGATGAAAATTTTAGGCAAGAATCCATTCGTACCCTGGATGGAGAAGTACTCTTTGCGCTTCACCACCCCTCTGAAAACGGGGAAGCAACCATTCTTGTTTTCCACGGAAATGCTGACGCCGCCATTTTCCAGAAATCAAAGGGAGCAGCCTTGATCGAAGCTGGATTTGGAGTTTTGCTGGTTGAATATAGAGGTTATCCGGGAAGTACGGGCACTCCCACGGAAGCGGGATTATACATCGACGGAAGAGCCGCATATGATTTCATTTTAAAACAAAGAGAGCAGCCAATCGGTTTATATGCGCACTCATTGGGGACTGGAGTTGCTGTCAGGCTCGCAGCGGAACGTGAAGTATTCTCGGTTGTTTTGGAATCACCCTTTGATTCACTTATGGCAGTTGCACAGCGCCGATTTCCGTGGATGCCGGTAAGCTTGCTTTTGAAGCACAAGTTTCAGTCTGACTTACAAATGCAATATGTCCAGGCTCCGGTGCTGATCATGCATGGTGACAAAGACGACATCATACCCTTTGAGCATGGCAGGCGGCTGCATCAAGAGGCTTCCGTGGACGCGAGGTTTTTGAAGATTGAAAATGCAGGCCATAATGACCTCTCGAACTTTGGCACGAGTGATCGCGCTGCGAGCTTCTTGAAGCAATCCCTGCAATAGCCTGCAGCCTGCCTCTAAATCGGACTCTGCATTCTTGCTGGCGCTTGAAATTTGTATTCGCCGGATCGGGATTTTCCCACACTGCCTAAACTTGTCACACACATGGGTCGCCGCTACACGCGAAAGACGGATTTTCTAACCCGTCACAACTTCCCTGAATTTTTCGAAGAAATTCTTTGAGAGTTTTTTTGCGGTGCTGGTGACGAGCCGGCTTCCCAGTTGTGCAAGTTTGCCGCCGATGTCGGCCTTGGCCGTATACGCCAGCAAAGTACTGCCATCCTGCTCGGTCAGTACTACATCAGCACCACCTTTTGCGAAGCCCGCAAGGCCGCCATTTCCCTCCCCGCTAAGAGACATGCCCTCCGGGGCATTTGTAGGGTCAAGCAAGACATTGCCGCTGAATTTTGCTTTAACCGGTCCGACTTTCAAAACTACCTTGGCGGTCATTTCCGTGTCGCTGATCTTCTCCAGTTCTTCGCAACCCGGGATACATTGCCTTAGAATGTCCGGATCATTTAGAGCCCTGTAAACCACATCGCGTGGAGCACTAATCACGATTTCTTCGTTTAATTCCATGTTCAGTCGCCTTGGCCGTTTCCTGCATTGATATCCAATATCGCCGGTGCAGGGAGTTTGTTCAGTCTATCTTTCGAATATCCATTTTTAAACAGCTTTCTGAAAGCAGCCTGAATTTCCAATGCGGTCTGGATTACCTGCAGAATTCGAAATGGTGCCAGTACCTGTCACCGCAAAAGTTCGTAACTGTCATGTATTGTTTAATTGTATCAACGGGTTCTTATCAATTCGGTTACCGTGGAAACTCAAAAAGAATGCCATCAATCTGGCCTTCCTGAAAACGGAGCAAGGGTTTGGTATTGCGGTTGCAATTTGCTCCTGAAACAGTTGAACTTCCTGCATCACTTTGAACCTGCAAATCGCCATTACATCTTGCCCGGTTGGAACTTCCAGTAGGATTTCCGGTATTCACACCAGGCAAGTTGCTCTGATTGCCGGAACTGCTTCGGTTTGAATGAAAGTTATTTGGTTCAAGGAGCGCTCCATCCCAATCAATGCCTTTGGACCATGATTGAGGAACGGAAAGATGCAAAGTGCCCAGGACAATGGACGTTAATAAAAGGCATCGTGGAAGCGTAAGATATTCCGGCATTAATGTCGTTCCGTTCGAATTCTTTGCAATTTAAACCCGCAAACAACGGGCGTCACTTAAAAGAAGATCACGTTTTTGTTCGGTCACGTGGATCGATTGCAGGAAACCAAGGCCCGTCAAGGTGTTGAAACTCAAATTGTGGTATGCAAAGACAGACTGGTAACTTGATTGCCGGTATTTATTGTATCACCTTTTTTACAATTGCCATCCTGTAGCGCGGCAATTCCGAAACTTTTCAGCGGAGAAAACTGAATGCGTGTTGTGATGATTGGAACCGGGTATGTCGGTCTGGTTTCGGGAGCCTGTTTTGCTGATTTCGGTCACCGTGTGACCTGTGTCGACAAGGATGCGAAAAAGATTGCCCGCCTCGAAGAGGGTGTCATGCCAATCTACGAGCCCGGCCTCGACACGTTGGTTGAACGCAATGTGCGCGAAGAACGGCTTGATTTCACGACAGAGCCCGAGGCCGCAATACGCGAGGCGGATATGGTACTTATCGCTGTTGGAACTCCGGCCAGACGCGGAGATGGTCACGCGGATCTAACCTATGTCTATGCAGCAGCCGAAGAAATCGCGAAATATCTGGATGGGTATACCGTGGTCGTCAACAAATCTACCGTACCTGTGGGCACCGGTGATGAGGTGGAGGCGATCATCCGGAAGGCAAATCCGAACGCAGAATTTGATGTTGCGTCAAATCCTGAATTTCTGAGGGAAGGGGCTGCAATAGAAGATTTCAAGCGGCCGGATCGAATCGTAGTTGGTGCGCATAATGATCGCGCATTTGCATTCATGCACGAGCTTTATCGCCCGCTTTATCTCAATGAAACTCCGATCTTGCGTACTGAACGCCGGACAGCTGAGCTCATCAAATATGCTTCCAATGCGTTTCTTGCAGTGAAGATCAGTTTTATTAACCAGATGTCCGATTTATGTGACGCGGTTGGAGCGAATGTTCAGCAGGTTGCTAAGGGTATAGGTCTGGATAATCGAATTGGTGCCAAGTTTCTACATTCGGGTCCCGGATATGGCGGTTCTTGTTTCCCCAAAGATACCCTGGCCCTGTCAAAAACGGCCAAGGATTACGGGACACCAGTCACGATTGTAGACACGGTGATTGAGGTCAACGAAGATCGCAAGAAGTCGATGATTGGGCGGATTGAAAAGGCAATGGGAGGTTCTGTCAAAGGCAAAACCATTGCTGTCCTTGGCCTTACTTTCAAACCTAATACAGATGATATGCGCGACGCGCCGAGTCTCGTTATCATTCCAGGGCTGCAGGCAAAAGGTGCGATCATTAAGGCTTACGATCCCGAAGGAATGGAAGAAGCATCAAAGTTACTGGATGATGTTGGCTATTGTGACGACGCCTATCACTGTATGGATGGTGCCGATGCTGCTGTAATTCTTACCGAATGGAACCAATTCAGGGCACTTGATCTCGATCGGGTAAAAGAACTGTTGAACAGCCCGATTCTGGTCGATTTGAGAAATATTTATCCGCTGGAAGAGGTCATGGGGTTTGACTACCATTCCATTGGTCGACCTGTGTGACTAGTGCCTTTGAATCGTCATGAATAAAGTGTTTTATTGCAGCATTGTTGCCTGAAATTAACCGGACCGAAACAATATGTGGCCGAAATTGATCCAGGCATTGGTATAAATTCTGGTATTATTCACCAAGCTGTCGGCGTCGCGAAGGGGCCAGATCGATAGAAAAGAAAATTGGCAAAGTGCTGAAAAAGCCTTTGACGGGCGATGAATTTGGGCCGGTTCTGCGGTTGCGAAAGGTTTTGTTTTGCCTGTTTTCAGTGTTTGTTTTGACAAGCTGTGTCAATCCTCAAACCGGAATTGATGATAGTGCGAGCCTGACATCGAGTTGGGTCCGCCCAGATGACCCGCAAGAGAAAATTGGGGCACGTGAGCACCCGGCCGTCGTTGCAAAGTATGGCGGTGTTTACGATAACGCAGCTGCAGAGCGAATGATTGCGGTGATTGTGGGCAATCTCGTTGCTGTATCAGATGATCCGACCCGGGTTTACAAGATCACAATCTTGAACTCTCCAAAGGTCAATGCATTTGCTCTTCCAGGCGGTTTTTTATATGTCACCCGCGGGTTGCTGGCATTGGCAAACGATTCATCAGAGCTTGCTGCCGTGATCGCCCACGAAATGGCACATGTCTCCGCAAATCATGCCATTATCCGACAGGAAAAATTGAATTCTGCTGAGCTGGGCGAGCAAGTGGTTTCAGACGTATTGCAGAACAGCGCGGCAGGGAAAATTGCTTTGGCCGCCAACCAGATTCGGCTTTCCCGGTTTTCACAGGATCAGGAACTTCAGGCTGATACGATTGGCATCAGGATGATTGGACGCGCCGGTTATGATCCTTATGCCGCTGCCCGCTTTCTGGAAACTATGTCGCGTTACAGGGCATTCATCGCGGGAAAAAAGGCACTGGATGACGCCGACAATTTTGCATCAAGTCACCCTTCCACGCCGAAACGCGTTGAGCTTGCCCGCCGCCACGCCAACTTCTTTGGTGCTCCCGGTTTGGGGAACCGCGGCCGTAACCGGTACCTTGACGGTGTTAAAAGCATGCTTTTCGGTGACACTGCGGAGGAGGGTTTTGTAAGGGGCCGCGTGTTCTCTCACTCTGGACTGAAAATTCGTTTTGAAGCACCTGAGGGCTTCCGTATTGAAAATCAGGCCAAGGCGGTCTTGATTTCAGGGCCTAATGATATTGCCACTCGGTTCGATGCCACTGTCCTTTCGAAACGCAAGAGCCTTCAGGAATATCTCAAAAGTGGCTGGATTACCGGATTGGTTGATGAAACAATCCGCGAAGAAACAGTAAATGGCATGCAGACTGCCTCTGCGACTGCGATTGGCGATGGCTGGCGGTTCAAAGTCAGGATTATCCGAAACGGAAGCCAGTTATATCGTTTTATAACAGCTGCCCCGCAGACAAATACGAACCTTGATGCAGTATCGCGTCGCGTTACTGGCAGCTTCCGGTTGTTATCCAAGGCGGAAATTGCCAAACTCAGACCCTTGGAAATTAAAGTTGTTTCGGTGAGTTCAAGGGACACTGTGGCTTCAGTGTCGGCCCGCATGAAAGGAACTGATGAACCGGACAAACTGTTCAGGCTAATCAATGGGTTGGGCTCGACAGACAGGCTTACACCCGGCCAAAAGGTCAAAATTGTCAGCAACGGCTAGTTAGGGATTGTCGACACAAGCAGGAAATTTCTCTTTTGGTCGTCGTTTTGTTCTGGCTGAATGGTGATAAACACATATATACATTCCAGAATTTGTAACCGTTTTCGAAATCCATGCCCCCTGCCAACTTTCATGACAAAGGATATGGTGTAACCGCTGTCCTTGGTCCCACAAATACCGGAAAAACCCACATGGCGATTGAACGCATGGCTGCGTATCAATCCGGTATTATCGGCTTGCCGCTTAGGCTGCTTGCGCGGGAAGTCTATGGGCGATTGTGCGAAAAACTGGGAGCGGCAAACGTATCACTGATAACCGGCGAGGAAAAAATTGCACCGGCGGGCTCAAAGTTTCAGGTTTGCACCGTCGAAGCGATGCCAGACACTGCAGATGTGGAATTTGTAGCCATTGATGAAGTACAATTGGCGACTGATCTTGAACGCGGGCATTTTTTCACCGACCGAATACTGAATTTGCGCGGGAATCATGAAACCATGCTTCTTGGTGCGGATACCATGACGGGTGCCCTGCGGGATCTTTTGCCGGGGTTGAATGTCATCACCCGTCCGCGCATGTCCGTTTTGGCCTACACCGGCTCCAAGAAAATTACGCGGATGCCAAGCCGCACGGCGATTGTGGCTTTTTCAGCAGACGAAGTTTATGCAATAGCAGAACTGGTTAGACGGGAAAGGGGCGGTACTGCAGTCGTTACCGGCTCCCTTTCTCCGCGTACGCGGAATGCCCAGGTGGCATTGTATCAGTCGGGAGATGTTGATTTTCTGATTGCGACAGATGCCATAGGCATGGGATTGAATCTGGATGTCAATCACGTCGCATTTGCCAAGGACAGCAAGTTCGACGGATTTCAGCACCGAAAACTGACTGCTGCAGAGCTCGCACAAGTCGCAGGACGTGCCGGACGCTATCAAAAAGATGGTACTTTTGGTGTTACCAGCAGGGTTCAGCCGTTTGCTGAAGAGCTTGTGGAGGCGCTGGAAACCCATGTTTTCGAGCCAGCAAAAATTTTAACCTGGCGCAACCGGGATCTGGATTTTTCCTCAGCACCAGCCTTACAACGTTCGCTCGAACACCCGGCAAATCACCCACGATTGATGCGGGCACCAGCCGGAACGGATGTAGTGGCACTTGAAATGCTTCTTCGCGATCCGAGAATTCACGATATGGTAGTAGATCCGGACAGGGTGAAACTGCTTTGGGAGGTTGCAAAGACTCCGGATTACCGGAAAATTTCGCCGACATCTCACGCGGAAATTCTGTCAGAGGTGTTTGTAAATCTTGTCGAGGATGGTTTTATTAGGGAAGACTGGTTTGCTGATTTGGTGGATCGTGCTGATAATGCAAATGGCGAAATTGATGCAATTTCAGCTCGTATCGCCAACATCAGAACCTGCACCTACCTCTCCAATCGTGATAACTGGCTTGAAAATCCTTTGGAATGGCGCGAAAAGAGCCGTGAGGTAGAAGATCGTTTGTCGGATGCCCTTCATGAAACACTGACAAAACGTTTCATTGACCGGCGAACAAGCATTTTAATGAAGCGATTGAAAGAAAACCGGATGCTGGAAGCAGATATTGAACAGGATGGAACCGTTAACGTGGAAGGTCATTCCGTAGGGACGCTTCTGGGATTTCGTTTTTCAGCGGATGGATCGGATGGCTCAAAAGAAGCCAAGGCACTGAATGCAGCGGCAAGCAAAGTGCTTGCGGCAGAAATTGAAAAGCGAGCCGACCGGCTCGCGGCAAGCCCGAACAGTGACATCGTGATTTCAAACGACGCAACATTGCGCTGGGTTGGGCAGCCTGTCGCGAAACTTTCAAAAGGTTCTGATGCACTCAAACCAAGAATAATCATGCTTGCCGATGAGCATTTGACCGGAAGCAGCCTTGAAAAAGCCGTTGCACGTCTTGAACGATGGGTCGCAAATCACGTTAATACCCTTTTGAAACCTCTTTCTGATCTGCAAAGCAATGCAGAGCTCAACGGAATGGCGAAAGGAATTGCATACCAACTGGTGGAAAATCTTGGCACTTTGCCACGTAGAGAGATCGCAGAAGAGCTCAAGAACCTTGATCAGGACATGCGAGGCATCATGCGTAGAAACGGGGTACGGTTTGGTGCCTATCATGTTTTTGTTCCGATACTACTGAAACCTGCTCCGACCCAACTGATTTGTCTTTTATGGGCAATATTCAATGACCAGACCGACGCAGCCGGATTGACTGAAATTCCCGAATTCTCGGCTGCTGGAAGAACTTCATTTCCTGTTGATCCGGCCATGGTGAAGGAATTCTACAGATTATCCGGTTTCAGGGTTTTGGGTGAAAAGGCGGTTCGTATTGATATTCTGGAGCGCCTAGCTGACCTGATCAGGCCAACGACAGCCTGGAAGCCGGATGGCAATCAGGTGAAGCCTGAAGGAGCCATTGATGGCCGTAGTTTTTATGTAACACCTGCAATGATGTCCATTCTTGGTGCAACACATGAGGATATGGAAGTTATCCTGAAGGGATTGGGCTATCGTGGTGAACCTCGTTTGGAAGAAGAGGTCAAACCTGCAAAACCGGATGTTGTAGTGAAACAGGACGCAGACCAAACACCTGAGACTTCAACTGATGTGGCCGATTCTGGAATAGAGGTAGAGAACATTGAACTGGCTGCCATAGAGACAACGGCTGGCGAAACTGAGGCTACTGAAGATGAGGGGCCGAAAAAAATACTGGTTTGGCGATATGGTGGTGCAGGTAACCGGCGTCAGAATCAACCGAGGCAGGCGCACCGAAAGGGCAAGGCGGGGCTGAAAAATAAGCAAGCAGGTTCAAAAAGAGGCGATGGTCGCAGTTTGCCCAAAAAACAATCCAAATCCCAGGAACCGGATCCGGATTCACCTTTTGCAGCATTGGCAGCACTTAAAAATAATTTGCAGTCGGGAAATGACTGACAGGCAAAGCTCCCAACGTATCGACAGATGGATTTGGCATGCCAGATTCACCAAAACCCGAAGTCTGGCGCAGAAACTGATCGGAAGTGGTCGTGTCCGCATAGATCGAGAAAAAATCAGTTCTGCAAGTAGGCTGGTAAAACCAGGTAACGTCCTGACAATCTCACTACAAGACCGGGTCAGAATCATTGAAATCGTTGATTTGTCTGAACGGCGCGGACCATATTCTGAGGCCAGCCTCCTTTACAAGGATCTCAGTCCGGAAAAAGAAGCAGACAGGGCCGACATGGGGGAGAAAACAGAACCGATTTCAGAGAAATTTAAAAGGCCTGACAAGCATGAAAGGCGAAAAGCAATCAAACTGAAACAATATTATCCGGATTGAGATATTGGGAGAATTTTCTCCCGCGACTAAAGGTCTAAGCGAAATCGCATGATCTTGTCAGGCTCTCATAAAACCGCTATCGGATGCTGCAAATCCTGCGATTTTCCCCCTCGGAGTTTTGAATGACCTACATTGTCAATGACAAGTGCATTAAATGCAAATACATGGACTGCGTTGAGGTCTGTCCGGTAGATTGTTTTTACGAAGGTGAAAACATGTTGGTCATTCATCCAGATGAGTGCATAGATTGCGGTGTTTGTGAACCGGAGTGCCCGGCAGAGGCTATTAAGCCGGATACCGAGCCGGATCTCGAGAAATGGCTGCAAATTAATGCGGAATATGCGGAAAAATGGCCGAACATTACGATCAAAAAAGATTCTCCCGCAGATGCCGAGAAATATGATGGTGAAGAAGGCAAATTTGAAAAATACTTTTCACCGGAACCAGGCGATGGAGATTGAGGTTTCTGAAGACCTGAACTCGCTGGCTAAATAAGCCGACATGAGTCGTCGACAAAATACTTAGTTAACCATCTGTTATCAAATCGGTTACGGCATTTACGTGTACGTAATGCGGTGGTTGAAAAATTCGGCATTTTGTATTATAATCTTTCTTTAGGGCGTGACCTGTGTGGTGAATAATCAAAAGAAAGAAAACCCAATCGATCTTTAACAACCAGACATCCGGCGAAAACACTATGGCGCGGGATGCTTGTGTTCGTTCGTTCCACTGATGTGTGAAACGACCCGACAAAAATCCTCATGACGTATCTCAAGCATACCGTTTGGTTCGGGGATTTATTGACTGAATTCATGACCGGATATTTCCGGAGACAAAAGGGAGCAATCCAGAATGGCAGCTGCGAAGAAAACAATTCAGCGACAAGGTTTCAAAACAAACGAATTTGTTGTGTATCCCGCTCATGGAGTGGGCCAGATTACAGCAATTGAAGAGCAGGAAGTGGCGGGTTACAAGCTCGAGCTGTTTGTTATCAATTTCTCGCAGGACAAGCTTACCCTTCGTGTTCCAACAACCAAAGTGGAATCGGCGGGAATGCGCAAACTGTCTGACGAAGCCAGAATTGCAAAAGGGTTGAAAACGGTACAGGGTCGTGCCCGCATCAAACGTACTATGTGGAGCCGTCGTGCGCAGGAATATGAAGCAAAAATCAATTCTGGTGATCTGATTTCGATTGCTGAAGTGGTGCGCGATCTTTTCCGATCTGAAAATCAGCCAGAGCAATCCTATTCCGAACGCCAGCTCTACGAGGCGGCGCTTGACCGCATGGCGCGTGAGATTTCGGCAGTGAACAAGATTTCAACTACCGAGGCTGTGGCCGAGATTGAGAAAAATCTTGCAAAAGGTCCCAAACGCGGCGCAAAAACTGATGAAGATGAGCAGGAAGAAGCTGCATAAGCATTTGTGCGTCATATAAAGTTCTTAGAATCCGGGACTTGTCCCGGATTTTTTTTCTTCAATATTACCTAACGTGAAACTATTTGATTGGTTCAACCGTTTCCAATTGTATAGTGGAAATAGGGGGTGGCATTCACTCACTACCTTATGAGGTGGAAATATGGCTCAGCAGGAAAGTTTGGGTAGAAATCTGGTCAAGGCGGCAAGTAAAGCGCCTTACCTGGAACGCGATGAAGAACATAAGCTCGCCCGGCGCTGGGCCGAAAACCAGGATCAACAGGCACTTCATCAACTCACATCCGCTCATATGCGCCTTGTCATAGCGATCGCGGCAAAGTTTCGCCGGTATGGCCTGACCATGCCCGATCTTGTCCAGGAAGGGCATGTCGGCTTGCTGGAAGCCGCAGCGCGTTTCGACCCACACCGTGAAGTGCGGTTTTCAACCTACGCCACTTGGTGGATCAGGGCATCAATTCAGGATTATATTCTCCGCAACTGGTCAATAGTTAGAGGCGGAACCAGTTCCGGCCAAAAATCGCTGTTCTTTAATCTCAGGCGATTGAGGGCAAAGATTACAACGGCCGACAAGAATGTAAACAATCAGGATTTATATCTGGAGTTGTCAAAGGCCATTGGTGTGTCAGTAAAAGACGTTGCTACCATGGACGCCCGGTTGAGCGGGCCTGACATTTCTCTCAACATGCCGGTGGCTTCTGATGATGAGGCCAGCACCGAAAGGCAGGACTTTCTGGAAAGCGATGCACCGCTGCCTGATGATATCGTCAGCAATTCCATTGACGGAGAACGCCGGACCGAATGGTTGAAATCGGCGCTTTGTGTCCTTAACGAACGTGAGCTTCGGATCGTAAATCGCCGCAGATTGAGTGAAAAAGGTGCAACACTGGAAGAACTTGGCGGCGAGCTGGGAATTTCTAAAGAGCGGGTCCGGCAGTTGGAAAACCGCGCCCTTAAAAAGCTTGAATCGGCTCTCCTGAAGGAAAATCCCGAAATACTGCAACTAATTTAAGCTGAATTCTATGATGATGATCCAAAGTAAGTGGGATCAGCAACAAACCTGCCATATTTTGTTCCGATAGAAATCTTGATTGGGGTAAACACGCTTACCCCCTGCATCGGAGCCAGCCATATTTCCATATGTTTGTTTTCCGCCATTTCCTTCACATTCCGATGGTTTTTCTTGTGTCCGGCCACCGGAATGTAACGCATTTGGCAGACATAAGCGTGCCCCTTATACCCCGTAGTCTTGACCGGTCTGGTTGACTTGTAACGAAGCTGGATATCGTAGCGGGTTTCGCCATCGAAAACCGGAAAGCGCCTGTCGCAGACCTTGTTGCCTTTTCTGGCGTCTGATCCGTTCATCGGAACGATCAGCGTACTTGCCGGATCGAGGACAGCGGCCAGGTGTTTTGCTTCTACGGGTACGTATTTGGGTGCCTTGCGGACCTTCCGCTTCTTGTTTGAACGGATCTTGACATCGACAACCTTCTCAGAGGCAAAAGCCAGTTGAACGCTTTCCGGTTTCTTTTTTCTTTCAATCACAGATACCGAATGGATTTCAGGTTTCAACTGATTATCGAACACTGCACCGGTACTCTCGAATGTGCCGGTTGACGGGGATACCCATTCCACGAGGCCGGTTGTTTTGCCGGACCCTTTTAAAGAATATGTTTTGTCATCAAATTGGATATCAAAAGTGGCTCTTCCGATTTCAATGCCAGCAAATTTTACTGAAAACCGGGATTGGTGCTGAATTTCTTCACCAAATGCCGTATTTGCAGCAGGCAGGCTCAGTGCAAGCGTCAATACAAGAAGTCTTTTTCCAGTGGTAATGCCCATGCCATCTATCCTTATTCGGGACAAAGTAGACATTTTAACATGAATGGGCGCTGAATAAGGCATTTGTTGATTTTACGCCTGCGCAACAAGGAAGGACGATGTTTTGCTTGACGTTTCAGGTCATAAGCACTATCACCCCATCAACCTTCCAGGAGCGTTGGAATTATCATTGTCTTGAGTTGAGCAAGGCAAGTGGAAAATTCGCTTCGTAGGAATTTCGAAGAACAAGATAATTCAGGATAGACCGATGTCCAGACGTTGTGAATTAACCGGAAAAGGCGTGATGAGTGGCAATAATGTCAGCCATGCCAACAACAAGAACCGGCGGAAATTTCTGCCTAATCTGGTAGATGTGACCTTGATGAGTGAAGCACTCGATCAACGTGTGCGCTTGCGTATCTGTGCTCAGGCCCTCCGTACAGTTGAGCATCGTGGCGGCCTGGACGCTTTCCTCGCTAAAGCCAAAGACAGCGAGCTTTCACAAAAGGCGAAGAACATCAAAAAGCAAATTGCCAAGGCCCAGACCGAAGCTGCGGCTTAATTTGTTACCAAAGTATCCAGATTGACGGGGCATGCCTGCCCCGTTTTTTGTTTTCAGCTGGTGGCGTCACCCAGGATAAAAAAATGCAAACTACTTCCAGGTTGTTTCCTTACATTTTGGCAATGGTCATCATTGTCGTTGCATCCAACATACTGGTCCAAACGCAATTCCAATATTTTGGTCTACAGGAAGTTTTGACCTGGGGTGCGCTGACTTATCCCTTTGCTTTCCTCGTTAATGATCTGACAAACCGGCACCTGGGAAATGCTGCAGCCCGCAAGGTAGTTGTCCTGGGATTTCTGATTGCCGTCGCACTGTCAGTTTATTTTGCAACCCCGCGCATCGCAATTGCTTCAGGCAGCGCGTTTCTGGTTGCTCAACTCATAGATGTAAGGATTTTTGACCGCTTGCGCGGTAATTCCTGGTGGATGCCACCCCTTGTCTCTACAGCGATCGGGTCGGTGGTGGATACAGCCATGTTTTTCGGGTTGGCATTCGCACCGATGTTTGCAAGCATCGATCTTGCATTTGGATATGAAGACGGATCCCTAGGGTTTCCTGCAAGCATATTTGGAATTGCCATGCCGCTATGGGCTTCGCTGGCTGCTGGCGACTTCATAGTAAAAATGTGTGTCGGATTGTTTGCACTGCTTCCCTACGGCGGAATTCTCAAAATCACACAGCCCAGATCTGCTTAGTTCGGCAGGCGGAATTCAAGCAGCAGCGTTCTTTGCAGGACAGAAAAATTGTTGTCTGAGATGATGGTTAAACGTGTTGAACCATCTTCCATTTTTGATAAGGCAAGTGCTTCCATGTTGTCAATTTGATGTTTCCAACCTGCTTGGATCAGGACTTTGCCTGAAAGATGTGCTCCAGATGTCAAATTGTCCTTTTCAAATTCGCGAATACGCATTGATACCCCTGCGAGGGGGTTGTAATGGCGTTCAAGCAGGATCATGTTGCCGTCGTTTCGGAACACAGCATCAGTTGGCTTGAACGGATTGTTATTCGCCAGATAAATTTCGCTAACATCTTTGCCGTGAACAATGAACCCCCGAAAGAGGTCATTTCCGGCGATACTACCTTCAGGAAACACAAAAAGTTCACCGGTTTCCCTGAGATATGCAATTGCCTCCGGGCCGTGATTCTTTTCAAGAGCAAATCCGTTCAGTTCGATTGTCTGAAGACCGGGTGTCTGCTGTAGCATCCGGTTCTGCCAGGAATAGTGTTCAATCCGATGGTTGCGTTCAAATGAAATCAGTATCTGTTGGTCAATGACCTCCAATCCTTCAGCGTCCGCATTTTGTTTGCCTTTCAGCTTTTTGCCATTGGCTTTTCGCAGGGTGCCTAGTCTTGAATTTGTGACCCCGGTCGGCCTTGAAGCCTTGCGTTCAAGAGTTCCGCTGATCCATTTCCCCTCGTCCGTTACGGCGAGAAAATTATTCGTGTTCTCAAGGAACCGGAAGCCGGAGACACCACCGAAATCTTCGTGATCGGAAGTTACAACCAGTCCTCCGAGGAATTCCAGTTCACCGAAGATGATTTGTTTTCGGTTCTCTGGTAAAAAATGTTCTATCGGAATTATAGTGAGCGACAGATTTTTGCCGGGCTTGGCCAAACTGCTGGCAGGAACGGCAATCAGGAGGAAAAGCAAGGCGTTGATGGATAATCTGACAAACACCTTGAATATCCTTTAGGCTGTTTTTGCCAGTTTCCGTTGTTTCTGCGGGCGCGCTGCCTGTTCCGGATTTTCCTCAAACAGATCGGCAAGTTGCTCTGTTATCGCTCCAGCGAGTTCTTCGGCATCAACGATTGTAACCGCTCTTTTGTAATAGCGTGTCACGTCATGGCCAATGCCGATGGCCAAAAGCTCGATCGGAGAAAAGTTCTCAATGTCTTCAATAACGTGACGCAAGTGACGTTCAAGATAATTGCCGGGGTTGACGGACAATGTGGAATCATCAACTGGCGCTCCGTCTGAAATCATCATCAGTATTCGACGTTGTTCGGGGCGGCCCATCAGGCGTTGATGAGCCCAAAGGAGGGCTTCTCCATCAATGTTTTCCTTCAGGAGACCTTCTCGCATCATCAGGCCCAGGTTTTGACGCGAACGCCGCCAAGGCGCATCAGCAGACTTGTATATTATGTGGCGCAGATCGTTGAGCCGTCCCGGGTTTGGCGGTTTTTCCTGTTTCAGCCAATTTTCTCTTGCCTGTCCACCCTTCCACGCCTTGGTAGTAAATCCGAGGATTTCCACCTTAACACCGCAGCGCTCAAGCGTGCGCGCAAGAATATCCGCACAGGTTGCAGCAACGGTGATTGGTCTGCCACGCATTGAACCGGAATTGTCAAGCAACAAGGTTACAACCGTGTCTCTGAATACTGTATCTCGCTCCATTTTGAACGATAAGGGTGTCATGGGATCGGTGATGATGCGGGTAAGGCGCGCTGTATCAAGCACCCCTTCTTCAAGGTCAAAGTCCCAGCCGCGGTTCTGTTGAGCCATCAAACGCCTTTGGAGCCGGTTTGCTAGCCGTCCAACTACCCCTTGTAAATGAGCCAGCTGTTTGTCCAGAAATGCTCTCAACCTTTCAAGTTCAGCCTGATCGCACAATTCTTCGGCAGCTATTTCCTCGTCAAATTTCTTTGTAAAGATCTGATAGTCGAAATCCGGCGGCAAGTCGGAGAACGGGAGTTCTGGACGCGTCGTCTCTCCGGGGGTTTCTTCATCCCGATCATCGTCATCAAAATCTTCTCCGCCTTCGGCTTCGGTGGCCTCCATCTCGCCGGTTTGTTCATCGTCAGAATCAGAATCATCGGGTTCTCCCGAATCTTCCCCGGTAGATTCTTCATTATCGCGCTGGCCTTCCTGCTCTTCTTCGTTCGGATCATCTTCGGAATCCTGATCATCCTCCTGATCAGGTTCCTGCTCACCCAGTTCATCCCCCATATCGAATGCCACGAGAAGGTCCCGGATAGCTTCGGCAAATGCTTTCTGGTTTTCAATCTCATCACCTAGTGCATCGAGACGGTCCCCTGCCTTTTCTTCTATCCAGTCACGCCACAGGTTTACAAATTGGTCAGCGCTGTTCGGCGGCTTTTGCCCAGTGATGCGTTCCCGGACCACCATGGCAACCGCTTCCTCCAAAGGAGCATCACTACGTTGCTCGGCACCGGAATATTTTTGTCGCGAATATTTGTCTTCAAGCATGTGCGCAAGATTGTTTGCAACACCCTGCATTCGGCTTGCGCCAATTGCCTCAACCCGGGCCTGTTCAACCGCATCAAATATTGCACGGGCGTTGTCGCCCTCTGGTGATAGCCGATTATGGATTTTCGTATCATGACATGCCTGACGCAGAGCCATTGCATCACCAACTCCGCGGGTAATAGCCAATTGCCGCAGGGTAATTTTTTTACCGAGATCCGGCAATCGAACCTGATTACCGGTCATCCCAGGTTTGTCAGTTGAAAACGTGACTTCAAGTTCCTTGTTGCCGGCGATTGAACGCACGCAATTTGCTAGGGCCTGTCTTATGGGCTCCTGATCTTGCGCCTTTGGATTGTTGCGCCTGGAATTATCGCCAGAACCTGCCATTAAATTCTTTCGGTTCAGGCCACCGCCACGTTTTGAACAACTTCGGTTACTTCTTCTCCAAACGCCCGCTGATAGAACTCGCTGATCGTTGCCCGCTCGAGTTCATCGCATTTGTTCAGGAAGGTGAGCTTGAAGGCGTCTGCGACATCGCCAAAAATTTCATTGTTTTCCGCCCAGTTTATCACCGTGCGGGGACTCATGACTGTAGAAATGTCTCCATTAATGAATGCGGCACGAGTCAAGTCTGCGACACGAACCATTTTTGAAACCATTTCACGACCCTCATTGGTTCGGCAGGATTTCACCTTAGCCAAAATGATGTCGACTTCGTTGTCATGTGGAAGGTAGTTCAATGTCGTGATCAGAGACCAGCGGTCCATTTGCGCTTGGTTGATCTGCTGCGTGCCGTGATACAAACCTGTTGTGTCCCCGAGGCCAACGGTATTGGCGGTAGCGAAGAGACGGAAAGCAGGGTGAGGCGTGATTACGCGGCTTTGGTCGAGCAATGTGAGTCGGCCAGATGATTCCAGAACACGCTGAATTACGAACATGACGTCAGGCCGGCCCGCATCATATTCGTCAAAAACCAACGCCACATTGTTCTGATAGGCCCAAGGCAGGATTCCATCGCGGAATTCAGTTATCTGCAAACCGTCTTTAACAGTAATTGCATCCTTGCCGATTAGATCCAGGCGGCTGACATGGCTATCGAGATTGATCCGGACACAGGGCCAGTTCAGTCGTGCAGCGACCTGTTCGATGTGAGTTGATTTCCCAGTGCCATGATAGCCCGAAACCATCACGCGACGATTGTGGGCAAAGCCCGCAAGGATAGCCCGCGTAGTGGGGCCATCAAACAGATAATCCGGGTCGATTTCCGGTACATACTCAGTGCGTTCCGAATATGCCGGGACTTCCCAGTCACAATCGATGTTAAATGTTTCCCGGACAGACACCGTTGTGTCCGGCATTCCTTGTGTCATTCCCGTTCCTCCGGTGATGATTGCGCGGCGGAAATCGATCATTCACGCCGAAAAAACTATTTCGCGTTTCACATGCCCTTTTTCAAGAGCAGAATCCACCCTGTTTTAGAATTTTGTACGCCTTGATGATTTGCCGCAATCGTTCTTCAGCACTGCGGTCTCCCCCGTTTGTATCAGGATGATACTGTTTGACCAATGCCTTGTACCGGGTTTTCAAGTCGTCAGGTGAGGCTGAATGGGGCATTCCAAGGTCGTCGAACGCCTTTTTTTCAAGCGGCCGAAGCTTTCGGGATGTTGCACCCTTACCACTCATCTGGCCGGTTCGTCGCATCGAGCGCGAAATTATCCTGTCTGCTATGGCCCCACGCGGATCGCCTTCCGAATAGGGTGTTTTCTTGCCATCCTTGTTCACGCCCATGGTCCAGGTGGGACGATGTCCGGTTAGAGCGTCCTTTTGAATGCGGGCGATGTCGTCATCCCCGAGGCCTGAGAAATAATTGTAGGTTTTGTTGTATTCGCGCACGTGCTCTATGCACAGATTAAGATACTGCCCCTCACGATCCCGGCCCAACGGCGCCTTGTGCGTGCCCGGCTTTTCGCAACCTTCCCATTGGCAAGAAGTATCAACCGGTTTCGCGCCGGGTTTTTTACGGCCCTTGATGTTACGGATCGAATCAAAATATTTCGAATTGGTATTCATGCCCTAATTATGGGGCAAAATCAGAAATGAACAAGGATTGACTTTCAGTCCATTCAGCCGCAAAAAGCGCGGTTATGCCTTTCGCAAAATTTGATGAGTTGCAGGAAAGATGGGAACGGTTACTGATTATCTTCAGGAAAAGCTAAATGAAGCTTTCTCACCTCAATTGCTGGAAATCATCAATGAGAGCCATCTGCATGCAGGACATGCAGGCGATGATGGTTCTGGTGAAAGCCATTTGCGGATCAGGATTGTTTCCGATGCATTCAAGGGTATGAACCGGGTAGCGCGCCATCGTGCAGTCTACGGGATTGTGCAACCGAAAATTGATGAAGGTTTGCATGCCTGTGCGATTGAAGTTAAAGCTGTCGGTGAATAAATCCAGTTTCTGGCCGCAGTCGTACAACTTATAGCCACATATTTTTCTTCTAAATTGATGGCACAATAAATGTCGGCTTAATCCCACTTTCATTGATGTATTGATCGATATTATGCCCGCGGAACAGACCGTGGTCGAGAACCAGAGCTGTTGACCATCCCCTTGCAGCCCCACCCAGAACATCGGTGTGTAATGTGTCCCCGACCATGCAAATTCTTGAGAGGTCAATTTTCTCAGGCAATTTACGTTCCACCATCTCGAATACAGACGGGAAAGGCTTGCCATGAAATTCAACATTAATATTGAGGAGATCGGCAATCCGGTGACCGCAATAGCCAGGTTCTGTCGAGAAGCGATCTTCGTGAGGTGCAATCACGTCCGGATTGGCAATAACAAGAGGTCGTGGTCTTTCCAAAAGTGTTTTTTCCAGTCTGAGTTGAAAATCTGTATTCCAATTCCAGGTACTCAAAAACAGAAAACCATCCACTCGATGATAATCGACCATTGATTCAGCAAGCTGAACGCAATTCAGATGCAAGTCACTTTCCAGGAAGTTTTCACCTGCAAGAACACCCCATAATCCAATATTTTTTTGCCCTATCGCCTCTTCTGCAGCCATCCGGCTGGTAATTATTTCTGCCTCAGAAAAATCATATCCAAGAGCAGCAAATTTTTCGATGGTTTTGGGTTTCGAAGAGGAAGCAGCGTTGGTTACAACAAAAACACGTTTGTTTTTCCTGCGTAGTTCAGAGATACATTCTTGCGCACCCGGTATAGCCGAAGTTCCCACATTCAAAACACCGAATGCGTCAAATACGAATGCGTCAAACTGGTCGGCAATTCTTGTCAGCCCTTCGGCATATTGAGGAACGGCACCAAAATCAGCTTTTGGAAGGCGATGGCAGACATATTCGTAATAACCAAAAGCAGAACGGGTATCGAAACCTTGAAAAAACGGGCCAAGTTTTTCAGATAAATACAACTTACAACTCACGAATACGCAGTTTTGTAATTCGGTTTTTTTCACGCTCCATAATCACAAAACGTTTGTTGTAGAAGGTGAAGGTTTGTTTTTCTTCCGGAATCATCTGGGCGGCATGGATGACCAAACCAGCCATAGTGGTTGCTTCTTCATCCGGAAGTTCCCAATCGAGCGCCCTGTTCAAGTCGCGAATGGGAACAGCCCCTTCCACGATCCAGGATCCATCAGCTTGAGGTACCACACCTGAGACTTCTTCGTCATGCTCGTCTGCGATTTCACCGACAATCTCTTCGAGGATGTCTTCCAAGGTTACCATGCCCTCAACTTCCCCATATTCATCAACCACAAGGGCAAAATGGGCTTTTTGGCGCAAAAAGGCGTTCAACTGATCCTGCAGGGTTGTTGTTTCCGGTACAAACCACGGTTTTGAGGAGATTTTCTTGAAATCAATACGTTTCCCGTCACCATTTTTGCCGGCAAGCACCCTCAAAACATCTTTCGAATGTATGACTCCAATTATGTTGTCGCTGTCACCCTGCCACAGCGGAATACGTGTATACGGACTGTCCAGCAATTGCTTAATGATTTTCTCCGGAGCATCGTCAATATTGATGGTTTCCATATTGGTACGGTGGATCATGACATCGGAAAGTTCCAGTTCATGAAGGTCCAGTACACCGCCTAACCGGTACCGGTCATCCTTTACCACGGAACCTTCCTGATGGAGCACCTCCACCGCGCCGCGCAGTTCTTCGTGGGCAGAAAGCATGGATTGTTCACTCCCGATTGCAAAGCCGAACAAGCGAAGGATTCTGCGGACTAGTCCGGTTACCAGTTTGGCGAATGGAGAGAGAACAAAGATTATTGGCCTGAGGACCGGCGCGATGGTGACGGCAAATTTGTCGGCATTGGAAAGTGCGATTGATTTTGGCATGACTTCAGCGAATACAACAACGAGAAGAGTCATTACGAGCGTTGCTATAGCAACACCAGCTTCCCCGAACAGGTTGAGAAACAAGCTTGTCGCAAGCGCAGATGCCAGAATATTGACCAGATTGTTGCCGATTAACAGGGCGCCAATCAGTTGATCACGCTTTTCAATTAGCTTGGTAACCTGTCCTGCGCGAAGATCGCCATTTTTCTCGAGTTGATGCATTCGTGCGCGGGAAGCTGCTGTCAGTGCGGTCTCCGAGCCTGAGAAAAATGCTGACATCAAAATCAGAAGGAATATTGCAAACAGTATAAGCCAAATGGCAGTCGTCATTACGTCAATTGATCCTGTAAAAAGGATTGCACCTCAGAAGTTGGAACATCATCGGCAATATAGGCTTTACCGACGCCATTTGTAAGGATGAATGTCAACGCTCCCCGCCTGACTTTTTTGTCCTGTGCAATGAATTTCATCAATGTTTCAACCGTGGGCATCTCGCCTGGAATCTGGCTGATATCCGTAGGCAATCCGACGGCTTTCAGATGAGCTTCAACGCGATTTGCATCGTCCAGCGAACAAAGGTTCAAGCGGTTGGAAAACCGGTGGGCCAATATCATGCCGATTGCAACTCCTTCACCGTGTACCAACCTTTTACCGTCATATCCGGTATAACCTTCAAGTGCGTGACCAAAAGTATGGCCCAGATTTAACAAAGCCCGTTGTCCGGTCTCCGTTTCATCAACTGCCACAATTTCCGCCTTTGCCCGGCATGATTGCGCGATGGCTTTTTCCAATCCCCCACCATGGGCAAAAACATCGCTGTGATTGGATTCAAGCCATTTGAAGAATTCCGGATACTTTATCAGGCCATATTTCATCACTTCCGCATATCCAGCCCGGAATTCCCGCTTGGACAGGGTTTTGAGAACATCAAGATCAATCAGAACTTTCGAGGGTTGATGAAATGCCCCTATCAGGTTCTTTCCATGAATTGAATTAATACCGGTTTTACCGCCAACGGAAGAATCAACCTGGGCCAACAGGGAGGTTGGAATTTGCACAAAACGAATTCCGCGACGGACGACTGATGCCACAAATCCTGCAAGATCGCCTACAACACCTCCACCAAAAGCAATAATCAAGTCAGAGCGTTCAAGCCGTTGCCCGAGTACATCATCGACAGCAGCTTGAAACACTGGCCAGGATTTTGAGCTTTCGCCCGGCTCGACTTCAATTGTAAAATGTTCAATTTTCGCTTCATCGAGAAAACCACGTAACGTGCTGCCATGCGCTTTGTTGACGTTCGTGTCAGTGATGATTGCACAGCGGCCGCCCGGTGCAAGCTCCTGCAAGGTCTCAGCAATTATACTCATTGCGCCGTTGACAATCAGAATTTCATACGAGCGCTCTCCAAGGTCAACAGTAATTGTGGAAGAGTTAATATTCATCATCAGTTTGCGTCTTCCGTTGCCGTTACGAAATGGTTTTCCATTTCTTTCAAAACTGCATCTCGCATTTCAGCTTTTGTACCGCCCCGTGACATTACATGGATGTCTGCAAGGGCGTAAACAGGCTCCCGTTCTTCGAGCAGATTTGAAAGAATTTCCTTCGGATTACCCTTGTTAAGCAGTGGCCGTTTGCCAGGACGTCTGCTCACGCGCTCGAGGAGAAGATCAAGGTCGGCCTTGAGCCATATCGACAATCCATTTTCAGCGACTATCTTTCGTGTCTCTTCTCCCATAAATGCGCCTCCGCCGAGTGCCAGTAGCGCTGGCCCCTCGTTGAGGATCCGGTCAATGACACGGGTTTCAAGCCTGCGAAATTCCTTTTCTCCATAATCTTCGAATATTTCGGCCACGCTGCGTCCCGCAGCTTCTTCAATTTCGGCGTCGGCATCCTTGAAATCCAAATTAAGTTTACGGGCCAACATTTTGCCGATTGCCGATTTCCCACACCCCATCATGCCCAACATGACAATGCTGCGGCCATCAAGCTGGTCGAGAAGTTTTTGGGCGCGTCCGCGCCGCCGGGTATTCATTTTTACACCAGGGAATTATTCAATGTTCCGGGCCTTTCGATACCATAACGTTGCCAAGGTCAAGTGGTGGTTGTTTTTACCCTTTTAAAACTCAATGGTTGTAATTTGTCTCGCCGTTTTACATAAATAGAATACGAAGTACGATTTTAGATGTGGTGATGAGGATATGCCAAGCCTGTTCAGGTTGTTGTTCATTCTTGGAGTAATTGCCGGCCTAGTATACGGCGGGATGGTGGCGCTTACGATATTTGTTGAGCCTAATCCGCGCGAAATGACCGTGAAGATCCCTGCCAAACGATTGAACCCTCAGTAGAACCGGCAAACAGGAGTTCGGGTTGAAGGAATTCCATCTCGTTGAATCATTTCTGGAAATGATGAGTGCTGAGCGCGGTGCGGCTGATAATACGCTTCAATCGTATCAGCGTGATCTCCTGGACTATGGGAATTTTCTTGAAACGGAAAATGTCAGGTTTTCAGCGGTCGATAGCGAGACAGTACAAGCGCATCTCGTCTCATTGGCAGCTACCGGTCTGTCAGCGTCGACCCAAGCCAGACATTTATCGTCGATCCGTCAGTTTCACAAATTCCTGTTTGCCGAGGGAGTACGTACGGATGATCCGTGCGTAATCATTGACAGCCCGAAACTTGGCCGACCCTTGCCAAAGGTCATGAGCGTTGAAGAGGTAGACAGAATTATCAGTCTGGCGGAACAAGAAGCAGGAGATGGCCGGGGATCTGATGCCCGGAAAATCAGGGTAGCGAGGCTTTATTGCCTGATCGAATTGCTATATGCGACCGGACTTCGGGTTAGCGAGTTGGTAAGCCTTCCAGCTTCCAGCGCTAATGCAACGGGGCGTTTTCTCACGATTCTCGGAAAGGGGAAAAAGGAAAGGATTGTTCCGATTTCACAACGGGCAAGGGATGCAGTCCATGCGTATGTAGACTGTATGAAATCTTGCGGGAAGAATACCGAAAACAAATTTTTGTTTCCGGCGAGTTCCAAGGAAGGACATTTTACCCGTCAGGCATTTGCAAGAGACCTCAAAGATCTCTCTGTCAAGGCGGGTCTTGATCCGGCCAAAGTATCGCCTCATGTGCTGCGACACGCCTTTGCCAGCCACTTATTGCAAAACGGTGCAGACTTGCGTGCCGTTCAGCAATTGCTTGGGCATGTCGATATTTCCACAACTCAAATTTACACGCATGTGCTGGATGAACGATTGAAACAACTGGTTGAGGAACACCATCCGCTTGCCAAGCGGTAACATGCAGTTATTACTCTCCCGCAAACTTGAACACATCAGCTTTTGGCATTTCAACATAGCCGTCGCGGGTTTGCGGGGTCTTGATATCTAGCAATTTGCCTGCGACCTGTGTACGTAAAATCTGTGCGGTACCGCCACCGATGGTAAACATGCGGACGTCACGATACATTCGTTCAAGCGGTTCCTGATCTCCGTATCCACGTGCGCCGAACATCTGCATCGAATCATTTACAACCTTGATTGAAGCTTCTGATGCAAACATTTTCGCGCGTGCGGCCATCATCATGTCCGGAAAACCGGTAGATGATGTTTCCGCCGATTTTGCTGCTTCTCGGAGCATTAATCTTGATGCATGAACACTGGCATCCATATCCGAGATCATCCATTGCAGACCCTGAAACTCCGCCAGCGGCCGACCGAACTGTTGTCGCTCTTTGAGGTAACGTTTAGCGTGTTCAAGAGCACCAGCTGCTACTCCCATAGCTATGGTTCCAGCCCCCACACGTTGGGAATTATAGGCGCTCATCAATTCCGCGAATCCCTTATGATACCCTGACTTTGGCACGACCGCGAATGCTTCATCGACTTCCAGGTCTGAAAAATGAAGCTCGGCTTCCGGCATTCCGCACAGGCCCATTGTGTGCTCGCGCCGGCGAACCTCAAATCCTTTAGGAAGAATGTTATTTCCGGGATCGCGATGAACAATAAAGCCGCCGATGCCAAGTTCCTTGCCTGCTTCATCGATAACGCGGGCGAATATGAGGTGCAGCTTTGAGATGCCACCACCGGTAATCCAGTGTTTTGATCCGTTTATGACAAAACGGTTTCCGACTTTGCGTGCAGTGGTGCGCATTTCAGTTGCAGCGCTCCCGGCTTCAGGTTCTGTAATGCAGATTGCAGGTTTATCGCCAGCCAGAACAATCGGAGCGCAGAATTCTTTCTGCATTTTTGTACCATAGGCCATGATTGCGCTGATGCCGCCCATGTTTGCTTCGACCACAATACGCGCAGTGAGTGTGCAAGCCTTGGCGATTTCCTCTATTACCAACACACAGTCATGAAACGAAGCACCAAGTCCGCCATATTCACGCGGCAAGGTCATGCCCATCAAACCCGCATCAACCAAAAGTGGAATATTTTCATGACAGTAGCTGCGGGTCTTGTCCCACTCACTTGCCCTTTCGGCAAATATTGGCGCGAGTTCCCTGGCCAGTTCCTGATAGAGATTCGGTTTGTCTGCGATCATTATTCAGCCTGCATTTTTCCCCGTGATGGCTGGTATTATCGCCTATTGTCAAGTTCATAACAATGGAATAAAATTGTATATTAAATTCAATTACTATGAATAAATGCAAACGCGATCACTCAAGACACTTACCAGAATTTCGCGAATTGGCTCCTTTGCGCAGGTTGCCGATGACATGAACACAACCTTGTCAACGGTTTCCATGCAAATGAAAGCACTTGAGGAAAGTCTGGGAGTCAGCCTTTTTGACCGAAATTTCAGACCTCCCAAACTGACTCCGCTCGGGAGGCTAGTTGCCCGACACGCAGAGACAGTCACCTCTGCCGAAGCTGAACTACTCAATGCCTGCAGCGAAATCAGTGAACTGGCTGGGACCTATCGTGTCGGCTTTATTGCGACCGCAAGTGTCCGGCTGCTGCCGAATTTCCTGTCCAATGCAGCGGACCTTGCACCATTGGCAGAATTTGAGCTGGAAACCGCCTTGTCAGAAGTGCTTGAAAGTCGCATCCTTTCAGGTCAATTGGATGCTGCTGTGGTGACCGCTTCAAAAGCGCCACAACCCGGATTGCGCTATGATGTTCTGCGGGAAGAGAAATTGATGTTTGCCGCCCCCAGCATACCGGGTCATCCGGGACCAGAAGAGCTTGTCCGAACCTTGCCGTTTTTGCAGTTTAATCCGAATTCGGGCATTGGCAAACTGATCGAATCCCACATTCGGGGATTTACCGATTATGTTCCGAAGAAAACCATCCTTTTGGACAGCGTTGAAGCAATCATGGAATGCGTCAATGAAGGACTGGGCTTCACACTTTTGTCGGAACCGGATGTCCGCCGTTATGCCAGTCATTCTGTCCAGTTGATTGATCCGGATGGTGAGGGACCAAGCCGTCGTTTGGTTCTTGCAAGTGCGGGAAAGGGGATTATTTCAAAAGATATCGGCCGACTGGCAAATTTGTTTGGCTGAAGCACAGCTGGATTGTTGCTAATGCCAGTCAAATTTGCTTGCTCATGTGGACTTTTCTGCCCACAACTCCCTCGGATTGCCATCCCAAGTGTTTGTAGAGGTGAATGTTTTCGGGAATTTCGACATGTGTGTTTAGGCGCAATTCCCTAATCCCCAGGTTTCTGCATTCCTGTTCAGCGCGCTCCATCAATGCCCGCCCCAAACCTAATCCGGATGAGTGAGGATCAACAGCAACATTGGCCACTTGCGCGAAGTCGCCGTTATTGATGACAATGATCCCGCCGACTACCATCCACTCTTTGGTCGCAACAAATACGAGATTATTAGCGATATCATCAGCTATTCCCGCAGACACAGCAGGCAGGTCATCAATACGTAATTTGTAAGCTGCATATGCAGCGTCAATACATTCGGCAAGAGCCTCGGCATCGTCTGGATGGCTTTTTCGGATTTCCATAGGGTTTTCAGTAAGCCGGGTCGTACATCATCGCTTGTACACGGTCTTCGATGTCATCAAACGGCTCGATATCGGAAAGTCCCAATTCAAACGATTTCCTGACCACTGCAGCGGCGATAGAAGCTGATACTGAACGTATTTCAGACAGAGGTGGATAAAGCGCACCTGAAGCGAGGTCATCTTCGGTTACATATGAGGCAAGGGCATCAGCCGCTGCCAGGAACATGCTTTCCGGCAACCGTGCAGTTTTGGCTGCAAGCGCACCCAACCCTATACCTGGGAAAACATAGGCATTGTTGCCCTGTCCAGGCTTCCGAAACTCGCCATTTTCGAGTGCGACTGGTCCAAATGGGCTGCCTGATGCAAACAAGACCCGCCCACCGGACCAAAGATATGCTTGTTCGGCAGTGCATTCAGCCCTGGATGTCGGATTTGACAAGGCGAATATGACAGGCTGTTCATTGATTTCGGCCATTTTCCTGACTACAGCCTCATTGAAGGTCCCTGGTGCACCGGTAGCACCGATCAACACATTAGGCCTGATTTTTTCAATTGCTTCAAGGAATCCTAATTTTTCTTCATCGTGGGCGTAGGGCAGATTATGGGGAGCCAGATCATCCCGGCTTGCAACCACGAGACCCTGGTTGTCAACGAACCACAGACGCTGCCTTGCTTCTTCCTCATTTAGTCCGGTTTGTTCAAAGGCCTTGACCATCAGATCACCTATTCCGGTTGCAGCTGATCCGGCACCCAGGAACATGATCTTCAAATCGCCAAATGGTTTGCCCATTGCTTTTGATGCTGCATATACACCAGCAAGAGATACTGCAGCGGTGCCTTGAATATCATCATTGAAACACAAGTAGTTGTCCCTGTACCGTTGCAGCAAGCCATAGGCATTCGGGGTCAGGAAGTCTTCAAACTGGACCAGCACATCCGGATACTTGTCTGTGACCGCTTCCATAAACTCATCAACAAGTTCCTGGTATGCTGAACCTGACAAACGTTCTTTTGGATAACCAAGATAGAAGGGATCATTGCGCAATTCAGAATTGTTGGTGCCAATATCCAGCATTACAGGAAGGCATTGGTGCGGTGGGATCCCCGCGCAGGCAGAATAAAGTGCCAGTTTTCCTATTGGAATTCCCATGCCATTGGCCCCGAGATCTCCCAGGCCCAAAATGCGTTCACCATCGGTTATGACAGTGACTTTGACATCACTTTCCGGCCAGTTATCGAGAATTTCCCGGATCTGCCCCTTGTCATCTGGTGTGATGTAAAAACCCCTTGGCCGACGGAATATGTGCGCGAACTCCTTACATGCCTGGCCAACGGTAGGCGTATATATCAGCGGCATGATTTCTTCGATGTTGTCAATAACTGTTCGATAGAACAGGGCTTCATTGCGGTCATGCAATGCGCTTAAGAATATATACCGCTCAATGTCATAATGCTTGCGCCGCATGTTCTTCAAAGCGCGTTGTTTCTGGCTTTCTATGTCCGTTACAGCGTAAGGCAGCAGCCCCCGGATACCATACTGTTCGCGTTCTTCCCTGGAAAAACCGGTCGATTTCGTTTTGGCAGGATCCCTCAGGATATCCCGAGTAGTTTCGTTATTCATGGCCAGGTCCTTCTCGTGCGAATATCAATGCTGGAAAGGGGAGATAGCCGGAACTCGTCATGTTTCCGGAAAATACAAAACTAACGGGCCAACCGGTAACCTGTTTTTTCGGTCAGGATCATCCGCTTGCCAAACAGCTCGGCACTCAGCTTCAGCCTCAAGCGATAAATGTGGGTTTCAACGGTATGTGTGCGGGCATTGGGGTGATAGCCCCAAATCCGTTCCAGCAATTCCTCTCTGGGAATTGCTGTGTTTTCTGCGTTGTAAAGATGATGGAGCAATTCCGATTCTTTTTCAGTCAACCTGATTTCATACCCGCTTTCATCAAAAAGCATTTTTTCGGAGGGTTTGAAAAGGAACGAGCCGATTTCGTACTCGGATTCATCCAACTCCAAAATAGCCAGTTCCTTGTGGCGTAGGTAGATTGGAAATACTGCAAACCGTAGGCGTTTTTCACCATTAAAAAGATGATTGGCGCCATTTCCGTTTGATGTTTCGTTGTCCACCCGGCTCTCATCGATAATCAGAATGGGAGATTGAAATCCACCCTTTCTAAGGGTTTCAATTACACTTTGACTTTCCTCCTCCGTTTGCCCCAGTTCAAGCGTAACAAGTGGCTGTTTTTTTGTTGCCGGCGTCGTTTCTCCGATGCCATTGCTGTTGTTCGAATCGTCCAGATAATCGTCGTAGGTTACGACGTTTAATCGGTTGCATGAAAGGAGTTGCCGACACAGGTCCGTAGTTCCATCTACCAGAATCGCCTCGCTGTTACTTTTTTTCATTTTTGGCCTCGTGAGCAATTTTGTTCCGAAATTTGACTGGAGAAGAATGATGAATGCACTCTGGGCGACAGAAAACGGTATTTACTGCATTTTCGCAAAAACCGAAAAAGGATATCTGGTGAGGACCGAAAACAGTTTCCGAATTTGGAGCAGCCTTTCCCGTTCCTTCCGCAAGTTTGCGAAGGTGAAGAAAGTCATTTGCCAGCCAACCCGTTAAGCGCATGGTCAAAATAGCCCATCTTGTTAAGGAATCGAGGCGTTAACCTCGTTTTTTTCCCTTCTCAGTCACCATAGATGCGCAAACCCAGGGGCAGGTTACATAAAAATTCAAATATTATGAATTATTTTGCAGACCTGGAGTTATCTGAATGCATTCGATGTTGCAGAAATCTGATAAAATTCGACTGAAAGAATTGCGATTGATGGTGGGCGCAACGTAGGCCATATTTGTTATTAACAGTTGATCCGGATGCCGTATCTTGCAACCAAAATCCTTGACTTTGGATGCACAAATCGCCAGTGTGCCGCCGAATTCGGGCCCTGATCCGTGAAGTGAAAAATTCTCCCACAAGAAGCTGCTCCAATGCCAAGTTATCTTGAATTCGAAAAGCCTGTTGCTGATCTGGACGGCCAGATCAAGGAACTCCGTGCTGTTGGTAGTGAAGATCAGGCCGTAAATCTTTCGGATGAGATTGCCAGGCTTGAAAAAAAATCCAATGAACTTCTCAAAAATCTTTATTCGAAGCTTAGTCCCTGGGAGAAAACTCAGGTAGCACGGCATCCGGACCGCCCGCATTTTGTGGATTATCAAAAAGGAATGATTGATGATTTCACTCCGCTGGCAGGAGACCGGTATTTTGGTGAGGATCACGCAGTTTTCGCCGGTCTTGGAAGATTTGAGGGAAGATCAGTTGCGGTTATTGGCCAGGAAAAAGGCATGGATACCGAATCCCGGCTGAAACACAATTTCGGGATGGTGCGTCCGGAGGGCTACCGAAAGGCTATCCGTATCATGGAGCTTGCTGATAGATACAATTTGCCGATTATTTCACTGGTGGACACTGCAGGTGCCTATCCGGGGATGGGAGCGGAAGCGCGAGGGCAGGCAGAAGCTATTGCAAGGTCTACTGAAAAGTGCCTGACGGTCGAAGTTCCGATGATTTCTGTGATTATCGGTGAAGGTGGTTCAGGGGGCGCCATAGCCATCGCCTCTGCAAACCGTGTCTATATGCTGGAACATGCAATTTACAGTGTGATATCGCCTGAGGCGGGGGCTTCAATTTTGTGGCGCGATTCCACCCGCGCGGAAGACATTGCTACAACAATGAAAATCACCGCGCAGGATCTGTTGCAACTTGGGATAATCGACAACATCATTCCAGAACCCCTTGGTGGTGCCCATCGCGATCATTCAGCTGTTATTTCAGCTACCCGCGACCAGATTTCCGGGGCATTGGCAGAATTTGAAGGCGTAGACAGGGAAACTATCAAGCAACAGCGGCAGGAAAAGTTTCTGGCCATGGGGCGCAATCTCTCCTGATTTTTGCCGCTTTTACGGGTTCATTGACGATTTCGTTACTGAGCGTTGGTAACGGCTTGTCAACCAGCACAAGTTATATCATTTTTATGGGACTTTTCGGCATCCGAACGGGTAACGAGTAAACAAGGTGATATCCAGAGCGTCAAAAAGAATAGCTGTCGTGTTCGCAGGCTCGCTGCTTGCGGCCTGTAATGGTGTTTTGAATAGCGGAGTGCCAAAACACGAACGCCCGGTTCCCGAACACCTCGTAAAAAAAATGGAAACCAAAGGGATGGGCCTTGGAGCGCCGATATTGCTGCGTATTTTCAAGGAAGAAAATGTTATGGAAGTCTGGAAAGAGGACCATAACAGCCGATTTGCGCTGTTAAACACTTACGAGATTTGCAAGTGGTCCGGGAAACTAGGACCCAAACACAAGGAAGGCGATCGTCAAGCGCCGGAGGGATTTTATCACGTCACGCCGGGCCTGATGAATCCGAATTCCAGCTATCATTTATCTTTCAACATGGGATTCCCGAACACCTATGACCGTGCAAATGACCGCACTGGATCGTTCTTGATGATCCATGGGGCCTGTTCATCTGCGGGGTGTTACTCGATGACAGACGAATATGTCGAGGAGATTTACGCTTTGGCAAGAGAAGCGTTCAAGGGAGGCCAGAAGTCGTTTCAGATTCAGGCTTATCCGTTCCGTATGACGGCGGAAAATATGGCGAAAAATGTTGATCACAAAAGCTTTCAGTTCTGGAAAATGTTAAAGGAAGGCAGCGACCACTTCGACGTGACGAGGCTTCAACCGAAAGTGGATGTTTGTGAGAAACGATACGTTTTCAATCGGTACATTGACGAAGATGTCAAGTTCCGCTCTCGGGCTGAATGCCCACCAGCAAAAACGCCACGCAGTTTGGCACTGGCATTCAACGAAAAACAGAACAAGGATCAAAGTGTATTCAACAAGATCCTGAAGAAAACTGCCAATAATCCGTTCATCAAGGATGAAGACAAGCCGAAAACGCGGGTGGCTTCCATAAAAGCTGAACCAACAATCGGTACGGTCGGCATTCTGGAGCCAAAACCGGTTGTGCCTGAAGTGCCTGAAACAGTTGTTGCCAGTACAGACGGAACATCAACTGGTGGATTGGCTGATTTTCCCGATACAAAACCGGATGCTGAGAGCATCAATCCAATCAGTGCTGAAATTTCCGGTCAACAGGAAGCTACAACCAATGTTACCGTACAGACCGTAACGAAAATTGTGGTTCCAAAAAAGGCACAGCGGCAAGAGCCACAATCCTGACTTCAGGAAAAACGGGCAATATTTGTCCAAATTTTCAACCAAACCAAAATCGTCAGGCAAACCGTCCGTGACAGTGTTTGTATTTTTCGCCTGACCCGCACGGACAAGGTTGGTTTCTCCCGACCTTACCCCAGCTCTCGACAGTTTCCGGGTCGACTTCAGGAACCGGATTTCCGGATGCATCCAATGTTTCATGTTGTTCGAACATTTCCGGCAATTCTTCCATCGGCATTTCAGCCTGATTGACCACCTCAACCCGCATCATCTGCGAAGTGACGGCATGGCGCAAATTGGCGAGCATGGTCTGAAAAAGTTCAAAACTTTCGGATTTGTATTCCTGTAGCGGATCACGTTGGGCATAGCCCCGGAAACCTACAACGGAACGCAAGTGGTCCAGATTTACCAGATGCTCTCGCCACAGATGATCCAGCGTTTGAAGCATGACCTGTTTTTCGATATTTCCGGTCAGCCCATCCTCCAGGGCATTGAAACGCTCTCTTTTCTCATTGGCTGCGGTGTCAGAAGTTTCAACGATTCTGTCAGTTAACACTTCTTCGTCAATGCCTTCTTCCTGGGCCCATTCCACGATTGGCAAATCCAGATTTACCTGCTCCATGATATCCTGTTGCAGATTTATGGTATCCCATTGTTCCGCATAGGCTTTCTCAGGAATGTGTTTTGCGACCAGATCTTCGATCGTTTCATGGCGCATGTCGGTAATTGTTTCACTCAGATCCTCACCCTTCATGAGATCTTTTCTCTGATCAAAAATGACCTTGCGCTGATCGTTCATCACATCATCGAATTTCAACAGGTTTTTGCGGATGTCGAAGTTTCGCGCCTCGACTTTCTTTTGAGCCTTTTCAAGTGCCTTGTTGATCCAAGGGTGGATAATCGCCTCATCTTCCTGAAGGCCGAGTTTCTGGAGCATGCTGTCCATCCGGTCGGACCCGAAAATTCGCATCAGGTCATCCTGGAGAGAGAGGAAAAATTTCGAGTGTCCGGGATCACCTTGACGCCCGGATCGTCCGCGAAGCTGGTTATCGATACGTCTACTCTCGTGACGCTCTGTACCTATCACATACAAACCGCCGGCTTGCTTTGCCTCTTCTTTCAGTTTGTCAATATCAGCCTGGATTTTCTCTTCCTGTTTCTTCCGTTCAGCATCTGTCGCGTCTTCCGCGATTTCATTTGCACAACGCATCTCGAAATTACCGCCCAGCTGGATGTCCGTCCCGCGTCCCGCCATGTTGGTCGCGATAGTAACTGCTCCGGGAACGCCAGCTTCAGCAATGATTTGTGCTTCCTGTTCGTGATGGCGGGCATTGAGAACCTGAAAATCCTTTAGTCCACCGTTCTTGAGTAGGTCCGCCAGCAGTTCAGATTTCTCAATTGATGTTGTGCCGACAAGAACCGGTTGATTTCGCTCCCGGCATTCGTTGATTAGTGCTGTAATCGCACGGTATTTTTCCTCAAATGTCCTGTAAACCTCGTCATGGTCGTCAATGCGTGCAACCGGAAGATTTGTTGGAACATCAAGTACACTCAGTCCGTAAATATTTCCGAATTCCTCTGCTTCGGTCATGGCTGTGCCGGTCATGCCTGCAAGCTTGTCATACATCCGGAAATAATTTTGGAATGTAACGGAGGCCAAGGTTTGGTTTTCCGGCTGAATGGTGACACCCTCCTTGGCTTCGAGGGCCTGGTGTTGTCCTTCCGAGTACCGTCGCCCCGGCATCATCCGACCGGTAAATTCGTCAATGATCACGATTTCATCGCCACGGACGATATAATCCTTATCCTTGGAGAACAGTTTGTGTGCCTTCAAAGCGTTATTGATGTGGTGAACAATTGAAACATTCTCAATGTCATAAAGCGATTCACCTTTGAGAAGGCCTGCCTCACTTAGCAGGTTTTCAAGTTTTTCATTGCCATCTTCCGTGAAGGTTACAGAACGCTGTTTTTCATCCAATTCGAAATCTTCGTCGGCAATGTTTGGGATGAAAGCATCAATTGTTGTGTACAGATCAGACCGGTCATCAAGGGGTCCGGAAATGATTAGCGGGGTACGGGCTTCATCAATCAGTATGGAATCAACTTCATCGACGATGGCGTAATGATGGCCACGTTGAACCATTGATTCCAATTCAAATTTCATGTTGTCACGCAGATAGTCGAATCCGAATTCGTTGTTGGTGCCATAGGTAATATCGCACTCGTAAGCCGCCTTGCGCTCCGCGTCATCCATCCCGCCGATAATAACGCCTGTTGTCATTCCCAAAAACGAGTAAATCTTGCCCATCCAATCCGCATCGCGTTGAGCTAGATAATCGTTCACCGTAACAATATGGGCTCCTTTTTGAGGCAGAGCATTCAGATAGATTGCTAAAGTTGCAACCAGCGTTTTACCTTCACCGGTACGCATTTCGGAGATATTTCCCCCATGCAGAATCATGCCGCCTATCAGCTGAACATCGAAATGGCGCATGCCGAGGGCACGCTTGGAGGCTTCACGTACCACCGCAAATGCAGGAACCAGAAGATCATCAAGAGACTTCCCATCCTCGAACATTTTGCGGAATTCATCCGTTTTGCTCTTTAATTCATTGTCAGACAGTTTTTCGAATTCTGCTTCAAGCGCGTTTATTTCCTCCACTTTAGGCTGGAAGGCCTTGATTTCACGATCATTTGCCGAACCAAAGATTTTGCTCGCTATTCCACCAAAAATGCCCATGTGGCCTCTTGCATAATTGTGTTGCCGGATGTCTTGCAACTGATGCGGTTAAATTGGGTGTTCGCAGGGGTCTGATTTGCTGCCAAACATAAAAGTGAGTCGGCTAAACTGGACGTTCGAACAAACGACAGATAAGAGGGGGCAATTGTTATGTCAACGTCACGGCATAATTCCAACGTCTTATTCAAAAAGTGACACCCTTCCAAAAGTACGTGTCGTCCATGAAAGGAATTTCAATGTTTGCCGATTACCTTCGTTCTGCAGGTATCAGAATTGCGATTGCGCTAACCATTTCCACTTCCGGATTCGGTGCTTATGCACAGGAGCCGCAGGACAAGGTAATTGCACGTGTAAATGGGGTTGAACTGACCGAGCGTGAACTGGCTCTTGCGGAGGTTGACTTGTTACAGCAATTTTCAGAAACGCCTGCCGATCAAAGGCGTGCCGCCATACTCAATGCGCTGATTGATATAAAACTGTTGGCTGCAACTGCGGAAGATGCCGGCCTTGCAGATGATCCCAATTTCAAAGCGCGAATGGCGTTTTCCCGTGCCCGAAATCTTCATAACAACCTTTTTCAGGAAAAGGCATTGAACGCCATTACGGATGAGGAACTCAAAGCCAGATACGACAAGGAAATAGCCGGGTATCCTTCTGAACAGGAAATAAAGGCACGGCATATCCTGGTTGAAACCGAGGAGGTTGCCAAGGAAATCATAACCGAACTGGATGGCGGTGCCGATTTTGCGGAGTTGGCAAAAACCAAGTCAACCGGCCCCAGCGGTCCAAGCGGTGGTGATCTTGGTTACTTCGGACGTGGTCGCATGGTACCGGAATTTGAAAAGGCTGCCTTTGAACTCGGCAAAGGTGAGTATACAAAGTCGCCTGTAAAGTCGCAATTTGGCTGGCATGTAATCCTCAAGGAAGAAGAGCGCGATAGCCAACCGCCGACTTTTGATGAGGTCAAGGATCAAATCAGGCAGTTAATTGCGCGGGAAAAATACTTCCAACTTACCCAGGATGCCCGAAAGAAATACAAATTTGAAATTCTTGATGAGGATTTGAAAGCGAAGCTGGACGCGTTACAGTAGGCTTTTTAATGAGTTGCAAGTTTCAATGAGTAACAAAGTATCGCCACTGGCACCGAAACTGTATCCGGAACTACCTGCAATCAAGGATGTAACGCTTGCATCCGTTGAGGCGGGCATCAAATATGTCGGCAGAAAAGATCTGTGCCTCATAGCGTTTGGCAGGCCTGCCGAGATTGCCGGGGTATTCACCAAGTCTAAATGCTCTTCTGCTCCAGTGGATTGGTGTCGCAAACACCTACCCAAGGGCAAGGCCAATGCCGTTGTAATCAATTCCGGCAACGCCAATGCATTTACTGGAAAAAAGGGGCTGGAAGCTACCGCCATGACGGCAAAAGCGGCTTCGGAAGTGTTAGGGTGCAGTGAAAAGTCGGTTTTTCTGGCATCGACTGGCGTAATCGGCGAGCCGCTTGATGCATCAATCTTCAAGGAAAAACTGCAGATGGCTCAGGCTATATTATCTCCTGACGGATGGCATACCGCAGCCCAAGCGATTATGACCACGGATACCTATCCAAAACTTGCAACAAGAAGCTTTGAAATCGATGGTGAGAGTTACGTATTGAACGGGATTGCCAAGGGATCAGGCATGATTGCACCTGATATGGCGACAATGCTTTCATTTCTGGTTACCAATCTGCCGGTGCATCATAAAGTATTGCAGAAGCTGCTTTCGAGATTGACGAAAACAACCTTCAATGCAGTTACAGTCGACAGCGATACCTCTACCAGTGATACAGTGTTGCTGATGTCCTGCGGTAGCGGCAAGAAAATTTCCGATTTGGGCGACAGCCGTCTCAAGCTATTCAAACATGTTCTTCAGGAAGTTATGCACGAATTGTCAATGCTGCTTGTTCGGGACGGCGAAGGAGCTACGAAACAGGTCTGTATTGAAGTTACTGGTGCAAAAAACAAGCGCTCGGCAAGAACGGTTGCCAAAGCGATTGCCAATTCGCCACTGGTAAAAACAGCAATAGCCGGGGAAGATGCAAATTGGGGACGGATAGTCATGGCAGTCGGCAAAGCCGGCGAGCCTGCCGAACGTGATCTGCTGACCATACAGTTTGGTGATGTCGTTGTGGCCCGCAATGGCGAGCGCGATCCGGATTACAGCGAAGTTGAAACTTCGCGGATCATGCAGAATGACGAGATAGATATCAGGGTTGACCTTGGTATTGGAAGCGGATCTGCAAAAATCTGGACGTGTGACCTCACCAAGGAGTATGTCGCAATCAACGGCGATTACCGGAGTTGAACGATTGGCAATGACCATGGAGGAGACGGATATGCCATTATTGGCACAGGTCAGACGCCTGGAAGCGGTCAGCTTTAGATCATTTCCCTCGACTTCAACACATTACGATGGAACCTGGGCTATTCGTCTTACCGCCGGGCACCCGGCAAAACGGTTGAATTCAGTAAATCCGCTGGACCCTTCTGATCATGCCTATATTGATGCCCGGCTCGAACTTGCCAAACGCAGATTTGACAGTTTCGGCCGTACTTTGGTTTTTCGGCAATCTCCATTGGCCCCACCGGAACTTGAAAGTCTGTTGGATGACCGTGGCTGGGAGCGGTTTGACGAAAGCACAGTAATGACGCTCGATTTATCTTCTGTCGATCTCAGCAATGAGGTTGATCACGTCCCCATGAAGGATATTGGTTACTGGGTGGATTCATTTCTTCATCTATCAGACGAGATGGCAAACACGAAACCGGGACTTGTCGAGGTTATTTCATCAATTCAGCCTGCGAGCGGTTTGTTCGTAAAAAACGTTAATGATGATCATGTAGCTGCCGTCAGATGTGTTCATGACAACGATCTGGCCGGTATATTCGATTTGGTGACCGGTGTGGAATACAAACGGCAAGGCCACGCCAGAAGTCTTATCGGGAGTGCATTGAAATGGGCCAAGGGTCGCGGAGCGCGATTTGCATGGTTGCAGGTGGTGGCGGACAACAAGGCTGCCTATGAATTGTATACCGGATTGGGATTCCAGGAATCCTACCGTTACAGTTATCGCAAAGCGCCGGTGAAGGCTTCCTGAGATATGTCGGCAAACAAAAAAAACCCTCCGGTTGTGCTTGTCAGTGCGTGCGCACTTCTGGATCCGGACAACAGGATTTTGTTGGCTCAACGCCCGAACGGAAAATCAATGGCCGGGTTGTGGGAGTTTCCGGGGGGCAAGATTGAAGCAGATGAGACCCCTGAAGAAGCACTGATCCGGGAATTGCAGGAAGAATTGGGTGTTACGACCTGGGAGAGTTGTTTGGCTCCGGTTTCTTTTGCAAGTCATTCCTACGAAAAATTTCATCTTTTGATGCCGCTATTTGTCTGCCGTAAGTGGGAAGGATATCCCGCGCCCAGGGAAAATCAGCAATTGAAATGGGTCAAGGTGCACGAATTGCGGCAATATCCCATGCCTCCGGCGGATGAACCTTTGATTCCTGCGTTAATGGATATTTTATAGATTTGCTACAAGTTTAACAAAGTCGAAGGGCTTTGTTGGGCTCACAATTGCCTTGCAAACCCTGTCCATTGAGGGAATGCATACATGAAAACACGTGCAATTTATCGGATTTTGTCAGTTTTTCAGGAGTCCCAATCGGGCGAAACCAGCGTCCAGTTGGCTGCGTTTTTTAGTGCTCTGGCGGTGGTTGTAGCCCTTATGAGTGCCCCGTTGCTTGATAAAGCGTCCCAGCAGTATGCTGAAAACCGAGCTTTTGGCATTGATCGAGTAATCACCGGATCAGTTGATAAACCGAAGCGGTATACCATTCGCAAGAGTGTACTGGATCCGGAACCTGAAAATCAGTAACCGGTTCCAGGTTTCCATAAAATCCCTGCGAAAGCCTTATGGTTTCGTTCATTATTGCTGTTTACCAGGTATTTAAACCATCTCTGTAAATCTTTTACCCGGCGGAAAAAGGAATAGGCAGATGTTTAAATTTCTCGCGTTTCATAAGGACGAAAGCGGATCAACCGCGATCGAATATGGTTTGATAGCAGCATTGATAGGTCTCGTTGTTGTCAGTGGAATAACCGCTGTTGGATCATCGACAGATAGTCTCTATGAAATGCTAACAAATACGATCGGCACCGCTATCAGCTAACTTTGGAGCCTAGAGAAAATCCCCAAGCCGGTTTTGAGCACTTCCCGGCTTAAGGGGTTTTTGCTGTGACGAATCGGGTGCCCATCCCGACAAAAAAACCAATTCGAACGTTGCCCTAATCCGTCCGTCGCTGTCCCGGTAACGCTGATTGTATATTTCTTCCGTCCTTGTAAACAGATTTCTTGGTCCGAATTTGGTGCGGTTTGCAAGGCTGCTTGTCATGCCCATTGCACGCAAATCATCAATCAGGGCAGGCAGGGTAGCATATCGGATGGTCAAAATATCCGTATCAACCACTGGCAATGCGAATCCAGCCCTTTGCAACAGGCTACCTAATTGCCGAACCTCTCCGAACGTATCCACCCGCAAGGAAACTGATCCGGTCAATTCCGTTTCTGCCTGAATCAAACATTCGCGCAGTTCCGTAAGTGTGCGGTTTCCGGGAATTGCTGCCAGAAACAGACCGTCGGGTTTTAGTGCATTGCGGATCTGTGTCATCATGCCCGGAAGGTCATTCGACCAGTGTAGTCCAATTACGGATGTGACAAGGTCAAGCGTTCCTTTTGCAAAGGGAAACGTGTCGAGTTGGCCCAGCAATCTCTCGCATCTATTGGTGTTCTTGCTCGGTTCTTTTTCCTCATCATGCAAGCCAATAGATATTACATTTTTGGCTTTCGTGGATTTTCGCAATTCGTCTGCCATACAATCGAAGCGGCTGAAAAGATCAACAACCGTTTCGAAAGAACGGTTGGTAACCTCAAGACGCTCGGACAAAGTATCAGCGGCAATCCGTGAAAGGAAATCTGATTGGGGTTTGTTGATTTCCGAAACCCTGCGCAATTTGGCTACAACACGATGATGATCAAACAGTTTGGGCGGACTCGTCTTTTGCATCTTTCTTCCATATGATTTCCGCATGCAAGTTTCCATGGAAATATCCCGGCTGGCGCAAAAAATTCGGTCAATCACCAGTTTACTTGCTAATGTGGTTATTCCAAATACCTGCCTTTCCTGCGATGCTTTTGTTGCTGAACCTGGCGGATGTTGCGCATCGTGCTGGTCTGAATTGCGGTTCGTTCAATCTCCGATTTGTCCGGTAATGGGTACGCCGTTTTTGGTCGATATGGGAGATAATTTTCTCAGTGCAGAAGCCATTGCCAACCCGCCGCCTTTCGACCGTTTGCGGACGGTCCTTTTGTATGATGAGCGTGCAAGAAGACTTGTATCCACGATCAAGTACTCTGATCGTGGTGATCTGTTGCCATGGCTCGCGCGCTGGATGGCTGTCGCCGGATCGGAATTGCTGGAGGACGCAGACATAGTTTTGCCTATTCCCCTTCACAAGTCCCGGTTAAGAAAGAGGCGCTTTAATCAGTCAGCAGAACTTGCAAGACATATAGGAGATTCATTTGGAATCGAATATGCGCCGGAATTGTTGTTACGTCATCGGGCGACCCGTCAACAGGTCGGGCTTTCACAAGCTCAGCGCGACAGAAATGTATCAGGTGCGTTTATCGTTCCTGACAGTATGAAAATCCATATCAAAAACAGGCACATCCTGTTGGTTGACGATGTGTACACAACTGGCGCAACTGCAAAGGCAGCTGCGCGAGCCCTGAAGCGCGGCGGTGCCGGTAATATTGACGTGATGGTCTTTGCGAAGGTTGAAACAGGGGTGCTTTGAAGCTTATATCACGCGTCGAACACAATTTTTGGGGAACATGATGCCTGAAGTAACCATTTACACGCGGAAATTCTGCGGATTTTGCAGTGCCGCGAAGTCACTGCTCAATTCCAAGGGCGTGAAATTCAAGGAATTTGACGGTACCTGGGATCAATCCGTCCGTGCGGATATGGTGCAGAAATCAAATGGAGGCAGGACTTTCCCTCAGATTTTTATCGGTGGGAAACACGTCGGTGGATGTGATGAATTGCATGCTCTCGACAGGTCAGGCAAACTGGATCCAATGCTTCAAGGGTAAGAAAACCATGCGAGTAGCCGCAATTCAACTGCGATCGACGAACAAGATTGCCCCTAACTGCACCGCAGTTGAGGAATTGGTTCGTGTGGCTGCGAAGGAAGGTGCGACTTATATTCAGACTCCCGAAATGACCGGTATTCTTGAAAAAGGCCGTAAGCGGCTATTTTCTGAAATTACAAGTCAGGATCAGGATCAACTTGTGGCATTGGCGGCGAAACTTGCTTCGGAACTCGGAATTTGGCTGCATATTGGCTCCCATGCGATCCGGGTCGGTGATGAGAAGGCTGCAAACCGGGCATTCCTGTTTTCTCCGGACGGCGTGCTGGTTTGCACCTATGACAAGATTCACATGTTCGACGTTGATCTGGATAATGGTGAGAGTTGGCGGGAATCGAAAGTCTACAGGCCCGGAAACCAGAGCCGGGTGATCGAAATGGATGACACACGTCTTGGATTATCAATCTGTTACGATATCCGTTTCCCCCATCTTTATCGTGGACAGGCGCTCGCCGGAGCCCATATTCTGACAGCACCTGCCGCGTTTACGAGACAGACCGGCCGCGCCCATTGGCATGTCCTGATGCGTTCCCGGGCAATCGAAAACGGTGCCTTTGTAATAGCTGCAGCACAAGGCGGAGATCATGATGACGGGCGTGAAACCTTCGGCCATTCACTGATTATCAACCCGTGGGGTGCGATAATTGCTGAAATCGACAATGAGGAACCGGGATTTGTTGTGGCTGATCTGGAATTGAACGAAGTCGAAAAAGCGCGGGGGAAGATACCCAATCTTGCCAATTCCCGTGATTTTGTTTTTGAGGCCGCTGCGGGAAAATTCGGAGCGGTCGCATGATCAAATATTCTCTCATTTGTGAACATGATCACGAGTTTGAAGGTTGGTTCGGTTCCAGCGATGATTATGATACCCAAAGAAAACGCGGGTACGTTGAATGTCCCTCATGTGGTTCCGTCGATGTTTCAAAAGCCCTGATGGTTCCGGGCGTTTCGGGCACAAAAAAATCTGCGGATGCAAGAGTTCCGATGGCAGCAATGCCTCAGCCACAAATCCCGGCTGAAATGATGGATCAACTTCGCAAGATCAAGAAACATGTAGAGGCAAATTCGGAAAATGTTGGTGACAAGTTTCCCGAAGAAGCCCGAAAAATCCACTATGGTGAGGCTGAAGCGCGCGGGATATACGGAAAGGCCAGCCTCGAAGAGGCGGCTAACCTTTCGGAAGAAGGTGTTGCTGTCGTGCCCTTGCCGGATTTGCCGGAAGAAAAAAATTAGGCGGCTTTTATAGCCAAATTTCAAGCTGCCGGCAATTAGCCGATCCGTTTTGCCAATATCATGTAGTTTACATCCAAGTCGCGGGATTTGTTCCAGCGGTCCGTTAGTGGGTTGTAAAAAACACCAGTTCTGTCGATGATTTGCATGCCTTCGGCATGTATTGGGGCTTCCAGTTCTTCCGGTTTTACCAGTTTTTCAAATTCATGGGTGCCTTTTGGCAGCCATTTCAACACATTCTCCGCCATGAAAATCGCAAGCATGTTTGCTTTTGCAGTCCGGTTGATCGTTGCAATGAACATTAACCCACCAGGTTTCACCATTCGCGCGCAGGAAGTCATGAACAGGTTTACATCAGCCACGTGTTCCACAACTTCCATATTGAGTATCACGTCGAATTTCTCGCCGTCAGCTTCCAGAGATTCTGACGTCAGCGCACGATAGTCGATATCCAGGCCGGATTGCTCGGCATGGATTTTGGCCATCTCGATATTGATTTCTGACGCATCGGCTGCCACCACATCAGCGCCAAGCCGTGCCATCGGTTCTGATAACAATCCGCCGCCGCATCCAATGTCGAGGAAACGCAAACCTGCAAAAGCTTTCGGGTCTTTCATGTCACGGCTGAATGCGTCGCACACTCGCTCCTTGATGTATTCGAGACGTACCGGATTGAATTTGTGAAGGGGGCGGAATTTGCCACGAGGATCCCACCATTCCGCAGCCATGGCCGAAAAACGGGCAATCTCATCTTCGTCGATCGTGGTTTGCGCTGCCTTTGCCATAAGTGCAACTCCTTTCCCTGTAGGTCGGGCATACAGTGTCGGAAGTCAAGGATGTCATCTTGCGACAAAACCGATTATCCGCTAAACACCCAGCGAACCCGCTCCGGCATGCCGGAGCGCACTTGTTTTCAAAACCCGGCAGTTACTCCCTTGGCACGTCTAGTCATGAAATTCGGTGGCACTTCGGTTGCGGATATAGAACGAATCCGCAATGTGGCCCGTCATGTCAAAAGAGAGGTGGAAGCAGGAAACGAAGTGGCCGTCGTTGTTTCAGCGATGGCTGGCAAGACCAATGAGCTGGTCGCCTGGACCCGGGAAATTTCGCCGATCCATGACGCCCGGGAATATGATGCTGTTGTAGCTTCGGGCGAACAGGTGACTTCCGGTCTTCTGGCAATGGCATTGCAATCGATGGGAGTTGATGCCCGTTCCTGGCAAGGTTGGCAAATTCCTCTCATAACGGATAATACCCATGGAGCTGCAAGGATTGGAGATATCGAATCCGATCTTTTGATAGAGCGGATTTCAACCGGACAGGTAGCGGTAATAGCGGGCTTTCAGGGCATTGGACCGGATAACCGGATCGCAACGCTTGGTCGTGGTGGGTCCGACACTTCAGCCGTTGCTATAGCGGCGGCCATCAATGCTGATCGGTGTGATATATATACCGATGTGGACGGGGTTTACACGACCGATCCGCGTATCGAACCCCGTGCACACCGCATGGAGAGAATTTCGTTCGAGGAGATGCTCGAGATGGCGTCACTTGGGGCAAAAGTGCTTCAGGTTCGTTCGGTCGAAATGGCGATGGTACACGGAGTACGTACCTTTGTGCGTTCGAGTTTTGAAAATCCGGAGAGCATAAACTCCGGCGAGGGATCCAATGATCCGATAGGAACGCTGATTTGTGATGAGGATGAGATCGTGGAAAAAGAAGTTGTAACCGGCATCGCTTATACGAAAGACGAAGCACAGATTTCTCTGCGCAGAGTACCGGACAAACCTGGGATTTCCGCAGCCATTTTCGGCCCCCTTGCTGATGCTCATATTAATGTGGACATGATCGTGCAAAGCGTATCGGAGGATGGCTCTAAGACTGACATGACTTTCACTGTTCCTGAATCAGATGCACAAAAAGCGGTTCAGGTACTGGAAGCAAAAAAGGACGCGATCGGGTTTGAAAACATCCAAAGTGACATAGGTCTGGCGAAAGTTTCCGTTATTGGTATCGGCATGCGCAGTCATGCCGGTGTTGCTTCAACTGCATTTTCCGCCCTGGCTGAAAAAGGCATCAATATTCGCGCGATAACCACATCCGAAATCAAGTTCTCGCTACTGATTGATGCCGACTACACCGAACTTGCGGTAAGAACCCTGCACGCTGTTTACGGACTCAATCAGTAATATCCGTAAGAATGTTATTCACAATCGGTTGTCAGATGATAGTCGGCCGTTGTGCATTTATGGTAGAAAGTAATCATGGGACAAAATCTAACAGGCCCGAATGCACTGCTTCGTCGTTTGCGTGCGATCATGGCCGAACAGCTTGGCCCCCAGGAGCGACTTGACACGATTGTCGATGACATTTCCGCCAACATGGTTTCAGATGTGTGCTCGGTTTACGTGTTGCGGTCTGACGGGCTTTTGGAGCTTTATGCATCCAAGGGATTGAGACCGGAGGCGGTTCACCATTCAGCACTTCGATTGGGGCAGGGTCTGGTGGGAACCATATCGGCTACTGCCCGGTATTTAAATTTGCGCGATGCGCAAAAACATCCTGCATTCGCCTATCTCCCTGAAACCGGGGAGGAAATATATAATTCGTTTCTCGGAGTGCCTATCCTGCGTTCTGGGCGGGTGACAGGTGTCCTGATTGTGCAGGACAAATCACACCGGGACTATTCGGACGGTGAGGTCGAGGCGCTTGAAACTACAGCGATGGTCCTTGGTGAATTAATTGCGACTGGAGAGCTGGATGAACTTTCTCCGAAGGGTGTAACGCTTGATCTTGCGCGACCTCTAAGGGTTCAAGGGGTGTCGCTTTCTGATGGAATTGGTTTGGGATTTGCTGTCCTGCATGAACCCCGGGTTGTTGTGACAAACCTGTTTAATGAAAGAGCCGAGGACGAAATTCTGCGCCTGCAAGAAGCTTTGATCAAACTCAGGGTTTCCATTGATGTTCTGTTTCAAAGCGGCAATGTTCCATCGGAGGGAGAACACAGGGAAGTTCTTAAAGCCTATCGGATGTTTGCCCATGACAGGGGTTGGAACCGGCGAATGGAAGAGGCGATCAACAATGGCCTGACCGCTGAAGCCGCGGTTGAGAAAGTTCAGAATGATTACCGGGCGCGAATGATGCGTCAGCAGGATCCCTATCTGCGTGAACGCCTGAGTGATTTTGATGATCTGGCCAACAGGCTCTTGCGGGAATTGTCTGGTCAACCGCTCGGCAGTATGACGGATGAATTCGAGGGCGATCATGTCATTGTTGCCCGCAGTATGGGTGCGGCTGAGCTGCTTGATTATAGTAGTGACAAATTGCGCGGCCTGGTGCTTGAGGAGGCTGCCCCTACGTCTCACGTGGTGATTGTTGCACGTGCCTTGGGTATTCCGGTTGTCGGGCAATTGCCAGATTTTGTATCGAATACTGAAGCTGGAAATCCAATCATTGTTGACGGTGATGAAGGCGTCGTCAATTTGCGACCGCCGCTCGATGTGGAATCTTCATATGCTGAAAAGGTGAAATTCCGGGCAGGCAGGCAAAAACAGTTTGCGAAACTTCGGGACAAGCCAAGTGTGACCAAGGACGGTGTTTTTATAGACCTGCAAATGAACGCCGGGTTGGTGATGGATTTGCCCCAAATTGAACTTTCAGGCGCCAGTGGAATAGGCCTTTTCAGAACCGAGTTGCAATTCATGGTATCGGCAACGCTACCAAAATCAGGTGAACAGGAAGAGCTTTACCGGCGGGTGCTGGATGAAGCGAGAGACAAGCCCGTAACTTTCCGTGCTCTAGACATCGGTGGTGATAAAGTCGTGCCGTATTTAAAGGCGATACAAGAAGAGAACCCGGCCATGGGTTGGCGGGCCATGCGATTGTCACTGGACCGGCCAGCTCTGCTGCGCACTCAAATCCGTGCTTTACTCAAGGCTGCGGCCGGACGCCGGTTACGTTTGATGTTGCCGATGGTAACCCAAGTCTGGGAAATTCAACAGGTGAGGGACCTGATCAAAAGGGAAGTGGAACTTCAAACCCGGTTTGGTCATGAGATGCCTGAAGTTCTGGAGCTTGGTTCGATGCTGGAGGTTCCAAGCCTTTTATTCCAGCTGGATGAACTGATGGAAGCCGTGGATTTTATCTCAATCGGGTCGAATGACCTTTATCAGTTCTCGATGGCTTGCGATCGAGGCAATGCAAGATTGGCGAACCGGTATAGCCCGGTAAACAAGTCATTTTTGAGGATGCTCCGTCAAATCAGACTCAAGTGTGATGAGCACAATACGCCGGTTACCCTTTGTGGAGAAATGGCTGGGCGACCTCTTTCCGCAATGGCTGTATTGGGCCTTGGCTACACATCGATTTCCATGTCTCCAACGGCAATTGGCCCGGTCAAGGCAATGCTTACATCCCTGAATGCCGGAGAACTGCAAGAGAGGTTGTTACCCATTCTGGAAAGTACATCTAATGATGCTACCATCATGGAGTTGCTAACGGATTTTGCAGATCGGCATGGCATCCCTTATTAGGGGTTGATTAGAAGAATAACTGTTGCCCCGCTATCAATACAACCTTAGAAAAATCCGATGATTGTTATCGAAAAACTTGAGCAGATGCTGCAACGCCATGCCGCCATCGAAACGGAAATGGCTGAAGGTCCAGACCCCGAACAATATGTGAGATTGGCGTCTGAACATTCCGAGCTTGAACCGATAGTGGCAAAGATCAGGACGTTTCAGGAGGCGCAAAATAATCTAACCGGCGCTGAAGAACTGATAGCCGACCCCGATACAGATGCCGATATGCGGGAATTGGCCGAGCTTGAGCGTGATGAGGCTAAGGAGACGATAGCAAGCTGCGAAGAAGCATTGAAGGTACTTCTACTCCCCAAGGATGCTGCAGATGATAAAAGTGCCATATTGGAAATCCGCGCCGGAACAGGAGGGTCCGAAGCAGCACTTTTTGCCGGTGATTTGTTCCGGATGTATGAGCGCCATGCTGCATCCAAGGGCTGGAAAGTGGAAATACTGTCTGAAAGCGCTGGCGATGTTGGCGGTTACAAGGAAATTGTTGCCTCGGTGAACGGCCGGGGGGTGTTTGCAAGGCTCAAATTTGAATCCGGCGTCCACCGTGTCCAACGGGTGCCCGAAACTGAATCCGGTGGTCGCGTGCATACGTCCGCTGCAACGGTTGCGGTACTGCCGGAAGCAGAAGACATTGATGTTGAAATCCGGAACGAGGATCTTCGCATCGATACAATGCGGGCTTCAGGAGCGGGTGGACAGCATGTGAACACAACGGATTCTGCGGTTCGTATCACCCATCTGCCTACCGGAATCGTGGTAACTTCATCTGAAAAATCCCAACATCAAAACCGTGCCTTCGCGATGAAAGCTTTGCGGGCAAAATTGTTTGACATGGAACGTCAAAAAGCAGATCAGGAAAGGGCGGATGCGCGAAAAGGCCAGGTCGGCAGTGGCGACCGATCCGAACGGATACGGACCTATAATTTTCCCCAGGGACGGATGACCGACCACCACATCAACCTGACACTCTACAAACTTGACCGTCTTATCATGGGAGAAGGGCTTGATGAGGTAATTGATGCACTGATAACAAATTATCAGGCAGATCAGTTGGCCGCCATGGATGAAGATGCCTGACCAACCTACCATTGAAACCTGGATTCGCCAGGCTGCAAAAAGATTAGCTGAAAGAAAAATACCCACGCCGGACCTCGACGCAAAGATCCTGTTGTGTGAGGCAACCGGCTTGTCATCGGCCGGAATAATCTCGAACTCGCGCGAACTGCTCGATGCAGAAAATGTAATTCGCGCTGAAGCCTTCTTGCAAAGAAGGGAATCAGGAGAGCCGGTCCATAGAATTTTGGGGAGGCGTGAATTTTATGGACGGGAGTTCCAGTTGTCTGCCGATACTCTGGTTCCCAGACCAGACACGGAAACGCTTATTGAAGTGGTTTTAGGGCAAATGAAAAATGTTGGCGAAAATGTCAACATTCTGGATATTGGTACCGGATCAGGAGTTATCGCGGTGACTTTGGCAGCCGAATTGCCGGCTGCCAGGGTTGTTGCATCCGACATTTCGCCTAATGCCCTTTCTACGGCGGCAGAAAATGCAAACCGGCATGGTGTGGAATGCCGGATTGAATTCATTTTGTCTGATGTTTATTCAAAAATTAATGGGCAATTTGATTTTATAGTTTCAAATCCACCTTACATTCCCAATGGTGAAATCGACACACTGGAAAACGAGGTGCGGCTGCACGATCCATACCGGGCACTTGCGGGAGGAGAGGATGGACTCAACTTTTATCACACCATTTTCAGTGAGGGACGCAAACATCTATCTGACAGCGGGGTGATAATTCTGGAAACTGGCGCGAACCAGTCTGATGCAGTCTGTGCCCTGGCAGCAGCTCATGGATATGTGAAAATTGGGAAATTTTCAGATCTATGTGGCGTCAATCGGGTGGTAAACGCCTGCATCCGTTAGTGTTGCAAAAATACACGATAAACGGAGAATTGAGATAGTTGCAAAAAAAGGCTTGGATTTTTCTGTCATAAGGTCTAGTTTCAGATTCAGGCTTAGCCCAAAAGTTTTGCAGCTAGCCGAAAACCTTCCGTTCCATATCACTTAGGCTGCTAGGGGCAGGGCGGAAGCTGGTGTATCGAAGAGTATCGGTACTAATTCAACCATTAGATGAACTGGATTGCGCATTCAGCGCAGGCTGGCAAATTAAGTATTTCAGCAACAGGTAGTTGATGAGACAATCACATCAGAAGTCAAGGTCGCGCGGTAGAAACCGCAAACCACAAAACCCGATGAGCCGTAATTACGAAAGTAACGGCCCAGACGTCAAAATTCGCGGTAATGCCGCCCATATCGCTGACAAGTATTCCACGTTGGCCAGGGATGCGCTTTCGAACGGTGATACAGTGATGGCAGAAAACTATCTGCAACATGCTGAACACTATAATCGTATCATTGCAGCTGCCCAGGCACAAAAGGCTGAGGAAAATGCTGCTGCGGCTGCCAATGGACGAGGCCCTCAACCTGATGTTCAGGAAGGCAAGACGGAAGGTTCTTCCGAAGCGGGATCAGCAACGGAACACAATAACAAGAGTGTTTCCGAGAATCAGGGAGAAGCCGAAGAGGCAGATGCTGAAACAAAAGATCGTAAAAACGGTCGTGGGCGCAGGACAAAACGTGTAGCTGTTGATCCAAACAGTACGAATGGCTCGGATAAATCATCTGAAGAAAAGACGGCAGCCAAAACCGAAGGTGATGTATCCACCGAGGTCGAAGTTGTTACTGAAGATGCGGCATCTCTTCCCCAGAGCATAACTGGTGGGCTACAGGCGGAAGAAAGCTGACTGTCGGATTAACGCTGCCCTTTAATTTCCGTTTCGAATCCCCATATCCATAACAATGGTACGCTGCATGCCAGGTACCAAAATTTCATAACGTTTCATGCTGCGAATGCGGGTGATTCGAAAAGGAGTTTGATATGGATTTGGAAAAATACACAGACCGGATGAAAGGTTTCATCCAGTCGGCGCAAACAAATGCTCTATCCTCGGGGCATCAACAATTTTTACCCGAACATTTGCTGAAAGTTTTGCTGGATGACCCGGAAGGGTTGTGCGCAGGTCTTGTTGACCGTGCCAGTGGTGATTTGAAACTGCTAAAGTTGGAAGTGGAAAAAGCACTCGAAGTACAACCGTCAGTTTCAGGTGGGAACGGACAACTCTACCTGTCAGCTGGTTTGGCAAAAGTATTTGAGGCTGCCGAAAAAGCTGCAAAAAAAGCCGGAGATTCGTATGTCACTGTAGAACGGATGTTGCTTGCAATGGCGATTGAATCAGGTGCTGATACTGCCAAACACCTAAAAAAGGCCGGGGTCACGGCCAAGGGCCTTAATGCAGAAATCGAAAAGATTCGAAGCGGACGGACCGCTGATTCTGCTAGTGCGGAATCCGCTTATGATGCACTGAAAAAATATGCCCGCGATCTGACAGCAGATGCACGGGAAGGCAAACTTGATCCTGTAATTGGCCGCGATGAGGAAATCCGGCGCTCAATTCAGGTTCTCTCCCGGCGCACAAAAAACAACCCTGTTCTGATTGGTGAACCTGGTGTCGGGAAGACCGCTATCGCAGAAGGGTTGGCACTGAGAATCATCAATGGCGATGTGCCGGAATCCCTTAAGGACAAGAAACTGCTCGCGCTTGATATGGGCGCGTTGATTGCCGGTGCAAAATACCGCGGCGAATTTGAAGAGAGATTGAAGGCCGTATTGACCGAGGTGCAATCTGCAGCTGGCCAGATTGTACTGTTTATCGATGAAATGCACACACTAGTCGGTGCGGGAAAGAGTGAAGGGGCAATGGACGCGTCCAACTTGCTGAAGCCAGCCCTTGCCCGCGGTGAATTGCATTGTGTCGGAGCTACGACACTAGATGAATTCCGTAAGCACGTTGAAAAAGATGCCGCCCTTGCCCGGCGTTTCCAACCGGTTTTCATAAGTGAACCGGATGTAGCGGATACGATTTCGATTTTACGGGGCATCAAGGAAAAGTATGAGGTTCATCACGGTATTCGGATCAGTGATTCGGCATTGGTTGCAGCTGCTAACCTCTCAAATCGCTATATCACGGACCGGTTTCTTCCCGACAAGGCAATCGATTTGATGGACGAGGCGGCCTCCCGTATCCGGATGCAGGTTGATTCCAAACCCGAAGAACTTGATGAGATAGACCGGCGGCTTATTCAGCTGAAGATTGAACGTGAGGCGCTTTTGAAAGAGTCTGACAAAGGTTCAAAGGAGCGCTTGAAGTCGCTTGAGAAAGAATTGGCAGATCTGCAGGAAAAGGCTGACAGCTTGACTGCACGCTGGGAAGCCGAGAAAAACAAGCTATCTGGTGCCCAACATATCAAGGAGAAACTGGAACACGCGCGCACCGAGCTGGAGCAGGCACAGCGTGGCGGTGATTTGGCTAAAGCCGGAGAATTGGCCTACGGAACAATCCCCGAACTTGAAATGCAACTGTCGGAAATTGAGGAAGATGAAGTTACTGCTTCTGCCAACGTCATGGTGCAGGAAACTGTTCTTCCTGATCACATCGCACAGGTTGTTTCGCGTTGGACTGGTGTACCGGTCGACAAGATGCTGGAAGGTGAGCGCGACAAACTGCTTCGCATGGAAGATGAACTTGCGAAACAGGTTGTCGGGCAGGGCAAAGCCGTACAGGCTGTCTCCAAGGCGGTTCGTCGGGCCCGTGCAGGATTGCAGGATCCGTCAAGGCCGATTGGTTCTTTCATGTTTCTTGGGCCAACCGGCGTCGGCAAAACAGAACTTACCAAGGCGTTGGCAGATTTTCTGTTTGATGACGCTGGAGCGATGGTTCGTATCGACATGTCCGAGTATATGGAGAAACATTCTGTTGCCCGCCTTATTGGCGCACCTCCGGGCTATGTCGGATATGATGAAGGTGGTGCCTTGACTGAAAGTGTTCGCCGGCGTCCGTATCAGGTCATACTGTTTGACGAAATTGAGAAGGCACATCCGGACGTGTTCAACGTGCTGCTGCAGGTTCTCGATGACGGTCGGTTAACGGATGGGCAAGGCCGTACAGTCGACTTTTCCAATACGATGATAATCATGACATCAAACATGGGGGCCGAATTCCTGGTTAATCTGGATGAAGGCAAGCAGGCTGGTGATGTGCGCAACGAAATAATGGCAGTAGTCAGAGCTCATTTCCGGCCTGAGTTTCTCAACCGGCTTGATGAAATCATCTTGTTTGAGCGACTCAAAAAGTCAGATATGGCCGGAATTGTCGAGATACAGTTGCACCATCTTCGCAAGCTTCTTGAAGAACGCCGGATCAACCTGATGCTTGAATCTGAGGCTGTTCAGTGGCTGGCAGACAAGGGATATGATCCTGCCTATGGAGCACGGCCACTCAAGCGAGTTATCCAGACCGAACTTCAGGATCTTCTGGCAGAAAAAATTCTGTTGGGTGATATCCACGAGGGCATGACTGTCACAGTATCAGCTGGTGATGACAGTCTGTTGATTACCGGAAAGGAAACCTCCGGAAAAGAGGCCGAGCCCGCCGAAAAGGATGCCGCTTGATTTCATATGACGACTATGATGCGTTTTGCGCCTCCCTGCCTGCGGTTCACAAAGTCATACAGTGGGGAGGCGCCCATGTCTGGAAAGTCGGAGAGAAAGTCTTCGCGATAGGCGGTTGGTCTGAAGGCAAAGAGCCATACGTGACTTTCAAGTGTTCTGCGGAAAGTTATGACATTTTGAAAGAACAGCCGGGTCTTCGCCCGGCTCCTTATCTCGCGTCACGGGGTATGAAATGGATTCAGATGACATCGGAAGAAACATTGAGCAGGAGCGATCTGGAATTGTACCTGAAAGAATCCCACCGACTGGCTGCATTGAACCTTACTAAAAAACGACAACGCGAATTGGGTTTAGCCTATTCAAAATGAAGATGATCTCCAGATCAGTTTGAAGCAACCTGGGTTTCTTCAAGCTCTTCACCATTTACCAATGCATCGATCCTGTCGCGTTCCGCTTCGAATGCTGCCAGTTCTACATCCTTGAGCACTTTGCCTTGCGGTAGGCGAATTCGCATGGGATCGACCCGGTTTCCATTGACCTTCACTTCATAATGCAAATGCGGTCCGGTCGAATACCCCGTAGAGCCCACGTATCCGATAATCTGTCCCTGTCTTATGCGGACACCCGGCCTGATTCCCTTTGCTACCGCAGTCTGGTGCGAATAGGAGGTTTCATATCCATTGGCGTGGCGGATGATGGTTTGCTTGCCGTAACCAGTTCCGCTCCACCCTGCTTTTTGAACCACTCCGTTTCCGGCGGCAAGAATAGGTGTTCCACGAGGTGCGGCCCAATCAACACCACCGTGCAATTTGTATACACGTGAAATCGGATGGCGGCGCATGCCGAAGGCTGAACGGAAACGGCCATTGGGAACCGGCTGGCGCAGGAGAAACTTCTTGGCGCTCTTGCCAGTCTCGTCATAATAATCGATCCGGCCGGTTTCTTCGTCGCGGAAACGGTAATAGCGGCGTTTGATATCTCCCAACTGGATTCCTGCATACAAGATTTCGGATTCGTCGGTGGCGGCTTCCTCGCCGTCCTCAAGAGACAGGAACACTTCAAGTGAATCTTGCGGAGATATACGACTTCTGAAATCAACATCAAAAGCAAATATCTTGACCAACGAACCGGCAAGGTTGGGGGTCAATCCATCCTGCAAAGCGGATCTGTAAATACCGTTATAAGTCGAAGGCAGATTCTGTGAGTTGATGGATGCTGATTCAGTGAGATCGGCAAGAATGCTTTCCGGAGTTTCCGGTATCGGAGCATATACAAGGCGGTTATCATCTGTTCGCGCAATGCTGACCATGTGAGCAGGCCCGCGGTAAAGGCTAGCCTTCACAAGGCTTTTCCTTTTGCTGCCGGTGTTAGAGTAATCATGCATGAACCATGCGTGCAGAGTGTCGCCTTTCCGCAGAACATTCTCACCGACATCCCCTTTGAGAACTTCCGCTATTTCCTTGACTTCTCTTTCTTCAAGCCCTTCCGATGCCAGTATTTCGGTTATGGGTGCTTCGAGGCGAACATCAATCGTTCTTTCGGCGAAATCAATTCCATTGGAAAGCTCTTGCTTTTGTTTCTCCAGAATTGAAACATTCTCAGGTGTAATTGTTACATCACCGGTTGACAGGAAGAGTTGATCGCTCAGAGAAAACCTGTCGGTATCAAAATAGGCAAGAGCCGAGACATAAGCTCCGCCGCTTTCCAGGTGATGTGCGATTGAGCGAATTTGATGAAGGACTTCTGCTGAACGTCTTTGCGGTGGAATTTGCTGGATTTCATCACCGTATGGGAAGTCAACGACATTCAATGTCACCTCGCCTTCAACATCAGCACCATACATGAAGTCACTGTTTTTGGCGACAAGATCAAGTTTTCCAGATTCGGAGAAAATCGTGAGTGGGTTGAATTTTGGATAGTCGATGTCCGGTTTTGGCGCCAATGCCATCGGTGTCTTGATGTTCAGGAACGGGCGAACTTTCACGACATTCTTTTCACCCACACGCGAAATTGTGGAAACCATCATGACGTTTGACTTTTCGCCGGACTTGGCCTTTGCCAAAAGTCCCGGATGGTTGCCTTTCAAGGCCTTGGCATAATTGCTGCTCTGGTCGGCCTCACGGTAAGCTTCTGCCGGTACAGTCAATTGCTCACGTCCGTCGAGTGCGGCAAACAGTGCACCGCCCATCATCAAAAAAGAAGTGGTGCCGACCAGAACCGAGCTTGCAAGCCATCGTTTACTTATCTGCCTGCGTTCGGGGCGCTTTATGTGCTTGCTGACATGCAGCGGAGCAAGCTCACCCAAAAACTCCATTTCTTGATTCAACTGCGATAGCCTCTTGTATCCGAACCCGGTTTTATACCTTATTCAATATGCGAGTCTGGTTTGCAAGCAAATGGGGCAATTTTGAGATTGCTCTGTGTGCCTTCAGGCATTCCTTACGGTCAACTTTATGAGCCCGGAAAACCTACTGAAATGGCGTGTTTTCTGCGGTTTTTGAAACACCTTCAAAGGGTTTGAAAAAAATGTCAAAAAAACTTCGAAAAAATTCGAGAATTCAGTTGACAGTCGGAGCAGACGGGGACTATATACCCCCCACAACGAGGGCGGCGCGCCGCTGGCGACGAATTTTGTTGCTCTCGTGTTATCCTTAGAGACTGGCACTTTAAGTGCGTGTTTCAATCGGCTGAAAAAACAGGCGACGCCTTGTTTCGACGGCCAACGAAATGGTTCCAGAAGATCTGTTTCGGTTCTTTGACAATTGAATACATAAGAAAGAGAAACGTGGTTGGCGATATCCTGCGGAACACGTTGTCATTATCCTTTATGACGACGATGTTTACAGAGACTTTGGCAAGTCACGTTTCGAGAATGTTACTTAAATACCAGAGTTTGGCTTAGGCCAGATTCAGGTGTGTTAAAAAAATGTTCTCGTCAATTTCGTTGATCATACCCATGATCAACAATTTATATATGCAAATATATGCGTGACCAGTCACCACACTTTTCTGTGGTGATAATAAAAGCCAATCAAAATCTCATATCAAACCTGAGAGTTTGATCCTGGCTCAGGACGAACGCTGGCGGCAGGCTTAACACATGCAAGTCGAACGCTCTCTTCGGAGAGAGTGGCAGACGGGTGAGTAACGCGTGGGAATCTACCCAGTACTACGGAACAACA
>JBPCWL010000173.1:0-15074 GCA_051009575.1 Rhizobiaceae bacterium
TTGCTGCGGCAGCAATCGCGGGAGTTTTGGCTGTGGTTGGCCTGATTTCTTCGACCTTCCATTTGGGGCATCCCGAAAGGGCGTGGAGAGCATTCAGTCAATGGCAATCTTCATGGTTGTCGCGGGAAGGGGTATGTGCCGTTGCCACTCTTTTGCTTTTTGGGATTTATGCTCTCAATTGGGTGTTTTTTGGCGCCCGCATCGGTTGGCTTGGATTGCTCGTCTCGATCGGTGCAATCGCTACCGTATTTACGACTGCGATGATCTACACCCAACTCAGGACAGTTCCATCCTGGAATACCATGCTTACACCGGTTTGTTATTTGCTGTTTGCGTTGGCTAATGGCGTACTGCTTGCCGCCAGTTTTGGCCATTGGCAGGGTAGTGGCGGATTAGCCACCGGTTTGATTGTCATGTTTGTAATTGCCCTTGCCTGGGGCGCCAAGCTGATCTGGTGGCAGGCAGCGCGAGGAGATACACTTGCTTCACAGGGCTCAACACCTGAATCTGCTACAGGACTGGGTTTTATTGGTAAAGTCAGATTGCTTGAAAAGCCCCATAGCGGTGATAATTACCTGACAAAGGAAATGGTACATCAGGTTGGCCGTAAACATTCCGCAAAACTGCGGCTTATATCACTTGTATTCGGCGCGCTTGTCCCGCTTGTAATCGGTCTCCTCGTACTGGTAATCAAATTGCCGACACCAACCCTTGCAATTGCCTTTGTGTCGCTTATGACGGGGCTGTTTGTTGAGCGGTGGTTGTTTTTCGCTGAAGCCAAACATGCGGTTTCACTCTACTACTGAACCGGAGCGCGAAATTTCAGCTGATTTGGGCCCATTTCGCTTGACATTTACCACCTTACTCCGTAATACCCGCCGAGTTTGCAAAACATGTGATTTTGTAAACAAGGCGTATCCCGTGGCCACTTTCACAAAACGTGCGTGAACTGGTCTGTCGGTTGGCTTTTCAAAGGCTGGCAAAGGAGGGTGCGTTTCCTTCAATCAATACATTAGGTATTGATTGCAACACGCTGTTTTTAAAAGGAAATGACATGAGCAAACGTATCTCTAGCAAATACAAGATCGATCGCCGTTTGGGCGAAAATATCTGGGGCCGTCCAAAATCTCCGGTCAACCGTCGTGAATACGGGCCTGGTGAACACGGTCAGCGCCGCAAAGGCAAGCCGTCCGACTTTGGCATTCAGCTGCGTGCCAAGCAAAAACTCAAAGGCTATTACGGTAATATTTCAGAAAAACAGTTCCGCCGGATTTACGGTGAAGCTGTGCGCCAGAAGGGTGATACTTCTGAAAATCTGATCGGTCTTTTGGAAAGCCGTCTCGATGCGATCGTTTATCGTGCCAAATTCGTTTCAACCGTATTTGCGGCACGTCAGTTTATCAACCATGGTCACGTCAAGGTAAATGGTCAACGTGTGAATATTCCATCTTATCGTTGCCAGCCGGGTGACACTGTGGAAATCCGGGACCGTTCCAAACAGCTTGCTTTTGTTATCGAGGCAAGCCAATTGGCCGAGCGTGATGTTCCTGAATATATTGATTCAGATCATAGTAAAATGGCGGCAACCTTTGTGCGCACTCCGGCTTTCTCGGATGTCCCATACCCGGTTCAAATGGAGCCCAATCTGGTTGTGGAATATTATTCCCGCTAAGGACTGAAATCAGTCATACGCCAAGAAATTGCCCGGGTTTCCGGGCTTTTTTGTTTAATCAATTTTTCGTACATATCTGGTTGAATCAGAAGCGTTATGTTATCAGGCTGACATTCAGGGGAAAATGAGTTAAAGAGATTACGTAGCGTAAAGAATCGTAGTTACGGGGAAAGTGGATGAATACCTTTCGGCTTATCACATCGGTAGTTCTGGCAGGTTCTGTGCTTGTTACGCCAGCTTTGGCGGCACAAAAACGGAAAACGTTGTTCGAAGTATTGTTTCCCAAAGCACACGAAGAGCGGCTGGAACGGCAAAATCGGGCAAGACTTGAGGCAATCAGACAGCAGGGTGTGGTCAAAGTCAAAACAAGCCGCAATTATGTTTACAAGGTTGCCTCCCGCTCGAAGATCGTAATCAAACCACTCGCGGTTGAGGTTGCGGCAGTAGATGCGGTAAACAATTCACAGGATATTGACGAACAACCCTCCGAACAGTTGGAAATTTCCGAACAGTCCCTCATGACAGCTGACCTTTTGAAGGTCGGTAAACTTGAGCTTGCCGCAGAAGGTCACCTCGCAAAAGCAATCTCGAAATACTATTCCGACAATCAAAAATACAAATGGATAAATTCAGACGGTGAATGGAATTCCCGTGCGCGCTCCGTATTCAGGCTGTTTCAAGATGCAAGTAGTTATGGGTTGGATTCTGCAGATTATTTGTTTGATGTAACGCCTGGTACAGATGATCCAGACAAACAGTTTGAAAGCAAACGCCTGCGAAGCGAAATTGCCATGACAACCGCGGCTCTGCGATACGCAATGGATGCCAATTTCGGCACAATCAATCCCAACCGATTGAGTGGATATCACGATTTGCCAGTAAATTACGGAAAAACTGGCGATGTGCTTGATATTTTGATGGGCTCTGGATTGCCGGCCAACAAATTATTGGCCATGCACCCGACCAATGAAAAATTTGAAGCTTTGCGGACAGAACTGGCAACTCTTTCCCAGGTCGAAGATGACATCATCGACTTGCCTACGAAGATTTTAATCAAGCCTGGTAATACGAATGATGCACTCCCGGCCTTTGTCGAAGCAATTAAAAAACGTGCTTCCAGTGAAACGCTGGCGGGGCACAGTGAGTTTATAAACGCCTATGATGGAAACCCTGTTTACACGCAGCCGGCTGTTGCTCTGGTAAAAGCTTATCAAAAGGAAGCCGGCCTTGGCGCGGATGGTATCATCGGACGTAATACGGCTTCTAAACTGGCGGGAATAAAATCAGAAGACAAAGTCTTGCAGGTTAAACTTGCAATGGAACGTTTGCGCTGGCTCCCCGAGGAATTCGGAAAAAGGCACGTATTCATCAATCAGCCGGAATATCGCGCTCGTTATTTGGTGAATGGGAAAGAAGAACTCTCTATGAAAGTTGTGGTTGGCAAGAAATCCAACCAGACGAACTTCTTCTATGACAAGATTGAGCATGTCGTCTACAATCCGTATTGGGGTGTGCCGAGGTCGATCATAGTGAACGAGTTTTTACCCAAGTCTTTGGGAAATCCCGGGTATCTGGATCAAAGTGGCTATGAGATAACCGATGGCAGCGGAAGGCAGATATCATCTTCGTCAATCGATTGGTTCAATGTGGGAACCTATCCGAACTTTGATGTAAAGCAGCCTCCAGGTTCAAGGAATGCCCTTGGCGAACTTAAAATCATGTTCCCAAACAAACATGCCATCTACATGCATGATACGCCAGCAAAGAGCCTCTTCAAAAAACAGCACAGAGCATTCAGTCATGGTTGTATCCGGCTGCATGATCCGCATGCTATGGCAGCAGCCGTACTTGGTAAGAGCAAGTCACAGGTGAAGGCGAGAATTGCTGGTGGAAGGAACGAAACAGAAAGCCTTCCTTCAAATGTTCCGATTTACGTTTCCTATTTTACCGCCTGGCCGCAGGAAGATGGTTCGGTTAAATATTTCCGTGACATGTATGGCCGCGATGCGCATTTGATCAAGGCGATCAAGGCAACGAGAAAGTCACGCTCAGTCAATATTGCTTCCTAGGAATTATTAGCCGCGCTTGGCGAAACTGATTGTCCCCACTTTAAAAATTTTTCCAGAGGCTGGATCTGTTCGACTGATTTGAACGTCAAATGCCTTGGCATTTTTACTGTTTAGCAGAATTTTTGCAACGATATCCTGTTTGGAAACACGATCGCGTGCCTTGAAGCTGAAATTAATCCGCTTTCCGCTACGTTTACCGGAAAAATTACTTTGCTTCAGATTTGCAAGCGAACGGAACATCGATGCTGTATAGGCATTCTTGCTTCCATTTTGTTGAATGAAACCATTTAAACTGAAAACAAAGCCACCCACTGCACAATTTCCTGCCAGGTCCAGTCTGCCAGATTTCCCATTGGGCTTGTTGTTCATGCGGCATCGGATGGATTCTGTTTTTCCCTTTGGCGTCGCCTTCACAATTCCCTTGCCGCGCCATTTACCGGTCAAATTCTCGAAAATAGCTGGGGATGCATTCAATGACTGGTATGGCAGGCTCACAGGCAATGTGCACAGCGACAACATCCCTGCCAGAGCAATTTGTCGTATCATTTTTTCTGTCCTCCATTGCGAGCCCAAGAAGCTAATGCGAAATCTATTCCCGCCATTTCGCAATTGCAAGGTAGGCAGGTAATTGAAATATGTCTGCCAAAAATGCGAAAACAAGTGTCATAATGACCACGGCAGAAAATACAGCCATTGCAGGCAAACTACTGAAACTCATTACTACAAGCCCGCCAGAAAGGATTAGCGTAGTGGAAAATATTGCCGGCGTGACTTCTTTTATCGCTCCAGCGACTGCCGGCAGGTTATCGTGCTCTTCACGGTTCAACATATATTGATTGAGCATGTGAATGGAATCATCGACCGCAATCCCGAATGCAACGGTCAATGCAACCGTGATCGACATATTGAGTGGTGTGCCTGTCAAATACAATATGAGTTCGACACACACGATTGGTAGAAGATTCGGCACCAAACAGCACAAACCGAGCTTCAGGGATCTTGCGGCTGTTGCTACCAGTGCGATTGAAAGTATTACTGCCAACAACAGGCTTATCCGCAGATTATCCATCAGCCGAGGCGCAACGACACCTGATAGCACAGGATAGCCGGTTACTTTAACCACATTTGCCAAACCCCGTTGATCCAGCGCGCTATCAAATGCGGCGAGATCCTTCTGCATTTCACTGGCAGAAAGATTGGCTGAAGAGAATATTGTAACCAGAACCTGTTTCTTATTCTCTGAAATAAAGCGGCTGGTCAAAAACCTCGGCAATTCATCAATCAGGCTTTCATCAATACTACCGCCTGTGCGTTTTATTTCGTCTGCAAAATCCGCCAGGGAGTAATAGGACCGCTGACCAAAAACTTCAGCTGCCGCAAAACCGGTTTCATAAACACGATTTTCGTTGGCCGGATCATCCAAAGCCAAGTCTTCGTCCATGTCTACAATGGCGAACAAGGGGGTTGTACCAAAGTAGGTCTGATCAATATATCCTTCACTTTGTCCAACCTCTGACTGATTGCCGAGATAATCTATCAAGCGGAACCTGCTATCAATGTTTTGATGGGCGTAAAGACCTGTGGCGCTTAGCAAAAGGCCAGCCACAATAGCGGTTTTCCGATATTGCAGCAATTTGATCGCCGGTGCGGCAATTCTGGACAGTTTGGATGCTGTTGAGGTTTTGTGCGAGTATCCTGCCCGTAGTGCCCAGTAAAGGCCGAGAGGCAGTGCCAGAATTAGGCTGACAAAACCGCCAAGTACAGCAAGGGCTCCAATAATTCCAAGTTCCAGCAGGCCGTTGTTTCCGCTGAAAGTGAGCGAAAGGAGTGCTGCGCCCGTAGTCAAGGATGAAAGGGCGCAAGCAGGTCCTATTTGTTCGATCGCAGATTCCAGTGCCTTTATAGGATCGGAGTATTCGCGGGTTTTCTTTTGCCATTTCAAATACAGATGAAGTGTATCCGCAAAGACGATGACAATTAGAAGCACCGGCAGGATGTTAGTCAGAAAGTTGAGTGGAATTCCAAATATCCCGGCGCCACCGACAAACCAAAGAATTGCAAGAATAGAGGGCAGGGCGCAAAGTACCATCGCCACCGGATGGCGGAACAAGATAAAGGAAAGTAGGGCACACAGACCGATTGCGATTGGTGCAAGCCACAAGAGGTCAGAAAAAATTGAATGAATAATGTCGGATCGGATTGCCGGTTGGCCGGCAATGCTGATCTTTATGTTTTCAGTTTCGAATTCCTTGGCAAGTTCCGTTAGGCCGCGCATGGTCTCCTGCACGTTTTCGTCGGCCGTAGCTTCCGCCTTGGTGTAAACGACCATGACAGCCGAATCGTAGTTCGGACTGAACAGTGACTGGGAGCTTGGAATGTCCTTTGCCATCAGCTGGAGCGCTTCCAGCACCTGTTCATCGGTCTCAAATTCTGCCGGGAGTGCAAACTCCCAACCGGTTTCCGGGCCGCCATAGCGAACAAGGGCAAATATAGAAAGGATACTCTCAACACGTTCATCAAGCGTGAATTCAAAATTCAACTCGCGAAAAAGCTCAATGCCTTCGACTGTTGCGAGATTATCAATTCGCATCAACACGACGGCGTCATTGTTGAAATCTCTAAAATTTGCCAGGAGTTCGTCGTAATCTGCCAGTTCCTGCGAACCATCCCGCAGAATTTCAATATTTTCGCCTGAAAATTGTAATCGGGTCACACCAAACAAGGCAATCAGTGTGAGTATTAACACTACAAATGTTGCTGCAACCGGCTGACGGATCGCAAAAATACCCAGTCGCTGCAATCCGAAACCATTGATCATGAAACGAGCGAATCCATTCAGTTTTTACCTGCTGTTTCATAGCCTACATTGGTTTCGATTTCGACAGTGAAATAGGTTCAAAATGCAACAACTTATTTAGATTTTCATTGTGATCGCGGTTGCTTGAGATGTGCTGCATCCTGATTGAAGAGCAAGTCATTGGTTTCTGCGGTTTGTCCATGATTTCTGGTATTCTTGCACAGGTCCACTGCGCGGCGTACTGCAGGCCTTTCCTTTACCAGATTTCGCCATCTTGCAACGTTTGGAAATTCATCAAGCGGGCAGTCAATTGCTTTAGCTATCAAAACCCAAGGGAAGGAAATCATATCGGCAATTGAATAATCACCCAGAATGTATTCCCGATCTGACAGTCTTGTGTTCAATACTTGCAGACACCTTTGATACTCGCCTTTGTATCGTTTCAGGCTGTAGGTCTCACCTTTCGGAGCGTAATTGCGGAAATGACTGTATTGACCAGCCATCGGGCCGAGATTGCCGACCTGCCAGAATAACCACTCAAGCATTTCTTTGCGGCCTTTCGGGTCATCAGGTGCAAACCGGCCTGTTTTTTCCGCCAGATAAATCAGGATAGCACCGCTTTCAAAAACCGGAAGCGGCCCGCCCGCAGCATCGTGATCAAGAATCGCAGGCATTTTTGCATTTGGATTGATTTTCAGGAATTCTGGTCTGAATTGATCCCCCTCGGTAAGTCGTATCAAATGCACCTTGTAGTCGAGTTCACACTCCTCAAGCATAATCCCGATTTTCCAGCCATTCGGCGTTGCAGAATAATAAAAATCAATCATTTAAATCAGCTTCAAGCCTTTCATGCTTACATGGCCTTCCTTGGCGATAATGATATGGTCGTGGAGCTTGATATCAAGTGAGGATGCAATTTCATCAATTTTTCGCGTCATTTCTATATCTGCCCTTGAGGGTGTGGGATCGCCGGAGGGGTGATTGTGCAAGAGAATGATTGCTGTTGCTGAAAGGTCAAGTGCCCGCTTGATAACTTCCCGAGGGTAAACCGGTGTGTGGTCCACAGTACCCTGCTGCTGCACTTCATCACGGATAAGGCGGTTTTTCTTATCAAGAAAAAGTATACGGAACTGCTCACGCTCTTCGAATGCCATGCTTGCCCGGCAATAATCCAAAACTGCAGACCATGAACCCAGCAACGGTTTGTCTTTCACGTTCCCACGGAGGAGTGCAGCAGCTGCAGCATTTATCAACTGAAGATCAATGATAACACTTTCACCAAGCCCTTTGATTTCGGCGAGGCGTCCGGCAGGTGCATTGAGAACTTCTGAAAAAGAACCGAACTCCTGTATCAGTTGTTTGGCAATTGGCTTGGTATCGCGTCTGGGAATTGAACGAAACAGCAGAAGCTCAAGCAGCTCATATTCGGCAAGTGCACCGGAACCGTTTTCGCGGAATTTTTCCTTCAACCGCGCCCGGTGACCACGAACGTGATCTGTCATAGTTTGCGGCTCACAGAAACCCTGAATTTTTTCTGGCATGGTTGAGATTACTGGATATTACTGAATCTATACATAAGAAGGTAGTGTATATCCAGCAGGTGACGCAGTAAATATCTCACAGCTATCTTCTGTCACGCCAACGCTGTGTTCAAATTGGGCAGTCAATGACCGGTCTCTCGTTACTGCGGTCCATCCATCTGAAAGCACTTTGACGCTTGGTCTGCCCAGATTGATCATCGGCTCAATTGTAAAAATCATGCCAGGTTTCAGTTCGACACCTTCCCCAGCTCTGCCATAGTGCAATATATTGGGAGCGTCGTGAAAGAGCCTGCCAACACCATGGCCGCAAAACTCCCTGACGACTGAGCAACGTTCCGATTCTGCGTACACCTGAATTGCTTCACCGATATGGCCGGTTGTATTTCCGGGTTTTACCGCTTCTATGCCGAGCATTAGAGAATTGTAAGTAACCTCAATCAGGCGCTCAGCAGCGCGCTTGATCTTTCCAACAGAATACATCCTGCTTGAATCACCATGCCAACCGTCAACTACGTAGGTGACGTCCACATTGACAATGTCACCTTCACGCAGTGGTTTTTCATTGGGGATTCCATGGCAAACTACGTGGTTAATTGAAGTACAGCAGGATTTTGTAAATCCACGGTAGTTAAGTGTAGCAGGCAAGGCATCATTTGCGCGGCCGAATTCAGAAACGTAATCATCAATTTCCTGTGTCGTTACACCTGGTTTGATAATTCCAGAAAGTTCATCAAGGCATCTGGCTGTTATCTGTGATGCATTTCGCATCGCATCAAAATCGGCTGCAGAATAAAGTTTGATACTGCCGGTGTTTTTTGCCGGGGCCTGTGTCGCGTCAATGTATGCAGTCATTTCACGGCTCCAAAAAATTTTAGGGAGTATCTATGGGAATAATATCCCGTGCGTCAATTGAAATTGGGGTAACCTCGCAAGTCATGGCGATTGCCTCAACGCCTGCTTTATGCGCCCGTTTGAATGCTTCGACATATCCCGGGTCAAGATCCTCCGCAAATTTGAACCGGTCGCCATCACTTCTTTGAATAATATAGAGCATTACTGCGCGATTTCCCTTCCTGATTTCGTTAGACAACTCATCAAGATGTTTGGCACCGCGTTTTGTAACGCTGTCAGGGAATTCATGAACGCCTGCAATGCGGCGAAAGTGGACATTTTTAACTTCAACATAAGTGTCCGGAAAACCATCGCTTTCCAGCAGGATATCGATCCGGGAATTAACGCCGTATTTGACCTCAGTTTTCAGACGGTCGTATTTTGACAATTCCGGAATGCGCCCAAATTCAATGGCTTCCCGTGCCAACGTATTGGGATTGTTTGTATTCACGCCCACCAGAGTGCCGCCAACATCCACCATCTCGAGCGAATAGCGCAGTTTGCGCTTTGGGTTTTGACTGTCGGAAATCCAGGCCGCAATTCCAGGTTTAGTCAATCCCATCATCGAACCTGGATTTGGACAATGTACGGTGACAATTTCTCCATTGGGCTTTTCAACATCAGCAAGGAAGCGCTTGTAACGCTTCACCAGCCGTGTCTCGATTAGATGTGGATCAAATTTCATTTGAACCGGATACCTGATCTTTAAAAGAAGCTTCCTCCACGGCTCCACCAACCGGAGCGCGAAGTCTTTTCTGAATTTTCTTCTTCCGTGCCAGCATCGGTCGCATTCGATGTGTTTCCGGTTTCAGCAGACAATGAAGATGTTTCAGAACTCTCATTTTTCGTTTTACGGCGCGTGGTGCGGCGACGCTGCTTTGGTTCTTCAGATTCCGTTGCTACCGTCTCTGCAATTGCATCGGAAATATTTGCCTCAGCAACAACTTCAGCTTCATCAGGTTTTGGATCAGCAGGTTTCGCTATTGGAGCTTTTTTGCGCCGAGTGCTTCGTCTGACCGGTTTTTCTTCTTGTGACGAAGAATCTGGCGAACTGTCTTGGGGAGCAGGTGTATCTGATTTTTCAGATTTTATCTCAGCTGTTTCTGTTTCAGCAGTCACTTCAATATCGGATGATTCATCTTCTTTACGCCTGCGACCGCCTCTTTTGCCGCGTCTTCTTTTCTTGCGCGGCTTGTCATCATCCTGGTCTGCTTCTGTTGCGGTTTTTGTATCCTCATCAGAATCAGTCGTTTCCGATTCAGCAGATTCTATTTCATCGTTGCGTCCGGAACGTTTACGCCTACGACCGCGCTTTTGGCCGGATTCCTCATTTTCTTCTGCAGTCAATGAAGCACCATTCGAAGTATCTTCACCATCATAACCGATTGCCGTTTGACCGACCGGAGTTCTAGCGCGGTCTCCCTTCCCAAGCTCAAATTGCTGGCCATGTAAATTTGTGTCGCCCAGTACCAAGATCTGGACACCAAATTTCTGCTCGAGTTCGACCAGTGCGGAGCGTTTATGGTTGAGAATATGGACAGCTATATCGGGCGTGGTGCGAACAACTGCATCCCATTTTTTGTTACGGGTTACATGTTCTTCCAAAGCTCTGAATACATGGAGTGCAATTGCTGACTCTGAGCGCACATATCCGACACCTGCGCAATGGGGGCAAGTGTTCATGGTGCTTTCAAGTACACTTGCACGAATCCGCTGACGGGACATTTCCAGCAGGCCAAAATGAGAAATTCTGCCTACCTGAATTCTCGCCCGATCATTTTTGAGGCAATCTTTCAGTTTCTTTTCGACCGCACGGTTATTTCTCCGTTCTTCCATGTCGATGAAGTCGATCACGATCAGACCGGCGAGGTCGCGCAAACGCAATTGGCGTGCTGCTTCTTCAGCGGCTTCAAGATTGGTTTGAAGCGCAGTATTTTCGATAGAGTGTTCACGTGTCGCACGTCCGGAGTTAACATCAATCGCAACCAGCGCTTCCGTCTGGTTGATAACCAGATAACCGCCGGATTTTAGAGTCACCTGAGGGGCAACCATATTATCGAGAAGAGATTCTACGCCGTATTTGGCAAAAATTGCCTTTGAATCATTGTATTGATTCACCTTCTTTACGTGGCTTGGCATCAACATGCCCATGAAGTCGCGAGCTTCATTGTATCCCTCTTCACCGGATACCAATATTTCTCCGGTATCCTTGTCATAAAGATCGCGAATTGATCGTTTGATCAGGCTGCCTTCTTCGTAGACAAGACAGGGTGCGGTAGAAGACAATGTCAGGTTGCGAACCTGTTCCCAAAGACGCATCAAATACTGGAAATCACGATTTATTTCGACTTTAGTACGACTCGCTCCAGCCGTTCTGAGAATTACTCCCATACCGGTTGGAACTTCCAGTTCCGAAGCAATCGTTTTCAGACGTTTGCGATCTGCTGCATTGGTGATCTTACGGGAAATTCCGCCACCACGAGCAGTGTTCGGCATCAGGACCGAGTACCTTCCCGCGAGAGAGAGGTAAGTGGTGAGGGCTGCGCCTTTGTTACCGCGCTCTTCCTTGACAACCTGAACGAGTAACACCTGCCGGCGTTTTATGACTTCCTGAATTTTGTATTGCTTGCGAGCCTTGCGAGGAGCTGCTGCTTCTTCCAGGGCATCTTCCTGGCCAACTGATTCAATATCTTCATCTTCTTCAGACAATTCGGTATCTTCAGCGGCGGTGTCGTTGGAATTGTCGGTAGAATTAGAATCTGTATGAGATTCTTCTGCTACCGCCTTCTTGCGTCTGCTTCTCCGACGTGGTTTCGCAGGTTTAACTCCAACATCTTCCTCTTCATCGCCTTGGTTTTCAGCTGCAGATTCCGTTTTTTCTTCAGCAGATTGCTCAGCTACTTCAACGTCATCAGGTTCAGTAGTCTTGGCTTGGGGTTTCTTGCGACGGGTACGAGGTTTTCTTTTTGGCTTGGCTTCTACCACCTCTTCCGAATTCGAAGCTGATGCCTCTTCTTCAGAGCCATCTGTTTCATCAGATTCCTCTTCACCCGGTAATGGTTCTGAGATGGAATCTGATTCAACTATAGCGGCAATTGTGTTTGGCTCAGCAGAATCGTCATCTTCACTGGAAGATAAAGATTCTTCATCAGAATTTTCTGCAGTGACTTTTTTCTTGCGTCGCGTTGTACGGCGTTTTGGTTTCGCCTCTACAGCATCTTTTTTAGCGTCATCCGAAGATTCAGCAGTTATCACATCTTCAACAGTCCCTTCAGGTTCTTCCTCAGCTTTTTCCAGGCCAGTTGAATTCTCGACGGTTGGCGATTCTTGTGAAGCTTCTACTTCTGTTTTTTCTTCTGCGGCGGCTTTTTTTGAAGTGCGACGCCGGCTTTTTCGTTTCGGCTTTTCCTGTTCTTCATTTGCAGGGCCGTCCAATTCCGCATCTTCCGCTTTTTGTGATGCAAGTGCTTCTTCTGCTTCAGCTTCAAGCAGTGCCTGACGGTCTGCTACCGGAATTTGGTAATAATCAGGGTGAATTTCCGAAAAAGCCAGGAAACCATGGCGGTTGCCACCGTAATCTATAAATGCTGCCTGAAGGGACGGTTCGACCCTTGTGACTTTCGCTAGATAGATATTTCCTCTGAGTTGCTTTTTTTCCTGTGATTCAAAATCGAATTCTTCAATTCGGTTACCACGCACTACCGCTACCCGGGTTTCTTCCGGGTGGGAGGCGTCTATAAGCATTTTGTTTGCCATTTGTTTTTAACTCCGCAAACCGGATTTGCGGGGAGGGCAGGGTATTTCCCAACACCAATCGTTCAAGATTATTGAAGATTAATGTGTTCAACGCACTGACATGCCTCAAAAAATTCCGGTCTACATTAAATCGGCGGATGATTTGTATGCGCGCGTTTGCCGGCAAGTCTCGCTCGCAGCCGTAGCTGGTCTCATGCCTGGTCAAATGAATATTACTGTCTTTGCGCACGCTCTATTATCCGCAACTGTTACATCTGTGGCCAATTAAATTTGGCCGGTGAAGCGTTTCCCGGCGCGACTGATAGTGTCTTCGCCTCCAACGCAGTATCGAAGCGGTTTTGAATATTTGTAACAAACCGCGCGAATTCTGTTTAATCATGGCTCCGGCTAAGTGCCGATAAGACGACTAGCGATCAAAATGAATCACTGTATGTCTGCCTGATTATGCCTAAATAAGCATAACTGATGAATTCGACAAGCAAATTCATCTTTGTTGGTAAAATAATCGTGGCTGCAGTCCTGCATGCCGTGAATTTGCCGAAGGGATTTGCTATCCAGTTGCGATGAAACTGATTCACTTAATATTTTCTCTACTGGTATTGTTCTTTGTGGTGCCATCGATTCCTGCAAACGCCCAGAAATCGGAATTACCGGTTGCTTTCAACTCAAAAATTGTAGGCGACGAAGCGACAACTAGGTTTTTTGTCGATTTTGATGAAAATCTGTCAATCAGCACTTTCTACATGGATCAACCCAACCGGATCATAATTGACCTGGATGAAGCCGTTTTCAATTTTGCAGAAGATGGAAAACCGGAGGCCAGGGGTCTGATATCCTCGATCCAGTTCGGAAGAATCTCGAAAGGCCGGTCCAGGATTGTTCTCACCTTAATAGGCCCTGCTGAAATCATCAAATCTTCGATGCAAAGACGTCTCGATGAGGAAACTTTCCGATTCCTCTTGGACATGGATTCCACTGATCAGTTGAATTTTTCTACCCTGCTTGATCAACAAACGAATGAGTTGGGAGAAAGCGGCGGCATTGCTATTAAGGGAGACCGTGTGCTTCCTGTTGACAAGAAGCCCGGTCGTTTCACAGTAGTGCTTGACCCGGGACATGGTGGAATTGATGGTGGTGCCAGCGGGCGAAAAGGTGCGAAAGAGAAGGATATTGTTCTTGCATTCGCAAAAACCCTTGAAGAAAAAATTGAAGCATCTGGCCCTTACGACGTGCTGCTAACCCGTGATGAGGATGTCTTCGTTTCGCTTCGTGAGAGGCTTGATTTCAGCCGGAGATCAAGGGCGGAATTGTTCATTTCGCTTCATGCGGACTCGCTTGGTCAGCGGTTTGTCAGGGGCGCCACAGTTTACACTCTTTCCAAAAATGCCTCGGATCGCCTTTCGCAACAATTGGCAGAAGCAGAAAACCGGGTGGATTTGATAGCCGGACTGGCGGTGGAGGGTGATGTTGAGGCAGTTTCAGATATTTTAGCCGATTTGACTGCCCGCGAAACGAAAGTATTCTCCCGATCATTCTCAAATATTTTGGTTCAAAACCTGAAAGATGATGTTTTTCTGATCAAAAATCCGCAGCGATCAGCGGCTTTTGGTGTGCTTAAGGCTCCCGATGTGCCCAGCGTTTTGTTGGAACTTGGTTATCTTTCAAACAAGAAAGATGAAAAACTAATGCAACAGCGCGAGTGGCAACAAAAAGTGGCCACAGCTGTCAGCAAGGCAGTAGATCGATTTTTCAGCTTGAGAAATCCGAATTAATAACCTAACAACAATACTGAGGTTCCGTTGGGGAATATTTGTTGCACAGGCAACACTTGAACGGGTATGATCATATAAATTCCGCAATCTTGTTTCAAAGCATCACAAATTGCGAACAAAAATTCCGATAGTCTTGGTGTACGGGAATTGTCGGACGGTGGTATTAAGGCAATACCGACAATTATGATTCGGACTGGAATACATGCTTCTCAGAATTATCGGGTATCTTTTTGGCTTGGGAATGCTGCTCGCTATTGTCGTTGTGGCCGGTGTGGCATGGTACGTCAACAAGATGTCCGACGGTTTGCCTGATTATGAGGTCCTTAATGCATACGAACCACCGGTAACTACCCGTATTCACGCAGCGGATGGTTCTCTTATGGCGGAATATGCCCGTGAGAGAAGGCTCTATCTACCGATTCAGGCGGTTCCCGAAATAATCAAGGCTGCTTTTCTTTCTGCGGAAGACAAGAATTTTTATAAACACCCGGGCGTAGATCCGGCCGGTATTGCCCGGGCAGTTGTCACCAACTTTCAAAATTTCGGATCCGGCAGGCGCGCAGTTGGTGCCTCAAC
>JBPCWL010000174.1:0-4838 GCA_051009575.1 Rhizobiaceae bacterium
GTTTATAATGATTGCACCATTGTTCATCGCATTGAGGACGTCTGAATTCACGACCGAGTCATTGGCAAATTTTCCGGTGTCGGAATTGAAGGCACCAAGACCGGTATGAGGAGACAAGACATCGGCCCCGGTTGCTGCTTGGACTGGAGAATCTGTATAGGTGAATCCCTCGGATTCAATCCAGTCCTTGTGATGCGGACGGGCATAAATACGAACATTCATTCCGAATGCATTCGCAAGACACGCAACTTCCCGGCCAATGTTCCCATAGCCGATTACCGCCATTGTCTTGCCTTCAATTTTTTCGGTCGGGAATTCGCACAGGTTTTTACCGGTATCAAAATCACCTGCACAAGTGCGGGAATGAAGTGTTCCCACGTCGAGATCAGGCAATACTTTCAGCAGCGCTTTCATGGCCATTTGTGCAGTCGCGCGGCTATTGAAACTGGGAGTATTCATGAGTGGTGCTTCGCCGCCATCGCCATTGCCTCCGCCCCATGATATGGAGCCCATATTGCCGGTCCCTGCACCTATACGCACTCCGCCTTCGCAAAATTTTGAATCGGCGGGCAGGAATGTTGCGGCAACGATTGTCGCATCATATTGCCCGTCTTTGGTGATTGGCAGTAGCTCTTCTTCGCGTGAAAGGTCTGGTTGATAGAAAAAGTGAATGCCGGCTTTCAGATTTGTACCTTCCGGGCACAATCCCTCGTGAAAGTTTCCGCCTTTGCTTTCAACATAAGTTTTAACCTCCGAATGATCAGGATCACCATTGGTATCAAACTTCAATCCAACAAGATCAGCAACAAGGATTTTGTACGCCTTGTCTTGGTCATCGGTGCGGGAGCGTTCTGCATTACCGGCAGGAGCCTCAAATGTCACTCCTTGATCAGCCAGCATTTCCTCGATGGTGACGAACTTGGCTCGCAGATAACAATATTTGAGATTTTCGAGCAGAGCTGTGATGTCCTCAGCATTTCTCATGCCGCCAATCCAGGCGCGGTAATCACCTGGCGTACCGGGAAATGTATTTACATAGCGGGCTACGTCAAGGCCCGGCTCGTATTCGCCATTTGGATGTGTCACGCCTTCATAGCCAAGCAGTTGTTTTGATCTTGCAATCAGCTTGTTGTGAAGTCCTGCATCCTGAATTTCCGGATCGTTGACTTTGATCAGGGTAACCGCTGCTCCACGACGCTCTTCTTCCGGAACACCTGCATCAAGCAGGTCGTCAGCAGCAGTCCAGTCGTTAACAACCTGCCTGTTCGTGACCGAACGGGCATTCATGTCTTTGACAGAGCCCACAAGCCGCTCAGTCCGCAGCAGGCCAAAAGTCGTTTCTGCGAATGCCAATGTTGAGTAGGTGTTGATAATTCCGCCTAGCATCTTGTTTTCGGCCGGGTCATAGACCGGGCCGAGCGAAGCCGTTTTTTCACCTGTAAGTGGTTTCTTGGGATCCTTTGGTACAACAATTTTCAGTTGCCGCGGGATCGCCCAGGCAGGGTCCTTTTGATTTTTTTCCGTGAGATCAAAACAGGCAGGTGTCATCGACCAGCAAAAGTAACCGGAAATTCCACCAACCGCTTTCTGGAATGGCATGAACATGGAGCATTTTGCATTTACTGCATCCACAATAGATTGTTCCCAGGGCATGGCACCGAGCATGGAGGTGGCATCAATCACTGCATGGTTATTTGCCGGGTCGCGATCGATCCATTCCAGAAGATTTGTAATGTCTTCATAGGTGTAAGTCGTCGCGCCGGTTGTCTCGTGACCAACCCCAATAAACAGCTTGATACCCATTTCAACGAGTTCGTCCGCTGATGGTATGGTTCCTTCGGTTTCTGCAAAATGAAGGCGGCTCTCATCGCCATTCGCAGCAAAACGCTGCATCTCAATCAGTTGTGCACCCCAAGACTGCCGAAAAAACCCTCCTGTAGTCGCTGCTTCGGATTCGGGAGCTGGTGTATCGATGTAAACATGTTGGCTGGGATCATTAGCATTCATCATATGCATGGCGCATACCGTGAAACCGGAATGCCCGCCGCCAAGTCCCACAGCAATCTTGTTGCACTTGGGAAATCCGAAATAGCGATGAATTTCCCGCATCATGTCTAGCAAAATCGCGTCTGCTGGGTACCCACGGTGCATTGAACGACCGATTTCGGATGTTGTAAAAGGACCCAGGTCGTTGCCCTTGTCATCCAGCTTGCGATAGGTTTTTTCGAGCCACCGATCGAAATCAAAACGCATTTTACGGCTATCGGCTTCATCCAGGGTAATGTCTGTGATCGGACCCACACCAAAGAATTGATTGGAAGTGCGTTGTGGAGGGCCTCCGGCAGTTGCTTTGATGCATGCTTCCCGTTGCGCTTTGAGTTCTTCAATTGACGACATTTTCTTCCCTCTAGGTCTCATTTCACCGGGCCAATTTCACCGTCTGCACCGGATTATTGCTATTTCGCCGTGTTTGGTACGAAATAGCCGATAATTGAAGTATCTTGATTGCGCCATAAATCAGCGCAGTCAGAGCCTTTCATTGAACTGGCACCATTTGAATTGAGAAATAATCATTATTATTATCTCCCATAATGAAAAAGTGTTTGAACTTGCAAATTGCTGTCAATTGCAACAGAAGACGCACGAGTTACAGACATTGGAGAACAGGATGTTCAAACGTCTCAAGGATTGCCACAACGTCAAGGAAATGCGCCTTCTGGCCAAGCAGCGTCTTCCGGGTCCGATTTTCCATTATATTGATGGTGCAGCAGACGATGAGGTGACGTATCGTCGGAATACTTCTGCCTATGATACCTGTGATCTGGTGCCGAACGTTCTAACCGGCGTGGAAGACATAGACATGAGTGTTACCGTAATGGGGCAAAAACTCGATATGCCGCTTTATTGTGCCCCAACCGCCTTGCAGAGGCTTTTCCACCATGATGGGGAACGCGCAGTGGCACGTGCTGCCAAGAAGTATGGCACCATGTTCGGGGTATCCGCACTTGCCACAGTCAGCGTGGAAGAAATTGCAGAAATTGCTGATACTCCAAAAATGTTTCAATTCTATTTTCACAAGGACCGTGGGTTGAATGATGCGCTGCTTCAACGTGCGAAGGATGCGAAATTCAATGTTATGGCTTTGACAGTTGATACAATAACCGGCGGAAACCGGGAACGGGATTTGCACACCGGGTTTACATCTCCACCAAAATTGACACTGGAAAGCATGCTGAGTTTTGCAGCCCATCCAATGTGGGCATGGAATTTTTTTACCAAACCAAAATTCGATATGCCACATCTGTCTGGCCATGTTTCCGAGGGAACGAACCTTGCCATCTCAATCGGCGACTATTTTTCCAAGATGCTTGATCAGAACATGAACTGGAAAGATGCGGAAAAACTCTGCAAGGACTGGGACGGCGAATTCGCGTTGAAGGGAATTATGAGTGTCGAGGATGCCAAACGGGCGGTCGATATCGGGTGCACGGGGATTATGGTTTCAAATCATGGTGGGCGTCAGCTCGATGGCTCACGGAGCCCTTTCGATCAGCTTGCAGAAATCTGCGATGCGGTTGGTGATGATCTCGACGTGATTTGCGAAGGAGGTATTCAGCGAGGGACTCATGTTCTCAAAGCCTTGTCCGTTGGAGCCAAGGCTTGTTCCGGCGGTAGACTATATCTCTACAGCCTTTCGGCCGCCGGGCAGGCGGGAGTTGAAAAGACCCTCGGAAACCTGCGGACAGAAATCGAGCGGGGGATGAAACTGATGGGAGTTACTTCAGTTGATCAACTAAGCAGGGAAAACATACGCTGGCGATGAAGTCATCCCGAAAGAGATTGATAATCAAAACCACGCTCGACTGATTGTAGAAAATTAAGATGAGGATTTCCGGTTCAGAAGTTCTTTTAGTTGTTTGGCCATCCAGTGTTTCGCAATCCAGTGGCCACCACCATGAACGTCAAGGCTGATTGATTTGCCCGATTTGCAATCTTTCCACGCATAGTGGGTGAACGTCTGTCTTGCTTTCCAGGATGATTTTTCGTCCGGATCAGGACCGCATCCATTGGTGCGTGCCCACAAATGAACCGGTCCGGTTTCCTCCCCGTTGGGTCCATAAGGAAAATCCATGACGGTATCGGTTAACCCGTGCACATGACGAACTTCGACCGGCCCGGTTTTACATTCTTCGTTCTGGTCATAAAAAGTGCCGGAAATCCCAAGGAGTACGCTTACCTGATCTCCTGCTTCACACGAAAATCTCCAGGCCATTGAACTGCCCCAGGAATAACCGGAGACAAACAACTTCGAACGGTCTAGCGGGTAGCTTTCTTCAACATCTGCCAATACTTCTTTGGCAAATTCAGTGTCGCGTGACCCCGGCCTCCAGAAATCCCAGGATTTGCCCAATCCATTAGGTGCAATGAGCAGTACGCCCGTTTTGCGTGTCGCACCACCAATGTGTTTGTGGTTGAGAGGAACAGGGCCTTGTCTACCCCACCCATGAAAATAAAGGAGAACAGGGAGCCGGGTTTTGCCATCCCAGTTGTCTGGAGGAAGAACGTGATAACTACGGTCTCCGAGTGGACACGGCGTATCACCAATGCAGGGCTGTTCGGCTGCTGTCACTTTGATGTTGTCGGTGCCAATCAAAAGCAGGTTGGTCGCAATCAACAACAGGCAAATGCTGAAGAACTGGTGCCGGCTTAGATCCTTCCACCCGTGAAAGGGTAAAGTTCCAGATTTCATTGGTTTTTTCCGAATTTCAGAATTGATTTAACCCGGGCGGTGGCAAATTTTAAGACGCATTCAGTGTTTGTCACGTACTTGTGTAGGG
>JBPCWL010000175.1:0-36041 GCA_051009575.1 Rhizobiaceae bacterium
CTCGATTGTCGAGCCTGCAACCGTCCAGGGCCATCGCGTAAAGCGCCATCGCCGCCATTATCATCGCCGCCATTATCATCGTCGCGGGCATCGTCATCATCGCCGACGCCACCACCACCACAATCCGTGGCCATACATCATCGGAGGCATCATCATTGGCGGCGTAATAGCCAGCCAGAACCGTTCAAACAGACATGTGGACTGGTGTTATCGCCGGTATCGTTCCTACGATTCCAGAAGCGATACATTTCAACCCTATCACGGTCCGCGGCGGCGTTGTCGCTCACCATACCGTCACTGAATCGGTGTCAAAAACAAAGGCCGCGTGATGGCGGCCTTTGCAGAAATTCACGCTTGCGAGGAGATCAGTTCTTCGCCTTGTCTACAAGTGCATTGCCCTTGATCCAGGGCATCATGGCGCGAAGTTTTTCACCCACATCTTCAATCTGATGCGCATCATTGTTGCGGCGAATACCCTTGAAGCGTGCAGCGCCAGCCCGGTATTCCTGCATCCATTCGGAGGTAAACCTGCCTGACTGAATGTCAGCCAGAACCCGTTTCATCTCGGCTTTGGTGTCTTCGGTTATGATCCGCGGGCCAGAAACATACTCCCCCCATTCAGCAGTGTTGGAAATGGAGTAGTTCATGTTGGCGATGCCGCCCTCATAAATGAGATCAACAATCAATTTCACCTCATGCAAACACTCAAAATAGGCCATTTCCGGCGCATAACCAGCTTCAACCAGTGTTTCAAAACCTGCCCGGATCAATTCCACCAAGCCACCGCAAAGCACAACCTGCTCACCAAAGAGGTCCGTTTCACATTCTTCCTTGAAATTGGTCTCGATGATACCGGAGCGGCCGCCGCCGACACCGCACGCATAAGAAAGTCCAAGATCATGAGCATTACCGGAGGCATCCTGATGGACCGCAATAAGGCACGGTACACCACCACCTTTTTGATGTTCGCCGCGAACAGTGTGTCCCGGCCCTTTTGGAGCGACCATCAAAACATCAACAGTATCTTTTGGCTCGATAAGTCCGAAATGCACATTGAGACCGTGAGCAAACGCAATAGCAGCACCATCACGGATATTACCGGCGATCTCGTCACGATAGATATCAGCTTGCAGTTCATCCGGCGTAGCCATCATCATCAGATCAGCCCAGGATGCTCCTTCGGAAACAGTCATTACCGGGAAGCCGTCAGCTTCTGCTTTCAAAGCTGTCGTCGACCCTGCCCGTAGGGCTACGCGAACATTCTCGGCACCTGAATCTTTCAGGTTCATGGCGTGGGCGCGGCCTTGCGAACCATACCCGATGATCAGGACATTCTTGCCCTTGATTAGATTGAGATCTGCATCCCTGTCATAATATACACGCATGTTACACTCCTGTTAAGCGATTGAACTTATGAACTTTTCTCGCAAATTTTGAGAAACTTTCTCACTGCTTCCCTTGCGAACCCCTGTATTTTTTGCTCTTCCGGCTTTTCCTCCTCACCGAGTAAAACCCTTATTTGCGTATCCCCTACAACCAAGCCGAAGAACAATCGAAAAGCTTCTTCGACTGTGGTTTCAATGAAGCCGTTTTGGATTCCCATTTCAAGGATCGGTGTCAGTCTGTCGCGCATTGCAAGCGGACCATTTTCCAGAACGATCCGGCCAAGGCTGGTCTTTCCGTTTCCTGCATGAGAAACCGCAAGTCTGTTAAGTGCGATTGACACGTCCCCGGTCAAAACAGTCAGCCAGCTTTGCGCAAACTCGCAAAGAATATTTGAAAAAACTTTCAATGAAACCTGTTCTGCCGGGAGTTCAGGCATAAAGACCTTTGAAGCTTGCCATCTGACCGTAGCAGTCAATAATCCATCCCGGTCACCATACCAGCGGTAAAGCGTTTCCTTAGAACAACTCGCGCGCCTGGCAACCGAAGACATGGAAAAACCATCCCCCTCCTCAACCATCAGATCAAGGACAGCAGACAAAACTTCCTGTTCACGTGGTGTTGGCGTATTCGGAGTAACGCCCTCATCAGATATGGCGGGTTTACGTGTCAAAATTTCATTCATGCCGAAACTAGTACCGTACCGTACGGTACGGGTCAACACGAAAATCGCCACCCTTCAGTCGTTTGGCGGTAATTTGGGATTTACATCAGCCGAATGCAGCGACAGCAAACACGACGGCAAGCAACATCAGTGCTGCATTCATCCAGTGAAGAAATTTCAGATATGCTGGCGGACCACCGGTTCGACCCCATCGAGGGGCCATGAAATTAATGAACAGAACTGAAATAGAGAGCAAGATCACCAGCATGATTTTGGCATTAAATGCAATTGATGAAACCCAGAAACCAGGAGGGACTAAAACCATCAACACGCCGGTAAGCCAGAATACTCCAATCGCGACCAGGGCAGTAAGCCGATAGAGTTTGCGAAGCTGATTGGTGAAACCAGGGGCAGCAAGATCATGAGGTCCGGCAGACAACAGCAAATAAATGTTCCCCAAACTTGCTGCTCCGCCAAATACCAATGCCAACAAGTGCAGAATTTTGAGCAATATGAACATAACCCCTCCTCTGGACACGAAGAACAATCAGGCAGCTTCACTCTGATGTCAACAAGAACGGCCATGTGACGAGATGCACAGTAGCACTAATGGGAATCCGGTAAATTTGGCACCGGACGCGCTCCTGTGTTAACCTAAACTTGAGGGGCGCGGCGAGTGTCAGTAAGTGGAGTAGTATCATGCGCCGTGGGAAAATAATTGGGCTCGTTGCCCTTGTTGCAATCGCAACTTTTACCGTTTCAAACACAACCAAAGCAGCTGAGAAAAATCCGCTGCAGATTATTGTTTCTCTGGAAGAACAAAATTTAAAAGTATTCCGGGGTAAAAAACTGGTTACCCAATCCAACATATCTTCTGGAAAACGTGGGCATGAAACACCAACCGGGGTGTTTTCTGTCCTCCAGAAAAACCGCCATCATCGCTCGAATATTTACAGCGGCGCTCCGATGCCTTTCATGCAACGGCTCACCTGGTCTGGCATAGCACTTCATTCATCCAATAGTGTTCCAGATTATCCTGCATCGCACGGTTGTGTGCGCCTACCCCACGCATTTGCACGGCAATTGTTCAATCTCGACACCCGGGGCGCCCATGTAATTATTGAACAAACACCTCAGGAGCCACAGGAAATAGGGAATGATTTTCTCCCCCAACCCGAACGGGTCTGGCAGGTTTCAACTTCAAACGATATATGGGTCAATGATTTTGTCAGGAAAAGCAACCTAGGCATACTCTTACCCAATCCCGAATTGAAAACACGGATCCTGTTTACCCGCCGAACCCAAAAGGAAGATTTGCTCGATACCCAGAGAATTCTAAACAAACTGGGATTCAATTCCGGTGAAGTCGACGGCATTATGGGACCTGTAACGTGGGCTGCTATTGTCCGGTTTCAAAAAACAAACGGTATCGACGCAGACGGCAAGGTCAACAAGGCTCTGCTACAAAAACTGTACAATCTGTCGGGTGAAGAAGAACCGCCAAATGGACGTGTGCTGGTACGCCAACATCATAGAACCATATATGAAGCGGCGGCCTCAATATCCAATCCGGAACTCCCTCTCGGTTCGCATTTGTTGATCACATCCAATTTCGACAAAGACTCGATGAGCACCGATTGGCTCTATGTTAGCCTGAACGATCGGGTTCACCGTGATATCGGGCTCCAAACTGGCGCAGAGATTGATCCGACTTCCGATCGGCGTTCGATCCATGATGCGTTGGCCCGTGTTGTTATGGAGAAACCGGTTCGCCGCCAGATTTCGCGATTGCTTACTCCGGGCTCTTCAATTGCAATCTCTGATAATGGCCTGAGCATCGAGACCGGCGCAAAAGGAACCGATTTCATCGTTTTGACGAAGCCGGAACCGCAAAATACAGAACTTGCAGCCAAGCTCTAATTTTGAATTAGGTGCACCTATTTTCAGTTCCTCAAACTGGGTATATCCAGCGCATGAAATTACGGGTGGCGCGCGCATCAAAACTAAACTAGGTTGGCAAAAAATTGCGAACCAATAAAGAGTTTAGAACATGATTGACGCACGAAAGTTTTACATTAACGGCGAATGGGTTTCTCCAGTTTCCGGAACTGATTTTGAGGTTATAAATCCCTCAACAGAAGAAGCATATGCAGTAATCTCGTTGGGTGGAAAGAAAGATGCGGAGGCAGCCATTGCCGCTGCAAAATCCGCTTTCCCTTCTTGGAGTAAATCATCCAAGGCAGAGCGACTCGAGCTTGTCGAAACCATTTTCGAAACGTACATGAAACACTCTGATGAAATGGGTGAAACGATCTCCGCAGAAATGGGTGCTCCGGTCGACATGTCAAAAACCCAGCAATCAGGCGCAGGTGCAGGACATATCAAGGCATTTGTCGATGCGCTGAAAACCTATGAATTCGAGCGCGAACTGCGGCCTGACACTCCAAACGATCGTATCATTCATGAACCGATTGGGGTTTGCGCGTTGATTACGCCCTGGAATTGGCCAATGAACCAGATTGCTCTCAAAGTAATTCCTGCGATTGCGACTGGGTGCACTTCAATTCTTAAACCATCCGAACAGTCTCCAATGTCTGGAATATTATTTTCCCAAATCATGGATGAGGCAGGCGTTCCTGCAGGTGTTTATAATATGGTGAATGGCGATGGACCGGGTGTGGGCACCACACTTTCAGGGCACAAAGATGTGGATATGGTTTCCTTCACCGGATCAACCCGTGCGGGAACTGCCATCACCAAGAATGCAGCTGATACACTAAAGCGCGTCAGCCTCGAACTCGGCGGCAAAGGGGCAAATATCATATTTGCAGACGCGGACGAAAAGGCTGTGAAACGCGGTGTCATCAGGTGTTTCAACAATACCGGTCAATCATGCAACGCCCCTACCCGCATGCTTGTTGAGCGTTCCCGTTATGATCAGGCTGTCGAAGAGGCAAAAGCTGCAGCTGATGCCACATCTGTTGACCTCGCTTCCCGTGAGGGTCGTCACATTGGTCCGCTTGTAAGCAAGATGCAGTTTGACAAGGTACAGGATCTGATTGAAATCGGCATCAAGGAAGACGGCGCAACGCTGGTTGCAGGTGGCCTCGGTCGCCCGGAAGGTTTGAACCGCGGATACTTTGTACGTCCAACTGTATTTGCCGATTGCACCAATGACATGCGCATCATGCAGGAGGAAATATTCGGCCCGGTACTTTCAATGATGCCATTTGATACTGAAGAAGAGGCAATAAATATCGCGAACGATACTGACTATGGCCTCACAAACTATGTTCAAACAGCAGATCCTGAAAAGGCCAACCGCGTTGCACGTCAGTTGCGCTCAGGTATGATTGACATGAATGGCATGGCACGATCATCCGGCGCACCATTTGGCGGTTTTAAGCAATCCGGAAATGGTCGCGAAGGAGGCATCTGGGGCATGGAAGAATTTCTTGAGATTAAGGCCGTTGGTGGTTGGAACCCGGAAGCCTGACGACCAAGTAAACCAAACAATTACAAACCCGGCTCAGGCCGGGTTTTCTTTTTCAATAAACCAGTCCTCCAGCTGTAGGCCAAACCGGTTCACTCGCAAATTGTAGTCATGAAAAAAACCAGCGATGATTATAATTTCCAGCATTTCATCATCACTAAAACCGGCTTTTTGCATGGCTTCGACAGGCTCGGATGTAGGGTCAACGGAAAGTGCGAATGAAAGAATGTCTCCAATCCTTTCCGGTAATTCCGAAGCCTTGGCACCAGTAGAAATCAAATGTGCCAATTCCCTGGTTCCGCCCGCCTCCAGGAATGCGTCCAAGTGATGAACCAGACAATAATCGCACTCATTTCGTTTTGAGACCGCAACTGCAATTGCTTCTTTTTCCATCCGGCTGAGACTGCGGGTATTCACCATTACCGTCGCATATCGTTGCTCTTCTACTTTTAGTAGTTCGGGCCAAGTACTGATTATCCGACTGGTTTCATAAACGCCCCCGACTGTACGTTTGGATGCTTCGTAATTTGCAGCAACTGAACCGGTTGCTTCATCTTCTGATATGGTTTTGATGTAAGGCATCCGGTATCTATTCACCTCCAGCTGAACTTAACCGATTAAAAAAGCCGCGAAACTGGTTCGCGGCTTTAACTTTTTAAATATGTAATGTTTAGCTGTCTGAGCCTAACCAAGATTTCCAGGTTGATTCATTGTCACTAAGCCATTGGTCAACAACATCCTTCATTTCCTTGCCATCAACATCGATTGCTAGGATCATGGGCGCCTGCTCCTCATTGGATAGACGGAAGTTTGTGAGCAGATTCAACATTTTCGGATTTTCTTCAACAAACTTCGGATTGGCATAGTTGAAGGTCACGTCTTCTGCCCAACCTGTTGCCGGCCATTTTTCTGCTGAATGCGCCGGCAGTTCGACTTTGACTAGATCAAGCGTTGCATGAATCCAGTGTGGCTCCCACGCATAGGCGATAAATGGCTCCTTGCGCTTGTATGCAGCTTGCATCTCCGCCCAGTGAGCGGTTTCTGAGCCAAGCTCAACGGCAGCATAATTCAGGCCAAGCAATTCTACACGCTTGGAATCTTCACACTGCCAAGCAGCTGTCGGGCAACCAAGTAGACGGCCTTTCTCACCGGTTTCCAGTGTCTTGAACAAGTCAGAATACTTGTTCATGTCTTCCCAGGTTTTGAGATCCGGTGCCTTTGCATCAGCTCCTTCAACCAGATAACGCGGAACGTAATAGCTGGAAACGCCAACGACGCCTGAATCAGCAATCTTCAACATGGAACCGTCACCGCCAAATTCCGTGACGTATTTCTGGATCGTTGTTGAATACGAGGGCCAAAGTTCGCAACCGTAATCAAGGTCACCGGAACGAATTGCTTCATCGCGGCCTGGGCCGGATGGCATAGTAATTCGTTTAACCTTGTAGCCGAGTTCGCGTTCAGCAATCTGGTGTACGATTTCACACATTACTGCGCCGCCGGTCCAGTCATTCACCGCCGACTTCAAAACGCCACCAGCATATGCTGGTGCTGTCATTGACAGGCCCAGGCTCAAAATGCCTGCACTGCCAATAGCTGAAATAGTTTTGTTTAGTTTCATGGTTCTCTCTCTCCCTTTAAACCAAATTTTCCCGGTTAATCCGGGGTAATTTTCTGGATAATTCCTCCAGCATTCTACGATTTTAATCACTTTGCCTATGATATGTCTATTCGCAATACGACCCCGACTGTTCACAAACCAAGTGCTCGTCTCTGATTCCGGGTCCAGCCCTGCGTCATCCGGTCAAGCATGATCGTCAGCAATACAATTCCAATTCCTGCTGCAAGTCCTTTGCCCATATTGGCAACATTCATGGCATCGTAAACTTCTTTCCCCAATCCCAGGCCAGCAACAAGTGGGGTAATTGCCTGCATGGCAAGGGCCATGACAACGGATTGATTGAGCCCCAGCATAATTGACGGAGATGCCATCGGTAGTTTGACTTTGAATAGTGTCTGTAACGTTGTTGACCCGTAAGAATTCGCGACTTCATCTATTTCCACCGGCAATTGTCGAAGTCCTAGTGTCGTAAGCCTGATAACTGGAGGAATTGAATAGATCACGGTCGCAATAACGGCTGTGGTCTTGTTTCCACCGAAGAAAAACAGCGCCGGAATCAAATACACAAACGCTGGCAGCGTTTGCATTGCATCCAGAATGGGTCGCAAAATAGAATCCATTAGTTTTGAATATGCCGCTGCGATGCCCAACGGGACTCCAACAATAAGGCAAATCAGAACAGACACCGAAGTTCCTGCCAGTGTAAACAACGATATTTCCCACAACCCGGCCGCTGCGAGAAAAAACAGGAACACCAAAGTCACCAATGCAAAACGCCAGCTCGTGGAAACCCAGACAATCAGTCCCAACGCAGCCATCACATACCACCAAGGCAATCCGGCCAGGAATCTATCGAGAGGATCAAGTAGATAAAGAAAGACAGCTGAGCGAATAAATTTTGTTATAACAATAAAAGTCGGGTTGACAGTGAGCCAGTCTATCGCGGAATCCATCGCTTCCCGGAAGGAAATTTCAAGCCAACCGGGAAATGTGTTCATCCAATTTACAGTTCCACCCAGTAAATAAACGGCAATCAATAGCAAACTGCCAACCACAAAAAATGGTCTTTGTGCCAACCATTCCCCTGTTTCCTTTTTGACAGAACCGACGCCTCTTGCCACCGCTGAGGTTACTGCCAATCCGATTTTACCGATCAAATCCCAAACATGTCCAATCGGCTTTTCGATCGCGGTTGCAATCGGCGATTCATCCCAGCTTTGTGGCAACAAATGAAATCTTGGACCTGATCCATAGTGGCTTGCTACTCCTTTCGCCTGACCGCTAATGGCATAGGTCAACCGATCCAGAATAATTGCCATGAAAACGATGCATACACCGGCTTCAAATGCCCATCCCACCTTGAGTTTTGTGAGCGCTTTCCAGACCTGCTCTCCCAGACCGCCAGCGCCGATGAAGACAGCAAGAACAGCTAACCCAAGTGCCATCATGATGGTTTGGTTGATGCCAAGCACGATTGACGGTAACGCCAGCGGAATTTTTACCTTGCTGAGCATTTGCCAACGCGTGGAACCGTAACTTTGCGCAGCTTCCACGGTTGTTGAAGGGACTTGCCGTATGCCCAAACTTGTCAATCGAACCGCCGGCGGCAGGGCATAAATGACAATAGCCAATGTTGCTGAAGGAGCACCGATGCCAAAAAAGAATATCGCAGGTATCAGATAAACAAAGGCCGGCATGGTTTGCATCGTATCCAGAATGGGCCGCAAGAACGCTTCAAACCGATCATTCTGCGAGGCAAGAACACCCAGAAAAAGCCCCAGTAAAACTGATAGCGCTACTGAAACAGCCATGAGGCTCAAGGTTGACATAGCCTCGTACCACATGCCGACCATTCCCCAAAAAAGCACACCGACAATTGTCAGCAAGCCAAGTTTCAGGCCGCCATAAGCAATGGAAGGGACCAGGAAAAACAGCAACACAAATAACCAAGGCAATTCCCAAAGTGTCTCTTCGAGCCAGTCAAGCGGTACTCTCACAGCATCAGAAATTGCCCGGGTGATATGTCGAACGTTTTCCTCCATCCAGGCTTGGACTTCATTTACTTTTTCAACAAAGGGAAATCCGTCAATGATCCATTGTGGAAACTGGAACGAATTGGCAAATACTGCGTAAATCAGAAGAGAAAAAACAAACCCGAGGATTGAGAGCGCAAGCACTGTAAAATCATGCCCACGGTAGGTGAACAAGGTGCGCGTTTTTATCACGCCTTCTGCCATTGTCATAAGCTCAAATCCCTCCCGATCGGCTGGATGTTATTTCCAATTTGTCGAATAAACAAGCGCTGGACGGTGAATTGTTCCCAAATCCCAAAAGTCGTTGGTTGCATCGTATGGCAAGCTGTAGTTTTATGTTTTGATAGCTGCTACTTGCTGTTGGGGGAGAGGGAAATTCATGGCAACTGAGCCAAAAATTGTATGCAACAACATCTGGAAAGTGTTCGGTTCAAACCCGGAACGAACTTTGCGCACCATGGACCGGTCGCTTTCAAGAGCGGAAATCCAGGAACAAACCGGCCATGTGGTTGCCGTTAAAGATGTGTCCTTTAAGGTCGAAGAGGGCGAAACCTTTGTTGTGATGGGATTATCCGGTTCAGGTAAATCAACACTTGTTCGGTGTCTCTCCCGCCTGATTGACCCGACCGAAGGCCAAGTTCTGATTGACGGTGAAGATATCACCAAGGTCTCCCATTCGGCACTGAAAGACCTTCGGCGCAATAAAATGGCGATGGTGTTTCAGCATTTCGGCTTGTTTCCGCACAGAAAAGTAATCGACAATGTTGCCTATGGTCTGGAAGTGCGAGGTGAAGGGCGCGAAAAACGCTACGCCCGTGCGATGGAGACAATCAAGCTTGTCGGCCTTGATGGATGGGCCAACCATTATCCGAGAGAATTGTCCGGTGGCATGCAGCAGCGTGTTGGTCTGGCACGTGCAATGGCAGTCGACCCGGAGATTTTGTTGTTTGATGAACCATTCTCTGCACTTGATCCTTTAATTCGCCGTGAAATGCAGGATGAACTGCTTGACCTGCAGGCTAGGCTCAAGAAAACCATGGTCTTCATCACGCATGATTTTCTGGAAGCCATAAAGATGGGCGACCATATCATGATCATGAAGGATGGCGCTATTTCCCAGCTCGGCACCCCCGAAGAGATCGTTGCCAATCCGGTTGACAAATACGTCGCGGATTTTACCGAGGATGTACCGCGCTACAAGGTGTTGTCAGCGGGCAAGGTGATGAGGCCAAGCAAACGCAAGACCTTGAAGAAAGGTGAGCAGTCGGTCTCCGAAACGGCAAAAATTGACAGTTTGATTGATATTGTTGCTGATACAGACAACGCCTTGCCGGTTGTTGATGCATCCGGCAAATTGACAGGAGAAATTGACCGTTCCATCATCATGAAAGCGATGAACACAAAAATCTAAAGAAATAGCCGTGAAACAAACCCGAGGAGACAATCATGCTGGATACACCCGACAGACTGAGCGTTTATGATAAACCTCTGGTTGAAGAACCTGAAAATTCTTTCACCCTCCCATCCTATCTCTACACGGATCCAGCCGTTTACGAGATAGAGAAAGAACGGATTTTTTACAGAACATGGCAGTACATTGCGCATAAAAGCTATTTCGAAAAGCCGGGTGATTATGTAACCGCCAAGATATGTGATCAAAATGTCTTCGTCATGATGGGCGGCGATGGCGAGCTGCGGGCGTTTTACAATGTCTGTCAGCACCGTGCCCACGAACTGCTCTCGCAAGGAAGTGGCAACGTTCGAAGCGTGATCGTTTGCCCCTATCATGCGTGGACGTTCGAACGTGAAGGCAATTTGCGCGGAGCTCCCCGCTCCGACAAACGACCTGGTTTCAACAAGGCTGATTTTTCACTGAAACAAATCCGACTTGAGATGTTCCTTGATTGTGCATTTATCAATCTGGATCCGGACGCAACCTCGCTGAAGGAGCAGGCCGGAGATTTGGAAAAGGACATTCGCGAGAAAATTCCGTTTTTCGATCAGCTCCAATCACCGGTCGAAGGAGGTCTTGGAGAAACCAGAATTGATGCGGGCTGGAAAGTCGTAGTGGACAACTATGTTGAGTGTTATCACTGTGATCACGCGCACCCCGATTTTGCTAACCTTATTTGCATGGATACCTACCAGCACGACATTTTCGGTTTGTGGGCAAGACAATTGGGGCAGGATATCCGCAAGGATAATTCCGCCTATTCCTTGACTGATGATGACCCATACCTGCAATCCGCTTTCTGGTTTTTATGGCCAAATACCACATTTAACACCTTGCCCGGCTCAGAAGAATTGAACATTTCTACCGTCAGACCTATTGGCCTCGAACAATCCGATTTTGGAGGACACTCGCTGTCGGTAACCGGTAAATACAACAAGGAACGAGCAGACTATACGGCCGATGTGCTGGTACCTGAGGATATCAACCTGTGTGAAAGTGTTCAGCGCGGCTTGAAATCAAAAGGATACAGCCAGGGACCAATGATTGTCGATCCGGACCGGTCCGGCCGCGGTGAACATGCGATCCATCATTTCCACCGCCTTGTTCAGAAAGCACTTTCTTGACCGGAAGGGTTGCGATTGTCACCGGAGGACTGACCGGCATCGGATTGGCATCAGCGGCGGCACTTCAAGCGGCGGGCATTCGCATAGCCGTCGGCTCAAGACGGGGCGCAAATGATCCCGAGACAGCAGACGCTACACGAAACGTCTTGGGTTGCGATGTGTGGATTGGAAAACTGGATGTGTCCGATGATCAGTCGATTTCCTCATTTGTGAAAGAAGTGGAAGAGCGGTTCGGCACGCCAACCATTCTCGTGAACTCCCACGGCATCTATCATGAAGCGGCAATCGACGGACATTCGGACAATTCGTGGTTTGAGCAGATAGATATCAATCTGAATGGAGTATTCCGCATGATCAGGGCGGTTTTTCCGGGCATGGTTGCAAAAAAACACGGCCGTATTGTCAATATCTCCTCTACTGCCGCGCATGTTGGTGCATCGGGTTACTCCGCCTATTGCGCTTCAAAGGCGGGTGTTAACGGGTTGTCGAGAGCGGTCGCCGTTGAAGGTGCACCAAACAATATTACCTGCATTTCTATCAGCCCCACCTGGATCGACACGCCGATGATGGAGCGCGCAACACTGCGCCATGCTAAAGCCAGAGGCACTACACAGGAACAGGCGCGGGAAAAGCTACATGGTTCAAACCCTCAAGGGCGGCTAGTGCAGCCGGAAGAGATTGCGAATTTGGTTGCCTTTTGCTGTTCTGATGCGGCCCCTGCCCTTACCAATGAAGATATTCAGGTCAATGCCGGAGCCATCTGGTAAATGAGTTACAAAACCTTCAGACTTACCAACGACATTTCCCTCATTCAGGAGACCGGTGTTGCCAATTTTATGCGTTGCAACATATGGCACGTGAAGGGGCGGGACTTTGACCTCGTTATCGACACTGGCATGGGCCTCGATCCTTTGAAAGAGTGGGTGATGCGTGAAACCGACCGCCCGATCAAGGCAATCGTTACCCATTGCCATTTTGACCATTCAGGATGTCTCCACGAATTTGACGATAGATTAGGTCATCCAGCTGAAGCGGAGATTCTCGCCAATCCTACCAATGAAAAAATGGTCTACGAAGGTGCCTGGACCCGAATTGGAATTATTGATCTGAAAAAACACCCGGACTTCAAGTCCGAGACCTTTCATGTGAAGCCTGCGCAGCTGACCGGTTACCTGGATGAAGGCGATGTGGTTGATCTTGGAGATAAAGCTTATCAAATCCTCCATTTACCCGGCCATTCACCCGGCTCAATCGGACTTTGGGAGACCAAAACCAAAACCCTGTTTACTGGCGATGCGCTTTATGATGGCGAGTTACTCGATGCGCTTTATCATTCCAACAAGGAGGACTACGCAAACACGCTTGAACGCATCCGTGGTCTTGAAGCGGAAATCTTTCACGCGGGCCATTTTCCTTCCTTTGGAAGGGATAAAATGAACGAACTAATCGACAGTTATTTCGCTGGAGACAACGAGTTGGGAGACATTGAAGACTGGTTTGAGAATAACCGGCACCGCCTAAAGGATATTTTCGCTGACCAGAACTGGACGCGTTCAATCATACCTATCGGGCAGGATGTCATTTGAGCAGGTAATCCTGAATTGATCAGCAAGGCATTGTATCAAATACCTAAATCCTTGGCTGCCTTGCGAATACCCGCTTCGAGAATATCGAACATCTCATCAATTTGGTCTTTGGTGATAATCAAAGGTGGTGAGAAGACGCACATGTTTATGAGTGGCCGCACAATTAGTCCCATTTCCTGGCAATGCTCGTCAATCAGAGCACCGATTTCCTTGTCCTTGCCGAGTTGCGTACCCGAACTTTCAGGCAAAGAACATTCCACACAACCCATCAGACCCGCGCCGCGAGTGTCGACTACCATCGGCAGGTCGCGAAGTCCGTGCAGTCGCTTCTGAAAATGCGGAGATACCGTTTGTACATGCTCAAGCAGATTTTCCTCGTCGATGATTTCCATGGACTTCAAGGCCGCAGCTGCACAAACCGGATGACCGGAATAGGTATACCCATTCGAGAAAGTTGCGCCTTTCGAGCCATCGCCTGTGATTTCATGGTAGACACGGTCGGAAATGATGCATGCCCCCATTGGCAAATATCCGGATGTGAGTCCCTTTGCACAGGTGATGATATCCGGCTCGATGCCGAAAACATCATTGGACGCAAACCAGTGCCCGAGACGTCCGAACCCAGTGACGACCTCATCTGAAATGTAAAGTATGTCATGTCTACGACAAATTTCGAGGCATTGCTTGTGGTATCCTTCCGGTGGAACAATCACTCCGCCTGAAGCCAGAATGGGTTCAGCAATAAAGGCTGCAACTTTGTCTTTCCCCAATTCAAGAATGGCATTTTCCAGATCAGCTATCTTCTCATCAAGAAACGCCTCCACAGATTGCCCCTCGCCACGTAAATACGGGTTTACATTGGGCAGGAAATGGACAAGTCGTTGTTCCTGATCAAGCCAGCCCTTATCTCGCTCTTTACCGCTCATGGTGGCGGCCAGATAGGTGCTTCCATGATAGGCTTTCTGGCGGGAAATGATAATTTTTTTATCCGGTTTACCAAGAATGTTATTGCGGAAATGTACAAACCGGATCGCTGTATCAACTGCGGTAGATCCACCGGTCGTGAAGAACACATTATTTAGATCGCCTGGTGTGCGCTTCGCCAATTCACCTGCAAGAATTGCAGATGGTGAACTGGACAAGGTAAATGGCGAGAAATAGGGAAGTTTCCTTGCTTGCTCTGCAATAGCCTCGGCCATGTCTTCCCGACCATACCCTACCTGAACCGCCCACATCCCCCCCGGCGCATCAATGTATTTCTTGCCATTTTCATCATATAGGTAAATCCCGTCCGCACCCTCCGCAAAAGTCCGGCGGTATTCTCCGGCCGATTCCATTCCTTCCCAGGGATGGACGAAATGATCTTGATCCAGGGAGACGACTTCTTCAAAGTTATTATGCAATTTTTCCATTCAGGGAAGCTAACACATTGTATTTTGAAGGAAAGTGGAAAATTGCAAATGGTACGGTTGGGTGGATTCGAACCACCGACCTCTAGAGCCACAATCTAGCGCTCTAACCTACTGAGCTACAACCGCACGGCCTCTTTTCAGAGCTTGACTGAAATACGGTTATCAAGAAGTATTTGCAAGGGAAAGTTGCGTCAAATATGACTTTTTGGGCGATGGTCCGATCACAGGATTGCCGCTATACGGAATTAACCCTGACTCCAATGAATTTTGCGAACTGCCGCTTCTTTGTGGACCCCTTGTCGCTGTAGGGGTATTAACACTCTGTTTACGATGAAATGTGGAGTCCGTAACCGGCGTATTTGGTAACGAGTAAAATGAAGCAGGGAAACAGTCAGTCCTATCTTGATTTGTCGGTATTACCGAGCCTGCGAACCTGCGTCCTTACAACCCGTCCTGTAGTGGTATTCTCGGAAAATCTGGATGCAGTCGTCTGGGCAAATGCCGCAGGAGCCCAACTTTTCGGCGGCACAGGTCTGGCTGATCTGCTGACCATGCGGATATCCAGCGAAAATTCACTGATACGTCAATTGGGCAATGCTGTGGGTCAAATGAGTGAATCCGCAAGTATTACCCGCGGTATCCGGATCAATCGCAGCCTGCGTTCGCAAATGCTTCAATTCGAGATCGAGCGTCTTGAACTTCCCGAAGAACGTCTGGGATACAAAATTACTCATCTTGTTGACACGGGAGATGATACTGCCCGGGAGCACAAGATTGCGCAATTAGCCATCAATTCTCTGGAAGGGTTTGCAGATGCTGCCGCAATTTCAGATGATGTCGGTCTTCCGGTATTCAGTTCCGAAGGTTTTGAAAATTTAGGGCCGGATGAAAACAGCCTCGCAGAACTAATTGCGGAATTGAAGTCCGAGGAAGATCGCCTGATCAAGCGCCCCATTCGTTCAGCCGAGGGTATTCCCGTTGCAATCGGCCTTGCAAGGCTAACGGAAGACCCCGGACGAAATCTTGTAGTAATTGCGAGGGTGTCGGAGGATCAGGATGAAGTTTTATCAGAGATCACGCCTCTGGAAGCAGATTCAATCCCGGTGCCAGGCTTAACGGAAAAACAACTTCCCCAAACAGCCGGGCCGGAGGATATCCCGCAAGACCTGGACCTAGTTGAAGACCAGCTAAACGTTAAAGCGGAACCCGAGATTCAAAATCTTCAGGAAGACAGCAAAACCGAAGAGCTTTCTGCTTCTGAAACTGCAAAAAAAACAGATATCGCGGAAATGGACTCCATTAGCTCCGCGATTACGCCTGAACAATCTGAAAAAACATCCGCATCATCCAATAGCGGTGACTCCGTCCGGTTCGCCTGGACAGTCGATGAAAATAGTAAATTCACCTTTGTATCAGAAGAATTGGCGGATGCTGTTGGTTCCCTCCCTGCAGATATAGTCGGGCTCCATTGGCGGGATATCGCAGACGCGCTTGGTTTTGACAAAGACAATGTCATTGCCAGCCTGCTTGAGCAAAAAGATACATGGTCTGGAAAAATCGTACTATGGCCGGTTGGAGATACAGGAAAAGTTGTACCGGTCAACCTCGCTGCATTGCCAGTTTTTGGCCCCGATCGCAATTTTGAAGGATTTCGCGGATACGGGAAAATATTACTGGCAGACCTTCAATATGATCCCGGATCCACCGGCAAAAAACTCGAAACTGCTGGACCAAATGCCGAAGGCAAACCTGACAAGAATGCAGACTATGACGATGAGCCTGAAATAAAATTTGCCCAGCAGATTGTTGAAGATGAGGACCAGCAAACAAATGAGGGTGATGAGGCCATCCATCCATCAAACATCGTTCCCTTCGCGAGGACCAAGGAAGATGATCCTCGCGAATCCCTGTCCAAAACAGAACGCAATGCGTTAAAAGCGGTGCGTGAACACCTGCAGGGCAAGCCTGAGGATGATGCAGATGATGAACAGCCTGAAGGCCGTGCGGAAAAACAGGTCGACACATCGCTTCTGGATAAATTGCCTGTTGCGGTAATCGTATACCGCGATGGCAAAACCCTCTACGCAAATCCACCGCTGCTTGAGGCATGTGGGTATTCTTCACTTGAAGAACTGGTTAAGGCCGGAGGAATTTCTTCGCTTTTGGATTCCGACGACGGAAACGGGCAATTTATAAAAAGGTCAGATGGCAACAGGATAAGGATAGATGCCGTTCTGCATACGGTGCCATGGGTCGGAGAAAAGGCTCTGCTTTTGTTATTCTCCGCCCCTCACGATACCCCCCCGGATATCCTTGAACTTACCCGGGTCAGCGAAGTCCAGAGCATTCTGGATACAACAGCTGACGGCATTATCCTTATGGATGAAGAAGGAAAAATCATTTCAATCAACCCATCGGCCGAAGCACTTTTTGGCCTGGACTTTGACGCTGCAATAGACCGCGATCTGGAATACCTTTTTGCGGAAGAAAGCAAACCGGTAATCCGGCAATACGTTGAAAGCATTATTACCCCTGGGTTTGACAGCTTGATCAATGACGGGGAAGAAGCAATTGCCCGAGAGTATGGCGGCGGCATGATTCCGGTCTTTCTGACAATCGCGAGAATGGAGCAAACGGGTAAACTATGCGCTGTGATCCGGGATATCACCAGTTGGAAAAAGACCGAAGAGGAACTCATCCAGTCTAAACGGAAGGCAGAAAAAATAAGTGAGCAGAAGTCTGAATTCCTCGCTCAGGTTAGCCATGAAATCAGGACTCCACTCAATGCAATCATCGGGTTTTCGGATGTCATGATTGAAGAACGGTTTGGTCCGATTGAAAACGAACGATATCGGGAATACCTTCGCGATATTCGCAGATCAGGCGTACATGTACTTGAAATCATTAATGAACTTCTGGATCTTTCCAAGATCGAAGCTGGCAAGCTCGATCTCACATTTGAAGCAGTAAATCTAAATGAGCTTATCGCTGAAACCGTCGCGCTTCTACAACCTCAAGCAAATGCCAACCGGACCATAATCCGGACTTCCCTTTCCAGGGCTGTTCCCAAGGTTGTCGCAGACCCACGAAGCATCCGCCAGGTAATACTCAATCTGGTATCAAATGCGATCAAGTACTCAGAGGCCAACAGCCAGGTTATTGTTTCAACTGTATATGAAACAAACGGCGAAGTGGCATTAAGGGTTCGCGACACTGGCAACGGCATGACTGAAAATGAAATCGAAATGGCAATGAAACCATTCCGCCAGGTCCATGCAGTCGAGGAAAACAGCCCCGAAGGAACCGGTCTGGGTCTTCCCCTGACAAAAGCATTGGTGGAGGCAAACCGCGCTTTCTTTGAGCTCGAAAGCGAACCGGGCAATGGTACAATTGCCCATGTTCAGTTCCCTACCCAAAGAGTTCTGGCTGACTGATACGGTTAACCAAAGGCAAAAAAAAGCTCCGGTAACGGATTACCGGAGCTGAATAATTTAAAAGTGTGAGAGCACTTGCACGTTTAAATCTCGATAAAGACTGTTAGGCCTTTGTTAAGATCACCATGCACTTCATTTGTTAACAAAACCTTACCAAACCGGTTAAAAAACGGATACTTTTGCTCATCTGTTCAATCACAGTTAATTTCGTCGTCAGAATTTGTTAATCAATAATCCTCAGAAAGTTCTTTTAAATCAACGAACAGGGCCAGCGCTTCCGGGTTCGCAAGGGCTTCCTTATTCTTAACAAGACGGCCATGTACAACATCGCGCACCGCAAGTTCGGTTATTTTTCCGGACTTGGTTCTGGGAATATCTGATACCTGTATGACTTTTGAAGGTACATGGCGGGGCGAAGCACCGGTTCTGATCTTTTGCTTGATTTGCGTAACCAATTCATCTGACAGGGACAGCCCTTCCGCCAACCGGACAAACAGCACAACACGAACATCATTATCCCATTGCTGTCCTATGCAAAGTCCCTCTTCAACTTCCGGCAGTTGTTCGACCTGGTTGTAGATTTCGGCGGTTCCAATTCTGACACCACCAGGGTTCAGGGTAGCGTCCGAACGGCCGTGAATAACCATCCCACCGGTTTTCGTCCATTCAGCAAAATCACCGTGGCACCAGACATTTGGGTATTTGTCGAAATAGGCGCCGTGATACTTGCTTCCATCCTCATCATTCCAGAAACCAACAGGCATGGAGGGAAATGCATGTGCACAGACCAGTTCGCCCTTTCCTTCAGACATTGGGTTCCCTTCATCATCCCAGACCTGAACATCCATGCCAAGCGCTGCTGCTTGAATCTCACCTTTGCGGACCGGAAGCCAGGGAACACCTAATACAAAACACCCCATAATATCTGTTCCGCCGGACATCGATGCCAAGTGTACATCCGGTTTCATGTCCGAGTAGATATATTCATAATTTTCCGGCGCAAGTGGAGATCCGGTGGAACAAATCATCCTGACACTGGAAAGATCGTGACTTTCAACCGGCTTCAAGCCTGCATTCCGGCTCGCATCAATAAACTTGGCCGAGGTTCCGAAAAGCGTAAACTTCTCTTGTTGGGCAAAATCGTACATTGCAGAAGGTGTCGGGAAAAATGGCGACCCATCATAGAGCATCAGCGTTACACCACTTGCTAGAACGGTTACGAGCCAGTTCCACATCATCCAGCCACACGTTGTGAAGAAAAAGACGCGATCCCCTTCAGTCATCCCGACATGCAATTGTTGCTCTTTCATCAACTGCATCAGGGAACCACCATGAGAATGAACAATACATTTCGGTATCCCCGTAGTTCCAGACGAGAACATGATGTAAAGCGGATGTGCAAATTTAACCCGCTCGTATACTACCGGTTGTGGATCAAAATTGCTGACAAACTCCTCTTGCGTAACCGTGCGATCCAACCCGGCAGCAACATCATCAGCAACTTCCAGTAACGGAACTATGATTGTCTGGTCAGCAGCCAGTGCTGGAACGATTTCCGCAAGTTTGTCTGCGATTTCGATGCGTTTTCCGGCATACCAATACCCGTCACAAGCCAGGAAAAACCGGGGAGCAATTTGTCCAAATCTGTCAACAACTCCCTTGACGCCAAAATCTGGCGAACACGATGACCATATTGCACCCATGGAAGTCACCGCAAGCATTGCGGCGATTGTTTCAGGCATATTGGGCAGCATTGCTGCTACCCTGTCCCCGATTGAAAGCCCAGCATTGCGAAAGGCCTGCTGATAACGGGAAACCATATTCCTGAGCTGATTACGGGAAATTCGCCGTTCGGGTTTATCTTCACATTTGAAAACGATTGCTTCCTCGTCTCCGGAAAATTTCAACAGGTTTTCGGCATAGTTCAATTTGGCGTCCGGAAAGTAGGAAGCGCCGGGCATTTTCGATTCAATTGCTACTGTTTTTCTACCCTTGTCACCGGCAATACTCGCATAATCCCAGAATACATCCCAAAACTCGCCGCCATCCTGACATGACCAAGTGTGAAGAGCTCCGTAATCATCAAATCCTTTACCTGTGCGTTGAGTTGCGTATCGCGCAAAGTCAGTCAGCCGGCTATCTTCAATTTGCTTTTTCGATGGTGTCCAAAGAAGTTTGTTTTCCATTTTTTCGCCAGCTTATTAGTGTTGCTTTCCCGAATGGACTGAATACAGGTACAACGTTTCTGGGTAAAGTGTGAACTCCACCTATAGCCACAACCCGCGTGCGTCTGCTAACGTGAATCACAACGCTGTGAAAATGTCTTTCCGGATAGGCAACTTGAAAGACATGAAATGTTTTACTGCGATTTTTGGGGTAATGTATGAAACGTCTCGTGATTTCGATGGCAGTTCTTTTGCTGTTCCTTGCCGGAATAGTAGCCTCTCTGCCTTTGTTTGTTTCCTCGGGAACGGTACGCAGTTACATCCTTGACGAACTCGAAAGTCTTACTGGACGCAACGTATCTTTCCGTGGAGATCCCGGCGTTGCTTTCAATCCATTCCTGGGTGTCGAAATTAGCGATCTCTCGATTTCTGATCCTTTGGCCAATCCTGGCGAAGAACCGCTTTTGAATGTTAGCAAAGTACAGGCGCAACTTGACTTGTTGCCCGCCCTGTTCGGGGAAATAAAAATCACTCAATATCGTCTGGTACGCCCCCAATTGAACATGAAAGTATATTCCGATGGGAGTTCCAACTGGAATTTCAAATCCGGCAAGTTGAATAAAGCTTTTCAATCCACCGTCAAACACATCCAGAATTCAGATGCACCCGATCCGCAATCAGCGACACTCGGCACTTTTTCTATCGTTGACGGCATAATTCGGTACGAGGATACAATCACTGGACAAACAGACGACATTACCAGCATCAATGGAACAGTGGAGTGGCCCTCGACAAGCGAAGCCGCAATCGTTGACAGCACGGCCATTTGGCACGGAGAGAATGTCATTTCGAGTTACGAAATCTCCGATCCGCTTAGATTGATGGCGGGTGGCGAATCTAACGTCAGCCTACAATTTGAAAGCGCGCCGGCAAGGATTACATTTTCCGGCACAGCGAATATGCTGGCCAGTCTTTTTGTAAAGGGAAATCTCGAACTCAGAACCCCATCATTAAAGCGTTTTTCTGAGTTCCTTGTTGCTGAATTGGCCGGACTAAACTTGCCAGGGTCGATTGAAATGACCGGTAGTATTGAGGCCACAACTGAATCGGTCCGTTTGGCTGACACAAATGTAAATATATCAGGCCACTCCGCAACCGGCGTGCTCAGCCTGACCAGAGACGAGGTCGGCAATGCAGCCTTCAATGGTACGCTGGCATTCGACACCATTGATTTGTCCGATTTTCTGGCTCAGGAAATCGAAAAAATTGAACAGCTGACCTCCACCAACGACAACACAGATGGCTTGAAGGTGGATTTGAGGATGTCCGCAAATGTCATTGATGCAGGAATTATCGAGTTAGAAGAAGTTGCAGCTGCCTTGAATGTTACGGGAGAAAATTGGACGTTCGATATCGGCGATTCCCAGGCTTTGGGCGGAACATTGATTGCCCGGATCGGAAAACGGCTAGAGGAAGATAACCCTCTCATATTGATGGACCTTACGGCTACCGATGTGGATGCGGCGGCAGTCTCTGACATCTTTCCTGACCGGTCGATCAGTCTTACTGGAAAAGGCACATTTAGCGCCAACCTTAGAGGAAAGAGTTTGACCAGTATGTTGAATACCAACGGTCTGAACGGATCGGTTAACGCAAACTTGTCAAACGGATCCATCGTAGGAATAGATATTCCAGGACTTCTTTCCGGCTCTTTCAACAATACAGATGGCAATTCAAATGAAATTGTCCTCGGACAAGGAACCAGCTTTGAAACCTCTGAATTCAGGTTTTTCATCAGCAACGGAATTGCGTCCATATCTCAGTCTTCCATCGACAGCGCCAATGCTGTCATCCAAATGATCGGCCGCGTGGATTTGAGACAAGGAAATCTGGCTCTTCGTGCCCAGGAAATTACTGAGGACGGTCCAGAACCGGAGCGATTATTCATCGGCGGCACTTTGAAAGCGCCGCTTGTTTCACTGAAGTACTCAAAAACCGCGCCACCCGAAACCGAAGAGGTTCAAGCGGAAGAGTTGGAACAAATATCCAATTGAACCTAGCTGGCATTGCTCGGTCAGTTATGAGCCGGGATATCTTCCTGACTCAATATTGGTGACTATTCCATATCATCGAAGAATCTATTAGTTTCGGCGCAGACGGGTTATACTGCTGAATATGCTCAAGGCGTTATCGACACTTATCAAGATTGGTATTGCATCATTGATCACTGGTGCTCTCCTTACAAAACTGGACTTGTCAGCAGAGCAAATTCTGCTCGAATTGGGTATGACTCCTGAAAATGTCATGCTTCAACTGGAACAGGGTTTCAAATGGGCAATGCCCAACATCATTCTCGGATCGATGGTAATTGTACCGGTATGGCTTGTTGTCTATCTATTCAGACCTCCTCGTGGCTAATAGCTGACGAGATTTACTGGAAATCAAAGGCAGATACGCCGCGAACCATTTCATCAAGACCCAGAGGCCGCGTCAGTGGCGGATGGGCACGGGTTATGCAGCCGGGCCTTTCGCAAAGCCGACATCCTGGCCCGATTGGAACCGGTTCTCTTGCATTGTCACCAATCAACCCGTCGCCGTAGATCACTTCTGCAGCATGAGCTATATCAAATCCCACCAAAAGCGCGGTTCGTTGAGGCCGATCAAAATATCCCGATCTCAATCCTTCGATGGTACGGCCAATTACAATAAATTTTGCATTCTGTGGTGTAACCACCGCCTCGGCAAAAATTTGCCCTGGACTGCCAAATGCCTGATGAACCACGAGTTTTGGGCAGTCTCCACCAAACCTTGTAACCGGAAAACCGTTTGCTCCTGCTCGCCTGATCCTGTTTCCCGCAGCATCTGTTTCCATTACAAAGAACGGTACCGCATTATGGCCTGACTTCTGCAGCATTGTGAGCCGCCAGGAGGCTTGAGCAAACGTAACTCCGAACCGCGAACGCAACAGATTAACATCATACCGCAGTCGCCGCGCTATTCCCAAAAACTTTTCATAAGGCAGGATCATTGCAAGCGCCAGCAATCGCGCGAATTCGAAACGTGCAAGTCTTCTTGCTTCATCGGACGTCAACTTGAGAAACCCGACTTCTTCCTCAATCATTGTCCTTTCAGCAAGCAGAGCAACTTCCAAAGCCACTTCCTGAAGCTGGTCCGCAGGCGAAAGACGCTCCGAAATCAACAAGCGATTGGAATGTTTGTCGAAACGTCTTCGCCAATCCGGCATGGCTTCAACTGGCATAATTTGCACAATCAAACCGTGTTCGCGGGTAAGCCATCGACGCATCCCCGCAAGAATTCCATCGCTGAGATCGAGTTGATCAAGCAGTTTCTGCGCCGCTTGCTCAATGGCGGGAATATATGGAGAACGTTGTTCGATAGCCTGCCGCATTTCATCAACCGGAAGGCGCGCTGCAGTCGCGAAAGCATCCGACCCCTCTTCCGCCATCATGCTTGAAAGGCCGGAAAGGCGGTCCAGCGATTCCCGGTAACCACGATAAAGTTTCACCATCGCCGAGGCAACATTTGGCGTAGCTTCTGTAAATTCTATCAACTCGGAACGATCAGGAATTTCACCGACCAGCAAAGGATCAGAAAATGCCTCCTTCAACTGACTGAGCAGGTTTTCATCACCTGCCCCTTGTAATTCGTCCAGATCAAGCTTGTAGGTACTTGCTAGTTTCAACAACAACTGGACAGTAAGGGGACGCTGGTTACGCTCAATCAGATTGAGATAACTTGCCGAAATACCCAATTCCTCAGCCATTGCGGTTTGGGTTAGATTAAGTCCTGCACGTATGCGCCTGATCCGTGGCCCTGCAAAGATTTTTTGATCTGCCATGTTGAACTCTTGATTGTGATAAAGACAAAAGCCGTGCTACGACTACCTGACCACGAATTTACAATTTTTTACAGATTTACACAATGCGGTGTCAAAAAACCTACAAAATCACCTCAAATTAGCAGTTTTCAGTGAAAATGGTGCCACTTTTTCGTTGCTCTGTAAAAAAATTACAGTAATTCTGTTCTCAATCAGAAACTAGTCCGGTAATTCCTGCAATCCGGGCAATAGGAGCCAAAAAATGAGTACCAAACCCCCCGTCAAAGAACGTTCAGAGGAAATGGCATCAGCCATGTCAAATGATGAGCAGGCAGCTATCCGGATGGTTGCAAACGATCTGCATCGCCTCAATCAATCTGTCATGAAGGCAGTAGAAGCGGGAGTATCCGTTGAGTTGATCCGCTCAGCACGTCACCATTGCGGCAACGGGAATTTCGGCGACTTGTTAACCCCTGTAATTGTAAAGCAAGGCAAATAAGCCACCCATGAAATATTCAATTGAAATGGGCCTGTCCGGATGGGCAGGCCTTTTTTATCGGGCACTATAGGCAAAGCTGATACTTAAAAGATTGTTATGTCGGCTGGCTGCGTGACCTGGCCCAAATTGCATACCCAAATCCGGTAAACAGCATCAAGAGACCATATACTGCCACCGGCACAGATATGTCGGTACGTCCAAGCAGTGTCACAGCGACAGTTATTCCAAGAGTTGCATTTTGTAATCCGCATTCAAGTGTAATCGCGGTTCTTTGATCAGCTGGTATTGCCAGGGCGGCAGCAACGCCACCAGCCAGTGCCATCGTAACCACATTCAGCGCCACTGCCGGGACGCCGGTTTGCACAATATAGGTCACGACATTTTCGCGTTCTGCTATTAATGCTCCAACTACCACCACGATGAAAACAATCATCGACAAAGGTCCAAATATTTTTTCAGCCCTGTCGGCAAATCCAGCATTGAGCTTGCGAACAATCATTCCGAGGATTACCGGAACAGTCGTAATGAGAAGGATTCCAATCATCGTTTTCGCTATCGGCAAATCAGGGGCAGCCTCACCCATGAAATTGTTCAATGCCCAACCGGTAATCAGCGGAACTGTTATGAATCCGACGAGACTTATGACAGCCGTAAGTGAAACCGAAAGTGCCACATCACCCTTGCCGATATAAGTAAGAATATTTGAAGTTACCCCGCCAGGACAGGCCGCCAGGATCATCATCCCAACGGCAAAAGGAGCTGACAAAGGAAAAACAGATACGATCAATATTGCAAGTATTGGCAAGCTGACAATCTGGAGGAATGCACCCACCACAAAGGCTTTCGGCCTTCTAAACACCCGGGTGAAGTCAGACACCGTCAAACCCAGCCCCATCCCAAACATGATAATCGCAAGCGCGACCGGTAATCCTACTTCCTTGATCATATTGCCTACCCCCTCGTGCCTCGGTCTTCCATTTTTCTGATTCTAGGAACCTGTGTTGATCTTGCTCATATCATGACCAGCCCAATCCAACACTTTCGGATTCATAACTCGAAACCACAGCGGCGGGAAAAGGGCAAGCACATAACTTCCCGGATATCCGCTGGGAAGACGCGGCAATTCATCAAAATTCCGCAAAGATTGGTAAGGACGCATTGGATTGGCATGGTGATCCGAATGCCGTTGAAGATGAAACAACATCAGATTTGACACGATGTGGTTGGTATTCCACGAATGAATCGGCACACAAGGCACATAACGCCCGTTCGGCTTTTTCTCGCGCTTCAAACCGTAATGCTCGACATAGTTTGCGAACGTTAATTGCAACCAGCCGGCAATGTGATGGATAATCAGGAATGGGATCATGATCCAACCGAAAAGGGTGATCAACATCCCCGCGATCAGTCCTGCAATGGCATATCCTTGCAGCAGATCATTTCGCCAGGTCCAAAATCCGTGACCCTTTTTCTCCAGACGCCGCGCCTCCAATTCCCAACCACGCACAGCAGTTCCCGGAATTTCCCGTAATGCAAATTGGAAAATACCTTCATTGAAACGAGCAGAAGCTGGATCTTCAGGTGTGGCGACCATTACATGATGGCCCTGATTGTGCTCGATGCAGAAATGCGCATATCCCGTTAGGGCGTTGACAAGTTTGGCGCCCAGTCGATCAGCCGGGTTTTGCTTGTGACCCAGTTCGTGTCCGACTGTCAGACCGCTGCCACTTGCGGTCCCTGCTCCCAACGTCAGCATCAGAAACGCCCAAGGTGGAATATCTACAGTTCCGATTGCCGTAGCTACCGAAAACAGAGAAAAGAAAAACACCGGAATGGAAAGATGCAGTAACACACGGTAATAGTTGTCGCTTGAAAGTTTCTCAACCACTTCTTCTGGCGGATTGCTGGTATCTTCACCGATCAACATGTCCATGACCGGGACCAAAATAAAGTAAAACAGCAGGGGCACTGCTGCCCAAAAGATGCTTCCGCCCGCCAGCAAAAACAGCGCACTTATTCCGGGCACGGAGGGCGACAGGATCGAAATGATCCACAAATAACGTTTCCGGTCCCTGTAGGTAACAGTATCGCCAGAAGCGGTATCAGCCACAAAAATCATTGAATGATTCCTCCCTCCTGATTGACTATAACGTAAGAAGTAGCTGGTTCAAGATAATGCTGACCGTACATCGAATTCAGTGCTTGAAAAGAGCAGGTAAAGATCAGATCCAGCCCGCTGACCTTTGACGTTCCTGTGCCCGCAGGGCATTTCGCATCAACATAGCAACAGTTACGGGCCCAACCCCTCCTGGTACCGGACTGACCCAGCTTGCAACTTCAACAACTGCTTCTGTATCCACATCACCGACGATCCGGGTATCGTCGTTATCATCGGTAATCTGGTTTATCCCGATGTCGATTACGGCGGCTCCAGGTTTTACCATATCCGCCTTAAGAAAATGTGGAACTCCCACCGCCACCAAGACGGCATCCGCACGACGAGAGTGTGCAGCAACAGACCGTGTCATATGATGACAAACCGTGACGGTCGCCCCTTCCGCCATCAACATGAACGCGGCCGGTTTGCCGACAATTTCCGAATGCCCGATCATCACAACTTCGAGGCCCTTCATTTCCAGTCCGGTTTCATGGATCAATTCAACTGAAGCTGCGGCCGTGCATGGCGCAAGTGCGAGATCATTGTAGACAATATTACCAATCGATGCCGGGTTCATACCCTCCACATCCTTGAGCGGATGGATCGCAGACTGCAATGAGCGCACATTGATATGTTCCGGTACCGGTCTCTGCAAAATGATACCAATCACACCAGGATCATCGTTCATCTGTGCGATACGGGTTTTGCATTCTTCTTGGCTCATTTCTCCAGGCCAGTACTGATCATCAAACGGAATACCGGCCCGTTCTGCTCCGCGCACCTGATTGCGAATGTAAACCGCTATTTCATCCACGCCGCCAATAGAGATGGATACCAGTCTACCCGCAGGCCCAGCTATTTCTTCAAATCCTGCTTTTGTTTCAGCAAGGACACGGGCGGCAACCGCCTTGCCATCAATAAATCTGGGGTCCATTCAGAAACTTTCCTTAAATTTCATAGACTTGAATACGGGATAACTTGAATTCATACTGCAGTCTTCCATTAAGTAATCGAGCTCACTTGCATGTTGAAACTGATAAGCTAGAATCAACTTATAATTTCTTTCATTCATTCACCAACAATCCATTCTGGGAAATTTATAAAATGTCTGATCTGGAAAATACGCCACCTGCCTCCAACAACGATCCCGAAAGCTACACAACGCCCGGCATGAAAAATGCCACTTTGAATTACGTACTGTATTTACTGGGGTTCCTCATACCCTTCATTCCAATTGTTGGTCTCGTTTTTGCTTACATGTCGCGTGGAAAGGCTGGTGCTGATGTAGACAGCCATTACACATTCCAGATCAGGACGTTCTGGATCGCCTTTGCCGGCTCCTTCATTGCATTAATTCTGAGTTTTATCCTGATAGGTTTCCTCGGGTTCATTGCAATTGCAATTTGGGTAATCATTCGTTGCGTAAAAGGCCTAATGGCAAGTTCAAACAACAAGCCTATCGAAGACCCCCAAACTTACCTGTTTTGAAACTCACTCATTGATCAGTAGACAGGTGGTTCCACTCCGGCGCGCCTGCAGGCACTGGTGAGTGTATTCGCCATCAGCATTGCAATTGTCATCGGGCCAACACCACCGGGAACAGGGGTAATTGAACCTGCAACCTCAGCACATTCCGAATAGGCAACATCACCAACCAGTCGAGTTTTGCCTTCACCTTTTTCCGGTGCGTCTATGCGGTTGATCCCAACATCAATAACAGCTGCTCCAGGCTTGACCCATTCTCCCTTGATCATCTCAGGTCGGCCAACCGCAGCAACCAGAATATCTGCGGTTCTGCAAAGTGCCGGTAAATCCTTGGTTCTGGAATGGGCAACCGTAACCGTTGCATTCTGGGCAAGCAGCAGGTTGAACATAGGTTTGCCAACAATATTGGAGCGGCCAACTACTACCGCACTTAATCCGGAAAGATCATCAGTCCCCAGCGCCTTCTTCAGCAATACCATCGAGCCAGCAGGTGTGCATGGCACGAATGCGGTATTCGTTTCCCCTGTTCCAAGCTTGCCCACATTTATGAAATGAAAACCGTCAACGTCCTTTTCGGGCGCAATGGTCTGAATGACTTTGCCTTCATCGATATGTTTCGGCAATGGAAGTTGGACCAGAATGCCATCGATATCCGGATCGCCATTCAGACTCTCGACCATTTCCAGAAGATCCGCTTCACTGGTTTCTTTAGGTAATGTGTGAGTCACCGAATGAAATCCGCACTCCGTTGCTTTTTTGCCTTTCGAACGCACATAAACCTGACTGGCTGGATCTTCGCCAACAATTACCACGGCAATTCCGGGCGTCGCCCCTGTTTCTGCAACTAGTTTTTCTGTAGCATTTTTCACTGCCTCTACGACTTCATTGGCAACGTCCTTGCCATTAATTACCTGTGCGGACATTCTTTTCTCCCAAACCAGATTGCAGAACTAAACCTATTTCAGCCTTTTATATAAAAGGAGAAAAAATGCGACCCGTTTTGACAACATTTGCGCCGTGTATGCATGTATTTTGGAGCCAGGTCCGATATTCAACCAAGTTACCCGTTTTCTGACGAACTTCCTTTCTCCAAAAGCGCGTCAACCTCCGACCCGCTTGCCGCATTTTGGAGCAGGCTGAACCCCCCTTCTTCAAACATTTCCCGCGAGGCATCCATAATCACTTTATGTGTTACTCTCGAGAGCATGGAGCCGAGACTGATACGGGCAACTCCTGCATCTGCAAACTCCTTCATTTTGTGGGCTGTCATCCGGCCGGCACAAAGTACATTTACCGGCGCTTCAATTTGCCGGCAGACCTCCGCAACCTGCGCCATGTCTTTCAACAACGGTATGTAGATGACATCGGCACCGACTACCTCGAAAGCTTTCGCCCGTCGCATTGCTTCTGCAAAGTCATATTGCCGGTTCATCCAGCCATCAGCCCGAACTGTCAGAACGAAGTCTCCGTCAACAGCCCGGGCAGCATCAACTCCGGCTTCAACCCGCTCGACTGCATGGGAAAACTCATATGGCTCAACACCCGGCAATGAGGTGTCTTCGATACAGCATCCGGCAAGTCCCGCGGCGGCGGCAGCCTTTATGGTTTGAACAACACTTTGCGAATCATGCCCATAACCATTTTCCAGATCACCGCTCACCGGGAGTGGTGTTGCTGAAACCAGATCTCTTGCATGAGACAGTGCCTCATCTCGCGTTACATGACCCATATCAGGACGTCCCAGAGTAAACGCATGTCCAGCTGAAGTCGTAGCAATTGCCTTGGCACCCAGAGCTGCCATCAACTGTGCCGACCCTTTGTCCCAAGCGTTTGCGAGAATGAAGGGGTTTCCCGGTTGGTGCAGATCACGAAATGATAATTCGGGCATGACATTTTCCTTTATTTTCTTTTCGGCTTCGATGTCGGTTTTTTCTGTTCAAATCTGAAAGTCATCCTCAAGATAAACTTTGATGATTTCCTCAAAATCCCCTTCGGCAACAAAACCCAGTTTTATTGCCAGCACCGGATTAAAAGCCTCCGGCCATCCCCCCACAATTCGCATAATTGTTTCATCGGGATTGTTGACGATGTGTCTCACAACATCTTCCCCGGCAACAGATCGGAGCGCTTCAATCTGCTCGCCGACGGTGCATGAAACTCCCGGCATGTTCAGGCTGCGGCGTCCACCAAGAAGGGATGTTTCAATACCAGCAGCGTGCAAAAGAAATTTAGCGGCGGAGCGTGGCGAGGCAAACCAGTGACGTGTAGTTTCGGGAACGGGAAGAATGGCTTTTTCCCCATCAAGAGGTTCACGGATTATACCCGAGAAAAAAGATGATGCCGCCAGATTTGGTTTGCCTGGTCGGACCGTTATTGTCGGCAATCGCAAAGACAATCCGTCAATTATGCCTTTGCGGCTGTACTCATTGACCAGCAACTCGAACATGGCTTTCTGAGCGCCGTAGGATGTTTGAGGTGCACAAAGAAAATCATCCGGTACCTTTTCAGGATAAGGTCCGCCAAAAACCGCGATTGAAGAGGAAAAAACAAACCTCGGACGGTAACTACCATTGCTGGAATTGTGCTCATGACGCAATGCTTCCAGCAGTTGCCAGCCTCCCCGGGCATTTATGTCCCAACCCTTTGCAAACTCCTGCTCTGCTTCCCCGGAAACAATTGCGGCGAGATGAAAAACCACATCCGGACGAATCACGGCAAGTTTCACGGATTCTGCTGCATCAGCAATATTCCCGCCTAGTAACGTAATCTCGCAATCTCCGCCTTCAATACATTCTGGAGCAACAACATCGTGGAGAACCATATGGTTTGGAATTTCGGCCGAAATTCCCTCAGACAGAATAAGTGACGTAAGTTTGCGGCCGATCATCCCCGCCGCACCAAGTATCAATACTTTCATCGGCTAAATTCCATTTCGGTCGCGCAACTCCAAATAGATACCGGAATGATCTTTGTCACCGCCATCAAGGAGGTCGCAAAAACGATTGTAGCGCTCACGCATCTGCTCGGTAAGCGGCAAAGAAAGACCAAGGCCGGCAGCTTCCTCAAGTGCGTTGTTCAAATCTTTCAGCTGTATGGCTGACAGCCCCCCCGGAACAAAGTCTCCGGTGGTCATTCGCTCCCCGTGTTGTTGGAGAATGATTGAATCGGCGAACCCACCTTTTAATGCATTCCGGATAGCAGCCGGGTCCGCACCGCCCTGCTCTGCCAATAACATCGCTTCCGCAACTGCACCGATGGTAATCCCGACAATCGCCTGATTGGCAAGCTTTGAAAGTTGGCCAGCCCCAGAAGGGCCAACCCTGACCGGCCTGCCCATTGCCGCCAATACCGGCTCCACTTTATCAAATTCTGATTGTTCTCCGCCAACCATGATCGCAAGCGTGGCGGCAGCAGCCCCCTTTGTTCCGCCAGAAACCGGCGCGTCCAGATGAGCAATTCCTTTCAGTTCAAGGCGGATTGCATGCTCCTTTGCCTCTACAGGTTTGATCGAACTCATGTCGATAACGGTAGAACCAGGTTCGAGCGTATCAATCACGCCTTGCTGAAACAGGAGATCTCCAACTGCGGCACCATCGGTCACCATCATTATGACAATATCACCGGATTGCGCAGCTTCTGCAGGTTCTTTGTGAACCACAGCACCATCGGGGGTCAATTCTTCAGCTTTCGCGCGGGTACGGTTCCATGCATGAACCTGATATCCTGCTTTGAGGAGATTCCTGGCCATCGGTGCGCCCATCAGGCCTGTACCCAGGACTGCGATTGCCGGTTTTTTGCTCATTTCCCAACCATTTCGCTGATTATCCAATAATCCACAAACCTATTTTCCACCTTGCCCAAAAGCAAATGAAAAGAACGGGAGAAAGATAGCGAAATATTCGAATTCAATTGAACTATCTGCCCCGCCGACTAGTATTGCAGATTGGAAAAACGCAATTGGAATTTTGGAGATTATGAATGCAGGTCCATGAAGCAATTATGTCCAGGCATTCCTGTCGGCGCTTTAAATCCGATCCAGTGCCGGAAGAAGCACTTAGACGCATCCTGACAGGTGCAGGACAAGCACCCAGCGGACATAACACACAGCCCTGGAAGGTATATGTCGTACGTGGTGCAGCCAAGGATCGCATTTCCAGGAAAGCACTTGCCGCCGCACAGGGAATATCTTCTCTAAAAGCGAGTGACCCCGAGTTTGACTATTACCCTACAGAATGGTTTGAACCCTACCTGGCTCGGCGGCGCGCAACCGGTTTCGGATTGTATGAATCATTAGGAATTGGTCGGGAGGACAAGGAAGAGCGCAACCAGCAAATGCTCCGGAATTTCACGTTTTTTGATGCCCCGGTGGGATTGTTCATCACATTCTCACGCAGAATGTCAGTCGGTACATTCATGGATGTGGGCATGTTCATTGAAAATGTCCTGATCGGTGCACGGGGTGAAGGATTGCATACCTGCGGTCAGGTTGCATGGTGCTCTCATCACCAGATGATCCGCGAAGAACTGAACATCGACCAGGACGAATTACTCGCTTGTGGCATTTCCATCGGATATGCCGAGGAGAACGCACCCGAAAATATATGGCGCACCGGACGGGCCGAAATTGATGAATGGGTTACATTTCACAACAAATAATTGCTGCATTTTTTAGTGTTAAAATAGCACTGGCTTGTCGGAAAAAACTGAATACTTTTCTCCGTAAGAATAAATTCGAAATTACTTTCTATTTTATTAGTAATTTGTGCTATCATAAACCAATATTATAACGGTATTTATATTTTATGAGTGCTTTGAATGAATTAGATAGGTCAAATATTAAACCAGACAACTTCTTGATTTTGCTCAAAAATTGTTTGACGACATATGATGTATTCCGTTTGTTGAAAACTGTTTGCAGAGTTTATAACTACCATTCTTTTATTGTTCTCCGGTTGCCGCATGATTCGGATGAAACACTGGATGATCTTGTCGTGGTAACCAATTGGAATCCTGAATTGATCCGCGGATATGACGCCATGGGATTTCTGGCTGGCAGCCCAGCCATGGCAAGACTGAAAAAATCGACATTGCCATTTGATTGGGAAATCCAGAAAATATGCAAGGGGCGACCCGATGGGAAAGACAGGTCGGCACTTGATCTGTTCAGGCAATTTGATTTCCATTCCGGAGCCTATTTCCCTGTGACTGATCACTTGGGCAATCGCGGCGCAGTCGGTTTGTCCTCTGATAGTCCGCGTGTAAACACAGATGATTTTGCTGAGTTGACACTTATCGCTACCCATTTCTACGAACGGGTCATCAAGATTGAAATGGGCCTCGACACACGTAGGGAAGTATTAACCAACCGTGAAATCGATTGCCTAAAATGGGCGGCCTCCGGCAAAACCAGCGCAGAAACGGCGACAATTCTTGGTATTTCGGAAAACACTGTTAACCATTACATGGCAAACTCGGCAACCAAGTTGGACACATCGAACAAGGCTCACACCGTTGCTAAAGCATTGCGGCTGGGAATTCTCGGTATTTGATTATTGCGACAAGACACAGGGCGTGAAATTACATGGAAAAAAAACCACTTCATGTGGAAAACTTCGCTAACAAGCGGGATCTGCAACATATTGAAGAAATGGGCCTGACTTCCAGTGAACTTTTGGGCATCCTGGCATCATTTGACCAATACGGAGTTTGGCGCTTGGATCTGGCGGCCGGCCAAGTCTACTGGTCACGGGACACATTCTTAATTCACGGTATGGAGCCGCATGACGGGCCGGTTGATTTCCACGCTGCCCTCACAGCCTATCATCCAGAAGACAGTCAAACGTTAGCCACATTAATTGACGAAACAATCGCAAATAAATCCGGTTTCAGATTTGTACTAAGATTGCGGTCGGGTGATTGCCGTTACAAGCTCGTCAAATCCATTGGGACTTATCGTATTCGGGAAGATGGTGCCGAAGAAATTGTTGGCACATTTTCCAAGTTTGCAATGGCCATGCGTTCAATTGCTGTCGCCGATGCAGCATAACTTGCACTAAAAAGTGTCAAGCATGGTTAGCAGAGCATAAAGAAATGATACAGGAACTTGTAAGCCAGTAATTACTGGCCAAAATTCCCCGCATAGATACAACTCAACTCAATATCCATAATTCATGATTTGCCAAACAGGAGGCAAACATGAAACGGACCAAAAGCAGATTAGTGAAAGTACTGCTGGGCTTGGTAATTTCAGTCGTGCCGCAATCCGTCATTGCCGCCGGCGTTGAGTTTCATTCTGTGGTTGCCTCCCACCAAAGCGGAAATAATATTCCCTATTTGGAAGTATTCACTTTTGCCGATCAGGTGGCTGTAAGGTATCCGGCACGTAACAATTCCAATGCGCCCAAAACCATTTTTCTTGAGGTGAATGATAAATTTGGAACGCCCTTGCCCGCCCGCATTTCGCCGAGTGAATTCAAACTTGCCCCGGGTGAAATGGGCCAGTTTTTTATTGTCTTGGACATGCAGGATCAAAGCAGCCGCGAGTTTCTGGTTTGTCATAGAACTGGCCCAAAACCGGCGCGCAAGCACTGCATCGGCTATATATCCAGTCGCGTTCATTAGGAGAGTGACAATGATACGAACGCTGGCAAGAGACCGAAGAAAAACGACAAAAGTCAGTTTTCGCAATGCAGATCGCCGGGCGCACCCCCGCAAAAGTTGTAACCGACACGCGGAATTGCAAATGAATGGTTTTTGTTTTGCACAATGCGTGATCAAGGACATTTCAACCGGCGGAGCAAAGTTGCTGGTTGAAGCGAGTGAATGGATGCCCGGGACATTCGAACTTTTTGATTCAGACACAAATGTCAGGTTCACAGCTCAACGTGTGTGGAACCGGTTTGACATTATGGGTGTTAAATTTATAGCTGTCGGCAACGAATAAATCAGAATATTCGAAATCTGGAATAGTCATTCTTCCGACATGTGAAGAACACAGATGTTAGACGCACGATTTCCATGCATGCAACATCTGTCGCGGCTCCAATCGGATACGCTGAATAGGTCCAACCATGACCAATAGGACCGATTCGCGCTAATCTTTTTATTTTCCAGCCTTCCAAGAATATTGTTGTAGAAGAAAAATCAAACACAATCTAAATTGGATCTTTTGGAAATATCTGTAAATGACAAAACATTCGGATGTAGGTCTCAGTGATATCGAAACTGCCCGCGAACGCGTCGGCAATACAATTCGGCCAACTCCTGTAAACATTTCCAAATCATTATCGGAATTGACGGGCGTCCCCATACATCTGAAACTTGAGCATTTACAACAAACCGGCAGTTTCAAACTTCGTGGGGCTGCAAATGCCGTTCTTTCCCTTTCTGACCAAGAACGTGAGCGAGGTGTTGTTGGGGTTTCAACCGGCAATCATGGCCGAGGCCTCGCATATGCTGCCAGGCAAAATGGCGTGAAATGCATAGTCTGCATGTCTCAGTTGGTACCTGAGAACAAGGTGGAAGGCATCAAAGCCCAGGGAGCAGAAGTTCGTATTATCGGGTTGTCGCAAGATGATGCCCAGGTAGAGGTAGATCGGCTGGTGGCAGAAGAAGGTATGACTCTAATTCCCCCGTTTGATCATGCGGGCATAATTGCCGGTCAGGGAACGCTGGGACTTGAACTGTTTGAGCA
>JBPCWL010000176.1:0-3563 GCA_051009575.1 Rhizobiaceae bacterium
CAGTGTTACCGTAGCCCCCAGAGCAATTAAGACAGGCGGTGTATCACCGATGGGTGATCCGTTGGCAACATTTCCGCCGATGGTCCCCATATTGCGCACTTGCTCCCCGCCTATGCGATTCCAGTAACCTCTTAATTCAGGGAAATGATCGCCGAGAACCGGCAGCAATTCATTGTAGGTAACACAGGCTCCGATTGTCAGACCTTTATCTGTCTCCTTGATGCCTTTCAATTCCTCGAGATGAGAAATAAAAATAACGGGAGAAATCTTCCGCATGTGTTTGGTCACCCAAAGCCCTACATCTGTTGCTCCGGCGACTATTATCGAATCTGGATATGAAAGCCTTGCCTCGGCAAGATCATCCAGATTGGCCGGAACAATGAGCAAGTCACCATCCAACTCAACTTCGATCCGGCTATCATCACGCAAATCCTCAAGCTGTTTTTTCACTGTCTTGCGCTCAAGCATCAAAGGGTCATTCTCTGGACGATCAATCGATGACACGGCCTGCGCGGCTTTAATGATCGGTTCATAACCGGTACATCTGCAGAGATTACCCTGTAGTGCGGTTTCTACTTCTGCGTTGGAAGGGTTCGGAATTGTCATCCAAAGGGCATAAAGCGACATCACAAAGCCCGGCGTGCAAAATCCGCATTGGCTTCCGTGGTGATCCACCATGGACTGCTGCACCGGATGGAGGCTTCCATCATCCTTTTTGAGGTGTTCGATTGTAACCACATGGCAACTATCAAGAGATCCAACGAAGCGGATGCAGGCATTTACAGTTTCATAGATCAATTCACCATCTGCAAGACGTCCGACGAGCACGGTGCAGGCACCGCAATCTCCTTCTGCACATCCTTCTTTTGTTCCGCATAGCTTTTGTTCCAGCCTCAGATAATCCAACAGCGTCATCGCGGAGGGAACCGCATCAAGCGAGGTTACCTGATCATTTAACAAAAAACTTATCTGATTGCGGCTTTTGGTCAATTAGGCCTAACTCCCCCTGTAGGTCGAGTATCCGAACGGAGACACCAACAATGGTACATGGTAGTGCTCACCCGTATCCGAAACGCCGAAGCGAACCGGTACGTTTCCCAAAAAAGGCACCGGCTCCGATCGGAGAAAATAGCCACCAACATCAAATGATAACTCGTACTCACCTGCCTTTAGGTCTTTTCCTTCAAGCAGAGGCGCATCGCAGCGACCGTCACTGTTTGTGCTGACAGTTTTCATCAGTTCACGATTACCTTCCTCAATCCTGTACAATTCGATTGTAAGGTCAGAGGCAGGCTTGCCTGATGCAGTGTCCAGTACATGGGTTGTTAAACGTCCAATACTGCCATTGGCGCTCATTCAAATCTCCTCCCAAATCCAACAAGTGGATACATTGCTGATTATTTACCTTATCACACCGATTTAGAATGCCTTCCTGACTTCATCACTTTCAAGTTTTTTTTGAAAACATGATAATTATCTATTGATCCACTAGGAACCTTGCATTGAGACTGACCTGTACCAATCCACAATCAATTTCCTTTCTTCGCGCTCAAGAAAAGTGACATTAGCAGGTGGCATGGCATTGCTGCGTCCCGACTGCAGGTAGATTTCCCGGGCGTGTCTTGCAATTTGTGCATCAGTTTCAAGCAATACCCCTTTGGGAGCAGCGAGTATTCCATCCCATACCGGTTCTGTTGCATGACACATGGAACATCTTCCCAATACAGTATCGCGCACTTCTTCGAACTGTGAAGCGCTGACGAATTTTTGTTCATAGGTCGTCAATGCTGCTTCTTCGTCCCCGTTCGAAATGCTGGGGACAGTCGAAAGCCAAGCGATTATCACAAACAAAATCGCAGTTACCAACCATGTCCAGGTAGGGTCCCCTTTTCTTGCGTGTTTGGTATTGAAATAGTGCCGTATGCTGACCCCCATCAGGAACACAAGGGAGGCAATAATCCAGTTGTATTCGGTTGCGAACGCAAGCGGCGCATGATTGGAAAGCATCAGAAAAAGGACTGGAAGCGTCAGATAGTTGTTATGTGTGGAACGCTGTTTGGCCTGCAACCCAAGGGCCGGGTCCGGACTCTTTCCGGCCATCAAATCGGCAACTACCTTTTTCTGGTTCGGGATGATGATAAAAAATACGTTGGCCGACATAATGGTACCGGTAAACGCGCCCAGATGAAGTAATGCGGCACGCCCGGTAAAAAGCTGGGTATATCCCCAAGCCATGGCCACAAGTACAAAATAGAGGAAAATCATCAATCGGGTGTTATCCGTCCCGATTGGTGATTTGCACAAAATATCATACATAACCCAGCCAAGTCCGATCGACAGCAGAGAAATCGCGATAGCAGTTCCGGGCGAGACATCCAGAACGTTCGGATCGACCAGGTAGAGTTCCGCACCTGCATAGTAAATCAGGCTCAACAACACCATTCCAGAAAGCCATGTGCTGTATGCTTCCCATTTAAACCACGTAAGGTTTTCCGGCATTTTCGCTGGTGCGACCATGTATTTTTGAATGTGATAAAAGCCCCCGCCATGAACCTGCCATTCATCACCGGCAGCTCCCTCAGGCAAACCTGCATGTTTGTGCAGACCCAAATCCAGGGCAATGAAGTAAAACGAGGATCCGATCCACGCTATAGCCGTGATCACATGAACCCAGCGCGCTGCAAATGTCAGCCAGTCCAGCAAGATTGCAAAATCATACACAGTCAAATTTCCCTTTAAATCACCTTGCCAATCATCTTTACCAGTTTGAATAGCGATAAAATTCAAAGACTTTCAAATTTTTTCATATAATGATAGTTTTTATTCTATGTCATACGTCAACAACCTCAAAACGTTCATTCGTGTGTATGAGCTTGGGAGCATGTCTGCAGCTGGCCGGGATCTGCGGGTTTCACCAGCGGTTTCCAGCAGCCGTGTGTCAGAACTGGAGAAACATCTGGGAATCCGGCTGTTCAACCGCACAACGCGTAATCTGAAACCAACAGAACAGGGTGATGTCTTCTACAAGGGAGCCATCAAGATACTGGACACGATCAGTGAAGTTGAAGGCAGTATCAGCGAGATAATCTCCAATCCGAGGGGAACAATTTTCGTGTCAGCTCCACTAGGTATGGGCAAGAAACTTATCGCTCCATTGGTTCCTGAATTCCAGGAAAAATACCCGGATATCAATGTACGATTGCGCCTGTCTGACCGAAAAGTTGACATTACGAATGAAGGGCTTGATGCAGCATTTGTACTCGGACAGCTGATTGATTCGGAACTGCGTGTGCTACCCGTTTACGAGTTTGAAAGAACGCTGTGTGCTTCACCAAACTATATCAACCAACATGGATTGCCACAAACCGGTCAGGATCTTCTAAACCATAACCATAGATGCCTGATGCTGAGGTACCCCGGCCTCACCGAATTTTACTGGAGCCTGGTTGTGGATGGTCAGGTTAAGAAGTTTGAATTCGAAAGCCCACTGGAATCAGATGATGGCGATGTTCTGACTGAATGGGCACTGTCCGGATGTGGAATAATCAACAAGCCGGTTTATG
>JBPCWL010000177.1:0-3437 GCA_051009575.1 Rhizobiaceae bacterium
AATCTGTTGTTCTGGAAAATCAGGATAACCGAAATTGTGCCCGGGGTTTGCAATCTCAATGCCGATTGAACGAGAGTTTATATCCGGTTCATCCTTCCAACTGGATTTCCCCGCATGCCAGGCACGCTTCCCTTCGGGCACCATTTGTACAATCCGACCATCCTCGAACACAAAATAATGGCACGACACACCGCTTTCTTCTCTGCATAACCAATCAAGGGCAGAATCGGCGGTTTCCATTCCTGTATAGTGTAACAACAGAATATCGGTATTCAGACCTTCCGCGCGCTCACCAAAATTCCGGGCAGGCATAAACTCACATTCGCATCGTGTATCAGATTTGAAATTCAAAGCCCGCGCTCCAGTTTGATCCGGTCCCAAGCCTTGTTGATCCGTGCAACCCGGTCATTCGAAATGGTAATAAATTCAACCGGAACACCCCGTGCAATCATGCGATCGGGGTGATTTTCCATCACCACTTTTCGATATTGGGTCTTCACACGTTCATTATCCCAACCTGCCTCCGCACCAAGCAGCAGATACGGATCCCCGTCTTCAGACTCCATATGCCGGAGACATATGCGCTCGTATTCCCGCCCTTCAATTTCAAATATCCCGGCAACATCATCCATGAAATCCATTTCGTTTTCATGGTAGAGACCATCAGCCTTCGCAATGTGAAATAGCCCGTCCATGACATCCACCAGAATTTGCTTCTCTTCGGGAAACAGGTTCTTGACCTTAGATGCATAGGCGTGGAACCCGGCCGCATCCTGTTTCGCTAAATTGTAAAGGCGCGAAACATTGTTGAATTCTGCTTCGGGAATATCAAATATCTGCTGAAAAGCCCTTACCTCATCTTCAGTCACTACTCCGTCCGCCTTCGCCATTTTTGCAGAAAGCGCAATCATTGCGACAGAAAATCCGACTTGCCTCCTGGTTTCCGGATCTCCTTCAAAAACCGTACGAACTGCTTCGACCGCGCCGGAAAAAGCATCCGCCGCCATATCCGTCAGAAATTCAGCAATGTCACTCCATAAAGACATCTGCCCGTTCTATGCGACTCCTTTTCAAGTGCAAAGTTATTCTTGCCTATGGTTCATTTTTCGGGAGCGTGATAGGTCGTTGAAATGCATTCCCCCTTCCCTGCAAAAACATCCCATAATCGGAAACTTTTACTGGCCTACATCCTTGGAGTTCTCGGTGTGACAGCTTTTGGAGCTACACTTCCAGTGACCCGGCTGGCTCTCATAGATTTCACACCCGAGTTTCTGACTTTTGCTCGCGCAATTTTTGCGAGCCTGCTTGCCATTGTCACCCTTCTGGTTTTCCGCAAACCACTTCGCCACAAAAATGATTTTCAGATTTTCCTCGCTGGTATCTTTCTGATTTTTACATTCCCCGGATTCATGGCAATTGCCATGAAAACGGTACCCGCAGCCCATGGCGGTGTCGTGTTGGGATTTTTACCGTTAGCGACCGCCGTCATTTCAAGAATGATCACCGATGAAAAACCATCAGGGAAGTTCTGGCTTTTGAGCCTTGCAGGTGCGCTAATCGTTGTTGCTTTCACGATTACAAAGTCGGAAACTGAAACAGGAAGCTGGATCGGTTATGCATGGCTCTGCGCCGCAGGCATTACCGCAGCTCTGGGATACGTAATCTTCGGCAAACTCTCTAGGGAAACCCCAGGGTGGGAAATTATAAGCCGGTCGCTAGTCTTAAACCTGCCGTTTTCAATACTCGGAGCAATCTGGTTTTTCGACAGCTCCATTTATCAACCAAGTCAGGCAGGATTCCTTGCGCTGCTGTATCTTGGAAGTTTCTCAATGTTTCTGGCGTTCTGCGCCTGGAATGTTGCCCTCGCAATCGGCGGCATCGCCCGCATTGGGCAACTTCAACTGCTTCAGGTTTTTGTGACTATCGCAGTAGCGGCCTTGCTGCTGGGTGAAAAATTGGATTCCGTAACTTTGGTAACCGCACTTGCAATTACCGTTATCATTGCTGCCAGCAGAAAAACATGATGCCGGATTAGTTCGACCGGAAGGACCGGATAAGGTTTCCAGCACCTTTCGCCTTTGGTGCCGATGGTTCAGGCGCTGATTCTCGTGGCTCCTTTTTCAGGCTTGGAGCTGTAGCAGGAGCAGGTGCCTTTTGAGGCTCAGGATTGAGCGAACCATTTTGCCCTGAATATGCCGCGTTCAAAATAGAGTTGATATCATCTCCCGGCTTTGCCGGGTCTTTTTGTTCAGCAGTTTGTGCGGCTTCATGTGGATTGTTTGACGTTGCAACATCCGCATATGGATCATCACTTGTTAATTTGCGGTCTTCCTTCCGCATTCGGCGCAATACCGAACCAAGGGAAACAGTAAGGCCTTCCTTGACCTTTTGCTGCTGTTCGTAAATATGCGCACCTGGCAAATCTTCTGCGCGCATGGTTTCGAAAGTCATGCGCATCGGTGTCTGGATCGCCTCACCAAAGGCAATACACTCGCGGTTAGCGATCGAGGACAAGAAGCTAATTGTACTTTTGGCGCCGTTGGTCACTGCACCGCGGATAATTTCCTGGTCGAGTTCATTACCCAACCTCATGGCAAATACCGTGTTGCACTGTGACAGAATTGTCGGGTCCAGTTCACCCGGGCGCTGGGTGATAATGCACAGGAAAACCCCGTATTTACGGCCTTCCTTGGCGATCCTTGCAATGGCGTTTCTTGTCGGCCAGAATCCGGCCTTTTCATCCGCCGGAATATACCGGTGAGCTTCTTCACAAACGACCAGCGTCTGAATGGCTCCATCACTGTTGGCTGCAAGATCAAATGCCATCCGGCTGAGGACAGATACAACCGAATTCACTACTTCTGTCGGCAATCCGGACATTTCCAGTACGCAGATTGGCTTTCCGTCCTGGGGAACACGGAAAATTTCTGATACGATCGATTCCATGATATCGCCGCCAGGGCCGGGATCAAACATGAAACGGAATCTTGGATCATTGGAAATACTTTCCAAGCGATACATTAGAGATTTCAGGAATGGCTTTTCCGCCTTGCCTTCAAGCAATCCCAATCTGTCATCAATAATCTTCAGCAAATCAACCAGTCGGTAAGGAACCGGCATGTCAGCAGTCAGATTGGTTCGAGTGGTCTTTTTCTTGACCAGCGAACTACCAGCCTTTTCCATTTCCGCGCGATAATGCTCTTTTGCCAACGGTATGATGTCACGCAAGATTTCGGCTTCGGTATCAAACCCCTCCTGACCGCGGAACACAACTTCCGAAAACTCATCAAGCTTGAACAGCCAGAATGGCAACAACATGTTGGTTGAATCAACCACAACTGAATCATTTGGGAAAGCAGTCGCGAATTCATTATGCGGATCAAGCATCAAAATGCGGATATCAGGGCGCGCTTTGATAATTTTGCGCATAATCAGGG
>JBPCWL010000178.1:0-18894 GCA_051009575.1 Rhizobiaceae bacterium
TTGAATTGCAGGCTGATTGTTTTGCCGGAATTTGGGGACATTATGTAGCCAAGGAGGGATGGCTGGAGGTAGGCGACCTTGAAGAAGCCCTGGTTGCTGCAAACCAGATTGGTGATGATTCGATCCAGAAGCGTACCCAAGGTTATGTTGTGCCGGAAAGTTTTAACCACGGGACGTCCGAACAACGCCGATTCTGGTTTCGCCGGGGTTTTGAATCGGGGCGTATCGAGGCGTGTGATACTTTTAAAGCGAGAAAGCTCTAGGGAAAAAAATTGGGAACCTTTTCCAGGATTTGGGTAATTGGTTACGCTGCCCTGGGATTTTTGACCCTCAGTCAGGCACCTGAATTCGCCCAGCAGTATAAGCAGCGCATTGGCGGCGGCATCACCGAGCTTGCTTCTGTTGTCAATCAATTCGAACGGGATGCAGTAAATCAGGGACTGACCCGTCAGCAGGCGCTGGAAGTCTTGGCCAAGTCGGGTGAAGCGTTTCCGAAATCCCGCGGGAGATCAATGGAGAGAGTAATTACACGGTATGAGAACCTGCTGCGTCAGCGCAATGCACTGGAAAATTCATCTACGATAATGCAACCGGTTCATTTAATCCGTTACCCCGACCGGCAGACCATGTCCGGAACTTTGAGTGTCTTCAAACCTGGAGTTCAACTTACGTTGTCGGGAATTATGTGGGGACTTGTGGGAGGTGGATTGGGTGCGGGTCTTGCAAAATTGCCAATTTCGGTCTCACGCCAAATCTCCAAAAGAAAACGGGTGCCAAAAGTGACGCCTGATCCGTTTAAATCCTGATATATTTCTTACATACGGGCAAAAATTTCAAAACTAATTTCAACTTGATTTGATTTGTGCAGCGGTCGCTATGTTCTTTACAAGTAATGAACAAGCAGGAGGCTGAACATGAACATCAGATATCATCTACTCAGCTCAGCGGCGGTACTCGCCACTGTATCAGGCGCACAAGCAGCTGATGCTGTTGTCGTCGAACCGGAGCCAGTGGAATACGTACGTGTCTGTGACGCTTACGGTTCCGGCTTCTTCTACATTCCGGGCACCGAGACCTGCATTCGCTTCTCAGGTTTCGTCCGTTCCGCTTATGAGAAAATCGAGTTTGATGGTAACGGCACCACTCGTGCGGTTGTGGACGACCCGGACACAGTACCCGATGAAACAGCTCCTGCAGCTCCTGCACGTCTTGACGACGTATCACAAACCCTTTGGGGTCAGCGCGGTCGCTTGAACATCGATACCCGCAACGAGACTGATTGGGGCACACTTCGTGCGATCTATCGTCTTGAAGGCGGCCAGAACAACGTTGACGCCGATATTGACATGGATGTGGCACTTATCTCCCTTGCCGGTTTCCGTGCAGGTTTTGCCGGTGCTAACTACTGGTCCTCCAACCACGGATTTGGTGGTGTCAATGCCGAAGCGCTTTCAACCAATGCATCTGGTATAATTTACGATGATGGCTTCTACGGCTTCGACGATGCAACCATCTTCGATTACACATGGGCATCTGACGGCTTCTCAGTCACGTTCGGTGCTGAAGACCCACGCATCTCCTTTGGCCGTGGCGGTTTCCGCAACACAACCAACAACGGTACTTCAGGCGATAGCCGTGCCAACTTCTATGCTGGTTTCAACTACTCAGGCGACGGCTGGGGTGTTGCATTCACAGCAGTGCATGATTCAATAGCCCCTGAAGTAAACAGTGCTGGCACAATCACCGATACGGGTGGTTGGGCTTACAAGGTTTCTGCCAACCTGGATTTGTCACAGTGGGTGCCGGGCGGTACCCTAACCGGATATTACATGGATGATGGCGAATACGATACGGATTATGTTCATTCCAATCTTCTGACGGAAAATCCCGAAACCATATGGGGTGTTGCATTCCAGATGAACCTGACTGACGAAGTCGAGTTCTGGGTCAACTACTGGGACATATCTGGTCAGGATGGCTCCCTCATTGCAGACGTTGCCACAGATGAGACCGGTGATATTGAACACTTCGGTGTAGGTTTGAACTGGTTCCCGGCAGCAGCGCCAGGTTTCCATATCAAATCCAGTTATTACATCGGTGATGTTGAAGATGCCACCACGCCTGCGATCGGCGCTGCATCTGGTGGCCTCGATCGGGCTAACTTTGATTATGATGGCTTCGAAGTAACACTTCGTCGCGATTTCTAATAATCGCATCCGGGTACAAAAAAATCCCGCCAACTGATGTTGGCGGGATTTTTTGATTAAAATTTGAGTTGTTGGCTATGGCCTTAGATTGGAACGAAAGTGTTCCGGGCCAATTACAATGCAATCATTCCCGATTTTCGGCACGCAACAGTCGCACACAAATCATCTGCGTGTGAAGTTACTGCGTCGATTGCAGACGATACCTTCGTACTTCCAGGGTGCTTCAGGGCCAAAGCCTTCAAGCCCCGGCCCACCAGGGGCTGGTTTGATTTTTCAAAGAACTTCTGTTTTGGCGCTTTCATGGTTCCACCTTATTCGCTCACTTGGTGGATATAGGTGAGCGGTATGAAAATACAAAGGCGAAGCTGGTCACAAAGTTATGATATCCGATTACAATTTAGTAATGTAATTCGCTGACTTTAAATTGGGCACAAGATGATCACACCAACTACCGTTCGCTGACCAGTTCCTCGCCTTTGTGTTTTTTGATCAGATTGATGAACCGATTGAAGAGGTAATGGCTATCTTGCGGCCCCGGTGAAGCTTCAGGATGGTGTTGGACTGAAAAAACCGGGCGTCCCTCAACGGCCAATCCGCAATTGGACCCGTCAAAAAGGGAAACATGCGTCTCGTTCACTCCTTCAGGCAGAGAAGAGGAATCAACCGCAAATCCGTGGTTCATTGAAACAATTTCCACCTTGTTGGTGGTATGATCCTTTACCGGATGATTAGCGCCATGATGGCCATGATGCATTTTTACTGTTTTTGCCCCAAGCGCAAGCGCCAGCATTTGATGACCAAGACAGATACCAAAAACCGGGACTTCGGTTTTCAGAATGCCTCTAATCATTTCGACTGAATATTCACCTGTTGCTGCGGGATCACCTGGTCCGTTGGAAAGGAAGACACCGTCAGGGTTGAGAGCCAGAATATCTTCTGTGGATGTAGTTGCTGGCACGACAGTAACCTTGCAGCCAAGCCCGGCAAGGAGCCGCAGAATATTGCGTTTAACACCGAAATCGACGGCCACAATGTGACATTTTTCTTCCTGGTTTTCCGAATAACCTTCATTCCAGACCCAGGGTTTTTCATTCCAGGGTTTGGCTTGGCCATGCCCTACGCCTTTTGCCAGGTCCAGTCCTTCAAGTCCTGACCAGTTACGCGCCTTTTGTTTAAGGTCGTCAATATCGAAACTACCGTCCGGCGAATGAGCTATAACTGCATTTGCCAAACCACCTTCACGGATCAGGTTTGTCAGGGCACGCGTGTCGACGCCGCTTATTGCGATGATGTTGCTGGACTTGAGCCAGTCATCAAAGTGTTGCCGCGAGCGATAGTTTGACGGATTTGTAATATCTGCCTTGAAAACTGCCCCCACTGCGCCTTTGACATTTTCCTGACCAAGAGTTTCAAGATCGTCGATGTTTGTTCCGACATTACCGATGTGGGGAAAGGTGAACGTAACTATCTGCCCAGCATATGACGGGTCTGTCAGGATTTCCTGGTAACCGGTTATTGCGGTGTTGAAACAGATTTCAGCCTCTGCAATTCCTGTTGCGCCACATCCCTTACCGGTTATGACAGTTCCATCAGACAATACGATAGCAGCGGTCGGAATTTCATTGGTCCAGGGATTTGTTTCTTGTTTCATTCAGCGCGTCCAGTTATGTGCCGGTCTTGGGGAAAGATCGGAAGCGGGAGAAAATTTCTTGTGGCTGAATTCGCAAAATAGAGGATGGTTTCCGGATCGTCAACAAAAGTAAAAATATATTAAAATCAATAAAATCAATAACTTAAATATTTTGTCCACCATTGCTTGCCCGCCAGTTTCGCAGTAGGTTCTGCCGAACCCAAAGGGAGCTAAAGATGCGCAACCGAATCTCCGAACAATTGAAAGCAGCAATGAAAGAAAAGAAATCAAAACGTGTTTCGACGCTGCGACTAGTCAATGCTGCCATCAATGACCGGGATATTGCCCTGCGTGGCAAAGGCAAGGATAAGGCAGATGACGAGGAGATCCTCGATATTCTGACCAAGATGATCAAACAGAGGGAAGAATCGTCCCGCATGTACCGTGAAGGCGGAAGGAAAGACCTTGAAGCCCAGGAGCTAGAGGAAATGGAAATCATTCGCGAGTTTCTCCCACGGCAACTTTCAGCCGAAGAAGCTGAAGGTGCGGTTTCAGAAGCCATCTCTGAATCCGGTGCAGAATCTCTGAGAGATATGGGCAAGGTTATGGGAATCCTGAAAAATCGGTATCGTGGCCAGTTGGACATGGGTGTTGTTGGCCCCATGGTGAAAACACGGCTGGGCGCTTGAATTGCAAATGAATTCCTGACACGAATTCGGGATGACCAGGCCTGTTGCGATTTCCATGGTGCTTTTTGGCGCCACACTGATGAGTTTCGTAGGACTCATCCTGCGCCTCATGGAAAGTGCGGATGCATTCCAGATTCTTGTTTATCGCTCTTTGTCCCTTGCTGCCATTGTTTTGCTGGTTGCCTGCACTCGGAGGAAATCTAATCCCGCAAGGTTTTTTGCATCCATTGACCGTTGGTCGATATTCATCGGGTTCCTGCTTGGGCTTGCTTTCAGTTTCTACGTCTATGCCCTACTCAATACCTCGATTGCCAGTGCACTGTTTCTGTTATCCTCATCACCAATATTTGCAGCAGTTCTCGCGTGGATTGTTTTAAGGGAAAAGCCTTCCTCTGTAACTTATCTGGCATTGGTTCTTGCCGTCGCGGGTGTAGGAATTATGGTTGCCGACGGGTTAGACTCCGGCGGAACAACGGGCAATCTCTTTGCACTATTTTCAGCTTTTTGTTTTGCAGCGATGCTCGTGACAATCCGCTATTTGGGCCGGGATGACCCGCTTGAAGGCACATTTTTGGGCGGTATTTTTGCCACTTTGATGAATGTCGGGCTGGTTATTGCCCTCGGATCAGGATTTGTGATCTCAACCTGGGATCTGGGACTAAGCCTATTCATGGGGGCTTTCACCATCGGCCTCGGCATTACATTCGTAACGTGGGCAGCAGGATATCTGCCATCTTCGGAAGTTAGTGTGCTGGTACTGCTGGAGAGTGTACTGGGTCCGCTATGGGTCTGGCTGTTTATTGGTGAAACTGCGTCGTTCAATGTGTTGATTGGCGGTGCGATTGTGTTGGGAGCCGTGATCTTGCAAACGGCAATGGGAAATGGAAGAAAGAACTGGATGAGCTCCCGGCGGCCAAAAAAATAAAAAGAAACTGATACATAGCCGGACTGATTACCTGCGGTCTTTTGCTGGTTAATTTGATTGGCACGAAAATTACTACAATACGCCTTTTTCGGAATCTTCAACGGATATTCCCAGACGATCAAGTGCTGATTCAAGATGATCTGAAAGAAGTGGAATTCCCAGCAAGTAGTCTTCTGTTGCATTCACGCGTTCAGCTTGGGCGGTATCAATTGCCTCCCGTAGTTCTTCAGGTTCGAATGTTCCGCGTCCGATCCAGGTGAGTGCTACCAAGCTGACCTGCTCATCAACATTCATGTCCGCAATGAACGTTTTAAGGGCAGATACAATCGTGCTCCTCGAACGGCTTTCCAAAATTGAATCAGAATCTGCATCATCTCCAGCCTGATCCCAAGAGCCAACTTGCGCCTCAAATTCACGCGCGAGAACGATAACATGTGCAACTTTTTCGGGGGCGATATTCAGCATGCCTTTACTCCTGTGAAGATTAGAGAATGAATGCTTTTTCAAAGCTAACAGATTTGCCATGGACAGCCAAACGGCAGCTGTTCAAACTCACTGGCTTCCAAATGCCTGGATCGGCGCGGCCAGTAGTCTAATTTAGTGATTCAATATAAGCCAGGAGGTCTTTGATCTCCCGTCGTGTCAGACTGAGGTTGGGCATCACCGGATGCGGATCGGCAAGAAAAGCTCCAAGAACCTCCAGTTCGGACTGATATTTCGATGCTATGAACTTGAAACTGGGAACATCCGCCGAGGCGCTGGACTGGCTATCAGAAACGATATGGCAGGATGCGCACCATTTTTGTGCTATGCTCTTTCCTTCCCCAGCAAGGCCTGCAGCATTGCTGGAGTTACCAAGAAACAGAATCATCAGTGACGAGATTATCAGGCGGTTCATTGAATTAGATCTCATGATCATTGGTCCATAAAAATGGTTATCTTGAATCTGACATGAAACCATCTGGCCTGCCATTATGCAAAAGTATAAACGGGCCTGGTTCTCGTTACCGCAAAAAATTAGGCTACGAACTGTCAAAGGCAGGGTTATTCAGCCTGGTGTAAACCTAAGTGACAAACATGACATTCCGCCGTCCAGTTTTGCCGCTTCCGAGTTGCCAATTGGCCGGACTTCATATCCTTTCGCGGCAAGCATTTCCCGGGTGCGCGGGAATCCATCCGGCATGATTACAAATTCATTGAACCTTATCGAGTTTGCGCAGGCTTCTTCGCCTTCTGCTGTATGAATGATCTTATAACCTTCAAAGCACCCGGATGCATCAAGACGTTTTGTCGAAAGTATTGTCTCTTCATCAAGAAGTGAGCAGTCCGTTTTGAAATGCAAAACTCCGGGAGGCGTATTCACTTCGCGAACCTGATGCCCCATCGGTTCAACAAGCTTTCTTAATTCATCAATGCCGGCACTGTCGGTTCTTGCTGACGAGCCGACAAGAATTTCGTGTTCTGTTGTCAGAATGTCTCCACCTTCGATGAATCCTGGCCCCTTTATTCTGAAAACCTGATCGTAGAGTTTTTCAAGTTCCGGCGCGATTGCCGCGGCTTCGCCGAGCCTGGACGGTGCGCCTGGTCTCATGACGATTGCGCATTCCGGCAGGCACAAGGTTGCATCCTCGATGAACACGGAGTCTGGAAATTCTTCGAGTGCTTCGAGTTCGATAACTGCTGCACCTGCAGATTTTAAAACTGCGACATACGCTTCATGATGCTGGTTGAATACAGATAGATCCGGTTGCCCGGTGTCTACGGCCCGTAACCCGCCAATAATACTGTTGCCCGGTTTGCGGGTAATTGCATGGGAGAAAGTATAAGATCGCGCCGACATCAAAACCTCTGTGACTGCTCAGTTTACCCTCGTTCTCGGTATCCGGTTTTCAAAGTATCGGAAAACGAGAACCAAAACACCTGTAAGGCACAGATATATAAATGCCAGGAAAAGCAGGGGTTCATAAATTCGATAAGTTTCCTGCCTTACAATCGATGTCACACCATAAACTTCAAAAATGGTGATGGTCGCAGCCAGCGGAGTGGCCTTCAAGGTCAAGATTGCCTCACCCGCGAGGGTCGGGAAAACGTTTTGCAAACCGCGAGGAAGCCAGACCCGACGCAGGATTGTGAATGGTTTCATGCCTATGGCCCTGGCAGCTTCAAGTTCACCTTTCGGCACACTTCGAAATGCACCGCGCATCACCTCGCCTTCATATCCAGCGACACTTAGAGAGAATGCAAATATTGCATAGGGGAATGCGTCCCTCAGGACTGGCCACAAAAAGCTCTCCCGAATACCCGGAATGGACGGAAACAGGGAGCCAAGCCCGTAATAGATAAGCCACAGCTGGATCAGCAGCGGCGTGCCTCGAATAAAGGTACAAAATGCCTTTGCAGCCCAGGCGAGTGGACGTGGGCCTGTTACCTGAACCAGGCCAATTGGAATGGCCATCATCATGCCGAAGAAGATGGAAAGAGCCAGAAGTTGAATTGTCAGCCATAATCCATCGAGGAACTTCGGTGCATACTCGGGAAGCCAATACCATTCCATATCCGCTACCCCTGCACCGGTTGGCCGCGGCTATAATAGTGCTCCAGCCTGCCGAAAACCTGGTTGGAGACCAATGTCACACAAAGATAAAGAATTGCGGCAGCAAAATAGAACAGAAAGTATGCCTTGGTTGCTCCGGCTGCCTGTTTGGTTTCCAGGGCAAGTTCACTGAAACCCACAACTGCCAGAAGTGCTGTATCCTTGGTCACGATCAGCCAGAGATTGGCAAGGCCTGGAAGTGCCAGAGGAATCATTGCCGGGAATGCGACCCGGACGTGGCTTTTCCACCACGACATTCCAACGGCCTTTGCAGCTTCCATCTGGCCTGTGGGAACGGATTGTAATGCCCCTCTAAGCACCTCGGTGGAGTAGGCACCCTGGACAAATCCAATTACGTAAATTCCGGCCCAAAGCCCATCGATGTCTATGCGTTCAAACCCGAAGCTTTCCAGCGCTGTATTTAACAGATCGGTGCCAGCGTAATAGAGCAGCAGGATTAGAACCAGTTCCGGCACTGCCCTGATTACGGTGGTATATATTTCAAGTGACCATCGTAATACGGGTCCGCCGTAAAGTTTGCCGAGCGCGCCTCCCAGCCCGAGCAAAAGGCCAAGAAAATAGGCGCCAAGGGCAATTTGTATGGTGCTCAGCAATCCGCGCAACAAGTTACCGCCCCAACCAGGAGGTGAAAATGCCAGATATTCGAATGCTGTTTCCATAAGGCAGGTGTTCCTGCAAGGCCGGCAAGGATTGATGCCAGCCCTGCAAATACTCTGTTAGCTGTTAACCGCCATAAATATCGAAGTCGAAATACTTCTTCGAGATTGCATCATAAGTGCCATCTTCGCGTATCTGCTTGATTGCGGCATTGATTTTGGCTGCAAGTTCAGTGTCTGCCTTGCGCATGCCTGCGCCAACGCCCGGGCCGAACACTTCAACATCATTCAACTCGCCCTTGATCTCACAGCAGGAACCGGCATCGCTTTCGAAAAATGGCTGCATGGCCAATGAGTCACCGACTACGGCGTCAACACGACCTGCAACAAGATCCTGATTGTGCTCGTCAAATGTGTTGTAGGTTTTTGATGTTGCGTTTCCGAAATGCTTGTCAACGTAATTGGAGTGAATGGTTGAAACCTGCACGCCAACAATTTTACCTTCAACACTTGCCGGGTCGCCGCTGATGTTGGAATTTTTGGGTGCAACGATAACAGCCGGTGTGTTGTAGTATTTGTCAGAAAAGGCGATTGTTTTCTTGCGCTCTTCGGTGATCGACATGGACGCCATGATTGCATCCATTTTCTTTGCAAGCAGTGCCGGGATGATGCCGTCCCAGGCCACCGGTACGATTTCGCAATTTTCTTTCATTGCTTCACAAACTGCGCCGATTATTTCGATTTCCCAACCCTTCCATGTGCCGTCAGCCGCTTTTTCGGCAAACGGCGGATAGGCCTCTGCAGCAATGCCGATTTTAACGTCAGCACTTGCAAGCTGCACTGACATGACAATGGCTGTTGCCGTGCCTGCCAGAATTTTTACAAGATTTTTCATGATTTCTCTCCCTATTGATATTCGTATTATTTATCAGTTTCTTAGTGCACCGACTGAACAAAAGCCCGACAGCGTTCGCTGGTCGAATTTTGAAACACATCAGTTGGTGATCCTTCTTCCTCAACTTTACCCTGATGCAGGAACATGACATGGCTCGATACATCGCGGGCAAACTTCATCTCGTGGGTAACGAGTATCATTGTGCGGCCCTCTTCGGCCAAATCCCGGATTACTTTGAGAACCTCTCCTACTAGTTCCGGGTCAAGGGCCGAAGTAGGTTCATCAAACAACATGACGCTGGGTTCCATCGCTAATGCCCGGGCAATCGCTGCGCGCTGCTGCTGGCCACCGGATAGAAATGCCGGGTATTGGTCACGTTTATCCCAAAGCCCGACCTGATTGAGGATGCGTTCAGCGGTTTCCAGTGCCTGCGCCTTGGGAACCTTCAATACCTGTACTGGACCTTCAATCACGTTTTGCAAAACGGTCATGTGCGCCCACAAATTAAAACTTTGGAAAACCATGCCGAGTCTGGAACGTATGCGCTCAACCTGACGTTTGTCAGATGGGATGATGCCGTGTGTAGTCGGTTTGAATTTGATTGCCTCGCCGCTGACTTTAATGTTGCCGCTGGTTGGGAGTTCCAGCAGGTTGATGCAGCGCAGGAACGTGCTTTTGCCCGAGCCACTTGAACCGATGATCGATACCACGTCGCCTTCATTTGCCGACAGATCAACACCTTTCAGAACCTCCAGGGTTCCGAAAGATTTGTGAAGATCAGTTACTTCAATGGCATTTTGATCAGGTTTTTCGATTTTCAAGTTCGCGCCCAGTTTCAATATTGGAAGATCGAGGCCCCGTATCCCTGATCAGCTTTGTATCCTATTGGCTTTAAGTCCGGATAGTCAACTGATCCAGATCACTCAATTCAAAATATGGGTTCCTTCAGTATTTCGGGTAATGCCGCGCGAAACTGGTATCCGATGGCAAAATTCTTACACAGTTTACTTTGAAATGATTGTGGGCATAGTGACCAGCGTATAAGCCAGCGATACGAAGTGGAATATAACTTTGGCAGACAAGAGTAACCGCGAAACATCTATCGTGACCCGGGTAACCCAGGCACTTCACTTTTTTGAAGCGGACACTGGCGCTGTAGTGCCATCAATCCAACCAGCTGCGACCTATGCCCGCGATGAAAACTATGAAGTCCGAAAAGACTACATGTACCGGCGCGATGGGGGCAAGACGACGGAACATGCCGAGGCGATCATAGCTGAGCTGGAAAATGCCAAAGGCTCGAATCTTTTTTCGTCCGGGATGTCAGCTTGCACTGCCGTGATTGAGCATTTGCCAACCGGCGCCAATGTGGTCATTCCAAAGGTGATGTATCACGGCGTTTTGCAGCAGTTTCAAATCTACGAGAAAAACAAGCGCATTTCAGTCAGTTCCTACACAGCCGGAAATCTTGAAGAACTTGCCGCTGCGGTAACGCCGGGCGAGACCAAACTGGTTTGGGTGGAAACGCCCAACAATCCGAACTGGGAGGTCACCGATATCGCTGCCGCTGCAGAAATTGCCCATAAGGCAGGGGCCAAGTTGCTTTCAGATTGCACCGGAACTCCGCCAAATCTGACGCGCGCCCTCGATTTCGGCGCGGATATTTCCTTCCATTCTGCAACGAAATACCTGAACGGTCATTCGGACATTACTGCGGGCGTTCTTTCAGTACGGGAAACCGGCGAATTCTGGGACGACATTTTCCGGATACGCAAATTACAGGGTACAGTCCTTCATTCTTTTGATGCCTGGCTTTTGATCCGTGGCATGCGAACCCTTTTTCTGCGAGTTGAAAAAGCCAGCAACAACGCCTTGGCCATAGCAAAGCATTTTGAAAAGCACAAAGATATTGAGACGGTACTTTATCCTGGGCTACCAGGGGATCCCGGCCATGAAGTCGCCAAGCGGCAAACAAATGGTCAATTCGGCGCAATGATGTCGATCATCGTCAAGGGGACCGAGCAGACGGCTATCGATGTAGCCCGGTTTTGTGAAGTATTTTATCCGGCAACGTCACTTGGTGGAGTCGAAAGCCTTATAGAGCATCGCAAGACTGTATCAGGGGAAGGCTTTCCTGTGCATCCGAGGCTTCTCAGGCTTTCGATCGGGATCGAGGATGCTGATGACCTGATTTATGATCTTGAACAGGCTCTGGTGCAGGCGGTTGGTGTATAAGGTTTTATATCCAGGCAACGGGTGGCTAATACGATCCACATGAAGGAGCAGTGTTCAGTTGGTAACATTCGCTTCACTAAGCATGTTAGACAAGGCGGATAACTTCGAAGATTGATATCCTGCCCGCGAAACTTTCATTGTCGTGATATTCGCATATTTTCCGCCCAGTTTGCGGCATTGAAATTTGTTACGCATCCCCAGCACATCAAGAACAGATTCCGGCACAACGCCGAACCCGGTTCCGGCGGAGATGCACGCGAACATGCCCAGATATGAGCCAATTGAAATTGTTTTTTCAGGCACGATGCCATTCTCCAGAAGCCATTGATTGAGATAACGCCGGTAAGCACAGCCCTCCTCAAATGCTATCATCGTCTTTCCAGTTAAATCCCGGATGCTGGAACCGGGAAATGATTTTGGTGTGATGAGTATTAGGTTTTCCCGGAAAACCGGCTGCTTAATAATGTTGCGTAGTTCCACAGGTTCGGCGACGAATGCGACATCTATTTGCCCTGACATGAGGTGCCCAATTATTGCACCTGCAGTATCGGTTCTCACATGAACTTCCACATTAGGATTCTCGTCGTGAAATCTCGTAAGTATAACCGGCAGACGTGATGCGGCGGTGCTTTCCATCGCACCTATTCTGAGAACTCCCGCGGGCCTTACTATTCCAACAGCTTCAACTGCCTGTTCTGACAATGTGAGCAATTCATTAGCATACCCCAGTAAAGTGTGTCCGCTGTCTGTCAGTGCCATTCCCCTTCGTCCGCGTTCGAACAGGGACACACCGATCTGGTCCTCAATCTGCTTTATACGGGTGCTGACATTGGACTGTACACGGTTCAGATTTTTGGCGGCACTGGAGATGCTTCCCTCACGGGCTACCTGACGGAAAATTTCGAGGGTAGATAAGTCGAGGTGATTTATGGTTTCTTTTTTCAAGATGTTAGATATCCCATAAATTCATTATCAATGAAATTAAACTTGGTGTAAAGCATCCTGAAATGTGTCCGTTGGGATGATGGCATTATGCAAAACACGCCTTGGAAAATCGCGTTATGCGGCTTTGCAGTTCTCGCTGTGGCTATGGGCATTGGACGTTTTGCCTTCACTCCACTCCTGCCGATGATGCAGGACGAACGGCTCATCAGCATTGCGGATGGTGGTATGCTGGCATCCGTCCATTTTCTCGGTTATTTAATGGGCGCGCTCTTCGCTGGCTACACACGTGATTGGCCCTCAATATCTCTCTATTTGTCACTGCTACTGATTGCATTTTCAACCATCGCCATGGGAACAACAGAATCTTTTGTTGTCTGGTCGGTGGCAAGATGGCTTGCCGGATTTTGCAGTGCGATTGTCCTGGTGACCGTCAGTACTCAGCTCGTCAAACGTTTGGCCGAATTGAAGCGTCCCGAATTCCAGAATTGGGTTTTTGCAGGTGTGGGTGGCGGTATCTTCATTGCGGGAGCAATGGCTCTCCAATTCCTGATGACCGGCGTTATGAGTAACACCGCCTGGATCGTTTTTGGCGTGACCTCACTAATTTTGATTGCTGCTGTTTATACTCAAATTGGTACAGCCGTTTTCGAAACTTCCAAACCCGGGACAAAAGAAACTGCCACAAAAGCATCGCTCGATTGGCGGTTAATCGTGCCTTACGGCGCCACAGGAGCCGGTTACATAATCCCTGCAACGTATCTCCCGATCATGGCACGCAATGCGGTTGAATCTCCGATGCTTTACGGATTGGGTTGGCCCATTTTTGGAATTGCTGCAGTCTTGTCAACATTGCTGGCTGTCCGGTTTCAATCAACACTTTCAGATCGCCAAATCTGGATTGTCAGCCAATTTGTCATGGCTGCTGGATTAGCGATACCAGCCATATTCGCCGGACTTGGCGCGGTTGTACTGGGTGGCATCTGTGTTGGCGGAACCTTCATGGTAATCACGATGGTTGGGATGAAAGAGGCGCATCGGATTACTGGTCCAAATGATCCACAGAAGCTAATTGCTGCACTTACTGCAGCCTTTGCTACTGGCCAGATTATCGGCCCTGTTGTTGCGGGATGGGCCTATGAGGCAACCGGCGATTTTTCCTATCCACTACTGTTTGGAAGCGTGTTGTTGATTGGCTCGCTCGTCCCGATTTTGCGGAACTGATTTACCGCTTTTGATGACTGTTGCGGAAAATACACAGGGAGCTGCCAGACGGCGTCTAGCTGTTTTTGATCACACCGGAAGCGTCAAATCCTCCATCCACAGGCAAGGTCACGCCTGTAATGTAACTTGATTGTGGCAGTGCAAAATAAATCGCAGCAGCGGCAACTTCGTCCGGGGTGCCATAACGGTTCATCGGAATTCCCGCCAAATATGCCCGACGGGTTTCCTCGTCATGCATCTTTTTAACGAGCGCAGTTTCGATGGCTCCGGGAGCCAGCGCATTGACAGTTACGCCTTTGTCTGCCCATTCCATCGACATGACACGCATCATCGCAGCTACACCTCCCTTGGAGGCGCCATAAGCCGTTCGCCCTGTTCCGCCGCGTATGCCAGCCATTGAAGACATGGCAACTATCCGGCCATAGCCGTTTGCGACCATTACCCGGCCAGCGGCCTGCATCATCAAATAACTGCCTGTCAAATTGACGCCAATGATTTTGTCCCAGTTTTCACGAGTCGTATTCAATGCGTGCTGTTCAAGCCCAATACCTGCAAAATGCATCAAAATTTCCAACGACCCGAATTTTTCCAGGGTTCCGTCTACCAATGAAGATACCTCATCGGCTTCAGCGACATTAGTGCGAATAAATGTAACATTGTGACCTTGGCCAGTCAGACGTTCAACAACTTCAATTGCCAGATCCTTGTTAGTATCAGCAATCACGACGTTGGCTTCCAATCGGGTCAGCAATTCCACCGTTGCGAGGCCTATGCCACTTGCGCCGCCAGTGACGATGGCTGTTTGTCCCTTCAATGAGAACATCCTGATACCTCCTTACGCAGTAGTGTCAGCTGCTCATCCTTAACGTACCTGGAGAGGTTCGATTGTAAATATGATCCCCGCAAATCGATAAATTTCCCGGGCATGATCACTTATACACACCTCATCCCCAAAAAGTTTTGCTCAAGCTAATGGTGAAAATTATGGTTAGCAGCTAAATAGTATTCATGCGCTTTCCAGACTCTTTTCTTGATGACATCCGCGATCGGCTTCGAATTTCCGAAGTTGTGGGTCAGCGCGTGACTTTTGACAAGAAAAAGACCAATGCGGCCAAGGGGGATTTTTGGGGTTGTTGTCCGTTTCACGGAGAAAAGACGCCGAGCTTTCATTGTGAGGACCGGAAGGGACGGTATTATTGTTTTGGCTGTGGTGAGTCTGGTGATCATTTTCGGTTCTTAACTCAGCTTGACGGATTGAATTTCCATGAGGCGGTGGAGCGGCTGGCAGTACAGGCCGGATTGCCCATGCCCGTTATGGACCGGCGCGAACAGGAACGCGAAGAAAAACGGAAAACCCTGTTTGATGTCATGGAAATGGCGGCTGATTATTTTCAGAAACAACTGCATGAGGCAGGTGGCGCTTCGGCACGCGCCTATCTGCGTGACAGGGGAGTTTCTCCCGGTTTTCAGCAGGAGTTCGCGATTGGCTATGCGCCCGACAACCGCAATTCACTCAAACTGCATCTGGCTGAAAAGGGTGTCGAGGCAGCCCAGATGGAGGCCTGCGGATTGGTAAACTACGGTGAAGACATCGCCGTTTCCTATGACAAATTTCGTGGAAGGATCATGTTTCCAATACCGGACTCCCGCGGCAGAGTGATTGCCTTTGGTGGTCGTGCGCTCAATCCCGAGGCGCTTGCGAAATACATGAATTCGCCGGAAACCGAACTCTTCCACAAGTCAAATGTTCTGTACAATTTCGCAAAGGCGCGCAAACCGGCCTATGACCGGGGAGAAGTAATCGCGGCCGAGGGATACATGGACGTAATTGCACTTCACGCCGCCGGATTTGAGAATGCAGTGGCGCCTCTTGGAACCGCATTGACGGAAAGACAAATGGCATTGTTGTGGCGGATGCATTCAGAACCGCTATTGTGTTTTGACGGCGACGAGGCAGGTCTGAAAGCTGCGCATCGGGCAATTGATATGGTATTGCCAATGCTTGAACCTGGGCGCTCTGTCAGGTTTGCGTTGCTACCAGAGGGAATGGATCCAGATGATTTGATCCGAGAATCCGGGCCTGGTGCGATGCGGCAAACCCTCGATACAGCGCTTCCGCTATCGGACATGTTATGGAACCGGGAAATCTCATCCGGTAATTTTGACACACCGGAGCGGCGGGCCGAATTGGAAAATCGTATCCGCAACGTCATCAACACGATCAGGGATGAGAGCGTGCGGAGGCATTACGGACAAAACATTCGTGATCGACTGGTTGCATATTTTGACAACAGCCAGTCAAAGGGCATTACACAGTCACGTCCTGCAGATCATGGCAACAGATTCAGAGATTTTGGCAGCCGCCAAAATCAAGGAAATGTGCAAGTAGGAGGAAGGCGGTTTCATGCAAGCCCATCACTCCTGGCAAGCAAGATGGTCAAGCGTGGTTCAGGCGGTATGCCCTTGCGGGAAGCAGCACTGATTGGCGGATTGATATTTCATCCCGCACTTTGTGTTGAGTATTTCGATGAAGTTTCCACGCTGGTTTTCCAAAACCCGTTGGCACGCGATCTGCAATCCGTGGTTTTGGACAGTTTTGCAAACTGGCAGGGCGAAGGTGAGTATCCTGATCGTGATTTTCTTGGCGAGGAATTCCGGAAACGGGATTTCGAAACCCAGGTGGAATTGGTTTCCCAACAATTGAGATCCAATAATTTGTGGCAATTGCTGCCCGAAGCCGCATTTGAAGATGCCCGCGACGGATGGCGTCAGGCTTACACCTTGCATATTAAAAATCAGGCATTAAATAGTGAACTTAAGGTAGCAGAGCGCGCGCTGGCTGATGATGATAGCCAGGAAAATCTCGAAAGACTGCTACAGATACAACAGGAACTGTCCCGATCTGACGGGATTGAGGCCTTGATAGACGGATTTGGTGTTTCATCCGGTCGTCCTGTGAAGGGATTTTGACCGGTTTTTGAAGCTAATTCGCTTTATTTGCTTGACCTCGATCCATTTAGCCGGAATCAATTCTTAGAAGGAAGCTCACGGGAAAATACAGCAGATTTAGGGGAGATGTCTCCAGATGCGGTAACAGGTTGATTACGAACCTGTTTTTAATCTTAATGGCGGGTTAACCAGGGTCCGGTTAGCCATAATCTCGTGAAATTCGATAAGTGATTCGGTGTAGAGTCCTTTCAAGGGCGCTGTGCTGGTAAAAGAAATTATTTTCAGGCGTGGGACAAGTCACCAAGTCCTGACGGAGACAAGAGCCACATGGCTACAAAAACAAAGTCGAAAAAAGTTCAAAAAGCCGCAACAGAAGAAAAATCACCGGAAGCCCAGGATGGCCCGGTTCTTGACCTTAGTGATGCTGCAGTAAAGAAAATGATTAGAACCGCCAAAAAGCGCGGTTTTGTAACTACCGATGAACTCAATGCCGTGCTTCCTTCAGAGCAGGTTTCTTCGGAGCAAATCGAAGATGTTATGGCCATGCTTTCCGATATGGGCATCAATGTTGTCGATGAAGACGAAGTTGAGGATGAGGCAGAATCCGGTGAACTCGTAGAAACCACGGGCAAGGCTGTTACAACTGCCAAGAAGCGTGAACCGACTGATCGCACGGACGATCCAGTCCGTATGTATTTGCGTGAGATGGGGACAGTGGAATTGTTGTCCCGCGAAGGTGAGATTGCCATCGCCAAGCGTATCGAAGCTGGTCGCGAAACGATGATTGCAGGGCTTTGCGAAAATCCGCTTACCTTTCAGGCGCTGATCATCTGGCGCGATGAGCTTAATGAAGGCAATATTCTGCTGCGTGATATTATTGATCTTGAGGCAACCTATGCGGGACCGGAAGCCAAGCAAGTGCCCGCCGCTCCGATTGTTCCTCCCGGAGAAGCTGCCAAGCCAGCCGAAGAAGAAAAGAAGCCGGAAAAGCAGGTAGACCCTCTTACTGGTGAAACTCTCGAGGGACAGGAAGACGAAGATGACGATGATGATGATGACGACGACATGGAAGCAAGCCTGTCACTTGCAGCCATGGAAGCGGAACTGAAACCGCAGGTTTTTGAAACGCTCAACTCCATCGCATCAGAGTACAAGAAACTTCGCCGTCTACAGGATCAGTTGGTTGAAAAGGCCCTTGGTAACAAGAAGCTCTCGCCTGCCCAGGAAAAACGCTACAAGGAACTTCACGACAGCATTGTGAAAGACGTGAAATCCCTTTGCCTTAACAATAACCGTATCGAGGCGCTGATCGAGCAGCTCTATGCGATCAACAAGAACCTTTTGAGCCTCGAAGGGCGTTTGTTACGACTTGCGGAATCCTATGCGATCCCGCGTGAAGTGTTTCTTGAAGAATATTTCGGTTCGGAGCTCGATCCCAACTGGATTCGCCGTATAGCCAATCTTTCCTCTTATGGCTGGAAAGAGTTCAACAAGGGCGAAAACCAGCAAATACGGGATATTCGTTCTGATATTCAAGCTCTGGCTGGCGAGACCGGGCTTCAGCCATCCGAATTTCGGCGCATCGTTCACAAGGTTCAGAAAGGTCAGCGCGAAGCCGCACAGGCCAAGAAAGAAATGGTCGAGGCAAACCTGCGTCTTGTGATTTCAATTGCCAAGAAATACACGAACCGCGGGTTGCAGTTTCTGGATCTTATTCAGGAAGGTAATATTGGCCTGATGAAAGCCGTAGATAAATTTGAGTATCGGCGCGGTTATAAATTCTCAACATATGCAACTTGGTGGATCAGACAGGCGATCACAAGATCCATTGCTGACCAGGCTCGGACCATTCGCATTCCAGTACATATGATAGAGACTATTAATAAATTGATCCGTACATCCAGATATTTAGTGCAAGAGCTTGGGCGTGAGCCTAAGCCTGAGGAGATAGCAAATAAAATGGAGATATCTATTGATAAGGTTCTCAA
>JBPCWL010000179.1:0-6014 GCA_051009575.1 Rhizobiaceae bacterium
CAGTAAGTCAGGTGGTTGAGGAAATTGATAAGAAATCGAAAAAGGTCAAGTCTTCGGAAGAAGTCAAACAAGTGGGAACTATTTCCTCAAATGGCGAAGCTGAAATTGGTGATATGATCTCCGATGCTATGGAGAGAGTTGGTAATGAAGGCGTGATAACCGTTGAGGAAGCTAAATCATTGAATAGTGAACTCGATGTCGTCGAAGGGATGCAATTTGATAGAGGGTACCTCTCTCCCTATTTCATCACCAATGCCGATAAAATGGTCGCTGAACTCGAAGATCCATACATTCTGATTCACGAAAAAAAACTCACTAATCTTCAACCGATGCTTCCGATTCTGGAGTCAGTTGTCCAATCATCCCGGCCGCTTCTCATTATCGCCGAGGATATTGAAGGTGAAGCCCTAGCCACGTTGGTTGTCAATAAGCTCCGCGGCGGTTTGAAAATTGCTGCTGTAAAGGCTCCCGGATTTGGGGATCGGCGTAAAGCTATGCTTGAAGACATCGCGGTCCTGACTAAAGCTCAAGCAGTATCAGAGGACCTGGATATCAAATTGGAAAATGTGGATCTTAACATGCTTGGAACAGCCAAGCGCGTTTCGATTACAAAAGATGACACAACAATCGTTGATGGTGCCGGCAAGAAATCGGACATCGAAGGTCGTGTCAGTCAGATTAAAGTTCAAATAGAGGAAACGACATCTGATTATGACCGCGAAAAGCTTCAGGAGCGTCTTGCAAAACTCGCAGGTGGTGTTGCGGTCATCAAAGTTGGAGGCGCCACAGAAGTTGAGGTGAAAGAGCGCAAAGATCGAGTAGATGACGCTCTCAATGCCACCCGCGCAGCTGTTGAAGAAGGGATCGTTGCCGGTGGCGGCGTTGCGCTCCTCAGAGCGGCGAAAGCCATTACGGTAACTGGCGACAACGAGGATCAGGCTGCCGGGATCAACATCGTTCGTAAAGCTCTTCAAGCACCGATTCGCCAAATCGCCGAAAATGCTGGTGTCGAAGGCTCCATTGTTGTTGGCCGTATCAATGACAAAAATCAAGTGACGTTCGGCTACGATGCGCAAAAAGATACTTATGGGGATATGTTCGAAATGGGCATTATTGATCCCGCTAAAGTTGTTCGGGTTGCATTGCAGGATGCTGCTTCTATTGCCAGTATTCTTATTACGACTGAGGCTGCCGTTGCCGACGCACCTAAGAAGGACGAAGGTCCGATGATGCCTCCGGGAGGCATGGATGGAATGGGCGGCATGGGAGGCATGATGTAAGCCAACCAATTTTCCCTCAAAAATATTTTTCAGGGCCAAACGATTTATAGTCGTTTGGCCCTTTTAATTTAACCGTTTAGAAAGCCGGAACCTTGAAAAGGCAATTTGAAACCTTGTGAAGAGTATTACGCTACTGCCTGACGTTCTGATGCGCTACTTTCTTCTTCCAAAATACAGCGAACGGTTTTGGTTATATCATTCGCAGCGGATAAAAACTCATCCACTACTTTATCTATTTGATCAGAATTCCTGTCTGCTAATGCAACGCATGCTGCGCTTTGCAGCAAGTATTTGTAAAGGCAAACCCTGCAGGACATGTTCATTTCGACTTCAACAATAAAAGACATGCGTTTGACCAATTCAGCGTATCCATCGCTATCCAGACCACACAAATGGCCCACTTCAGATGTCCTAAGGTCTATTTCTGCCATCGTTATTGCCTCGTATCCTTTTGCCCTGTTGATTAGGCATCAATTCTCGACGTCATATCCGACATGCTACTACAGACAAAAAGGTAACAAGCATTGGCAGTTTGAGTCTGGAAATCAGAATTTATCCCAGCCAATCTGTACTAAACTGCAAACTATTGTCAGTTGGTGCTGCATATAAGATACACTACCCTAAGCGTCTGCGACTATTCCTCAAATAAGTTTCGAAGATGGTTAGTTGTTTTCTCTGCCTGAAAATTTTGATTCGAAGCTTCTCATCAGAATCTAATTAATATTGCCGCTGCTATTGACCTAAACCAGTCCGACTCAAAAAATTCACCTAGTCAAATCCAATCAATTGCGAATAGACCATGTCTCCTTCTGGCATTTAGCGGACTCTTTTGACCTTTCCCGAGAATGTCTGCTTTTCGGAGTGAAGCAGACTCTGGGGCGGCAATGAGGCCTATTGTGTAGTTGCCAAGTAGTCGCCACTCCAGGCGAACAGCATCTTCATGTGAATTTGCTGAACGCATTCCAAATGGTGAAACTGGCGATAGCGTAAAAAGTGTGTTTATATGTGTCTCTTCGGAATGTGGACCGGGTCGTGGAGATCCGGAGACATTCGAAGGTAAACTCGAAAATCTTATTCAACTCGCCAGAGCCGATTGAGGGCTGTTCAACAAGCTATGAGAGATCTTGCGTGCGTCCAATCTAAAACTGACAATGGCCAATTCAAACAGAAATCTTGTGCGCTCATTCAAGGACACCAACCTACCAATTACAGGTGCTAACGGGAATGGAGAATAAAAAATAGTGGAAGATCTAGATTACGTGTCCCCGCAATCCATTGATGAAGCCATTTCGATATTGGCCGCGGGGGGAACTTCTGCCAAAGTTTTTGCTGGCGGCACAGATCTGCTGGTTCAAATTCATGAGGAAATAATTGAGCCTACGATTCTGGTGGATATAAAAAATATTCCGGAAATGCGGAAAATAAGATTTGAAAAGGATTTTATAGTTGTTGGGGCGGCGATTACCGGGGCGGAACTCGGAGAAAATGAAAAAATAAAAGTGACTTGGCCAGGAGTCGTCGAGGCCGTAGAGCTCATCGGATCCTATCAAATTCAGGGACGTGCAACGATCGGAGGGAATCTGTGCAACGCCTCACCTGCCGCCGACAGTGTTCCGGCTCTTGTCGCTGCAGGCGCATTGATCCAGATTGTCGGGCCCGATGGAAATAGATCAATCTCCACCCAGGATTTTCTCGTCGGGCCGGGCACAATGGCATTAAAGCAAGGGGAATTTGTGACTCATATCAAGCTCCCCCAACGATCCGGGAAAACGGGTGATGCTTATCTGCGCTTTATTCCCAGAACCGAAATGGATATTGCGGTCGTCGGTGCAGGCATATCCGTTTCCTTGAACTCAGATGGTATTTGTGATGATGTTCGCCTGGCTCTCGGAGCGGTTGCTCCAACAGCAATTCTGGTGGAATCTGCTACTGATATTCTAATCGGCAACAAGTTGAATGATTCGACTCTGGACGCTTTATCTGAGGCTGCAAAAAAGGCTTGCTCGCCAATCTCTGATAAACGGGGAACTGAAGAATTCAGGAAAGAAGTCGCTGGCGTACTTACGGGCCGAGCAGCAAAAATCGCCTGGTCTCGAGCGGAGAATAAATAATGTCAAGACACTACATCAATACAATAATTAACGGTGATGACATCGAGTTTGCCTGCCATTCGGAGCAAACATTACTGGATGTACTCCGAAATGAACTGCACCTGACAGGTACTAAAAATGGTTGTGGAAGCGGAGATTGTGGTGCTTGCACCGTCATATTAAACGGGCGTCCTGTAAATGCCTGCCTGGTTTTGGGAGCAGAGCTTGAAGGTGCAGAAATAGAAACCATCGAAGGGATGGCAAAAGAGCAAAAGTTGCATCCCCTGCAACAGAAATTCCTCGATCATGCCGCTTTACAGTGTGGCGTCTGCACACCCGGTTTTCTTAATATGGCAAAAGTATTCCTCGAGAAAAATCCTGATCCAACTGAACGAGAAGTCCGTTTTGCACTCGCTGGAAATCTATGTCGATGCACGGGCTATGATAAAATTGTGCGGGCAGTTATGGACGCGGCTGAAGAAATGAGGTCAAGCTGATTATGAACCGATATGATATGAAGACAAATTATCAATGGGTCGGTAAACGCACACGACGTCCCGATGGTGTCGACAAAGTCACGGGTCGCGCGCGATATGGCGATGATATGTTTTTGCCGGGGATGCTTTATACAAAATTTGTCCGTAGTCCACATGCTCATGCGAAAATTATTTCGATTGATACGAGTAAGGCAAAAGCTCTCAAGGGAGTAAAGGCCGTTATTACTAGTGCCGACCTCCCTGACCACCCCCTGTCAGATCCGCCTTATCCCCCCATCATCAATGACATGCATGATATATCCCGTAATGTCATCGCTCGGGAAAAGGTTTTGTATGATGGCCATGCGATTGCTGCCGTAGCCGCAACAAGTGAACGTATCGCGCGACAAGCCGTAAAACTGATAGACGTTGAATACGAAGTGCTGCCTCATATACTTGATCCGCGTGAGGCCGCCCGTTCTGACGCTCCATTGCTGCACGATGATCAATTCACTTACCATCCGGACGGAAACTCCAAGAAACCGTCAAACTTGTTCAGAACCATTACGGGTGAACGTGGAGATCTACAACAAGGCTTTGCCGAAGCCGACTATATTATTGAACGGGAGTTTGCCTCCGAACCAGTCCACCAGGGATTTATTGAACCCCTGGCCTGTATCGCATCGTCATCGGAAGATGGTTACGTTGACCTCTGGACGACAACCCAGGGACATTTCGTCATCCGCGATCTTTGCGCAAAACTCCTGAATATCGAGTTGGCAAAAATCCGTGTTACGGCGTCGGAAATTGGGGGCGGATTTGGGGGAAAGAACACCATTTATGGCGAACCTGTTGCAATTCGGCTTTCACAAATGACAGGTCGCCCAGTGCGTGTGGTCATGACCCGCACGGAACTGTTCCGTGCAAGTGGTCCAACTGTCGGGAGTCGTACATGGATCAAAATGGGGGCAAAAAAAAGACGGTACAATAACCGCGGCTGATGTGGAGACGTGGTACCAGGCCGGTGCTTTCAAAGGCGCTCCTGTTGGTCGAGCGGTGGATACGTTTTTCTCTTCTTACACCATCAAAAATATCAGGGCCAAGGTTCATGATGTTTGTGTCAATCGTCCCAAAGTCGCCGCCTATCGGGCTCCAGGAGCGCCCATGGCCGCGTTTGCCGCTGAAAATACGATCAATGAACTGGCGGATCAGATAGATATTGACCCTATTGAAATGCGCCTGAGAAACGCCGTAAGCGAAGGCGATGAGAGTCTATTGGGAAATAAATACGGTCCAATTGGCCTTATTGAAGTTTTGCAGCAAGTCAAAAACCACGAACACTACAACACCCCGCTTGGCCCCAATCAGGGCCGAGGTGTTGCCGTCGGCTATTGGTTACATGGCGGTGGAAGAAGTAGTGTCACAGCTCATCTCCTCGATGATGGTACAGTGACGATTGCCACCGGTAATCCCGACATCGGGGGATCCCGATCCTCCATGCGCGTTATGGCTGCAGAAGAGTTGGGAATCGATATTGAACAGATAAAACCCATCGTGGCTGACACAGGATCCATGGGATACAGTCATTTGACTGCCGGTAGTCGTACGACTTTCGCAACCGGAATGGCTGTCGTTAACTCGGTACGTGAGATAATAGAAAAGTCGCGCCGGATAGCCGCTCAAGAGTGGAACATTCCTGTCGAAGATGTCGGCTGGGAAGCTGGACAGGCAATACCCAACAGATCGGGAGATCACGCGATTAAACCTCTCGATCTAAAAGAACTGGCGAAGCTTGCGACCAAGAGTTTAAGTTCAATCGCAGGTCATTCCGAGATCAATGCTGGAGGTGCTGGAGCTGCCTTCAGTGCGCAACTAGTGGATGTCGAAATCGACCCTGAAACGGGTTTTGTGACGCCGAAACGCTACACGGTTGTTCAAGATGTCGGTAGAGCAATTTCTCCGGATTATGTTGAAGGACAGATGCAGGGTGGAGCGGTGCAGGGAATTGGTTGGGCGCTTAATGAAGAATATTTTTATGACGAGCAAGCACGATTGCAAAATGCGGGATTTCTGGATTATCGTATGCCCGTTACCTCAGATGTTCCCATGATAGATACCGTGTTGGTAGAAGTTCCCAATCCGCAACACCCCTATGGCGTTCGCGGTGT
>JBPCWL010000180.1:0-8509 GCA_051009575.1 Rhizobiaceae bacterium
CGCTGGGATTTTGCATCTCTTGTCGTGAGATGAAGGACAATGTTTACAACGAATATACAAAGACGATCCACTACCAAAACCGTACTGGTGTTCGCGCAACATGTTCCGATTGCCATGTGCCTGATCCTTGGGTGCACAAGGTTGTAAGGAAAGTTGAAGCAACAAAGGAACTCTATCACAAAGTCATAGGCAGTATTGATACCCCCGAAAAGTTCGACGCCAAGCGATTGCAGCTTGCCCGAAAAGTCTGGCAAACCATGAAGCGAACGGACTCCCGTGAGTGCCGCAACTGCCATGATTTTCAATCAATGGCACCGGAGTTTCAGCGCCCGAGAGCACGCTCGCTACATCTGAATGCATTTAAGGTCGGTCAAACATGTATCGATTGTCATAAAGGAATTGCCCATTCGGACGTCCGCAACCAGCTGACAGAGGAACAACTGGAGGAACTTGAAAAACCCAATCCCGCTTTTGTGCGCGCAGTACCGGCCTCTTACTTGGAAAGCTTGAAACGCGTAATCGAGAAAGAAAAACAGGAAGCCGCGGAAAAAGAGAAACAGCAAGCGGAACTGGAGAAATCCATTAAGCAGCGGATCGCAACGGCAGTAGCATCGGCCATTGCTGAAACCAAATCCAGTCAGAACCGGGCTGGATCAGACCAGGATACATCACCTGTTGCCGACAAGAGCGCAGTTGGCAACATTGCACCCGTGTCTTGGAGCAACATCCCGGCACAAACCATTACACTGTTTTATCCCGGTCAGGCTTCGTTTGAATGGGTGCAGTCAGGCAAGGATCATGGGGGTGCGCGTGCCTTTGCAAAGTTGGGCGACCGCTGCGCGAGTTGTCACGCGAAAGAAGTGCGGGACATGGGCGCGAAAATCGTATCCGGCGAAAAGGCGGAACCGACGCCGATCGAGGGCAAGCGCGGGCATGTGGATATCAAACTTCAGGCCGTCCACGATGCCGAAAATATCTATCTTCGATTCCAGTGGCCAGATACACCGCATACCCCTGCATCGTTTGTAGATGGTGGCAAGATGGATCCGAAAAACCAGGTAAAACTGGCGATGATGATTGCAGGTAACGCTGTTAAACATGTTGAGCAGGCTGGTTGCTGGGTCACCTGTCACCATGATTCGCGTCTCATGCCTCACCATCCAGATAGTGCAGCGATGTCCGAAGCCGGTGACCTAGGTCAACAGATTGATATCGCCGACGGTATAACCAAATACCTTGCCGAATCCCGGACCAAGGTCGAAATCAAGGGGCGGCGTGGAAAAAAACGCGGTGGCTGGAACAAGCTGAAACCAGCGGATGATATTGCTGAACTGTCCAAGACGGGCGTTTTCATGGACTTGCTCCGATACCGATCCGGCGATGTGTCTGAGAACGGATATGTGCTGGCGGATCGGACAATGAAGGATGGCAATAATTTGGCTGCCGAAGGAGCGCTCAAAGATGGGATTTGGACAGTTGTCATCAAGCGGCCACTTGCTGCATCCGGTCCCGGGGATATTGCCGTTGAACCAGGTAAACTCTACACGGTTGGATTTGCTTTGCACGATGATTTTACGAGTGCGAGATTTCATCATGTTTCACTCGAATTTCAGCTTGGAATGGACAATCCGGAAGCAGAAATCAATGTTGCGAAAACTCAGTAAAATGAACGACTGTTTTTTGTCATTGTGAGTGTGGAAAAGGAGACGAGTTCAAATGTCGAGATGGATACGATCCTTAGTAATTTTTCTGGTATTTCTCTCTGCAGCGACAACGGCCACACATGCAGCCACGGAAGAGGAACGTATAAAGATCTGTAATGAGGCTGAACAGCGCTATCAAAAATTATTTGGCAAGCCGTCTGCCGAAGAAGATGTCACCATTGTGAAGATGTACAAGTACAACTTTTGTCCTCCACAATTAGAAGTCAAACAGGGAACAACAGTTCGCTGGGTTAATGTTGATCGTCGCACTAGCCATAGTGTCTGGCTGAAAGAAGCGGGTAAGCCGGAGTCCGATCGACTGTTTTCAGAAGAACATACACAAATGAAATTCGACCTGCCGGTTGGCGAGTATCCCTATCTTTGTGGTCCGCACTGGAAAGATGATGGAATGATAGGTCGCGTGATTGTTTCCAAATAAGGCGAGGTTGAATTCTGCCTATGCAACTGTCAACAACACAGCGAATTGATACAGATCATGGTGATCAATATCCGAAATCAATAATATCGATGCAAACTTAGAAAGGTTAAAGATGAAGATATGAAAGAAGGGAGAATTGATCTTGTGGGTGCCGGTCCTGGTGATCCGGATCTCCTGACCGTAAAAGCCTTACGTTGCATCGAACAAGCCGATGTCATTGTTTATGATCGTCTTGTTTCTCAAGAAATAATTGACCTGGCGCCGGCTGGGGCCACCAGAATTTCGGTTGGTAAATCTCCTTCCAACCATCCCGTGCCGCAGGAAGAGATAAACGATCTGCTCGTTCGCCTTGCTCAGAACGGACGTCGGGTTGTGCGTCTAAAGGGAGGGGATCCCTATATATTTGGTCGCGGCGGGGAAGAAGCACTGGAACTCGCAAACTATGGACTGCCGTTCGAAATTATTCCGGGTATTACAGCCGCCCAGGGTTGCGCAGCAGCATTAAAGACACCTTTGACTCATAGAGGCCTCGCCGCGGGCGTTCGTTATGTCACAGGCCATTGTATGCGAGATCAACAGCTGGACTTCAATTGGGACAGTCTTGCTGATCCTGATACGACCCTTGTTGTCTACATGGGCAAGGCCAACATCCACGAGATCAGCGAGAAACTCATTTCCAGCGGTCTGTCGGGGAATACACCCGTGCTTATCGTGAACAATGGGACGACACCACTGCAAAAGGAAATAACGACGACGCTGAAACATATGCCTGAGCAGGTTGTGCAGTCGAACTTTGAAGGTCCTGTACTGTTTATTATCGGCAAAGTAGTTGATTTAGGAATTGAGATTGATCAGCAATATAATTCTCAAAAGGTGTGCTCATATGTGGCGACCAGTTAGCTTGATTGTCGTTGCACTTCTCATTTCGACAACTTTTGCTAGCGCCTTGACTGATGACCGCAAGACGGCACTAAGAAATCTGGTGCTCCAAGATTGTGGTTCCTGCCATGGCATGACTATGAAAGGGGGGTTGGGAAGTGCATTGACCCCGGCTCAGCTAGATGACTTCGATCCTACGTCCCTGGCACTGATAATACTCGATGGCGTTCCTGGCAAACCGATGCCGCCCTGGCGTGGGCTGATAAACGAAGATGAAGCCAATTGGATCGCAAATGCTCTGAAAAACGGTGAAATCCGATGAAAGTAAGCTACTTGTTGGCCTATTTAATATTGTCATTGGGGGCAAGCTTTGCCAGCGCTGGAGAATTGCGCGGAACGGGTGATCTCGGCATTGTTGTCGAGCGTACAAACGGTTCAGTCTGTATCGTTGATACGACCAACCGGTCAACGCTCTCCTGCATCAGCGGGCTGGGAGACTTGTCCCATGCTTCAGCGGTATTCTCTCCGGATCAACGTTATGCCTTCATCTTTGGTCGCGACGGAGGATTGACGAAAATCGATCTGCTGGAACGGCGCATCGCCAAACGGGTTTTGCAGGCGGGCAACTCAATCGGTGGGGCAATTTCCGATGATGGTAAACTTGTTGCGGTATCCAACTACAAACCCGGTGGCGTCAAAATATTTCACACGGATACACTGGAACAGGTTGCTGACATACCGGCCTCCTATGGCAATGAAGGGAAGAGATCTAAAACAGTAGGACTTGTCGATGCTCCGGGACGCCGGTTTGTCTTTACGCTCTATGATGCCGGTGAAATCTGGATGGCCGATTTATCCAGAACAGGACCTCCCCTCATCAGCAAACTGGGCCGGGCCGGTGAACTGCCCTATGATGCCTTGATTACCGATGATGGCCGTCATTATATTTCAGGACTCTTCGGTGAAGATGGACTTGCTCATATCGACCTTTGGAACAATCCTCCAAAAATTAGTCGCATACTCGACGGGTATGGTAAAGGCGAAGCAAAATTGCCAGTGTACAAAATGCCCCATTTGGAAGGTTGGGCGCGTGCCGGCGGGCGTTTTCTCTTACCGGCGGTCGGTCGTCCCGAACTGCTCGCGGTAGATGAGCAGAGTTTTAAAGAAGCCGGAAGGGTGAAGGTTCATGGCCAACCTGTGTTTGCCATTGCCCGTCCCGATGGACGTCATGTCTGGGTAAATTTCGCCCTCCCGCACAATGATGTCGTGCAGGTAATCGACGTTCCAACTCTCAAAGTTATTCACCAGCTTAGACCAGGTCCTGCCGTTCTACATATGGAGTTCACCTCTCGCGGACATGAAGTATGGATTTCGGTGCGAGATGCCAACAAGGTCGAAATCTACGATACACGTACATTTGAAAAACGCGGCGAACTACCCTTTCGAACGCCGAGTGGCATCTTCTTCACATCGCGGGCAAACAGGATTGGCCTATGAACTTACTCGCTAACAATCCTGCACTGGAACTGGCCAACAAATGGCAACGCTCTTTTCCGTTGCACCCGCGCCCATTTGCCCAGATTGGTTTGGGAAATAGTCTTAGCGAGACTGAAGTCATTGAATATATGCAAGTTCTGACGGATCAAAACATTTTGTCCCGTATTGGTGTGGCGATTAGGCCGAATACGGCCGGCGCCAGCACCTTGGCCGCCATGTCAGTCCCAAAAACACAGTTGGATGAGATTGCCGCACTGGTTAGTGAATTTTCCACTGTAAACCACAACTATGAGCGGGAGCATGAAATCAACTTGTGGTTCGTTGTCACGGCATCCAGCCGCGACGAAGTGAATTTCACCTTAAAGTCTATCGCTCGACAAAGTGGGTTAGAAGTCCTGAATCTACCCCTCAAACGCGCTTATCATATCGATTTGGGGTTTCCACTGGATCGCCCGGCGCACCAAAGTCCTTGTTATCGGCCTCCTGAATCTTCTTTCGCTAGTGCTGTCGAAGTTGAGGTCTTGAAAACAATGCAGGAAGGGTTGCCTTTGATTCCGCACCCTTATGCCGCTCTCGCCACCAGAACCGGTCATCGTGAGTCCGAATTTATCTCACAGTTGAGGAATCTCGTTGATCGCGGCGTTGTTTCACGCTTTGGCTGTATTTTGCGCCATAGAAGTCTGGGCTATTTGGCAAACGCTATGACGGTCTGGGATGTACCTGACGATATTGTCGACAGGATCGCCCACAAGCTTGCCGCACGCAGTGAAGTAACCTTGTGCTACCGACGCCAGCGTTGCTACCCCGGCTGGCCCTATAACTTGTTCGTAATGATCCACGGGCAGGAACGTGAAGCTGTATTGGAGCTTATTTCCAAAGCGGAACAAGAGACCGGATTGTGTGATTATCCCTCTTCAATTCTGTTCAGCCGTCGTTGCTTTAAACAGCGCGGTGCAAATCTTGAAACGCAAATAAAGGGGGCCGCATGAATCAGCCGGAGATTGACGATATTGATTGTCAGATTATCAATGCGTTCCAGGGTGGATTTGAAATAGTCGAACGGCCCTATCTCTCGGCTGGGAAAAAGCTTGGTCTGAGTGAAGATGAAGTGATTGCACGCATCGACAGGCTGATTGACTGCCGCGCTCTCTCTCGTTTCGGGCCAATGTACAATGCAGAGCGGCTGGGTGGCGCGGTGACTTTGTGCGCTATTTCCGTAGCGACAGACCGAATTGACGAAATTTCCGAGATTGTAAACAGCTATCGGCAGGTCGCCCACAACTATGCCCGCGACCATGAGCTCAATATGTGGTTTGTCATAGCCTGTGAAACCAAAGCCGAGATACAGCAAACAATTGGTCGAATTGAAGAGGAAACAGGACTGCAAGTGTTCGATTTCCCAAAACAGAAAGAATTTTTTATAGGATTGAAGGTTTCGGTTTGATGGAAAGCAGAGACGACAAACTGGATCATTTGGACCGGCAGATTATTGGTGCGACCCAGGATGGTTTGCCACTGGTGCCTGATCCCTATGGTGCCATAGCTCAACAAGTTGGGATAAGCGGTGAGCAAGTGATGCGGCGTATGAAGGCGATGTTGAAGTCCGGTGTTATCCGGCGCCTGGGCGCCGTGCCTAATCACTATGCATTGGGTCTCAGTGCAAATGGCATGTCGGTCTGGGATATTGAAGATGATGTCGCTGTCGATTTCGGAAAAAAAATCGGTGAACTGGAATTTGTCAGTCACTGTTACCTGCGCCCCCGCCATCTACCGGTTTGGCCATACAATCTCTTCGCTATGGTGCACGGAAGGGAGCGAGAGGAAGTGGAAACAAAAGCGGAAATTATCAAAGACCTGCTCGGATCACATATGAAACAAAACGACATTCTGTATTCAACTCGAATATTGAAAAAGACCGGATTGCGAATTTCGGTTTAGAGGAGAAAGCGTATGTTCAGGCTTAGTCAGTACATCCATGAAATACTCGATCCGAAGCCCTTGGCTGCCCCAAGAAGTCCGTCTGGACCAGTGGTCATTTGGAATCTCATCAGGCGCTGCAATCTGAAATGCAAGCATTGTTACTCGATATCCGGTGATGTGGATTTTCCCGGCGAACTGAATACGGATCAAGTATTTGAAGTCATGGATGATCTAAAATCTTTTGGCGTCCCGGTACTCATATTGTCAGGGGGCGAACCGCTGCTGCGCCCCGACATCTTCCAGGTTTCCAAGCGCGCCAAGGACATGGGGTTTTACGTCGGATTGTCATCGAATGGTACGCTGATCGACGCTGACAACATCAAAAAAATAGCGGCCATTGGTTATGACTATGTCGGCATCAGTTTGGACGGGCTTCGCGAAACCCATGATATTTTCAGGCAGCGAGAAAACGCATTTGACGAGGCGCTGAACGGGCTGCGCCTGTGCCATAAGCATGGAATCAAAGCCGGTATGCGATTTACAGTGACGATGGACAATGCGCATGAATTGACACACATACTCGATTTGGCTGAGGCCGAACAAATAGACAAATTTTACTTGTCTCACTTGGTCTATGCCGGGCGCGGAAACAAAAATCGTGGAGACGACGCCCGCAGAGATATGACTCACCAGGTTATGGATCTATTGATTGAAAGGGCCTGGAATGATGCAAAAAACGGTGGCAAACGTGAATTTGTGACCGGGAACAACGACGCGGACGCCGTTTACCTATTGCTTTGGGTGCGACGGAATTTCCCGCATTTGGAAGATCACATCAGGGCCAAGTTACAACAGTGGGGCGGCAATTCTTCGGGTGTCAACATCGCAAATATCGACAATCTCGGCGAGGTGCATCCTGATACATTTTGGTGGCATTATCCACTCGGAAACGTGAAAAAGCGTAAATTCTCTGAGATATGGCAAGATACTTCGGACCCGATAATGGCGGGCCTGAAGCAGCAGCCCCGCAAAATAAAAGGCCGCTGTTCACAGTGCAATTATTTTGATGTCTGCGGAGGCAATACACGGGTTCGGGCTTTCCAGCTTACCGGGGATCCATGGGCGGAGGATCCCGCCTGTTATATTAGTGATGATGAAATCGGTTTTGTTGGTAATGAAAAACGCCTTGAAGTCACACCGTTTCGAGGAGCCGCTCATGCTAAAGCAGTTTAGTTATATCTTAGCGTTGCCAATTCTGATTGCGCTGCCAGCAACAGCAGATGAGTTAGATGCAACTAAAATTTATAAACAGCATTGCGCACAATGTCATGGTGAAGACCGACTCGGTCGACTGGGGCCGGCTCTGCTGCCGCAAAATCTCAAACGGTTGCGCAAAAAACGGGCTCTCGGTGTCATCTCCAAAGGCAGGCCCGCAACCCAAATGCCGCCATTTGAAAGAGTATTGGGAAAGGAAGAAATAGCCGCACTGGGAAAACTGATCTTTACGCCCCTCGCCAAACAGCCTGTGTGGGGCAATTCGGAAATCGAAGCGACGCGAAATATTGCTATTGAGGTTGATCACTATATTAAAAAGCCACTCTATAAAGCTGATCCATTAAACCTGTTTATTGTGGTGGAAACCGGAGATCATCATGTAACTATTCTGAATGGCGATACGCTGGAGCCGATCCACCGTTTTAAGAGCCGCTTTGCACTGCATGGCGGGCCAAAATTCACACCGGATGGACGCTATGTATTTTTCGGCTCTCGTGATGGCTGGGTTACAAAATTTGATCTCTATACACTCGAAATATTGGCAGAAGTACGCGCCGGGATAAACACCCGAAATATAGCAATTTCTCCAGATGGATCGACAATTGCCGTGGCTAATTATCTGCCCCATTCGCTTGTGTTGCTGGATGCGGTCGACCTCGCTGTGAAAGAGATCTACAAGGTCCGCAGCCTTGGAGGAGAATCGTCCCGGGTATCTGCGGTTTATCAGGCCCCCAAGCGTAATTCTTTTATTGCCGCCTTAAAGGATGTTCCGGAAATCTGGGAAGTGAATCTCGAA
>JBPCWL010000181.1:0-25639 GCA_051009575.1 Rhizobiaceae bacterium
TTTCTGAACAAAGCCTTCATGCGCAATCTGATGGTAGATCCACCATCGACAATATGCTGCAGAAAATGCGTGACAAAGGTTATGTTTATGATGGGCGGTTGCCCCCTCCAAAAGGTGAAACGCCGGAGGACTGGGAAGACCGCGAGCAAATACTATTCCGTTCGACTGAGGTGGGGGATGATACAGACCGCGCGTTGGTAAAGTCCGACGGTTCATACGCTTATTTTGCGGCTGATGTCGCCTATTTTCAAGACAAATATGACCGCGGATTCAAGCGTATGGTGTACGTGCTCGGAGCTGACCATTCCGGTTATGCCAAGCGATTGAAGGCAGTGGCGAAAGCGGTGGCCGGCGATGATGCGGAACTTGACGTGTTGTTTTGCCAGCTTGTGAAATTGCTGCGTGATGGTGAACCTGTGAAAATGTCGAAACGGGCAGGTAGTTTCATCACACTTCGGGATGTGGTCGAAGAAGTCGGGCGGGATGCGGTGCGATTCATGATGCTCTATCGCAAGGCGGAAGCGCCGCTCGATTTCGATTTTGCAAAAGTGACGGAACAATCAAAAGACAATCCGGTTTTTTATGTTCAGATGGCGCATGCCCGAGCGGCCTCAACTTTTCGGCGTGTGGCTGAGGAAGTCCCAAATCTTGATGTTTCCAGTGAGGCACTTTTGAATGCAGATTTGTCCCTTTTGACCGATCCAGGTGAGTTGTCACTGATCCGCAAGGCTGCTGAATTTCCACGGGTTATTGAACAGGCGGCTCGAGCTGATGAACCTCATCGCCTTGCATTTTATCTGTATGAGCTTGCATCAGAGTTGCATGGGCAATGGACAAGAGGCGTAAAATTGCCAGAATTACGGTTTATTAACCACGAAAATGCACAATTGACCTTGTCCAGGCTCGCACTTGTGCGTGCAGTTGCCTCTGTTATAGGTTCGGGTTTAGCGATTGTTGGTGTTAATGCACCTGATGAAATGCGCTGAAAGCTGAACCAGATAGGGCGACCAAAATGTCGGGACAACGACAACAGTTGGGTGGGTTTGCGTTATGAGTGAAGAGTTGGATCCCGAAGTTCTTTCGAAATCCAAAGAAACTGTGGAAGAAGATCCGCTGGCAGAACTTGCGAGAATTGTTGCGGGTGAACCTGAGCCAGAAGATGACTTAAGTGGTGGGCTGACTGAAGTCGATCCGGTAGATTCTGTGCAGTTGGAAACAGAAGAAGCATCCGTAGAAAACCATGAAGCTACTTCCGCGGCTACATCAGAATTAAGTCCTGAAGAAGCTGAAGTTGACGCTACATTTCAGACGGAGGAAACGCTTCCATCAACCACAGAACAAGCTGAAGCAGCATTGGAACTTGCCGGACAAGAACTTCAAGCCGCATTGGATGAAGAGTTTGGTATCACTGATGATGCACTTGAGGGTTTGTCAGAAGAACCGCCACAAACAGTTTCTGATCAGGAGTTGGAATCAGAACTTATGGGCGAGGCAGATATCGCATCGATGGTACAAACTGCTGAACAGCCGGTTGATATCGTGAAAGTGCAGGATACTTTTCAGGTTGATTTGATTTCTGCACTTCAACAGGAAATTGAACATCCGGATGTAGAAGCGCAAGAGATCACTGCCACGGATACAGATGAAGAGAATGTAACCGAAACGGTTTCCGAGCGCGCGGCAGAGCCGGAAGGACAAGAGTTAGAGACGGTTCCTGAACAACAGGTTGAAGCAGCTTTCGTTGCTGCCGATGTTCCAGAAGAGACAGAAAAGCCTGATTTGGTTCAATCGGCAATTGATGAGAATGTCGAGGACGCCCCGCCAATCGCAGAGCCTGCAGAAGATAGCCCCAACCACTCGATTGATGACGATCTGGGAGCAGTTTTTGCCAATGAATTCGAGCAGATGCTCGCAAAGGAACCACCGCAGACGGAAAATGTGTTTGAAGAAATGGTGATTGAGGAAGCATCACCAATCGAAACGGTTGTTGCCGCAGACGCTGGGGCCGGTGTTGATGTTGAAGACCTGGATTTTGGATCGGCTTTTGCCGAGGAATTGGGCGTAGAAAAAGTTATCGAAGCAGAGGGTTGGTCGGCCGAAGATACGGAAACAGCAAGCGCTGCTTTCGCAGAGCAGGTGCAGCCTGGGGTATCGGCAGTTCCAGCAGAAAACGGATTGCAAACTGATCCTGGACATGCAGGTGCGATCCCGAATGCTGAAGGAGAACCTTTGTCTGCAGCCAATGAAAATGGCAGCAGCCGCAAATACGCCATAGCAGCACTTGTGATCGCTCTTGGTGCCGGTACGATCGCTGCGGGATATGGATTTCTAGGCGGTGGTGAATTGTCTGGAAACAATGAACCACAGTTGATCAAGGCTGAAGCGACTCCTTTCAAAGTTGAGCCGGATGACCCTGGCGGCCGTGTTGCTGCCAACGAGGACAAAGCATCCTATGAGCGTGTTGCGGGTGAGGATACTGATAAGGTGGATCAGCCGAGGCTCATTTCTGGAACAGAAGAACCTGCTGATATTCCAGATGAAAAGTTGGAAGTTGTAGAAGAACCAGCAACAAATCTTGCGGAAAAAACGGATGCCCGTCTTACACCTACAGAAGAAAGTTCAGCACCTGATACCGATGCGTCGGCGAGTGTTACTCCGCGGGTTGTTCAAACCGTTACTGTAAAGCCTGATGGAACGATTGTTACCAGTGAGCCGCTACCGCCAGCAGAGGACCCGGTTTCACAGGTCACAAAAAAGGTTGAAGAAAACCTGGAAGTGGCAACAAATACCGTGACGGAGGCCACCGAATCGCTCGCTGAGACAGCGGTTGCCATACCTAAACCGGTAGAGACCGTTACAATTAAAAAACCGGAAGCGATCGATGGTGCGGCATCTACCGGAGTCATTGCTGTTCCAGAGGCAAGCCCATTACCTAAGCCGGAGCCGAAACCAAAGCCGGTGGAAACTGCATCAGTTGCGCCCGAGCCCAAACCTGCCACCCAATCCGAGGCGGTAGTTCAGCCTGCGCGCAAAAGTGAATGGGTAGTCCAGGTTTCCTCCCAACGCAGTCCCGAAGCTGCACAAGCCTCTTTTCAGAATTTGAGAAACCGTTTTTCTGCTTTGCAAGGACGGGCGATGTCCATTCAGCGTGCGATCGTAAACGGATCGACATTTTATAGAGTCCGGATCCAGACCGCATCCAGAAGTGATGCAAATACCCTTTGTTCATCGCTCAAGGCATCGGGCGGCAGTTGTTTTGTAACCCGCTGAATTTAATCGCCTAACCTATTAAAGGGCCGGATTTTTCCGGCCATTTTTTGTTTTTGCTCGTTTCCAAACTCCTGATAGAATCGAATCATGGGAATCAGTGCGGCAATTTTCGGTTGTTCCGAAAAAACTTTAACCCAGCAGGAGCGCGAGTTTTACAACCGTGTCCAGCCTTGGGGATTCATTTTGTTCGGGAGAAACATCGAAACCCCCGATCAGGTTGCTGGGCTTGTCAGTGATCTGAAATCTTGTGTTGACCATGAAGAAGTGCCGGTGCTCATTGATCAGGAAGGAGGGCGTGTCCGCCGCCTGCGTCCACCCCATTGGGCCGAATATCACAGCGGCTCGCTTATTGGACAACACTATATGGAAGACAGGGAGAAAGGACTGCGGATAGCCTGGCTTCAATCGCGACTGATGGCATTTGATTTACAGCGTCTGGGTATAAACGTTGATTGCCTGCCGGTGCTGGATGTTCCTGTTCCAGGTAGCCATGATGTAATTGGCGACCGGGCTTATGGTAACCGGCCTGAAATTGTTTCAGATATCGGCCGGGCAGCTTCTTACGGATTGCTTGATGGCGGTGTGTCACCAGTGATCAAGCACATTCCGGGCCACGGGCGTGCATGTGCAGATAGCCACAAGGAATTGCCGAAAGTTTCTGCTTCGCTTAAAGAGTTGAAATCGAAGGATTTTGTACCCTTCAAATCGCTTTGCGATATGCCGATGGCGATGACAGCGCACGTAGTTTACGAAGCAATCGACAGCGAATCGCCAGCAACCTCTTCAAAGACTGTCATTGATGAGATTATTCGAGGATTTATGGAGTTTGAGGGGCTGTTGATGTGTGATGACCTTTCCATGAATGCACTTTCTGGGGATTTCTCCCATCGGACGCAATCAGCTTTTGCAGCCGGCTGCGATATTGTGCTTCATTGCAATGGAACAATGGAAGAAATGTTGGAAGTTTCCGGGGCATTGCAAGATCTCGAAGGCGTATCAGCGACTCGGGCGAATGCAGCCATGGAAAGGCTTCATTCAATCGATAACTCCAATGAAAACGAACTGCGCAAAGAGTTTGAAACACTTTGTGCGGGGAATGAATACCAAACGGATCCAACGGAAGCGGTGCAGTGGGCAAAGATATAAATAATCCTGATTTGCTTACAATTGTGCAGTCTGATGACTGGAGCAATGAACGGCCCGAGCGTGCTGTTACAGATCCGCAATTGACAGTGGATGTAAGCGGGTTTGAGGGGCCTCTTGATCTGCTTTTGGAATTGAGCAGACGACAGAAAGTAGATCTTTCGAAGATTTCCATTCTTGCGTTGGCTGAGCAGTATCTCGAATTCATTGAAGATGTAAGAAAGCTGCGGATTGAACTTGCCGCCGATTATCTTGTGATGGCCGCCTGGCTGGCTTTCCTGAAATCCAAGCTGCTTATCCCGGCCGAGGAAACAGGTGATGGCGAGTTGAGTGGCGAAGAGATGGCAGCCCAATTGGCATTCAGACTCCGTCGGCTTGAAGCCATGCGTGAGGCCGGAACAAGGCTGATTGGCCGCAACCGTTTAGGGCGGGATTTTTTTGTCAGGGGTGTGCCTGAGCCGATCAAAGTGGATACTCAGAAAAAATTCAACGCCACGCTTTATGATCTTCTTTCAGCCTATGCGACTCAGCGCCAAAGGGCCTCCACCTCGCACGTTACTATTGCCAAACGGGAAGTCTGGTCACTTCAGGAAGCCCGCGAAATACTGCTGAACATGATCGGTGATTTCGGTGAGTGGACATGTTTGGATGATTTTCTGATTCCTTATATTCCAACGCCTGAATTGCGAAACAGTGCCCGTGCGAGTTCTTTCGCTGCAAGCCTGGAACTTGCCCGTGAAGGCAAATTAACCCTTCGCCAGGAAGAGCCTTTCACACCGCTCTATATGAAATCCAAAACATCCAGACCGGATGTTCAATCTGAAACCGGGAGGAATTGACCATGACACCACCCAATGAAGCACAGATTTTGGCATTCAATCCGCCTGGTTCAGATGAATCAGCCGACAAAGCATTTCGCGAACACCTGAGGATGGTGGAGGCAATCGTATTTGCGTCAAGTGATCCGGTTTCAGAACGGGCACTTAGGGACAGATTGCCCGAAGATGTAGAGCTTGAACCTTTGATGCGCGAGTTGCAGCAGGCCTATTCAACCCGCGGTGTTAATCTGATGCGTGTAGGAGAAAATTGGGCCTTCCGCACTGCTGATGACTTGAGTTTTCTTTTGCAAAGGGAAGCGGTTGAACAACGAAAACTTTCCCGAGCTGCGCTCGAAGTATTGGCAATTATTGCATATCATCAACCAGTAACACGCGCAGAAATTGAGGAAATCCGGGGTGTATCAACCTCCAAGGGTACATTGGATGTCCTTCTGGAGACTGAATGGGTACGTATGCGCGGGCGCAGGAAAACTCCGGGTCGGCCAGTTACCTATGGAACAACCCTGTATTTTCTCGATCATTTCGGGCTTGAAGAACTCAAAGATCTTCCGGGACTCGATGAGTTAAAGGGTGCTGGACTGTTGCGTTCACAAATTCCTGCCAATTTTACCATTCCGACCCCTGTTGATAGCGATGACCTGACCGATGATGAGGACCCGTTATTTCCTGAGGATTTGGAGGGGCTAGGACTGTTGCCTCCGACCGGAGGAGACGAGCAGGGATAGCAATCTGCGGATACGCACGCTATATGAGCCATCTAGGGTCCGGATCCTGGACCAGTTACGGCAACATACGAGCCTGATTAGATGAACAAGATGGTTCCGGGTGCATCATTGCGCAATAATCCGGATGAGATGAGTGAAGCAAACTGGCAGCCAAAGCCTGCTGTTGGCGTGTCCATCGCCACCGGTATGTCGTTTGAGGACATTAATTATCGTATCGGCAAACAGCAGATATTGAAGGATATTTCTCTGGAAGTCGCGCCGGGCAAGGTGCTTTGTCTGCTTGGTCCTTCGGGATCGGGGAAAACCAGCCTGCTAAGGATTGCAGCCGGACTTATCGAAACGTTTTCCGGTGTTGTGAAAATTGATGGCCAGGAAGTTTCCAGTCCGAGAAAATTTGTCCCGCCTGAAAAACGCGGTGTTGGTCTTGTGTTTCAGGACTACGCACTATTTCCGCATCTGACCCTGATGCAAAATATTGAATTTGGCCTTACTGCCTTGAGTGCAGGTGATGCCAAAAGACAAGCGATGCGTCTGCTATCCCGGGTTGGAATGGAAGACCGGGCCGACCAATACCCGCATGTCCTTTCCGGCGGTGAACAACAACGTATTGCGCTGGCGCGGGCCCTGGCGCCGAGGCCGGGTATCCTGTTGATGGATGAGCCGTTTTCCGGTTTGGATTCCAGGCTGCGCGACTCGATACGCGAACAAAGCATTGAGTTGCTGCGAGAAACCCGATCTACCGCCATCATTGTAACTCATGATGCAGAAGAAGCGTTGCGGGTAGGGGATCATATTGCCCTGATCCGTGATGGAAAACTTGTGCAACAGGGAACCGGGCGGGACTTGTATTATAATCCGACTGATATCTTCACTGCTGCATTTTTCTCTGAGATCAACGTTTTTCCCGTTTCCATCCGCGATGGTGTGGTTGACACCGTCTTTGGAATGAAAAAACTTGAATCGGAAATCAACAGTAGTGGTTCAGCGGCCATCCGCCATACAGATGTATCGGTGAAGCCCTATGAATCCAATAAAACGGGGAGAATGGGTCGGATTGCTACCCGGAGATTTTTGGGAACTTCCGAATTGCTCGATCTCATTATTGACGGACTTGATGTGCCATTCCAGGCGCGGATAAAACCGGGAGAGGTGCCCAGAGATGATACTTCTGTCCTGGTCACCGTTAACCCGGAATTGATGATGATTTTCCCGTCTGACAGCAAATAAGGCTGGTAACCATGTTCACCATAGCCTATTTAACGGGCAATGGATTGCTTGCGGATACCTCTCCAGACAGGTTATTGTGCGGGCTAAATTGAGTGCAGTTTCATATAAATCGGAAATTTTGATCCGATGGTGGAACTACCATGCAAACGGGAGTTTGAAATGAATATTGGTGTATGGCAGATCGTCATAATTGCGGTTGTGGTCGTCTTGTTGTTCGGGCGCGGTAAGATCTCGGATCTGATGGGTGACGTTGCCAAAGGTATTAATTCATTCAAGAAGGGTTTGAATGAAAAGGAAGACACCACCGAAACAATCGAAGCGAATGCCTCGGAGGTGGTAAACAAGACAAAAGATGAGTCCAGCACCAGTTGAATTACTCTTTTGTTGTCGATCCTTCCCGCTAGATATCGCGGGTTACTGAATTTCTTTTTTCGCGGGAAATAGACCGTGTTTAGCAATTTTGCCTGGTCCGAAATGTTGGTAATTGCCTGTGTGGCAATAATCGTGGTGGGTCCCAAAGACCTGCCAGGGATGTTGCGGCAATTCGGCAAAACCCTGGGTAGCATCAAGCGCATGGCGGGTGATTTTCAGCGCCAATTTAACGATGCCCTCAAAGATGCCGAGATCGACGAAATCAAAGATCTGACTTCAACGAAGGGTTTTGCCCCCTTGGAAGATGCACGCAAAAGCATGGAAGAGTTCGCTCAAACCATGAAAGACCCGATGGAACCTGATCCGCAAGTTCAAGTTTCGCCTCCCGATGCCAAGCCAGCAACAAAACCTGCAAAGAAAGCGGCACCGCGCAAGTCAGCTCCACGAAAGACCGCGACCAAAAAACCGGCAGCCAGCAAATCTACCAGCAAAGCCAACGGCACCAAACCAGCGGCCACCCGCAAACCTGCTGCCAAACGCGCGGCTCCCAAGAAAGCTGCACCTGCCGCAGCCAAGACTAAGGCTGCTGCTGCAAAGGGTGCTTCATGACCCAACAAGATGACCTTGAAGATACCAGCGCACCGCTGATCGAGCATCTCGTTGAGCTGCGCCAACGGTTGATGTATTCAATTATTGCGATCGCCGTATTTTTTCTGATCTGCTTTTATTTTGCGGATGAACTCTTCAATATTCTGGTTATTCCCTATCAGTGGGGTGCCGGTGAAACAGATGTGAAGTTCATTTATACGGCGCTTCAGGAAAAATTCTTTGTCGATATCAAGATCGCGTTTTTCGGAGCAATGTTCATAGCTTTCCCCGTTATAGCGACCCAAATCTACAAATTTGTAGCGCCCGGGTTGTACAATAACGAGCGTGGCGCGTTCCTGCCATTCCTCATCGCCACACCGATCCTGTTTATTATTGGGGCCTGTCTGGTCTATTTCCTCATAATGCCGTTGGCTACACAGTTCTTTTTGTCCCTGGAGCAGGCGGGTGGAGATGGATTAGCTGAAATCCAGAACTTGCAGGCAGTTGGCAGTTATCTGAGTCTGATCATGACATTGATCTTTGCATTCGGTCTGGTATTCCAGCTTCCAGTCGCGATTACGCTTCTTTCTCAAGCCGGTCTTGTTCAGGCCGATACACTGGCAAGTAAGCGCAAATACGCAATTTTACTGGCATTTGTAGCTGCTGCGGTGCTGACCCCACCTGACCCAGTTAGCCAGCTCGGCCTTGCGCTCCCGACCATACTCCTTTACGAAATTTCAATTCTGGCAGCGCGTCGGATTGAGAAAAGGCGTGCTGATCGGGAAAATTCCGACGAATCGGATAGTACAGAAGTAACGCCGTCCTAATTCAGGTGCAACGAGCCTGAAGTTTCACTAAAACCATCCATGTAATGGTGTATTCATGTTTGATATCAAATGGATAAAAGAAAATCCTAAAGTATTTAATGAAGGAATGAGTCAGCGGTCAAATCCGGTTACTGCTGAAGAGTTGTTAAAGCTTGATGATGCGCGTCGCGGCCATATTGCGAAATTGCAGGATGCACAGACGCGCAGGAATGCGGCTTCCAAGGAAATCGGGGCAGCAATGGGCTCGGGAGACAAGGAAAAGGCAGAAAAACTCAAAGCTGAAGTCAGTGAAATCAAGGAGTTTATTCAAAATGGCGAAGAGGAGGAGCGCCGTTTGACAGGCGTTTTGAATGACGCTCTATCGGCCATTCCAAATATTCCACTTCCCGGAGTTCCCGACGGGGAAGATGAATCCGGCAACCAGCTTTATCGAACTTATGGTGAAATGCCGGATGTCGGGAATGATCCGAAAGAGCATTATGACATTGGTGAAGGACTGAAAGGCATGGACTTTGAAAGGGCTGCAGCCCTTTCCGGAAGCCGCTTTGTAGTGCTTAGCCGCGGAATTGCACGCCTCGAACGCGCGCTCGGCCAATTTATGTTGGATCTCCACACTACAGAGCATGGGTACACAGAAGTATCACCACCTCTCCTGGTTCGCGATGAAGCGGTATATGGAACCGGACAATTGCCAAAATTTGCAGAGGACCTGTTTAAAACCACGGATGGTCGTTGGCTTATTCCGACAGCAGAAGTGCCGCTGACAAATCTTGCACGCGAGCAGATACTTGAGATTGGTGAATTGCCAGTCAGAATGACAGCACTGACGCCGTGTTTTCGCTCTGAAGCCGGCTCTGCGGGCCGTGATACGCGGGGTATGTTGCGCCAACATCAGTTTTCCAAGGTGGAACTTGTTTCAATAACCCGACCGGAAGATTCGGAAGCTGAACTGGAGCGTATGCTGGATTGCGCCGAGAACGTTTTGAAGAAGCTTGGATTGCATTTTCGTACGATGATGCTTTGTTCAGGTGACATGGGATTTTCAGCACGCAAAACCTATGACATAGAGGTTTGGCTGCCGGGGCAGGCCGCCTATCGCGAGATTTCCAGCTGTTCCGTGTGCGGAGATTTTCAGGCGCGCCGGATGAATGCCCGTTACCGCCTCGAGGATGGCAAGGCAATCGCTCATGTTCACACGCTCAACGGTTCCGGGGTTGCAACCGGGCGGGCGCTGATCGCGGTTATTGAAAATTATCAAAACCCGGACGGTAGTGTCACGGTCCCGGATTGTCTGCAGCCCTATATGGGCGGGATAGCTCGGATAGAAAAGGCGGATTGATCCTTGAAAATATTGTTGACCAATGATGACGGCGTAAATGCTCCTGGACTTGTTTCACTGGAAAAAATTGCAAGGGAATTTACAGACGATATCTTGATCGTGGCGCCTGAAACGGACCAGTCCGGTCTTGCCCATTCGCTCACACTCAGCAACCCTCTCAGACTCCGAAAAGTCGCAGACAGGCACTATGCGTTAAATGGTACGCCGACAGATTGTGTAATCATGGGTGTCAGGGAATTAATGGAAGATGGACCGCCGGATCTAGTGCTTTCCGGTGTAAACTCGGGACAGAATATTGCTGATGACGTAACCTATTCCGGAACCGTGGCAGGCGCCATCGAGGGTGCGCTATTAGGAATTAAATCGATTGCACTTTCCCAAGCTTACAATTTCGATGATGGTGTGAGGCACGTCAAATGGGAAACTTGTGAAAAACTTGCTCCTGAGATTATCGAAAAGCTTATACAAAAGGATTTTCCACCCAAAACACTAATGAACGTGAATTTCCCGAATTGCCTTCCCGACGAAATTGAAGGTACTGAAATCACCAATCAGGGAGCATTTACACATGGTCTTTTTATGGAAAAACGCTATGACGGGCGTGGTTTCCCCTATTTTTGGCTGAAGTTCGGGCGTGATGTACCTAATCAAAGAGGAGGGTCGGATATCATTGCCTTACGTGAAAACCGAATTTCCGTTACACCGCTCAAGCTTGATTTAACCGATGCTGTGTTTAAGGAAGAGTTGGACAAACTCTTTTGATTCCCTTGCTCCGACAGCGGGGGGTGGGGATACTGGCTGAACGGGAATGGGCGACAAGAATCGAGAAACTTTGGCAAAGTTCCTTTTGCAGCTGCGCTCAAAAGGAATAACAGATCACCGCCTGTTATCGGCTTTTGAGAAAATTCCCCGAAAGAATTTTGTTCCAATCATTCATATTACTGAGGCATACGCACCCGGACTGATGCCGATTGAGTGTGGGCAATCCATGACGTCGATTTCGATGGTTGCGAGAGTTTTGGCGGAACTGGACCTTCAGACCGGACACAGAGTGCTGGAACTTGGCACCGGCACCGGTTATCAGGCTGCGTTAATGGCGGTGTTGGCGGAGAAAGTGACGACGGTAGAGAGATATCGAACCTTGCATGACAAGGCGAGCGGGCGACTGACCCAACTGGGGCTGGATAACGTCATCGCCAAACTTCTGGACGGTTCAGCGGGCGGACGTGAACTGTCAATCAACGATCGGATCGTCGCCAATTTTGCGTTTGAAGAAATTCCTAGAGATTACATCGACAATCTCGCCTCAAATGGTGTCATGATTGCTCCGGTAGGGCCAGTTGGTGAAGTGCAAATGATGAAGAAACTCACCAAGATTGGCTCGCGATTGCAAGTGGAGGATCTGTTCCCAATTCGCACTCAGCACGCAATCAGGAGAGTGTCTCGCGCAATATAGTTTGCGGATCTTACCTAACGGAAATTTTCATTTTTGCTGAATGTCTTAACTGATCAGTAACATTAACAGGCTTTAATGAATTCCAGTTTTGAGTTGTAAATCGAGTATTGAGTATGCGTTCAGTAGTAATGGGTAATCGCATTCGGCGCCTTTTGAAGGCGTCTTCTCTTGGGGTCTTGGGGGTTGCTATTGCCGGGTGTAGTTCCGGCTTTCAGCGTTTTGATACTTCCGTATACGATGAGGCGATCCCGCAACAAGCCAGCCAAGCGCAAAATCCTTATCCCGGTGATGTGGATACAATAACCACTGCCAGCACGGGTAACAACACGCTTGCACCAATTGAGCCGGTGGCACCGCAGGGGGTTTATCACAATCCGGAACCGACCCACACAACATCACAAGTCCAAACCTATCAAACTCCAAATTACTCTACTGCTCAGACACAGCGTTACCGCAGTAATAATTCATCTGGTTGGGGTGGCAGCAGCATATCAGGAACTTCATTGCCGAAGCCTGTCGCAGAAACGGTTTCTGAAACGAAGACGGCTCCAATTAGTTATGCGCCACCAAAACCGGATTCTGAAGCTGTGTACATTGCCCCTGCAAACACAGACAAGACAACAACCGCATCAATCAAGAATACGAGGGCGGATGAGGGTGGATGGACATCTACCGGTGGAACGACAATCACTATTCGTGAAGGTGAGACACTTTACAATCTTTCCAAGCGTTACGGCGTGCCGGTCACGGCAATTCGCCAGGCCAACGGCTATTCTAATACAGATGTATTGAAAACAGGCCAACGTGTTACCATTCCCAACTACATTTACTCACGGGAAGCTGCAATTTCTGCACCGGACAACAATCCGAAAACGAGGGCAGCCAGTGCGGGGACAGGATATGTTGGTGAGGCCAAAAACTCTTCGATCGTCGTTCCCACCAAGAAACCTTACAAGGTTGCGGCACTGAATGTCGAAAATTCCTCTACAGATACGAGGTCAGCGATTTCGCCTGGCTCAATTGATACGTATACGGTTCAGGCAGGTGACAGCCTGTCAAAGATTGCATCCAGACATGGCACAACAGTTGCAGCGCTTCAAAGTACAAACAACATAACTGGAAGCAACATTCAGATTGGCCAGAAACTCGTTCTCAACGGAAAACTTGACCAGACGAATACTGCTTTGGTCAAGGAACCGGAAAAAGAAGTGGATCCGATTGTCACCGGTACGGTAAAAGACACAAGTGACCAAACACAGGTGGCAAGTGTCGATACTGATACTCCGGCACCTGAGCGCACTGGAATTTCTGATTTTAGATGGCCAGTAAAAGGTCGGATTGTGTCAGAGTTTGGTGATTCTGCATCAAACGGCAAAAATGAGGGCATCGACATTTCGGTTCCCGAAGGAACTGCCGTCCGTGCCGCTGAGAACGGTGTTGTGATTTATGCCGGAAACGAAATTTCAGCTTATGGCAATCTTGTGCTTATCCGTCATACAGATGACTGGGTATCTGCTTATGCACATAATCGCGATTTTGAAGTTGAAAAGGGTGATACCGTGCGCCGTGGACAAATTATCGCGCGTTCGGGAAAAACCGGCAAAGCAGATCATCCGAAATTGCACTTCGAACTTCGCAAGGCATCAAAAGCAGTCAACCCGAAGAAGTATTTGGCCGGTGCCTGAGGCAATAATCCAGCATCCGTTTAGTTGCAGAAACACCGTTTGGGCCGGTTATCAAACGGTTTTTTTGTTCTCTCGACCTGCAATATCCTGAATAAACTGCCAGGCAACCCGGCCTGAACGGCTTCCACGGGTTGTTGACCATTCAAGAGCAAGGCGGTGCAGTGCTTCCGATTCAAGTTTCAGCCCATAATGTCTGGCATAACCGTTCACCATTTCAAGATACTCAGCCTGACTGCATTTGTGGAAACCCAGCCAAAGTCCAAACCGGTCTGAAAGGGAAACTTTTTCCTCCACGGCCTCCGATGGGTTAATTGCAGTTGAACGTTCGTTTTCCATCATGTCGCGGGGCAGCAGATGACGCCGGTTGGAAGTGGCATAAAATATAACGTTTGATGGTCGGCCCTCGATTCCGCCCTCAAGAGCGGCTTTGAGTGACTTGTACGAAGTGTCATCAGTATCAAAGGAAAGATCGTCACAGAACAATATTACCTGTTCAGTTTTTTCTCGCAGCAAAGTCAAAAGGTTTGGCAGGGAGTTGATGTCTTCGCGGTGAATTTCGATCAATTTTAACTGGTTGTCCGGCATGGATTGCAGGATTTCCGCATGAACCGCTTTCACTAGCGAGGATTTGCCCATTCCACGAGCCCCCCAAAGGAGCGCGTTATTTGCCGCATAACCTCGTGCGAAACGTTCCGTATTCTCGACAAGAATATCACGTACCCGGTCAATACCTTTAAGCAGGCTCATCTCGATCCGGTTTACCTTTGCCACTGGTTGAAGCTGTGCATTTTCTGCATGCCATACGAATGCGTCAGCCGCCTCGAGGTCTGCGCCTGATGTTTTGTTTCCGAAGTGGTTCTCCAGAATACGATTTACCTGCTCAAGGTTTGAATTCAGTTTGTCCAGTGCTTTATCACTCACTTGGGACCCTCCAATCATTCCACTTGGCAGTATCATTGCTTTGCCGCGATATAAAGAGGAGTCGCTTATTGTTTGCATTTATGATGGGGGCGGTTATATTCCGCGCGACTTGAGGACCGGGTGCACAGATTCTTGAATTGTCTACTCACCATTCATAAATGCGGTAGATCATGAACTGCGGCAATGTCGGTTCTTACGAATAATTACTCAGGAGTATGGTCCCGATGTTTGTGACCCCGGCTTATGCCCAAGCCACCGGCGGTGGTTCTGATATAGTACTAAACCTTCTTCCTTTCATATTGATCTTTGTGATCATGTATTTCCTGATCATCAGGCCGCAACGCCAACAGGCGAAACAACGCGAAGCGATGCTTGCAGCAGTCCGCCGCAATGACACAATCGTTACGGGTGGCGGTATCGTTGGCAAGGTTACCAAGGTTGTTGATGATCATGAAGTTGAAGTAGAAATTGCCAAGGATACTAAAGTACGTGTTAAACGCGGGCTCATCGCTGATGTTCAGGTAAAAGGCGAGCCCAGTACCTAACTTCTAACCCGCGGGAAGCCGTTTACCGATGCTTTATTTCTCCAAATGGAAAATTGCAGCAATCCTTCTGATTGTTTTCACAGGGGTCATATTCGCTATTCCTAATCTGGTTAGCGAAAAACAAGCCCAGAAAATTCCGGACTGGCTTCCCCACTACCAGTTAACGCTTGGTCTTGATCTGAAAGGTGGCGCCCACCTGTTGATGCAGGTGGACGAAGAAAAACTCATTGCTGAACGGCTTGAGGCATTACGCGATGATGTAAGGGTAAAACTCCGAGCTGCAAAAGCACGTGGTCGCGCACGAACTCAGGGCGATCGCGCTGTGCAGGTGCGCCTCAACGATCCCTCACAGACAGCGACATTTCAGCGGGAAATGCAGGAGTTGTTGCAATCCACAACTACGGGAGTTTTGGACGGATTCGGCGTTGTGGAGCTCCGGGAAACAAATCCTTCCGAAGGCGTTTTGGTCTATACACTGACTGATGAAGGTATCGACAACCGAGTGGCACGTGCGATTACGCAATCCATTAGTGTTTTTGGTGACCGATTGAACGCTTTTGGTACAACTGAGCCAATCATTCAGCGCGAAGGTACCAACCGTGTGCTGGTCCAGTACCCAGGTCTTGAGGCTGAAGAGATTCCACGTCTGAAGGATTTGCTGAACACAGAAGCCAAATTGAGCTTTCACCTGCTTAGCAATGCTGCGGCACCGGATGAGCTTCTTAATAGTGGGGCGCCATTGCCACCGGGTACAAAGATATTGTTTGAGGATTCAGACCCTCCTATTCCATATTTGATCCGGTCCCGTGCAATGGTGCAGGGGGATGAGCTTACCGAGGCTTCTTCCGGCTTTGATCAGCGGACAGGTGAACCGCTGGTGTTTTTCCGGTTCAATTCATCGGGTTCGCAAAAATTTGCACGGGTGACCTCAGACAATGTTGGTCAGCCATTCGCGATTGTCCTCGATGATATTGTTCTTTCCGCACCGGTGATTAATGAACCTATTATCGGTGGATCGGGCCAGATTTCCGGCGATTTTACACCACAAACGGCTAATGACCTTGCGGTGTTGTTAAGCGCGGGGGCCTTGCCGGCAAGCTTTGAATTTGTAGAAGAACGCACCGTTGGACCTGGGCTTGGTGCAGATTCAATTTCAGCTGGTTTCAATGCCTCAATTATTGGTGCGATTCTGGTTTTGATTTTCATGATCGTTGCTTATGGACTTCTCGGTGTTGTCGCCAATCTTGCGCTGATTGCCAACATCTCGATGATGATTGCACTATTGTCCATTCTTGGTGCCACGCTCACGTTGCCGGGTATCGCGGGTATTGTTTTGACGATGGGTATGGCAGTTGATGCGAACGTCCTGATCTATGAACGGATACGTGAAGAAAGACGGGCGGGGCGCAATCTGATCCAGTCCTTTGATGCGGGTTTCAAACAGGCTTTCACAACGATTTTGGATGCCAACATTACAACTTTGATCGCAGCAGTTATTTTGTTTTATCTGGGCTCCGGTCCGGTCAGGGGATTTGCTGTAACACTTGCAATCGGAATTATGACGACCGTCTTTACCGCTTATACATTCACCAGATTGATGGTTTCCCTATGGGTAAAGTATTATCGGCCAAAAGAGCTTCCCAGTCGTTTGTTCGGGATAATTCCTGAAAATACTTCATTGAAGTTCATGAAATTCCGCAAGTTCAGTTTTCCATTCAGTGTTGTCGGCATTCTTGCATCGGTCGTCATGTTCTTGGTTTTGAGCCTGAATTATGGAATTGATTTCAAGGGCGGGACGCTGTTTGAAGTGCGGCCCAAGGTGGAAAGCCGAATTGAACAGCCAATCAACGATATTCGTACCCGCATGGGCGAAATAAATGTTGGCGAGGTACAGGTGCAGGAATTTGGTTCCCGTATTGATCCAGAAACCAACAAGCAGGTGCAGGACATACTCATCCGTATCGAAAGCCAAGGGTTGGGCGACAGTGCCGAACAAAGTGCTGAATCGCTTGTGCGGATTGTGCTGGAAGAGGATTACGAATTCCGCCGGGTAGAAGTTGTGGGCCCAACCGTCTCAAACGAGCTTCGGATTGCAGGTGTGATTTCTGTTGTCACAGCTCTGCTGGCGATTATGTGTTATATCTGGATAAGATTTGAGTGGCAGTTTGCGGTGGGTGCGGTTTTGGCAACTCTGCACGACGTATTGCTGACCATCGGGGTGTTCTCACTCCTTCAGCTGGAGTTCACGCTTGCCACGATTGCGGCGCTTCTGACAATCGTAGGTTATTCGCTGAATGATACCGTTGTGGTTTATGATCGAATTCGCGAGAATTTGCGAAAATACAAAAAGCGGGCTGTTGCTGATGTGATTGACATGTCAATCAATCAAATGTTGTCTCGGACCATCCTTACTTCGGTCACGACCTTGTTGGCACTGTTTTCACTTTACTTCCTCGGGGGGGAGGTTCTTGCATCGTTCACATTCGCCATGATTTTCGGAGTGTTCGTCGGAACATATTCCTCAATTTTTGTGGCAGCACCTTTGTTGATACTGTTCAAGCTACGGCCTGGCCAGGTTGTCGGAGGGAGCGACAAGGACAAAATCGATGCCGAAAAGCAGGCAACCGCCAACACCATGCCTGTGCAATTGCCGGACTAATGTGCGGTGTCTGACCACCGGACCGGGATAGAAATACGTGAAGCCCATTTTCCGGGCAGAGCCCCAATTGATGCATATGGTAATGGCGGCTTTCGATTTGCGGACATGTCCCACAAAGGGAGCCTTCTTTGCCTGCCTTCGGGCATCTATGGATGGGATGTTTCCACGCCGGAAGAACTATTTGTCGAAAATTTCGAGAAGTTGTTCTCTGAAGCTGCCGACGTTGAAATATTGCTAATTGGTTCAGGGATTGATCTGGTTCCTGTGCAGTCGGCATTGCGTGCCAAATTGAGAGATGCGAATATTTCAGCTGATCCCATGGCGACAGGTGCTGCGGTGCGGACTTACAATGTGCTTGTTTCAGAGGGCAGGGCAGTTGCGGCAGCCTTTCTTGCAGTCTGATGGTTGATGATTCCGGCTACGCCTTGAAAATTCTCAAAGACCTGGATCCGGAGCGTTATTTTTGCGTCCTTTATCTCCCTGAGAACTGTCGTGAAGATGTAGCCGCACTATGGGCTTTTGACGCGGAAATCTCACGCATTCCCGAACTTGTATCGGAACCAATGCCAGGTGAAATACGCCTTCAATGGTGGCGTGACTTAATCAAGACCGGTGACAATGCGGGTTCTGGCCCGCTTGCGCGAGCACTAATGGATGCAATTTCCAGACACAACTTACCAAGAGAGGCATTTCGATCCTATCTCGATGCCAGGATTTTTGATCTTTATCATGACCCCATGCCTGATATGGGGACTTTCGAAGGGTATTTGGGAGAAACCGTTTCCTCCTTGTTTCAATTGTCAGCCCTTTGCATTGGTGCCACGCATTCTACTGAACTCGCAAATGCCAGTGGTCATGCTGGTATTGCGGTGGGGATTATCCGGCTGCTAACGCATTGCGCAATCCAACGATCAAGACACAAGAGTTTTTTCCCAACCGACAGGTTACTTGCTCACGGGTTCACAGAAGATTCCAACCCTTGGTTATCTTCTCAGATAAACAATTCCCATACCGAGTTGGTATCTGAATTCCTGGATAAGTCTGAATACCACCTTGCGGCCGCCCGGGAGGAAATTGCCAAACTTCCGTCTACAAGCCGCACAGCTTTCTTGCCGATTTGTTATGTTGAGCCATTGATGAGCAAAATTAGGAAAAACAAAGCAGCTTGCATTCAACACACCGTTGCTCTTTCGGCGATATCAAGGCAATGGACTGTATTTCGCGCTGCAATGCGTAAAATTCCTTAGAAGATACCTTTTATCTGGGTCCCCGGATTTGCTTTTCTGGCACCATGGCGGCCACTTGGATTTTTGAGACTTTTCTGTTGATATGTAGGCCTAGAATTGTCGCGTCTCGTTTTTAAGGAAACATCGCCATGAATGAAATGCTCAATCCCAATGATATCAGCCACGTTGTCGAAGCTGACAAGGCTCATGTTTGGCATCATCTCACTAATCACACGAAGTTCGATTCAGCTGATCCGCAGATTATTGTTGAAGGCAAAGGTCTTCGCGTCTGGAATCAGGCGGGTCGCGAACTACTGGATGCGGTTTCCGGCGGTGTTTGGACTGTAAATGTTGGTTATGGCCGCGAGAGCATTGCCGATGCGGTGCGTGATCAACTCGTCAAGATGAACTATTTTGCTGGTGCCATGGGGTCTGTACCAGGTGCCATTTTCGCGGAACGCCTGACAGAGAAAATGCCGGGAATGACACGGGTTTATTATTCAAATTCCGGTTCTGAAGCGAATGAGAAGTGCTTCAAAATGGTCCGCCAGATCGCGCATAACAAATATGGTGGCAAGAAGCACAAAATTTTGTTCCGTCAGCGTGATTATCACGGAACAACCATAACAACCCTTTCCGCTGGCGGGCAGGACGAGCGAAAAGACCAGTACGGACCCTTTACGCCAGGGTTCGTGGAAGTGCCACATTGCCTTGAATACCGTTCGCAGTGGGGAGACGTGGATGATTACGGAATCCGTGCTGCCAATGCGATTGAGGAAGTTATTCTTCGTGAAGGGCCGGAAACCGTAGGCGCGCTTTGCCTTGAACCGATTACAGCTGGTGGCGGTGTTATTACGCCTCCGGAAGGATACTGGGAACGGGTTCAGGAAATCTGCAAGAAATACGATATTCTGCTTCATATCGATGAAGTGGTTTGTGGCATGGGTCGTACCGGAACATGGTTCGGCTATCAGCATTACGGAATCGAACCGGACATGGTGACCATGGCAAAGGGTGTGGCGTCAGGATATGCCGCCATTTCCTGCACCGTCACTACTGAAAAAGTATTTGATCTGTTGAAGGCAGATATATCTGATCCGATGGGGTATTTCCGGGATATTTCTACATTCGGCGGTTGCACTGCTGGCCCGGCCGCCGCTTTGGAAAACATGCGTATCCTCGAAGATGAAAACCTTTTGGAAAATACAGTGACCACGGGGGAGTATTTCCTTGAGCGATTGGAAAGCCTGAAGGGTAAGCACGACATGATCGGGGATGTTCGCGGGAAAGGTCTGTTCTGCGGTGCAGAACTGGTTGCTGATCGTGAAACGAAGGAACCAGTTGCAGAGTCTGTTTCTCAGGCGATCGTAGGTGATTGCGTGAAAGAGAACGCGGTAATTATCGGTGTTACGAATCGCTCACTAAAGGGTTTCAACAATACGCTGTGCTTTTCTCCTGCACTGATTTGTACCAAGTCTGATATTGATGAAATCATCAATGCTGTAGACGGCGCAATCACAAGAGTAACGCAGTAGTACTTTTCTTTCTTGTTTAAATGTAAAACACCGGGGAGAAATCTCCGGTGTTTTTTGATTCAGGGCTTTTCACTTATGGGTTTATCTGCAGAAGAAATAATTGCGCGACTTGACCTTTCTCCGCATCCCGAGGGCGGACATTTCCGCGAAACCTTTCGCGATACGCATCAGGTCGATGGCCGCAGTGTTGGCACGGCGATCTTTTTCCTCTTGGAAGAAGGTGAGGTATCTCGCTGGCACAAGGTGGATGCCGCCGAGATTTGGCATCATTACGCAGGCGCACCATTGGAGCTTCGTATAGCTCAGGACCCAAGCGTTGCAAATACAGTGATTTTAGGAAAAGATATTGAAAACGGGGAGTTGCCGCAGCAGGTCATTCCTTCAGGAATTTGGCAACAGGCCCGTTCTCTGGGAAAATGGACCCTTGTCGGCTGCACGGTTTCTCCGGGATTTGAGTTTGCAGGATTTGAGATGGCACCAGAAAACTGGAATCCTGCTGACAAGTGACGATTTGAGAGGCCAATCTTTAAAAATCAATAATTTCTAAGGACTTCTACATTAATTTTCGGAATTGTTCGGAGTTAAGCTGTTTGTGCTTGTCGTAGCTGTGTGTTCCACTGTGAAGGGTTGAACTAGTGATTCTCCAGATACTAACTGGATTACCTTATGAGGCTGATTTTCCGGATTTTCCGGTATTTGATATTCTTGGGCATTCCCGCATTGCTTTTGTTCGGCTATTTCGTTCCGTCATTGCCGACTGAATTGCCTTTCAAAGAGCAGCAAGTCTGGAAGCAGAGGAAAAACACGCCTGAACTTGCAGCGGAGGCTGTCAAGGATGGCTATCCGGGTCTTAAGGTCGACGTGACTTATGTAGATGGCGAACTATATGTTGTTCATGTTCCAGCCAGGTATGACCAATCAACCTCCTTGCGCCATTATCTTGCAGAGCTGGACAGGTTGGGCGTGCATCCAATGATTTGGCTGGATATTAAAAATTTGACCCTGTTTAATGAAACTGCCATTGCAAAGCAGCTGGTTTCCTTAAAGGCGGCCAGGGCGTTGGTGGTTGAATCTGCGCGACCGTTTTTCATGTTTCGAATTTGTTCAACCGGCCTTAACTGCTCTGTTTGGGCCAAAGGAACTGAAAAAATGCACGCGAGAATTTGGTATCAAATCTGGATAAACCTGCTTGCCCGGTTTGGTCGGGTTGCTGCCATTTCTGTTCACTATTTTTCCTGGGATTCTACCAAGGATTTGGTGTCGGGTGATTTTCCAAAGTTTGTCTACACGTTGCCTGCCAATGCAAATTTGGATAATTGGCAAAAACAAAAATCAGCGCGTGTTCTCCTGACAGATTGATGTTGCCCAAATCCAAATGCTCATCATTGGATCGGCAGTTTTCCAATTTCGGTCAATCATAATCTGAAAAAAAAGGCGGGGTTGAACCCGCCTTCCAATTTGGGCAATCGACCTAATGTCAATTGCAGCCAGGCTTGGCCTGATTATTCAACTTCAAGCGTGCCAACTGCGGTTTTTCCGCTGCGGGAGTCTACCTGTGTGTCAAATTTTACTTTTTGACCTTCGACCAGACCGGTTACGCCTGAGCGTTCGAGGGCTGTTGCATGGACAAAAACGTCGCTTCCGCCATCTTCAGGTTGAATGAAGCCAAAACCTTTTTGGCTGTTGTAGAATTTTACAGTACCAGAGTTCATTGAATATTCCTTTCACCAATGAATTGCACAGAGACAGGCACACGATCATCGTGGTCCTTGTCAGTATTCGATTATTGTAGAGAGCCTGAATTGTGCGCATCCATCAGAGATGGGGCGAAAAAGCCAAGTAGTCCGGCAAATATCGATGGCGGTGTTTAACTGCCAAATGCGTTAAAAGCAAGGCTATAATGGCAATTTCGGACTATAGAGCTTATTTTGGTTACATATTGGCTGCAATACCGGTTTCAGTGAAAACTGTGGTCCAAACCGCAAAAAAGAAGAATGCTGTCCCAGACAGGACGAAGGAATGCCAGATCGCATAACGATAAGCTTGTATCTTTTTTGCATAAAAGTATGTGCCAAATGTATACAGTAAGCCACCGGTAAAAATCGCGGTAACTGCAGAAGCTGAAAGGTGTTCATGGAATTCCGGCAAGGCGAACAGTCCCATCCAGCCCAATCCCAGATAAGATGCAAGTGACCACCGTGGTTCTATGACCGAACCAAAAAGTTTGTAGGCCATGGCAGGAAAAGCAAAAATCCAGACAGCCGCTAGTACTACATAAGACCAACTTGTTCCGATGTGCACCAGAAGCGGAGTAAATGTTCCGGCAATCAACGCATATATGGCTGTGTGATCAAGGCGGCGCAAATATCGGCGCCAGTCGTGTCGCGGCAGAAGGTGGTAGGCCGCCGATGTTAGAAATGAGGCTAAGACGCTGGTGCAATATACAGCGCAGGCAACAATCAAGCTCAGTGAGGATTGCATAGTTGAGAAGATCATCAGGCTGAATGCGGATATGGTGACGACTGCTATTCCGAGCGCATGAACCGCGCCATCTACAAGTCGTTCGTGTCGTGCCTCACTCGGATACTGCATCGGATATCCATACATGAAGAATCTTAATGGGCAATTGAAATCCTGTTCACATGTTCGCAACCATAGTGGTTACCGTTTCGAAATTGATTTGCCGCAGTTTTGCACATGTCTGCGCGTCGGAAAATGCCGGCTTTTGTGAGGAATAGTTCTCAGCGATCGGGTAATTTGACATGCATCAATGCAGGCGTCCAGTGAGTGCGGGAGAATGGCTTGAGCCAGGATTTAAAATTACTGACATAGGAGTGTAAATGTCCCACGTACCGCATGAACTTGCCGAAGAGTTTCCTGAGAACACACAGCAGATACATGACCTCAAGATTGGCAATGCCCATTTTGCAAAACTGTCGGACGAATATCACGAACTCAATCGTGAAATTCACCGTCACGAGACGGGGGTTGAACCGGTTTCCGAAGTATATGAGACCGAATTACGCAAAAAGAGAATGCTGTTGAAAGATGAAATAGCTACAATGCTGGCGGCTTAGTTCAGTTCATTTTACATTCGGTGATTGGTCGAGGATCCACCCAACGGCTTCCTTGATGTCGGCTAAAACTGCGGTGGGTCTGGGATCGACTTCTTCCTCAGCGCCTTTTACATATTTGCCGGTCCGGACGAGCAATCCGGCTCCGATGCCGGCAGCAAGGGCACCTGAAACATCAAACTCCGCGTCATCACCAATCATGACCGCTTCTTCGGCTTTGCATCCCATACTCGCGATTGCGGCGTTAAAAAAATCAGGGGACGGTTTTCCGAACAACAGAGCCTCTTTTTGTACTCCGTATTCCAGTGCCGCAACAAATGCCCCCACGTCGAGGCTTAAAACATCATCATCATTGAGGAAGGTCCGGTTCTTAGCGAGGGCTGCAAATTTGGCGCCTGCCGTAAGGTGCCTGAAGGCTTCATTCATTTCCTGATAACTGAAACCGTCACCCGCGTCTCCAACGATTACCGCGCGATCAGGGGTTTCAGGCAGGTCGGAAAAATCTTCATGCAAATCCGGATGGATCAAGAGATGCGGTGAAAGCCGATTCAATTTCAGCCAGTTTACGGCAACTGTTGCAGGTGTGAACAATTCTTCTTCTTCGCAGGAAAATCCCATTCCCTGAAGCTTATCCAGTATTTTCCTTTTCGGTGCACTTGTCGTGTTTGTTAGAAACCGCATCGGTAATCTGGCTTCCCGCAGCCGGGCGATCGCCTCAAGCGCACCCGGCAACGGATTGTCACCGGTGTAAAGAACTCCTGAAAGATCGAGCAGCACTCCGGAAATCATGCCAGCATTCTGCATGCCACAATTGTCCCGGTCAATTGACGGGCTGTTGAAGATGATCCTTTTGCCCTGTTGTCATTCAGCTTTCATCCCCTATTAATGGAACGAACTGGACGGTCGCAAGTTTTTCCACGTCAAAGTGCCCATCCTTGCGGCGGGTGATGCGGACAACCTGCTGTGCGAATGAATGGGCTCCCACCGGAATTATCAGCCTCCCGCCCGTAATAAGTTGGTTTTTGAGATTTTCAGGTATTGAAGTGGCTCCCGCTGAAACCAGAATTGCGTCGAACGGTGCAAATTCATCCCAGCCTTTTGTGCCGTCTGCATGAAGAACATGAACATTGTCATAACCTTGTTCTTCAAGGGTTTTGGCGGCTATATCAGCAAGTTTCCTGATGCGCTCGACTGTATAAACCTTGCTTGCGATTTCAGCCAAAACCGCTGCTGCGTAACCGGAGCCGGTTCCGATCTCAAGCACCTTCTCGCCCCCCTTCAGAGCCAGTGCCTCAATCATGTAGCCAACGATAAAAGGCTGCGAAATGGTTTGCCTGGCAGGAATGGGCAGGGGCCGGTCATCATAGGCGCAGCTAAGGAAAGCATCCGGAACAAAATCTTCCCGTTTAACCCTGCGCATCGCGTTCAGCACCAGTTCATCACGTACACCACGGGCTTCAATCTGTTGCTGGACCATATTCTCGCGCTGTTTTTCAAATTCCGGCATTGCTGACATCCTGCAGTGTTGCACATGTGTTATTTCACTTTCTGCAATTGATACCCTTGATTGAAGTCAATGGTTACGGATGACGAAGGTCAGGGAGGAATGGACGGGACGAGGATGACGGAGAAGGGGCGTGCCTCATCATTCACTCGAGTCTCCCAACCCAGCGTCTTGTCTCCTTCCCTCCGTGACAGGACAAGCATTTGCTGTTTAAGCAAATGTGCCAGTCCGTGAACGGACGTTGAGGCGGAGACCTCAACGAAAACCAATTAGGCACAACCATGTGGGCCAACTTGAAAATGCCCGGTGTGCTGGGCTGTTGACCCACATGCGGAGATTTGATGTCAATGGTCAGGGTTCTCATGCACACGCCCTGCCAAAGCCTCTTGGAGGGTTTCGCCTCCGAAAGCCGCCCACTTCCGCTATCCTGCAGGCCTGGGTGCATGTCATCCGGAAGCTTGGTTCTTGCAACCGAGTTCAAAACACCTTCAAACAGCCCACGCCGGACACGGATATGGCCACCGCCGCTCCGCTGCTTGTGAAACATCAAACCTTGGCGTACGTCCGATGGTCGTGCATTTCACAAGTGGGAGAAGTATGCGGGAGGGTTTTGGGCCGGGGATAGAATTTCGTAGCCATGCTTCAAAATCATGCGCACACAGCCAGTCGTAAGTGCTATCTCAAGACCAAGAGACCATTATGTC
>JBPCWL010000182.1:0-2726 GCA_051009575.1 Rhizobiaceae bacterium
AAACAGTTCTCCGCCATCAAGGGCGGGCGGCTGGCGATGAGGGCGGCACCGGCGCGGGTTGTGAGTCTTATCGTTTCCGATGTACCGGGGGACAATCCGGCGTTTGTGGCGTCGGGACCGACAATCCCGAGTGCGACGACCGGGCGAGATGTTCGAGAACTGATCGACCGATACAAGCTAAACTTACCTGGAAACATACTGGCATTTCTGGAGAAGTCGGAATTGGAGCCGCCGTCACCGGACGACACCGTGTTTGCAGGGAATGAAACCCGCATAATTGCATCAGCCAGGCAGTCGCTGGAAGCGGCTGCAGATTATGGGCGTCGTCAGAATATGGATGTGCGCATCCTGTCGGATGCAATGGAAGGGGAATCCAGAATTGTCGGTCGCCAGCTTGCGGAGCAGGCTTGTCAGTTGGCGGTATCGAAAGTTGGCGACCGTCCCTTGTTGCTGCTCTCCGGCGGGGAAACGACGGTGACACTGGATGCAGCCGGCAAGGGTGGGCCCAACACTGAATACATGCTCTCCTTTGCCCTGCATCTTGAATCGTCTCAAGAAATTATCTCCCTTGCTGCGGATACCGACGGGATCGACGGTTCGGAAGACAATGCCGGTGCGTTTGCGGATCAAACAACCCGGGATCGAATGCTGACGGCGGGAATTGATGCCGCGGATTGTCTGCAGCGTCACGACTCCTGGACCGCATTTGATCGCATCGGGGATTTGTTCGTGACCGGACCGACGGGAACAAACGTCAATGATTTTCGGGCAATCCTGATCAAATAGTCAGCTCCTGAGCGCCGACGTTTCCCGGCTGACAGTGATACAGGGTATCGGGATCGCGAAAACCCCGACACAAAAATTAACCCTTTATTAACGATAACCAAATTGGACTTCTTAAGAGTTTACCTTTTTTGTTTCTAATATACCTTTGATATATAACATGGAATTACTTTGCTGAGAACGCAATTGCAGCCGGTAAGTCAGCCGCATTCTCGAGTCGGGTACCAGCGAAGAATTGGTGCGACTCTCTGAAAATTTTACGCGGGTTTGCCTCTTCCATCATCTGCATGGTTCCATATTTTTTTTGAATTTTAGTTCAATCATTTTTTTAGTTCATTTTGGAGTACATCAAATGACCAAAAGTTTTCCTCCGCTAATAATGCGTTTTCTTTCTGATCAACGAGGTGCTGCCATGGTTGAATATGCCTTGCTCCTGGGGCTGATTTCCATTGGCGCCATCACGTTTCTGACACTAATTGGAGCGCAGATTACGGAGTTCTTGGGAAATGTTTATGAGGCACTTGGTGGAGATCCAGATAGTTTAGTCACAGGTGATGGATCTTGAGACAATTAAAGTACGTAATCTGGCGTATCGCCGACCGTTGTCTGTCATGGGAGTCCCAGGGGTTGGGACAGATCTGCCGGCACCCATTTTGAACATGTGCCGGTGGATTGTTGAGAGCTGAATTCTCAAACCATATCCGAAACGACGGAAATGATGACCGATATGAGGTCTGCCGTGGCCGCATGTTCTAATATCTTTTTTTTGAAAAATTTGTTCTGCAATTTTTATTTGGTTTTATGGAGGGTTTATGCCCCGGACACGCCTTGGAACGCTTCGTTCTTTTTATCGTGATCAGCAGGGTGCCGCCTTAATGGAATATGCCCTGCTTGCCGGTTTGATTTCCCTGGCAGTCCTGGCAACCATTCGCCCCGTTGGAAATGTGATCAAAGAAAAATTCGCTCATGTCGAGGCAAACATGGGTCGCATAATTCCCGCTCCTGAACCACCCCAGTTGGAAACACCGGTTCAAATAATAGATCTTCAAGTTGTCGATACACAATAGAAGAACGAGGTCACAATGATTGTCCCCGACACATATGGGAACTCAGTGTCGTCGCATTGCTAAACCGGAGGAATAAATTCATGCGTGTATCTTCCGTACTCACAATTTCCCTGGCCATCATTGCCGGTCTCGGGGCTTACCCGCGACGCCGATGGACACTTTTGCTTCGCGTGCTGTCTCTGGTGCTACTGGGAATGGTTGCGATACTGATCCTCGGAACGAGCGCCAGGGGTGTCAAAGGCGAGGTTTATCAGCTTAAACCCCAAGGGGACATGCTTCAGGTTGATCTCGTTGTCGACAAAACAGAAACCATATGGATGAACTCTGTCATTTCTGAAGTTCTTGTCGGCAATTCAAGTGTCGCCGATGTCATTCCGCTGACAGATAAATCTCTCTATGTCATAGGAAAAAAATTGGGGCGCACCCGGTTCACCATTCTTGATCCTGACAAAGTACCGGTTGGCATTATCGATATAAATGTCGACTACGACGTTCCTGCCCTCGAGACCCGCCTGGCGACTTTTTTGCCGGGTTCAAAGCTCCGGGCGACATCCGTTGGCGGCAATCTGCTGCTCACCGGAAAGGTGAAGAATGCCAGGGATATTTCCATGGCCCTGTCCCTTGCCCAACAGGTTGCAGGTAAGAACGTCACCAATGCGATCACCGTAACGAGCCCGCAGCAAGTGATGCTCGAGGTGCGTTTTGTCGAGGCCAGCGTGCGGCTGTTGAGTGGAGTATGGCTTATGGGCGCGGCTTGACGGCGCTTAGACAGGGCGCCGTAGTGGAAATTCCGTTGGATCTTGCCGAAGATGGCGCGGGACTCTTCGTCGTCGAAGCGACTTACGGTTATTCCCCTGGTCTGGGAAAATTTCTTGT
>JBPCWL010000183.1:0-10631 GCA_051009575.1 Rhizobiaceae bacterium
GGTTGCGTTCTCATCGGCTGCGGCGGTGCACGTACCCAGGAAGAAGGCGCACGTCAGGTTGCGGACTGGTTTGAAAAAGAAGGCTGGGAGGTGAAACTGGCCTTTATCGACGAATACTATGTTCATATTGACTTGATGGTCGTGCCGATCGCCGAAAAACTGACCGCGGTCTGCCTTGCCTGCACAGAGCCCGACATTGTCGACTGGCTTAAGTCGAAGGGCCACGAAATCATCGATGTCCCGTTTCAGCAGACCATGGCGTTGGGTTGCAATTTGATGTCGCTCGGCAATGACCGGGTCATTGCACCGACTTCCTCGACCACCCTGGTCGAAAACCTGAAAGCACGCGGGTTTGAAGTGGCTGCGGTGGATACGGCGGAAATTTCCAAAACCGGAGGCGGGATCCACTGTATGGCTCAGGCGCTGAAGCGTGAGGCGGCTTAAATCTGAGCTCACACCAGATGCTGAACCATCGGCTCAATTGGGGTGGAGCACGAGCGCCGGCTTCGTATGCTCGCTGCGCTCGCGGGGTACTTCATCCCTCCGCAGCAGGGCAATGATTTGCGAAATAAAAAAATTGGAGGCACTTCCGCTAAAATAACAAAGGTGGTCATTTTAATCCCTTTCGTGCGGATCAGCATGTCAGGGAAAATGAACAAGGTTAATCAGGTAGTTACCCCAATTTGCGGGCTGGAGATAAAAGTCGCGGATGAAAGGGCAACGCGGTCGGGTTAAATCAATTCTGCCAATCGGGCATTAATCTGCCTTTGGGCGACAATGTGCTTGTGGGTCTTGTGTGCCAGAATGGCAGCAGCTGAAATCAGGGTGGTGGACATGATAAGGGTCATTTTCATTCTCCTGCGGAACACGTTGAAGCTAATTTAATGCAGCTTCGCCAAGAAGGATGTGCATTCGGGCACATTCCGGAATTCATCCATGTTATTGTTGTCTGTTCGTATGCCCCCAAAATGTCAAAAATAACTGTTCCCGCCCCCGAAAACCCTCTTTTTCAGAAACAATTTGTGAATTTACATTCGATTCACCCTGTTCGGGTAGAATAGGTGTGTAATCGCGATAGCAGGGATTATGAAACATGAAAAATTCTTCTGAATCCGAATTTGGTCTTTCCGAATTTGAAGCGGATTTGATTCCCAAGGATCGACGCTCGGAGCCGAGACGGATAACTCTTCTGCAGGCTGAAATACGCATATCCGAAGATGCAGCGCCGATTGCGTGCGTCGTCAATGATGTCTCGAAATCCGGTGCACGCGTGTTTTTCGACGTTATCCCGACACTACCCCGCCATGTCCATCTCCACATCCATCACCCGGAGAGCAGCCACAAATGCGAAGTCCGCTGGACGGATGGCGATGAGGTCGGCCTGATGTTCGTTGACTGAACAGGTTCAGTACAGTTCCCGGTTATGCTTCGCATATCGGCAGATTAGGCTCTATCAAGCCAGGCCTTTGTGAGCAATTGTAAGGAAATTGTTGAAAACGGATACGCGGTTTACTGCGAACTTGGCGTTGCACACGCTATCCATGACATTTAACATGTATTCTGAAAATTGCTGTGTGATCAGGCTGACTATCCCAGTGTAACAATCGGGTTTTCCTTCACTCTTTCGAATGGGCGCCGGATGTTGTTGTATCTGCCAGCCCGATAGCTGCTCTCTATCAAAGGAAAAGATACTGCCATGACCCAGAAGTTTGATATCGTAATTGTCGGGAGTGGAAACGCCGGCTTTGGTGTTTCGGCTGTCGCAAGTGAAGCCGGAAAGTATGTTGCATTTATCGAAGAGCTGGATTTTGGCGGGACTTGTCCCAATCGTGGATGTACTCCGAAAAAAGTTCTGGTTGCAGCTGCACATGCACTGCATGAAATCGAACTGGCTCCTGTGCATGGTATCGAAGTTGGTAAGGTGACCCTTGATTGGGAAAAACTGATCACCCGCAAGGAGAACATGATTGATTTCATTCCAGGTGCAATGAAAGGCCTTGCTGAAAAACGCGGGACGGTATTTCTCGGAAGTGCAAAATTTACCGGACCAAACACCATTGATGTGGACGGCACGCAGATCGAGGGGGAGAACATCGTTATTGCGACAGGATCCAAACCCCGGCCGCTTCCGATCCCCGGAGCCGAACTGATGATCACATCCGATGAAGTATTGTCGGACAAGGTTTTGCCGGGTGAAGTTGTCTTTATTGGTGGCGGCGTAATCGCGATGGAATTCAGCCATGTTTATGCCCGGGCTGGTGCCAAGGTTACGATTCTCGAAGCGATGCCACAGCTCTTGCCGCGCATGGATGCTGATGCGGTTGAAATCCTGAAGCAGGAGACAGAGCGATTGGGCGTAACCATCAAGACTGATGTCCGCATCAACGGGATTTCAAAAGCGGATGGTAAACTGGAAGTTTCCTATTCACGCGAAGGAAAAGATCAAACGATAACGGCGGATCGTGTGGTGAACGGCACCGGGCGGGTTGCAAACGTTGACCAGTTGAACCTCGATGCTGCCAATATCAGCCATGATGGCATCAGGATCGAGGTGGATGAGTACCTAAATTCGGTTTCCAATCCGGCTGTGTGGGTCGCGGGCGATGCATTGGTTCATACGGCTCAGCTCTCACCGCTTGCAACCTATGAAGGCAGGCTGGTTGCACACAACATCATCAATGGACCTGAAAAGAAACCGGACTACACCGCCAATGCAAGTGCTGTTTATACAGTCCCGGCTCTTGCAACGGTAGGATTGACCGAGCAGGAAGCAAACGATCAGGGCTTGAATGTCGAAGTTTCGACCAATGACATGACGGGCTGGTTCTCTGCAAAGTTTTATTCTGAAACAGCTGCATGGGCAAAGGTAATCATAAACAAGGACAACGACCAGATCGTGGGGGCCCATATGGTCGGTCACCATGGAGAGGAACTCATCCATCTGTTTGCGTTGGCCATTCGACATAAAATTACTGCCAGCGCCTTGAAGGATACCCCATTTGCTTACCCAACCTTTTCCTCCGATCTTAAAAGCATGTTCTAGGAGCAGGGAAATACTGTTGCGGTTGGCCGATTTGGAACACGACTGAAAAACCTGATTTACCGAAGGCCGAGTTTTTGAAGGAGCCGATTGCGTTTCATAAGCCACCAGCCTGATTCAATCGGCCATTTTGCAAAGTTTTCTTCGTCACCCAGTTTTGCAGCCGTGTGGAGTGGCCAGTTCGGGTCGTCAAGGAGTTCCCTTGCCAAGGCAATCATGTCAGATTTTTCTGTCGCAAGAATGTTTTCACAAAATTCTGCATCCCACAAAAATCCGACCGCCATAGTTGGCATCTCGGCGTTCTTGCGAACCTGTTCAGCAAAAGGAACTTGAAAGCCTTGTTCAATTACCATGCGGCGGGGACGTTCTTTTCCGCCAACCCCGCCAGTAGAACAGTCAATGATGTCGACGCCTTCAGCCTTCAGTGTTTTTGCTGTTTCAACCGTCTCATCAATCTCAATTCCACCATCGAGCCAATCCGTGGCCGATAGTCGAAATGCAAGTGGATATTTGTCGGGCCAGTTCGCGCGAATTGACCTGGCAACGTTTACTGCAAATCGATGACGGTTTTCAGCGCTGCCGCCCCACTTGTCGATGCGTTGATTGGCGATTGGAGATAAAAACTGATGGATCAAAAAGCCGTGCGCGGCATATACCTCAATCATTTGAAATCCGGCATCCGCAGATCGTCGTGCAGCCGCACCGAATGAACGGATTGTCTTTTCTATATCCGCCTCGGACATTTCAGTTGGAGTGGGCCAGCCTTCAGCATAGGGGATTGGAGATGGTGCACATGCTTGCCAGGGAGCTTCATTTCTTTGTGACACATCCGCATCGTCTACGGGAGTTTCCCCATGCCATGGCCGCCGTTCAGATGCCTTTCGGCCAGCATGGCCAAGTTGAATACCCGGTATTGCTCCGGCCTTTCCGATAAATTGGGTGATGGGTATCAAATTCTCAATCTGGGAATCATCCCACAAACCCAGGTCACCATGGGTCCTTCTGCCTTCAGCTTTCACAGCAGTAGCTTCTGCATAAACCAAACCAGCACCGCCCATGGCGAAGCGCCCAAGATGTACCTTGTGCCAATCATTGGCATGACCATCGACTGCCCTATATTGGCTCATAGGTGAAACAGCGATACGGTTTTTGAACGTTACATCACGCAATCTGAAAGGAGAAAATAGGACGGCCAAAAGCAAGTCTACCTGTATTTGAACAAAACCAAACCACACTATCTAACCGGAACATTCCTTTGAAGTACCTGTTTACTTAGATGACGTATTTTTTACTTGGGTTGGCAAGAGGTAGAAACTGAAAGTCTGCCACAACCCCCGAGTTCTGCCCCATTGAGAAATGTCTTAAACTGTGTAAGGAAACGCCCGGTCAATCCCGTCCGGAAAACTCTCATGCTCAAACCCGTTCCCACCATTGATGGACTTCATCAGCTTGTAGATCGATACGACTGTATTCTGTGCGATGTCTGGGGAGTGTTGCATAATGGCAGGGAACTTTGGACAAATACGACCGATGCTCTTTCCAGGGCGCGCAAAGCGGGTCTTGCGGTCATCATGATAACCAATGCGCCACGGCCACGCGGACCGGTACTCCGACAACTTGAACGGCTTGGCTGCCCGGACAATGTGTTCGATGAGCTGGTGACCTCTGGCGATGTAACCCGTGAACTCATTCGCCAGCTGGAGGGCCCGGTGTTCAACATTGGTCCGGGCCGCGATCACACACTTTATGAAGGGCTGGATGTCACCTTCACCGAACGGCCGGGAGAGGCGGCGGGCATTGTCTGTACCGGCCTTTATGATGATTACAATGAGCATCCAAGCGAATATGTCGAGCGATTCAAGCAGTATATTGGCCTTGATCTGCCCTTCATCTGTGCTAACCCGGATATTGTCGTGGAAGTAATCGACAAGCTTTTATGGTGTGCTGGAGCACTGGCCAGGGAATATGATCAACTCGGCGGCGAAACCCGCATCGTCGGCAAGCCCTATGCGCCGATTTATGATGTCTCGACAAGCCACGCGGAAAAGCTTCTGGATAAGCCGCTCGACAAGTCACGTATTCTCGCCATTGGAGACGGCCTCCCCACTGACATAAAAGGTGCAGAGGATTACGGAATTGATGCCCTGTTTATCACCAACGGCATCCACGCAGCTGATTACACAAGTGGTGAGGTGGATGATTCCCGGCTTCAGAATTTCCTTGCCAAAAATAACGCTTCACCCACAGCATGGATAAAAACACTTGTGTGGTAACTCACAATTTGGCAACCAGCACCCATGAGCTTCCTGCGTCTCCAGATTCCATCCGATTTTCCCGATAACCTCAAAGGCGGGGTTGTAGCCATAGGCAATTTCGATGGCGTCCACCGCGGCCACCAGGCGGTTTTGTGTTCAGCCGTCAGCATTGCCAAGGCCAATGGTGTTCCAGCGACGGTTCTCACCTTTGAGCCGCATCCACGAACCTTCTTCAAACCGAATGTTCCAGTCTTCAGACTGACAGACGCGCCAACAAAAGCCGAACTCCTGACTGCGATCGGGTTTGATTGTGTGGTGGAGCATGAATTCAACAGCGACTTTTCAGGCATGCTGGCAGCAGATTTCGTGAAAAATGTGCTGATCGGCCAGTTTGGCGCTTCTCACGTTGTGACGGGATATGATTTTCATTTTGGCAAAGGACGTGAGGGAAGCCCGCAATTTTTGATGCAGGCGGGTGAGGAGTTGGAATTTTCAGCCACCATTGTGACGGCGTTCAATGATGAAGGCGGAGAAATTGTCTCTTCAAGCCGAATTCGCGAATGCCTTTCAACCGGGCAATTGTCAGAGGCGAATGGCCTGCTAGGTTATTCCTACAGAGTATCCGGTGAAGTAATCATGGGAAAACAGCTCGGCCGGACGCTTGGATATCCCACGGCCAATATCTCACTGCCGGCACAAACCAGATTGAAACACGGCATCTATGCCGTCCGTGCCCGTTTGGCTGACGGTTCAGTTCACAACGGTGTGGCAAGCTATGGTCGTCGTCCGACCTTCGACAACGGTGAGGCCTTACTGGAAACATTCATCTTTGACTTTTCAGGCGATCTATATGGTCAGACGATTACAATCCACCTGGATGCGTGGTTGCGCGGCGAGGAAAAGTTTGACAGTTCAGAAGCGTTGGTGAAGCAGATGGACACGGATAGCGAAGAGGCGAAGGCTTATTTGGCAATGCTTGGGCCGGAGCAGGGATTTTGGCCAGTTGTACAGTGTTGATTTTGTTAACCGCCTTCGGTTAAGGATATCTCATGGCCGCAATCTCGATAATGCAGATAACCACACGAATTACTGGCCCGGACTTGGCGTGAGTACAAGTTCCGGGAAGGGCTGGCCTTGGCCTTGCGAACAAGGTAAACCACAAAAAATTCTTGATACCCCAGCCTGCTGAGTTCAGGCAAAACCTCTGTGAAACCATGACCGAACAAGACAATTCCGAACGCGACTATTCCAAAACGCTTTTCTTGCCGCAAACCGAATTCCCCATGCGAGCCGGCCTACCAAAAAAAGAACCCGAGATCATTGCGAAATGGGATGAAGTAAACCTTTACAAAAAGCTCCGGGAACAATCGAAGGGCCGTCCGAAATACGTGCTGCACGATGGCCCTCCCTATGCAAACGGCCATTTACATATAGGTCATGCGCTGAACAAGATCCTCAAGGACATGATCACGCGGTCATTTCAGATGCGCGGATACGATTCCAACTATGTGCCGGGCTGGGACTGTCACGGCCTTCCGATAGAATGGAAGATCGAAGAGCAATACCGTGCGAAAGGCAAGAACAAAGACGAAGTTCCGGTAAACGAGTTTCGCCAGGAATGCCGCGAGTTTGCAGAACACTGGATCGGTGTTCAAACAGAGGAATTCCGCCGCCTCGGGGTCGAGGGCGATTTTGAAACCCCCTACAAGACCATGGATTTCAAGGCAGAAGCCAAGATTGCTTCCGAATTGATGAAATTTGCAAAAACCGGTCAACTTTACCGCGGTTCCAAACCGATCATGTGGTCGGTGGTGGAGCGTACCGCACTTGCCGAAGCCGAAATCGAGTATGAGCAACACGAAAGCGACACGGTCTGGGTAAAGTTTCCGGTAGTTTCCGGTTCAGAAGAGCTGGCGGGTGTACCAATTGTCATCTGGACAACCACACCGTGGACCATTCCCGGCAACCGCGCGATCTGTTATTCTCCAAAGATCGAATACGGTTTGTATGAAGTAACCGCTGCTGAAAACGACTTTGGCCCACAGCCCGGTGACAATCTGATTTTTGCAGACAGACTGGCACAGGAATCCTTCGAAAAAGCAAAGCTGGAATTCAAGAAGTTGCGCGACGTGTCAGGTGAGGAGATTGCAGCTGTTACCTGCGCGCATCCATTGCGCGGTTTCGATCCGGGCTATGGTTTTGATGTTCCTTTGCTGGATGGCGATCATGTCACCGATGATGCAGGTACCGGCTTCGTGCATACAGCCCCGGGTCATGGTCGTGATGACTTTGAAATCTGGATGGCCCGCGCCCGTCGTCTTGAAGAACGTGGTATAAGCACCAAAATTCCGTTTACGGTCGCAGATGACGGTTCCTATACTGAAGAGGCTCCGGGGTTCGAGGGCGAAAAGGTTCTCGATGACAAAGGCAAGAAGGGCAAAGCCAACCAGGCAGTAATCACTGCACTGATTGGCCAGAACAATCTTTTTGCGCGTGGTCGGCTGAAACACGAGTACCCGCATTCCTGGCGCTCCAAAAAACCGATCATCTTCAGAAACACGCCACAGTGGTTTGTATACATGGACAAGGGCGGCGTGTCCGGAAATTCAACCCTGCGGGAGGTTTCCCTCAAGGCGATCGACGATACCCGCTTCGTCCCTGCAGCCGGACAGAACCGCTTGCGGGCAATGATCGAACAACGTCCCGACTGGGTACTGTCACGTCAGCGGGCCTGGGGCGTGCCGATCTCAGTTTTCCGGAATCCGGACACCGATCAGATTATCCCGGGTCCTGATTTTGATAAATCTGATGAATTGATAGAAAGAATTGAACAATCGTTCAAATCAGAGGGCGCAGATGCATGGTTTGCTGAAGGTGCGAGGGAAAGGTTCCTTGAAGGTTTGGTTGAAAACCCTGCCGATTGGGAGCAGGTAGGCGATATTCTGGATGTATGGTTTGATTCAGGCTCGACCCATGCCTTCTGTCTTGAAGAACGTGAAGATCTCAAATGGCCCGCTGATCTTTACCTTGAAGGTTCAGACCAGCATCGAGGCTGGTTCCACTCCTCATTACTGGAAAGCTGCGGGACACGCGGACGCGCGCCCTATGACGCCGTTCTTACCCATGGCTTTGTAATGGATGAAGTGGGCCGCAAAATGTCAAAGTCGCTCGGCAATGTTGTCACACCGCAAGAAGTAATCAAGCAGTCCGGTGCAGATATCCTGCGCCTGTGGGTGTCATCAGCCGATTATTCGGAAGATTTGCGTATCGGGCCTGAAATCCTCAAGACCTCGATTGATGCCTATCGCAAGATGCGCAATACGTTGCGGTGGATGCTCGGCAATCTGGCCCATTTCAAGGGGGAAATTCCTGAAATGGAAGAAATGCCTGAGCTTGAAAGGCTGATGCTGCACCGTTTGCACGAGTTGGATAGCGTCGTACGCAAAGGCTACGACGCATTTGATTTCAAGCGGATATTTGCCCAGCTTTTCAATTTCATGACCGTGGAATTGTCAGCGTTCTATTTTGATATTCGCAAGGATGCACTCTACTGCGACCCGCCTTCAAGCGGTAAACGCAAGGCAGCCCTTTATGTGGTCAGCCAGTTGTTTGATCACTTGGTGCGCTGGCTTGCGCCGATGATGCCGTTTACGATGGAAGAGAGTTTCCAAAGCCGAATGGGGTCGGACATGATGTCTGTACACATGGAGCAGTTTCCTGATGTCCCTGATGCCTGGAAAAATGACGAGCTGGTTGCGAAATGGAAAAAGATCAGAAACGTGCGCCGGGTTGTAACGGGTGCATTGGAAATTGAACGCCGTGAAAAACGCATTGGCTCTTCACTTGAAGCCGCCCCTGTTGTTTTCATCACTGACCCCGGTCTTATGGCAGCAATTGAAGGGCAGGACATGGCTGAAATCTGTATCACCAGTTCAATTACTGTTACCGATAGTGACATTCCCGCAGGTGCATTTATTCTGGGTGAAGTGCCGGGGGTTGGTCTAATACCAACCCGTGCTGAAGGCCGGAAATGTGCAAGATCCTGGAAAGTCCTGCCGGAAGTGGGCACTAATCCCGATTATCCGGACATTTCGCTACGCGATGCAGCGGCCATGCGTGAGATTGAAGGCAGTTAGGATTTTGTTGACGCATGCCATTCTGTTGATGCAGATTCCTTGTCAAATCGGCCTAAATGGGGTATTTACTGACAGGCGCCGTGCAACCGCCACATTTGGCACGCATTGAAACGGCGAAATTCTGAGCTTTGTAATATGGGTACAAACATGAAAAAAGGCATTTCCCTTTTTGGTATTGGCGCGAGTTTGATCCTCATGGCCGGCTGCAGCAGCAGCGGCACGACTTATGGCACTGGTTCAAGCCATGAAGAAGACACTCTCAAAAGCATTGTGAACATGTTGGCAATTGCTCCGGATGATCAGAAAGAGATAGATTATTCTGCACGGCCAGATTTGGTCATGCCGGCAAATCCCCAGGCTTTACCGGCACCCGCTGAAGTTGCAGTAACTGACGAACAGTGGCCGGTATCTCCAGAACAGCGTATTGTAGCTGTCCGCGATGCGGCACCGGATGGTGACTGGAGAGGAAGTGAAGACATTCCACTCGAATATCAATTGAGTGAAAAAGAGGGAATCAACAATTCCGCGGGTCTCTACCGGCAAAGCAGGGCGCATTCCAGAAGCGGATCTGACCAGTTTATCAAGTTGATCCGCGATGATGCCAACAATGTTGGGGAAAGTGTAGAGGCCCGTAAACGCCGGGAAGAACTGGCGTATTCTACCGGTGTCAAACGTAAGTTCCTGACAGAGCCACCATCCGAGTATAGATTACCATCAGCGGACGCCGAGGCAGGCGATACCGGTATTACCAAAGAACAGGTTACCGAAGCGCAGAAAAAAGCAAAAACGGATCAACGCAATGTTGATGCAGGTGTTCTGACACCAGGCGGCTAACAAGCTGACAAATAAGAAATATTAAGGGGAATGAAGCCGGACTTCATTCCCTTTTTTCTTTGAAAAAGTCTTTGAGCAGTTCTGAACAGTCGCTTTCCATTAGGCCGGGATAGATATCTGGCGCATGGTGGCAGGTGGGTTGAGTAAAAAAGCGACTTCCGTGCTCTACTCCGCCGGATTTGGCATCGCTCGCACCATAGTAAAGCCTGCGGATGCGAGCAAAAGATATTGCCGCTGCGCACATGCTGCAAGGCTCCAGTGTCACATACAGATCACAGGCTCCGATCCTCTCTGAACTAAGACAGTTGGCCGCGTCACGGATAACAAGCATTTCCGCATGTGCAGTCGGGTCCATCAGTTCAAGTG
>JBPCWL010000184.1:0-33651 GCA_051009575.1 Rhizobiaceae bacterium
GTCCTGCAGTCCCTGGGCTTCAGAATTTGCAGCCTCCCTGATTCTTCCGGTTTCATCAAACAGGCCATCAAGTTCCGCGTCAGTAACACCTTGCCGTGACAAAGCCTGACTGGTGGAATCCAAAATCCTTTTCCATGCCGATGGATCGTTGGAAGGATCAGCCTGCGCTGCTTCGGATTGGGTCCGCACTGCAACACCGGGGGTCGGACCGCCCGTCTGGGCATAACCTGCCTGCACCGGTATCAACAGAAAAAGAACAAGAGCTAGAATTGAAAAGAATCGTCCAGTCATGTTGGGATGAATAACCCGAAATTCAGGCCTTGTCATGCTGCAAAAAGATGAAATCAGCGGACTGCGGTAACTGTGTAACCTGATTGACGAAGTAGTTTCACGAGGCCGGTCTCGCCCGGTAGATGCAATGCACCGATAGCAACAAATGTTGAACCTTCTTCCAAAATTGGCATTACTCTGCTTGCCATGGTCTCGTTGCGTTTATCGATCAACGCTTCCTGGAATTGCGCAACCCCGGCGCCGCTGCCGGTCCTCGGCATGACGGCTTTCATCAACGGAAAGACCAATCCCATTCTGCCTTCAATATACAGATCTTTCATTGTTTCGATCATGTCGAGCGCAAGACTGCCGGAGGCCAGCGTCTCTTCAAGAGCCGATACGTGATAATCTTCAGGTAATGATGCAATTGCCGTTAATTGTTCAGAGACTGTTTCCAACCCTTTGAGAGATTTTCCGTTATCCGTTGCAAACTCCGCAAGAATACTATCGAGGACCTTCTCCCCTTTTTGTTTCCGCTTTATTTCACAAACCGGCAAGGCAACTGTCGTGGCAATAAGCCATGGTTGCATCCGGTCAGCAAGTTGCATCGGTACACCGCGGCGGGTCACCGCAATTTCCAACTCATCTTCAAGCTCATCAGCGATCAGGTCTCTCAAAGTTCCCTGTTTTAGCAAAGTCAAATGGGCAAGACCCGCCATTGCTTTTTTTGACGCCTCTTGATCAAGTGCTTCCACGGATTCGATGACCAGCGTGTCACTGGCAAGTATAGCTTCACGGACATCTTCGGGAAGATTGGCGATATCCGGGTCGGCCAAATGCATTGTACCCAATAGCCAGGATGGGCCCCTGCCATCTTTTTGGACCTTCCAGAAAATTGAATCAGCATTAACGGTTTCTTCCGCTTCCGATAACACAGCCTGATACTTATCAGGATCGGTTTGTTCCAGTTCTGTAAGTAGATTTTTTCCAGAGCAATTATCCACTGCCTGTGTGTCGGCATTTGGTGACTGGATCACGGCAAAGCTTGCAAAAAAGAATGCAAGCAGGATCAATTTCATCAACCCTATTATGATCAGCAGATTTTCTGACCAGGTTATGGTTTTTTCGATGCGCATGATACCCAGATTCCCTTTTACGGGAATATCCCTGAAAATGCTGAATATCAGCCTAAGAGCAAAGGTTTATGAACGGTTAATATTCATGCTCGAGGATGGGATTTCTCGTAAATGTCCATCAATCGTGTGGTGTCAACCGCGGTATATACCTGGGTGGTAGACAGGCTAGCATGTCCGAGCAATTCCTGAATGGTTCTCAGGTCTCCGCCCCCCGCCAGAAGATGGGTAGCGAAAGAATGCCGAAGTGCATGAGGGGTTACCGTATCCGGAAGTCCCAACGTAGAACGTAATTTCCGCATGGTTTTCTGGATTATGGCAGCGTTCAGTATTCCGCCTTTTGCACCACGGAAAACCGGTTCATCTGGCCCGACAGGGTATGGACACAGCATTAAATAAGCGTCTATTGCATCAATCACCTGCGGTAATACCGGGACAAGTCGGGTGACCCCGCCCTTGCCGTTGACACGGATGGTTCCCTTCCTTGCAGACGGGAGTTCAGATGGTGTCAGGGCCAGTGCCTCTCCAATCCGCAACCCACAGCCGTAAAGCAGCATCATGACAGCGGCATCACGCGTTGCAATCCAGGGCTCATCAGATAAATGCTCCGCTGATTTTGTAAGACGTACAGCTTTTGAAGCCTGGATCGCCTTGGGTAAGGTCTGAGGCCGCTTGGGAGATCGTGTCGCGGAAAGTCCGGCAGAACTTGCCATCCCTTTCTTCTCAAGAAACCGGACAAAGGATCGAATTCCGGCAAGTCCGCGCCCCAGGGTGCGTGGGCCAGCCCCATCTTGCCGGCGTCTGGCCAAATAACCCCGCATATCCAGAGGTTTCAAATTTGCGAGATCGGCGATATCTGCTGGTTGACCGACATGTCCGGTCAAATGATGAAGGAATTGCCTGACATCGCGCTCATAAGCATCAATGGTTTTGTCTGCCATGCGCCTTTCATTGGAAAGCCAGGACAGCCACAACTGTTTTTCAGCTGCCAGGCTGGGTGAGCAATAAACAAGAAATTCGTCTTTATCGTAATGTTTGGCCATAGGGCCAAACTAGGTGAACCGGGTTAGGGAAACCTTACCCGATTTTTTGACCGGTTTTTGCCCAATCAGCAAGAAATGCATCGAGCCCCTTGTCAGTTAGCGGGTGTTTGACCAGTGCCTTGAGTGTAGACGGTGGGATAGTCGCAACATCTGCACCGGCAATTGCCGATTCCTTGACATGATTTACCGTTCGGATGGATGCCGCAAGAATTTGTGTTTTAAAATCGTAATTGTCATAAATCATGCGGATTTCTTCGATCACTTCCATTCCATCCATACCCATGTCATCAAGCCTGCCGATAAATGGCGAAATGTAAGTGGCACCTGCTTTTGCCGCCAACAATGCCTGGTTCGCAGAAAAGCAAAGTGTGACATTCGTCTTGTGGCCTTCCGAAGTCAGTTTTTTGCAAGCTTTCAAACCATCCATTGTAAGCGGAAGTTTGATGCAGATATTGTCCGCAATTTTTGCCAGGACCTCCGCTTCAGCAATCATGCCCTCATAGTCAATGGCAGTTACTTCTGCGGAAACGGGACCATCGACAATCGAACAAATTTCCTTTGTTACCTCGATAATGTCGCGGCCTGATTTCAATATCAAAGAAGGATTGGTCGTAACTCCATCCAATAGTCCGGTGTCTGCCAATTCACGGATTTCATCCACGTCTGCTGTATCAACAAAGAATTTCATCCTTGCAATGCCCTTTTGTTCGCGATTGTTTCGTCCTATCCCTTACGCAGAAACGACTCTTTATTCAAACTTTTTGAAAGCCTAATTTGAACAATCAGGAAACAGTCTCCGTATTGCTGCCTATTCCTACCGACGGAACTTACAGCTATTTCGTTCCAGACGAAATGGAATTGGCTCCGGGAGATTTCGTTCAAGTGCCGCTCGGCACCCGCGAAGTTGCTGCGGTAGTCTGGGATCGACCGGAAGAAGCTGAATTTGTTGATCCCGCAAAGCTACGATCCGTAATTTCCAAATTTGACTGCCCCGGATTGAAAGAAGATTTGCGAAGATTCGTGGAATGGGTTGCAGGCTATACACTAAGCCCTCCCGGCATGGTTCTGAAAATGATATTGAGGGTCCCGGCAGCACTGGAACCTGCCTCCCCCATGACGGGATTGCGGTTTACCGGCGAAAAACCGGAGCGTGAGACAGCAGCCCGGCGCCGGGTACTGGAATTTGCGCACCAAGGATTATCCTGGTCAAAGTCCGGCCTTGCACATGCTGCCGGGGTAACGCCATCCGTAATTGAGGGACTGGTCAAACAAAATGTGCTGGAAACGATTCTATTACCAAGCCGCCCACTACTGGCAATACCGGATCCCTCCCACAACCAAACAACCCTTGCTGACGACCAATCCGAAAAAGCCAAACTGTTGTGCGTCAACGTACGCAACCAAACCTCCGGTGTGACCCTGCTTGATGGCGTGACAGGCTCCGGCAAAACCGAAGTGTATTTTGAGGCAATAGCCGAATGCCTGAATTTGGGCAAGCAAGCCCTTGTCCTGTTGCCGGAAATCGCTCTGACTGCAGCATTTCTCGAACGGTTTGAATCCCGTTTCGGTACCCGCCCGGCGGAATGGCATTCCGAGCTTGCTCCAAAAACAAGGGAAAAGACTTGGCGCCAGATCACAACGGGCGAGTTGCGGGTAGTAGCTGGTGCCCGGTCCGCACTCTATCTTCCATTTAATGATCTTGGATTGATCGTTGTTGATGAGGAGCATGACCTTGCCTACAAGCAGGAAGACCGTGTCTTTTACAATGCCAGAGACATGGCCGTCGTACGCGGCCAGATTGGGAAATGTCCGGTAATACTGTGTTCAGCCACTCCATCAATTGAAAGTCAGGTGAACGCCCAGCTGGGGCGTTACGAGCATTTGGTTCTGGAAAACCGGTATGGCCATGCGGTCCTGCCAAAACTCAAGACGATCGATATGCGCAAGTTTCCGCCGCCGCGCGGCAAATTTTTATCCCCGGTCATGACCGACGCAATTCAATCCACAATTTCAAAGAACCAGCAGGTATTGTTGTTCCTGAACAGGCGGGGATATGCTCCCCTTACCCTTTGCAGGGTATGCGGCCACCGGTTTGAATGTAAAAACTGTTCAGCCTGGCTGGTAGAACACCGGTTCCGGAAAATTCTTCAATGCCATCATTGCGGCGATTCCATACCTGTTCCTGAAGCGTGCCCCGAGTGTGGGACACTGGATCATCTGGTTGCCTGCGGGCCGGGCGTCGAACGCCTGGGAGAAGAAGTCCTTGAGCTTTTTCCTGATGCGCGCACCTATGTCCTTTCCTCAGACATGGCAGGTGGCGTAAAGCGCATGCGCCTAGAGCTGGATGCAATCGCAAAAGGTGATGCTGACATAGTCATTGGCACGCAACTGGTGGCAAAGGGGCACAATTTCCCACTCATGACGATGGTTGGAGTTGTCGATGCAGACCTTGGACTTTCAAATGGCGATCCGAGAGCAGCTGAACGGACTTTTCAACTCCTTCATCAAGTAACCGGTCGCGCCGGAAGAACGGGAGGGGAAAGCATCGGGTTGCTACAAAGCTATCAACCGGAACATCCTGTTATAAAGTCAATCTTATCGGGAGACCCAAAAGGATTTTACGAACGCGAAGTTGAATCACGACGACTTACCTCATTGCCACCATTCGGAAGACTGGCATCAATCATAATATCCGGGAAAGACCGCCGAGAAACTGAAATTTATGCCCGAACACTGCGCTACGCCTGTCCTGACACGGCATCCGTGCGACTTCTCGGCCCCGCTGAAGCCCCGCTTTCACTGATCCGGGGTCGTTACCGATTCAGGCTTTTGGTCCATGCTCCAAGAAGTTTTGCTCTACAGGACTGGTTGCGGATTTGGTTTAAAGCGGCAGCTAAACCGCGGGGCAATATAAGAGTGCAGGTCGATATTGACCCACAAAGTTTTGTATGATGAACGACAAAATACCAATTTTCCGGTTTGCACCAAGTCCGAACGGCGAATTGCACCTGGGACATGCATTTTCAGCCCTTTTAAGCCTCCGGTTGGCCCGGGAAGTCGATGGGAAAATGCTCCTCAGAATAGAGGATATAGACACCGACCGATGTACTCCGGAATTCGAAAGCCAAATGCTGCGGGATCTCGAATGGATCGGCTTTGAATGGGATGAAGAACCACTCAGACAATCCGAGCACTTTGGTGAATACCGCGAATTTCTGTTTCGGCTTGAAGAAAAGCAGTTGCTTTATGCATCAGCAATGAGCCGGCGGGAAATCAAACAAAGAGTTGCAGAACTGGAGGGTTCAGGTGTTGCCTGGCCTCATGATCCAGATGGCTCACCAATATATCCGGGCAGCGAACGGGAAACTCCGGCGACAAAGAAGATACCAGTAGCAGCAGTTTTGGGCGAACAGGTAATACGGTTAGACACCAAACAAGCAATTTCCGGTTTAAGCCGCCAATTGACTTGGCAGGAGACCGGGTCAGGTCCATTCGGTGAGACCGGAACCATTCGTGCTGATCCAATGGCATGGGGCGATGTTGTTTTGGCGCGCCGGGATACTCCGGTGAGTTACCACCTCGCCTGCACGGTTGATGATGCCAGGCACGGTGTTACCCATATTGTGCGGGGAATGGACCTGTTCCATTCAACCTCTGTGCATCGCCTGTTACAGGAATTGCTGGAGCTGCCCGAACCTGAGTATCATCATCACAGGCTTGTACTGGATGATCAGCAAAAAAAGCTTTCAAAATCGGATAAAGACACAAGCCTGAGCCAACTCAGACAATCTGGCGTGGGAAAATCGCAAATTCTCTCAATGATCGGGATGGATTAGAAGTAGAATACCCGTTTCAATCCACACATCAGGATAAGGGTTATCGATGCAGCAGCTACGATTACCGAGAGTGTAATCAATGGATACCAGTGCATTTCATAGCCATACATATTCAAGGCAAGCAATCCGGCGTATACCCCTCCCAGGGTCAACAACCAGTTGCCAATGGTTCCAAAACCCGCCTTGTTCAGGATTCCATCAATGAAATACCCGCTCAGGTAGGTAATAGAACTGAAAAACGCAAGTGACTGCACCCATTCACTTGTAGACATTTCCCAAAGCATCTATTGCTCCAATGCTTACCAAATTTACTCAAATGCCCCAGAGTAATCCTCATTATCCGAAAAAAAAGCTAACGGCAGGTAAATAAGATGAGATCTATTCTAGTTACGGGATGTTCATCCGGAATCGGAAAATACTGCGCCGATCAGCTTAAAAGAGAAGGTTGGTCTGTCCACGCGACTGCAAGAACTGAAGTCGGCTTGAAAATGCTCGTGAATAAGGGCCTAAATGCGTATCACCTAGATTATAGTGATCAATCTTCCATCCATAGTGCTTTCAACTCCGTATTGAATGACACCGGAGGAAAACTGGATGCTCTTTTCAATAACGGTGCGTTTGCCCAACCTGGCGCGGTGGAAGATATCTCCACCGAAATATTGCGGGCCCAGTTTGAAGCAAACTTTTTTGGGTGGCATGAATTAACCAATCTCTGCGTACCTGTCATGCGCAAACAGGGGCATGGGCGTATTGTCCATTGCTCGTCCATCCTCGGGCTGGTCCCTTCACCCTGGCGCGGGGCATACAATGCATCAAAATACGCATTGGAAGGGTTAGCCTCCACAATGCGTCTGGAATTGGCCGAAACGGGAATTCATGTGAGCCTGATAGAACCGGGACCTATTAAATCCCGCTTTTCGGAAAATGCGCTTCAAAAGTTTCTGGAAAATGTTGATCGTGAAAACTCACCACATCATAAAATTTACGAAAACGAATTGAAAAGGCTCGGCTCCGGTGGCGGTGTGAACCGTTTCCGCCTGGAACCCGATGCTGTTTACAAGAAGCTCGATCATGCTCTTAACGCAAAAAATCCACGCGCACATTATGGTGTAACAGTACCTACACATTTCATGAATTTTGTTCGCCGGGTGCTACCGCAAGGCCTGATCGACAAGATCATTTTAAGTGGTTCCTGAAAACATTCAGTTTATGCATTCCACGACAGGTCGGGCTGCTCTATATGAATAGCTGAACAAGAAACAATCGAGGCCCTCATGCTTATTGCAATTTCAATTATCGGAATGACCGCAGTCGCTGTCATTCTTACCATGGGATTGATGAACATGGCCCGCGGTGGGACCCCTAGCCGCTCGCAGAAATTGATGCGGCTCCGCATATTGTTCCAGTTCCTTGCCGTTGTTGCGGTCATGACCGCACTTTATTTTTCCACCCGATAGGAGTTGGCAATGGTCGTATTGAACAAAATCTACACAAAAACCGGTGACGACGGAACGACCGGGCTTGGCAATGGCGAACGTCGGAAGAAATTTGATCTGCGGGTGGAATGTTACGGTACGGTAGATGAAACGAATGCCTGCATCGGAATGGCTCGGCTTCATACCGTAGAAAATCCGGAACTGGATGGCGCTCTCGGGCGCATTCAAAATGACCTTTTCGATCTGGGTGCTGATCTTGCTACTCCTGACAATGGTGAACCTCTTGATTATGAACCATTGCGAATTACCAAGGCACAGGTTACACGCATCGAAAAAGAAATTGATGAATTTACAGAACAACTGGATCCGCTTCGCTCTTTCGTCCTACCTGGCGGGTCACAACTTGCTGCCAACCTTCATCTGGCGAGAACAATCACTAGGAGAGCTGAGCGGTTGCTTGTTGAACTGGCCCAAAATGCGGATGAAAACATAAACACAACCTGCGGGCTTTATTTGAACCGGCTTTCCGACTATCTTTTCGTTGCTGCGCGTGTAGCAAATGACATGGGCAAGAAAGACGTGCTTTGGGTGCCGGGTCAAAATCGCTGAATTTCAGTGGAAAATTAATTTAGGGCTTTTCAATGTTCATACCATTGCATGACCAAAATGCCCTGAAGAATGTGCACCTGCAATTTGTCACAATTATCCTGATTGCTTTGAATTTCGGATTTTGGCTAATAACAGCCACACCGCAAATCACTGGTGTTTTGGAGGCAAACAGCATCTATGTGTCCTATGGATTTATCCCGGCGGTCGTGAATGATTTCGCGGTATTGCCCCCGGAGCTTGCGGTGCTCCCGGAACAGGCAAATTATGTCACATACGCGTTTCTGCATACCGGATTCATGCATTTGGCAGGAAATATGCTCTTCTTGTGGGTATTCGGCGACAATATTGAGGATGCGATGGGGCATCTCAAATTTGTCGTTTTTTATGTGATCTGCGCCATCGCAGGTGCAGTTGCTCACGGAATATCCCTGCCGCAATCACATGCCCCGTTGATTGGTGCCTCCGGAGCTACCGCAGGGATCGTCAGTGCCTATTTGATGCTGCATCCACGCGTAAAGGTTTGGATATTGGCCCTTGGTCGGATTCCCTTGCGCCTGTCGGCGATGTGGGTGTTGGGTGCGTGGATTTTGTTCCAAATCTTCAATTTTTTGTTGGATGGAACAAACGAAGTTTCCTGGGCAGCACACATCGGCGGGGCGTTGGCAGGCATTGCACTCATCCCCTTTTTCAAACGTAGCGACGTTGCCCTGTTCGACCGTAATTTATTGGAAACAGGCAATGTGACGTCACAATCCGGACAAGAAAAAAGCGACCAACAACCGGGGAAAATGGCAGACAGGGTAAACCCTGTGGAAAGCCCTCACAAATGGGGGCGCGGCGATTAGTACTAGACTCTTAATATCTGCTTGACGTAGACGTCACACATCGATACGCAACTTGCATGAAATTTTTCGCCAAAATTTCATATTTGGCAAATTCACCCATTTCACCAGAAATGCAAACAGACACCGAAAGGTAATGACATGAAGATCGTTGTCCCCGTCAAAAGGGTCGTTGACTACAACGTCAAGATCCGGGTCAAGTCAGATGGTTCAGGTGTGGAACTTGCGAACGTCAAGATGTCCATGAACCCGTTTGACGAAATATCCGTTGAACAGGCTATCCGGTTAAAAGAAGCTGGTCAGGTTGAGGAAATCATCGCAGTTTCCGTTGGCCCACAGCAATCCCAGGAAACCATCCGTACTGCGCTCGCAATGGGTGCTGATCGCGGCATTCTGGTTAAGACAGATGATCTGGTAGAACCGCTGGCAGTTGCAAAAATCCTCAAGGGAATTGTGGATGAAGAGCAACCCGGCCTGGTAATACTTGGTAAGCAGGCAATTGATGATGATGCTAACCAGACCGGGCAAATGCTTTCAGCACTTCTCGGCTGGAGCCAGGCCACTTTCGCCAACACTATGGAAATCAACGGCGATACCGCAAATGTAACGCGGGAAGTAGACGGCGGACTTCAAACGATCGAAGTCAAAATGCCTACTATAGTGACGACAGACCTTCGTCTCAATGAGCCGCGCTACGCATCCCTGCCGAATATCATGAAAGCCAAGAAAAAACCGCTTGATGAGAAAACTCCGGCAGATTACGGCGTCGATACTGCACCACGTCTCAAAGTTTCCAATACAACCGAACCCCCTGCCCGTAAGGCTGGTGTCATCCTCGGTTCAGTTGGAGAATTGGTGGACAAACTCAAAAACGAAGCCGGCGTGCTCAAGTAAGGAAAAACTGACATGACTACACTTCTTATCGCTGATCATGATAATGCGACACTTAGTGACCAGACAGCAAAAGCGCTAACGGCAGCTTCGCAAATCGGTGGAGACATTCACATTCTTGTTGCCGGTAAAGGCTGCGATGCCGCTGCACAGGAAGCGGCAAAACTTGCTGGCGTAACAAAGGTTCTGGTTGCCGATGCCGGCCAATACGAACATCAACTCGCAGAATCGACCGCTGCCCTGATAGTGGGAATGGCTGGAGACTACGATTGCATCGTTTCTGCTGCAACAACATCCGGCAAGAACATCATGCCCCGTGTTGCTGCACTTCTCGATGTGATGCAGGTATCCGACATCACCGCCGTTCACTCTGCTGATACGTTTGAGCGCCCGATTTATGCCGGAAACGCAATTCAGACGGTGCAGGCAACAGATGCCAAAAAGGTAATAACTGTTCGTACAGCAGGGTTCGCCTCGACTGAAGAGGGCGGTTCTGCTGCCGTAGAGAGTGTTTCTGAAGTTGCTGATCCCGGCTTGTCCAAATTTGTTGGTGACAAAATTGTTGAAAGTGACCGCCCGGAACTGACTTCTGCAAAGATCATTATTTCTGGAGGCCGTGCGCTCGGCTCTTCCGAAAAATTCCAGGAAGTAATCCTTCCGGTTGCAGACAAACTCGGCGCCGCTGTCGGCGCATCGCGTGCGGCAGTCGACGCAGGCTATGCGCCGAATGACTGGCAAGTCGGACAAACCGGCAAGGTGGTTGCACCTGACCTTTATATTGCTTGCGGAATCTCCGGCGCGATTCAGCACCTGGCTGGCATGAAGGATTCAAAGGTTATTGTTGCGATCAACAAGGACGAAGAAGCACCAATCTTTCAGGTCTCAGACTACGGTCTTGTTGCAGATCTGTTCGATGTACTACCGGAATTCGAAGCCGCTCTCTAGGCCGGCGCTCAATTTCTCAAAAATGCCGCGCCGGGCAACCGGCGCGGCATTTTTATTATGTTGCCCATTCTAATTCCGCTTCAATCGAATGCGCTACTCTGCTCATGAAGCCAGATTGAAAATGCAACTGCCGCCGAGTTGTCAGCATAACCAGGCATTTTGGCAAGGAAATATCCGTAATTATCCAATGAGAACGCAGTCAACCTTTCCAGCTTTCCGTCAGATAATTCGGTACTGATCAGGTCGTCCATCAATGCAATGCCCTGACCATCGATCATCGCCTGAACCCGTACATTAGGGTCCGGAATAACAAGACTGTCGCTTTCATTTCCAAATGGAACTCCGGCAACCGAATGCCAGTCTTGCCAGGCTGTACTCCCATCCCAGTCCCGGAGCAGACGGACTGCTGCGAACCCGTTTTCCTTGACAAGTTTTGCCACCTCCTGATTTCCGGCAGGAAATGCCGGACTTAGAAACAGGCATTCCGTATCGATATCCTGCCAGTTACCATTACCCCATCGGATGACGAGATCGACATTTTGATCTTCAATCTGCTGCAGGTTAATCATTGGCTGAATACGAATTTGGACGTCCGGTCTGGCAGACATGAAGTGCATTAGACGCTGGGAAAGCCACCGTGATGCAAAATAGCTTGAAACCGCAATCGTAACTGAAGCTTGGTTAGCCCGGTTCAGTTTTCGGATAACACCGTCCAGTTGATCAAATGCGCTGGACGACGCCAGCAACAACTTGTTTCCCTTTTCCGTCAGCGTAATCCCGCGTGGCAACCGTTCGAACAACTGGAAGCCCAGTGTATCTTCGAGTTTCCGAACCTGGTGGCTTACCGCGCCCTTGGTGAGATTGAGGGCATCAGCCGCACTCGAAAAACTATCGTATTTGGCAATACGGGTAAAAGTCTCAAGCGCATTCATGTATCTATTCGACATTTAATGTATAATTTTTTTAAACGATTGATTACTTTTATTCGCTTTTCCCGGCAAATTAAAGCTGATTTACTGAAAATACGGTTTATCCATACAGCATCGGATAACACAATTGAACTCAACAGACTCACATTTATCGGCATTGTCAAATGCTCATCCCCGTAGCCGTCGTAATGGCAGGAGCCGCGGAAACAGGGCGCGTGTTTTGCCTGACATAAATGCTAAACCTTTAAACGCCTGTAAGCGCAAAATACCTGCATTCGAACTTCTGGACGAAGACAGGCTCTCCCTGATAGAGGAACAGGCTGACTGGATTGCACGGGAAATCGGATTTGAATTTCGCGGTGATGAAGAAGCGCTAACACTGTTTCGGGGGTCTGGTGCCACCATCGACGGGGACCGGGTACGTTTTGATACCGGACATCTAAAGCAGCTATGCTCAACTGCTCCTTCGAAATATGAAATGTGTGGCCGCCATGGTTCTGGAAATTTCACACTTGGTGGTGATCATGTCGTGCTGATGCCGGGATATGGATCTCCCTTTGTAACGGATCTCGACCGAGGCAGACGCTATGCCTCACTAGAGGATTTCGAGAACTTTGTAAAATTGACCTGTATGTCTCCCTGGCTGCATCATTCCGGGGGTACTGTTTGCGAGCCGGTCGACGTACCAGTGAACAAGCGCCATCTCGATATGGTCTATGCCCATCTACGTTATTCGACCAAGCCATTCATGGGAGGCGTCACATCACCGGAGCGGGCCTCGGACTCCATAGCAATGGCAAAGCTGGTTTTCGGGGATAAGTTCCTTGAAGACCATGTGGTGATGCAAGCCAATATCAACGTCAATTCGCCGCTGGTATTTGACGATACCATGTCAGGGGCCTTGCGTGTTTATGCTGCGGCAAATCAAAGCGTTGCAGTTTCACCGGCGATCTTTGGCGGTGCCATGGGTCCGGTGACCCAACCCGCGGTCATTGCCCAAACCCATGCCGAGGTGATGGCTGGCATAGCGCTATCCCAATTGGTTCGAAAAGGTTGCCCGGTGGTATACGGCAGTTTTCATACCACCATGAACCTTAAGTCAGGTGCACTGACTTTCGGGACCCCTGAAGCCAATCTTACGACATTGGCGCTGGCTCAACTCGGGCGTCGCCTCGGTATTCCTGTAAGAAGTGGCGGCGGACAAATCACTGCAGCAAACTCTGCAGACGGCCAGGCCATGCAGGATTCCGCATCTGCAATGATGATGTCAGTAATGTCGGGCGCTAATCAGATATGGCATTCCGCAGGCTGGCTGGAGGGTGGACTAACCATGGGATATGAAAAGTTTGTCATGGATCTGGATCATTGCGGCATGCTGCTGCGCATGATTGAGGGGCTTGAAATTAATCCAGAAGCGTTCGGTCAGGACGCGTATCTGGAAACGGGGCCAGGACAGAACTTCCTTTCTACCCAGCACACACTTCGCCATTACGCAAACGCCAACTACCAGTCCCAGATTCCGGAAGCCGGCCCGTACGAGACCTGGCTCGAAAATGGATCGCTGACATCAGAGCAGCGCGCTAATGGCGTGTGGAAACGCCTTCTTGCCGAGTTTGAAGCACCTCTGATTGATGAAGCAGTTGACGAGGGACTTCGTGATTACATCAACAGAAAAAAATCATCCATGCCGGATGAATGGTACTAACGGCCCAGGGGTCAGTCAAAGGAGTTTATCATGACCGAAGAACTAAGCAGAACATCAGCGCTTGCATCCCGCCATACGGCATTGGGATCTGGTCTGGAAGACTGGAACGGCATGGGAACGGCATGGACATACGGTACAGATCCGAATGAAGAGCATGATGCAGTTCGCGATTCTGTCGGTATGTTTGACATGTCGCCGCTCAAGAAGGTTTTTGTCCGTGGAGATGATGCAGCTTCGGTGCTGGATCATCTCACTACCCGTGACATCGGCCGCATCGGACCCGGTCACGCCGCCTATCTATGCGTCCTGACAGAAGACGGCACAGTTGCTGATGACGCAATCGTTTCCAACAATGGTAATGACGAATGGATGATCGTACATGGATCTGGAGACACGATGGCGCTACTTGAGGCATCGGCACAGGGAAAGAATGTCCAGTTGGAATTCACCGATAGTCTACATGATGTCTCAGTGCAGGGTCCCAGATCACTGGAAATTCTGAATGCAAATTGTGATGTCGATCTTGGCGCCCTAAAATATTTTCAACACACTGCGGCAAACCTTTACGGTCATCCTTGCCGTATTTCCCGCACAGGCTACTCAGGCGAACGAGGGTACGAGGTTTTTGCAGATTCTTCGGCTATCACTGACATTTGGGACAAGCTTGTTGAAGATGGTGTAATACCGTGCTCCTTCACAGCCCTCGACAAGGTGCGGATAGAAGCCGGTTTGCTGTTTTACGGTTACGATATGACAACGGACCATACCCCTTGGGAAGTGGGTCTCGGCTTTACCGTCAGTAAAACAAAAGGTGATTTCCGGGGAAAAGATGCCGTTATTGCCGCGAAGGGAAATGAAAAAATCAAAAATGTCTGTCTCGCGATCGACCATTCGGACATGGTCAACGGCGGTGAGGGGATTTTGATAGACGGAGAAGCAGTGGGAACAGTCAACAGCCCCTGTTACTCGCACCGCCTTGGGAAGTCACTGGCCCTGGCGCATATCTCACCTGAATTCTCGGGGGCAGAAACGACAGTGGCGGTGAAAGGCGACGGTATCGATACAACGGCCACTGTGGTTTCAATCCCGGTTTATGATCCGGAAAAGTCCCGGACTCACGCATGAGTAAATACTGAAATGCCGCGCTGAATTTTTCAACGCGGCAGCCAGTCCAGCTAAAAACGTAGCAGGTTTAGACGTTCTTGTATTTCTTGATCTCACCGCTCTGAATACGTTCCAGATACGATTCCATTTCCCGCTTAACGATCGGCGCCAGGAAGTAGAGGCCGAGAATGTTCGGCACACAAATCAGGAACACCAGTGCATCTGAGATATCCAGGATGGGGCCAAGCTGCACTACACAACCCAGCGCAACAAATGCACAGAACAACAGCTTGTACACTGTCTGCCCGGACGGTGCTTCACCGAACAGGTAGGTCCATCCCTTGAGCCCATAATATGACCACGAAATCATCGTTGAAAATGCAAACATCACACCTGCAAAGGCCAGCGGTATCGGGAACCAGGACAGCTGGCGCTCAAACGCGGCAGAAGTCATGGCGATCCCCTTGGCATCTCCTGCAAAGCCAGGATCAGCTACCTGTGATGTTCCGATGACCAACGCGGTAATCGTACAAATCACAATGGTATCGATGAATGGCTCCAGCAAAGACACCATCCCTTCAGTCACTGGCTCGTTGGTACGCACTGCGGAGTGTGCAATTGATGCTGAACCGATACCGGCTTCATTTGAAAACACAGCCCGTTGAAACCCGATGATCAATGCCCCCAGCGCACCACCCGCCACACCTTCCCCGGTGAATGCACCAGTAAAGATATTTCCAATCGCTTCAGGTATCGATGAAAAATTCATGAAAATTACGATCAACGCAAAGAAGCAGTAGAAAATCGCCATGAATGGCACGATTTTCTCGGTTACTTTTGCGATTGACTTGATACCACCGACGATGACGGAAAACACAACCGCTGCCATGATCAGGCCAACTAACCAACCATATCCATCAAGTGATCCGCCAGCAACATTGTTGAGCTGCACGTACGCTTGATTGGATTGGAACATATTGCCTATGCCAAGGGCACCTATAAAAATACCAACGGCATAGAAAGTCCCCATGAACTTTCCGAACCCTTCCATTCCGCGTTCAGAAAAGCCCTTGCGCAGGTAATACATTGGACCACCGGATACAGAACCATCAGGGTTTTCGTTCCTGTACTTTACACCAAGCGTACACTCAACGAATTTTGTCGACATACCCAGGAACCCGGCAACGATCAGCCAAAAGGTTGCCCCCGGTCCCCCCACAGTCACCGCAACCGCGACACCGCCAATGTTACCGATGCCAACTGTTCCGGATACCGCAGTAGCAAGTGCCTGGAAATGAGATACCTCACCTGCATCATTGGGGTTGGCGTAATCACCTCGAACGAGTTCAATCGCATGTTTGAAGCCGCGGATATTGATAAAGCCCATATAAACGGTAAAAAAAACAGCTCCGACGACCAGCCACAAAACCACCAGGGGTAATTGGGCACCCAAAACGGGAACTTTGAAAAATACAATCTGTCCAACAAGCGTAGCTATCGGCGCTGTAATCTCATTGATTGTTTCATCAATCCCCGCATAAGCCGGAATCACTGAACATGTCAGTAAAAACACTGACCAAAATATCTGCCTCATCACTTCCCTCCATACCGCAGCAATCAACCTGCAATTAAAACCCAAATTTTATGGCACGACCGTCACCGGGACATTGGACCCCTGGATCAAATTGGCCGCTACCGAACCAAACATCATTTCCTTCAGTCCGGATTCGCCCTGCCTACCTATGAATATTTGCGCAGCGTTATGCTTTTCGGCCAGCTCAATCAGGGTTTTGGCGGGATGACCGTGGCGCACGACCGATTCCACTTCCAACCCACTTTCACGTAAGCTGCCCACCACCGGTTCGACAATCTTTGCAGTGGCACGTTCAATCTCTTCTTCGCGCCTCTTGTGGCGGGATGCATTTTCTTCGGGAGTATTGAAAGAATAGGGGGACCATTCAATCACGTAGGCCACAACAATGTTTGCATTGCCCCGTTTGGCTCTCTCCGACGCGAATTTTACTGCCCTTTCACTACCTGGGCTTCCGTCAATTGCCAGTAAGAAAGAATTTTTCATCAGGTATCTCCCAATTTTCTGCAGTATATTTCACTATTTTTTCAACCGTATGAAAAAAGCTAACACGCATTTGTGAGAATCGCCAAATCGGGATCAGATTATTTTCGTCATCTGACGGAGGAAACAAGGGGGAGAAATTTAAACCACAGTGGCATGACAATTTAGTAAATCGCTGAAATTTCGAACATTAAATCCAACGGGAAATCCTGCCTCCGAGGTTTAACCTGACGGCCTCATCCTGTGGATCATGAACAGATGCAGTTTCACATCACTATCGGATAATTATGCAACCTACTTAGGAAACTGAGTTGTACTGAATCGTTAAACAGTCCGATGACATGACTGTACGGATTAGGTTGTTTTGGATTTGCAGGGCAGATAACAGCTCAGATACCATAGCCAAGGCGTATGTATACAGTTTCTGAACCCGGATTGTCATCACCGATTCCTGCATTCGATTTGTGGGCAATTCCAACCGCCACGTCATAACCATTGTCAAAAATGTATCCAGCCATGACTTGTGAACGAAATTCCAGATCGTGATCCAAATCAAGATCACCATCATCCGTGTACCAGCCTCCGAGCAAACTTGCTTCTACATAAAATGGGTTTGTTTCAAAGTGGTATTCCATTGAAAATCCGACGCCAACCCAATAACCAACCTCGGAAGCATCCGCGCTTACTCTCAGCCGCAATCCTGTACCTTTATGTAAAACACCAGTAGACAATTCTATCATGCCGTAAACTGATGGATCAAAATCATCGCGTGAGCGGATATTGTCCGCACCCACGCCCAAGTAAATTCTGGGATCCGAAAAGTCGGTATGCTCAAAGTCAAGCAAATTTGTGTCAGCATCATCTGCAGCCAATGTGGCCGTACCTGCGGCTGCATAAAAAACCGCAGCAAAAACCATAAATTTGTTCATCTGAAGTTACCTTCCCAGCGCACCCCTGTGAGGGCAGTTAACTCCAAATGCGTATTATTAATTTTACGGAATTTCCATGCAAAAACCGGGAATTATGTTCACAGTTTTATTCAACTATTGTTGTAATTACAGCGTATGCCAACTGAAAAACCTGGGTCAGTTCAAAAGTATCAAAATTCGCACACTTTCAACTTGTTGAATTAAAAGAATTATCAAACAGGAAGTGGCGACAGCATCGCCAAGGCAGTTGATTTATCCCAAAGGTGGAAGTGCTAACGCCTTGTCAATAAGATGTTCTGCATCCGGGCTGTTCCAATGGGCGGGGCCATTGAGAACGCCAAGCGCACAGCCGTTCACATCAACCAGCAAAGTCGTTGGCATGCCAAGTGCCACCGCTTTCCGCTTGAGACTCTGAAATGCCTCCATTGTATTGTCATGCATAAACGGCAATTTCGTAAGTCCGGTTTCTTCATAAAACTTTTTGGGTTTGGAAGCATCACCAAGGTCAATGCTCACGGGCAGTACCTGGAACTTGTCGCTGCCTTTCTTTACTTGCAATTCTTCAAACCAGGGCATCTCCGCACGGCAGGGTGGACACCATGTCGCCCAGAGGTTGAACAACACTGTTTGACCACGCCATTCCGCAAGGGTTCTGGAATTTCCGGCTTCGTCGGCAAAAGAAATGTAGCTTACATCCAATGGCTCCTCGACTGGTCGAAATGCGGCAACTGAACCGATCGCTGCTTCATCAAGCAATTGTCCCCTGCTTACCGACAATTCACAGGCAGCAATCCCGCTGCCGGAATTGGCATTACCGGCAAATACCTGCTCTGTGTTGCCAGAACCGCCAAAGATGACGTATACGCCAAGGCCTAGGGCAATCAGCGCTGCTAGTAACAAATAAACTGGTTTCGTGTTCATGATCGATTCCGTTAAATTAATTCCGAGCCAAGGGGACAACCCATGACAAATCCGGGTTCCGGCAACAAAATGTGGGGCGGTCGATTTGCATCTGGACCAGATGCAATCATGGAAGAAATAAATGCCTCCGTAGATTTTGACCGCAGGCTATATGCCCAGGATATTGCCGGTTCGAAGGCCCATGCAATTATGTTGGCTGAAAAAGGCATCATTTCAAGCGATGATGCAAACCAAATTGTCGCTGGTCTGGACACAATTTTGTCAGAGATTGAAACCGGGGTGTTCAAATTCTCCCGGGAACTCGAAGACATTCACATGAACATAGAAGCCCGCTTGCGGGAGCTTGTCGGCGATCCAGCCGGGCGTTTGCATACCGCCAGGTCAAGAAATGACCAGGTGGCTTTGGATTTTCGAATGTGGGTGCGTGATACTTTGCGCGGGATTTCCGAAAGTCTGAATGACATCATAATTGCACTTTTGACACGCGCTGAAGAACATTCAGAAAGCGTGATGCCGGGATTTACGCATCTGCAATCAGCTCAGCCGGTTACTTTTGGTCATCATTGCCTTGCCTATGTAGAAATGTTCGCTCGTGACAAGTCTCGTGTAGAAGACGCACTTGCACGAATGAATGAGTGTCCGCTCGGCGCAGCGGCCCTGGCCGGCACCGGTTTCAAAATAGATCGGGAAATGACGGCATCCGCACTCGGTTTCGCGGGCCCAACGCGCAATTCCATAGATTCGGTTTCTGACCGTGACTTTGCCCTTGATCTGTTGTCCACCGCTTCGATTTGCGCTGGTCACCTTTCCCGTCTGGCCGAAGAAATCGTCATCTGGTCTACTCCGCAATTCAGGTTTGTCACCTTGTCCGACAAATTTTCGACCGGCTCGTCCATCATGCCACAGAAGAAAAATCCTGACGCGGCTGAACTTGTAAGAGCCAAGACCGGTAGGGTAAACGGCGCATTGATTACCCTGTTAACAGTTCTCAAGGGTCTGCCTCTGGCCTATTCAAAAGACATGCAGGAAGACAAGGAAGCAGTTTTCGATGCGGCTTCCTCACTTGAAATTTCACTTGCAGCCATGACCGGAATGATTTCGGACATGACTATCAACAAGGAAGCAATGCGCGCTGCAGCTGGATCAGGCCATTCTACAGCCACAGATCTCGCAGATTGGCTCGTTCGTGAAGCAGGACTGCCATTTCGCGATGCCCACCACGTGACCGGACAGGTAGTTGCATTAGCCGATAACGAAGGAACGCTGCTTGAGGATTTGAACCTGGAACAATTGCAGTCAATTCATACCGATATCAACGAATCTGTTTATGATGTACTTTCTGTGGATGCATCGGTATCAAGCCGTACAAGTTTTGGCGGAACTGCACCGGCAAACGTCCGCGATCAGATCGAATACTGGAAAGCTCGGCTAAAGAGGGTTTGACATTGTCGGCCTTCTGTCGAATATGATCCCATTCTGCTAACAGGAAGCAACCTCATGGCGCAAAGCCTAAGCAAATTGCTGATCAACATGGCTCTCGTGCTGATGATGGCACTTGTGGCGGTTTCTTGTGGCCGTCGCGGAAATCTGGAAGCCCCGCCTGATTCAACAGTAATTTCCGTTGATGAAAATGGCGAGGAACTTCCCCCGCCAGAAAAAGAAGACAAACCATTCATCCTAGATCCGCTCCTGTAGACTAGGAGCCGGACTTCATGAATCATTTCCATTACATTAATGGCATCCTGCACGCCGAGAATGTGCCCCTGCCGGAAATCGCAAATCAGGTTGGAACACCTTTTTATTGTTATTCAACAGCGACACTGGAGCGGCACTATACGGTGTTTTCCGGAGCGTTTTCCGATATCAAAGCCAAAGTTTGCTATGCAATGAAAGCCAATTCCAACCAGGCAGTTCTGACAACCCTGGCAAAGTTGGGAAGCGGTGCAGATGTTGTCTCCGGAGGAGAGCTCACGCGAGCATTGGCTGCCGGAATACCGCCTGAAAAAATTATGTTCTCGGGAGTTGGAAAAACAAGAAATGAAATGGAACAGGCTCTTCAAGCCGGAATATTCTGTTTCAATGTCGAATCTGTTCCAGAACTCCGCGTCCTTTCAGAATGCGCAACAGCCGGAGGTATGAAAGCACCAGTCTCGCTCCGCATCAACCCGGATGTTGATGCAAAAACCCATGACAAGATTTCCACTGGCAAAGCCGGAGACAAATTCGGTATTCCCTGGGGCGAAGCTGTTGAAATTTACAGTTTGGCTGCCAGCTTACCGGGAATTCAGATCTGCGGAATCGACATGCATATCGGTAGCCAAATTGAGGAATTAGAGCCATTTGATGAGGCATTCTCCCGTCTTGGTGAACTGATCACCCAATTGCGGGCGCAGGGCCACAATATAGAACACGTCGACCTCGGCGGCGGTTTGGGCATACCCTATCGTAAAGACAACAACCCACCTCCAGAACCAAATGCCTATAGTGAAGTTGTCAAAAAACATGTCCGCGAACTTGACTGTGAGGTCATATTCGAACCAGGCCGGTTGATTGCCGGAAACGCAGGAATATTAGTCGGATCGGTCCTGTATGTGAAAAATTCCGGTGGGAAAACGTTCATTATTGCAGATACAGCAATGAATGACCTCATCCGCCCCACATTATATGAAGCCTGGCACGAAATTAGGCCGGTCACAGAAAAAACGCTTGATTTACCAACAGTCAAAGGTGATTTGGTGGGCCCGGTTTGTGAGACAGGTGATTTTATCGCCCGCAACAGAAGCCTACCGGATTTAGGTGCTGGTGACCTTTTTGCAATTGGTTCTGCAGGCGCTTACGGGGCTGTTCAATCTGGCACCTACAATACCCGCGCACTGGTACCTGAAGTGCTGGTTAAAGGCGACAAATTCCATGTCGTACGGCCGCGAAAAGAAATCAGGGAGCTGATTGATTTGGATTCTGTACCCGATTGGCTGTAAACAACCGTTAATCACAAGTTTGCCAGCATCGCATCCAAGCCTCGAAATTGACAGGTTTTGTGCTAGATTAAGCCAATTGCAACAAGGATTCTGTTCCGCTGAAAGCCAATAAGCAAAACCAAAATCCATTAGGACTGGTGCAAACCAGCGCATGGATCGCGATTGCCTGGGAAAGGGTTTGGCCCCTACTTGTGCCGCTATTCATGATTGTTTGCGCTTTTGTTGCATTCAGTTGGGCGGGTGGATGGCATTATCTGCAAACTGGCGGTTTGGATTATCTCCTTTGGCTGGCGCGTCTTGCATTTACAGTAGGTTTTTTCTGGGCGATTTTGCAGTTGCGCAGTTTCAGACCTCCCAAGCAGCACGAAATCAGCAGACGCATCGAAATAAAATCCCAACTTGAAAATCGCCCGATCACTGCCCGGGAAGACGACATTGCCATGGGAGGAACTGACAGTTTTGCTCTGGCTTTATGGCAGGAACATCAAGACAGGATGGCAGGCCAACTCAATAACCTTACTTCCGGTACACCGGCCCCAAAAGCGAATCGCTTTGATCCGTTTGCCATTCGCGCCATGTTGCCAGTCCTCGCATTTGCCGCATTTTTCTTTTCGTATTCTCCAATTGGAGGTCGGATTTCTGATGCCTATCAATTCAGGCATTCAGGTCCGCAAATTCCAACACGAATTGATGCATGGATAAAACCCCCGGCTTATACGAGGAAACCTCCAATCTATCTTGCACTCGCTAAAAATCCTGAAGATGTAAGAATTGTATCCGTTCCAGCGGGCAGTGAATTCTTTCTGAGATTTATTGGCTCAGACAAGGTTTCCCTAATGCGTGAAGTTGCAAATGACAGCACTTTCATCGAACCCCGACAACTGAAAGAAGGGAATGTGGATCGGGAATTCGCATCAGTTTTGGAAGAAGACCAGGTACTGAAGCTGAATACAAATGAGAATCTACTGTCCCAGTGGGCATTGACTCTGGTTCCGGATCAACCTCCCGAAATTTCATTTTCAGAACATCCAAGTGCTGCGCTATCGGGGTCATTACAACTTAACTATTCAGTCAAGGACGACTACGGAATTGTCGACGGCCGGGCAATTATAGAACCATTAGCAAAACCGCAACCCGGCACACGTCCACTTGTGGATGCGCCGGAAGTCACACTTCCTCTACCACGCAGCAGGGCAATAAAAGGCCTTTCGAAATTGACCAAGGACCTGACGGATCACCCAATGGCCGGGTCACGGGTTCAAATTACATTGGAAGTCACGGACGAACTGGGTCAGACCGGACGCTCGGAAACCCGTGAAATCAACCTGCCCGGCAGGCGTTTTTCCAAGCCATTGGCAGAAGCGCTGGTTGAACAAAGGCGCTTGTTGGCAATGGATGCGAACAAGCAACACTACGTTGCAAATCTGCTAGATGCAGTATCGACCGGCCCTGAGGAATTCATTGACAATTCAAGTGCGGTCATCGGCATGCGGGTGGCCTATCGCAGAATAGTTGATGCCAGAAGCGATGATGATCTTCGCTCCACTTTAGACCTTTTGTGGGATATTGCGCTTTCCATAGAATTTGGTGACATGAGCGAGACAGAACGCCGGCTTCGCGAGGCGCAAGAAGCTCTCAATGAAGCATTGGAAAACAATGCCTCAAGGGAGGAAATCGAAAAGTTGATGAAGGAACTGCGCCAAGCGATGAATGAAATGATGCGGGCGCTGGCAGAACAGGCACGGAACAACCCGCAAGCCACCAATCCATTTGACCAGAACGATGTTCAAACGCTGACGCAAAATGATCTTGAACGCATGATGGACAGGATTGAAGACCTCGCAAAATCCGGATCCCAAGATGCCGCCCGGCAAATGCTCAGTGAACTCCAGCGCATGATGGAAAACCTGCGGGCCGGGAGGCATCAACAACAGCGGCAGGCTGAAGGCAACCAGCTAAATCAGGCACTAGATCGTCTCAGCGAGTTGATGCAACGCCAGCAGGAATTGATGAACGAGACCTATCGCATGCATCGTCAGCAAGAGCAGGGTTTGCGACCGAACCGCGAACAGGGTCAGCAGCAAAGACAGGGAAATCAGGAACAGGGTCAACAACCTGGCAACCAGCAGGGCAATCCAGATCAACCTGGTCAGGGTAGCCAGATGACTGACCAGGAATTGGCCGACGCCCTGAAACAGTTGCAAGAACAGCAAAAGGCTCTCGAACAGGAACTCAGCGATCTGGGCAAGCGGTTGGAAGAACTTGGACTTGGTCAGCCAGAAGAACTCGGGGAAGCCCAGCGGGAAATGGGAGAAGCCGGCGAAAATCTCGGCCAGGGCGATTCCGGCGGTGCAGCAACAGATCAGGGACAGGCCTTGGAAGCACTTCGCAAGGGTGCTCAGAACATGATGCAGCAAATGGCCGGCGACAGGCAACAGGGCGGTGCGCAGCAGACCCAGAATGGCGGTCAGGGGCAAGCAAATCAAAGGCGCGGGTCTGATCCATTGGGTCGGCAGACCGGCGAACATGGTCTGGACGCAAATTCAGATGTTGCAATTCCCGATGAGGTTGATGTTCAACGTGCCAGAAGAATTCTCGAGGCAATCCGCAAGCGTTTGGCCATCCCGGAGAATCCGTTGATCGAGAAGGACTACCTCGAAAGGTTGCTGCGAAGCGAATAACAAAAGTCGAAAGAACCGTCCCTAACCTTCAATCAGAACCTCACCGACAAATGGCAGTTCGCGGAAGGCATGGCCGACATCCATTCCGTATCCAACGACGAATTTGTCCGGGCATTCAAATCCCACATACTCAGCCGAGATTTGAGATTTTCGCCGCATCGACTTATCGAGCAAAACAACAAGCTCTACACGGTTTGCGCCTCGTTCCAACATCAGGTTTCGGGCAAAGGTCAAGGTTCCACCGGATTCAAGAATATCGTCGATCATCAAGATATCGCGACCGGCAACATCGCTTTCAACATCCCGGATCACTTGAGGTTCTCCAGCTTCTGTTCCGCTCCCATAACTGGATATGGAAATAAAATCGACTTCCGGAGACATTCCTACCGCGTGAAGCGCCCTGATAAGATCGGCTGCGAAAACAAACGAGCCCTTGAGGACCGAAATTACAAGTGGATTTTCAAGCCCGCTCTTTTTGATTGCTTTGGCAAGCTCGTGATTTCTTTTGGCAATCTCTTCTTCCGAAAACAGTGTCTTGATGTTTTTACCACGAACAACCGGCATATTATTTCCCCGTATAAGGACACTACCTGTCTGACTCACTCGAGCAGAGCCTCTACCGAGGCAATTACTGGGGTATCATACTGAATGGAAGAAACAAATCGGGTTTTTCCGCCAGGCGCCAATTTCACCACAGGAGAATTGTAGTACCATCGCGTAAGTACGCTTCCATTTGTCTTTTTCAATACCAATGCGATGCGGGGTACGCGCTCTGAGCTGGCACCGATGTTAGAGATTGTACCCTTGACCCGGACTACTTTTCCCAGGTCACCGCGCACCAGTTCTTCGAATTCAACATTGGCTACATGCAATCCGCCATTGGCCGGAACATCGGGATTAGAGGCAAAGAATGTCAGCATTAAACCGACACCAGCAATCAGGAGAAATCCACAAATCAATAATCCATGAAGGCCTGATTTCTTGTATCCGGGACTATTTGCGGGAATCGGATCAGCAGGTGAGGGTGAAAATTCGACTACGGGTCCCTGAAAAGAAACAGCGCTCCACGGCAATGCTTCAGGTATCCTTTCCAACCGCGAGGCTTGGCTACCAAATACTTTCCAACTGCTTCCGCAATCCATGCAACGCATCTTGCCGTCCCTGGAAACCGGTTTACCTGGACTGGCGCGTTCATACTCACAGGAAGGACATGCCTGGATTGCTGGATTGATCACATAATTTCCTGCCGCAAAAACATCTGTTTGATCTTGCAGTCTATGCATTTGTCGATTGAGGTGAATCTGTTAAAGCAAATAGCTTAATGTCTCATTAACCATAAAGTCATGAACGCAATATCCGGTGATGCGGTTTGATCAAATTTGAAAACGTAGGGTTAAGATATGGACTTGGACGGGAAGTTCTGAGTGATTTGAGTTTTCAAGTCGCTCCGAACTCTTTCCAGTTCCTGACTGGACCCTCCGGAGCTGGCAAGACCAGCCTCTTGCGCCTGATGCTGCTTTCACTCCGTCCGACTAGGGGAATTGTACATGTTTTCGGCAAGGAAGCTTCAAAAATTCCACCAAAAGAAATGCCAATAGTTCGGCGCAAAATTGGAGTCGTCTTCCAGGATTTTAGGCTGCTAAATCATTTGACCACCTATGAAAATGTTGCCCTTCCCCTGCAGGTGCGTGGGAAAATGGAGGCTGGATACCGCAAAGATGTAACTGATCTCCTCGACTGGGTTGGACTGGGAGACCGCAAGCATGTATTGCCGCCGGTTCTTTCCGGCGGGGAAAAGCAACGGGCTGCGATCGCCCGCGCCCTGATTGATCAGCCGGATGTTTTGCTGGCAGATGAACCGACGGGAAATGTGGACCCTCCCCTTGCAAGGCGATTGTTGCGTCTGTTCATCGAACTGCATCGCTCTGGCACTTCCGTGGTGATCGCGACCCACGACCTCAGTCTCATGGATCAATTTGATGCACGACGCCTGGTATTAAATTCGGGGAGACTTCAGATTTATGAATAAGATGGAGCAAACTACCGTTGAAAACGCTGAGGAAGACACGTCAACACAAAAAGCCGTTCGCCCTTTGAAAAGCGGGCAAAGCATTGTTCCCAGCGAAACCATCGCAAGTACCGCGTTGATATTTGTCATATCAATCATGGCTTTTTTGGCCTGTCTGACTTTGGGCGCTGTTTCGATGATAAATACCAGCGCCAGCAAATGGCAAAGTGACATTTCACGTGAGGTAACCATTCAGATCAAGCCCGCAGATGGACGGGAGATGGACAAGGCAATACGCGCTGCTAGCCGTATTGCGCTTTCTTTCGACGGCGTAACAAAAGTCACCGCGTTAAATGACGCGGCAACAGCAAGACTGCTGGAACCGTGGTTGGGATCGGGGCTTGAACTGAGTGAACTTCCGGTACCGCGCCTGCTCACCGTTGCTGTCGCCGAGGGTGCAAACCCGGATTTTGCAGGTATCCGTGCCAAGCTTGAGGCAGAAGTTCCAGGCGCAAGCCTTGATGATCATCGTGCGTGGGTAGACCGTCTCACCACTATGGCGGTAACAATGGTGTTGATTGGCATGTCAGTATTTGCACTTGTCATGGCAGCAACCGTGACTACCGTCATTTTCGCAACCCGCGGTGCAATGGCAGGCAATCGCGATGTGGTTGAAGTACTGCATTTCGTGGGTGCCGACAGCGCATTCATTTCAGGACAGTTCCAGCATCATTTCCTGCTTTTAGGCCTTAAGGGCGCCATGGTGGGCGCAGCAGCGGCTGTAATATTGTTTGTAATCTTGGGCTTGTGGTCCTCTTTCAGCATCGCCACGCCTCAAGGAGATCAGGCAAGTGCATTGTTTGGGAGCTTCTCGCCGGGCTGGGCAGGTTATTTAGGCATGCTTGCGGTGATGATATTGGTCGCAACCCTCACGGCCCTTACTTCTCGTTGGACAGTACAGCGGCAAATACAGATATTGCAGGATTATAACCGCTCTGCTTAAGCTTGCCTGAATTTGGCCAAAAAACCAACAAAATCAACGATTAAAGTTTCCAAATGCGCACCAGATTTGGGATACGGAATTCTACGAAGTATGATTCGGCAGGTAGCTTGAAAAAAATACTGCCGATAACTGCCTGGTCCACATTTGCGGTATTGGCAATCCTAATCGGCCTTTATGTGAGCTTTGTATACCAAATCAGGAATTCCGGGGAGCCAACCCAGCTTGCCAGAGCTGACGCAATAGTGGTCTTAACCGGTGAAGACAACCGAATTGTGTCGGCAGTTCGCCTGCTGACTGAGAACCAGGGCGACCGGTTATTGATTTCTGGCGTGAACCGGAATGTATCCCGGGAAACACTCAAACATTCGATTCCTGCAGATGCAGCAACATTTTCTTGCTGCATTGATCTCGACTATCAGGCGATGGACACCCGCGGAAATGCCAAAAACGCTTCTTATTGGGCCAAGTATCATGACTTCCAGAAGCTTATCATCGTTACAAGTGACTATCACATGCCGAGGAGTATTTTGATGCTTGAACGGGCAATGCCGCATATACAATTGCAGGCAATGCCGGTTCCTTCTCCAACGGTTACTGAAGCAACTCTTGCGGACCTGATTACCTCGCCGTTATTGATCACCGAATTTGGAAAATATCTCATTGCCCAACTGGGCATGGAACCCGCTGCCAAATATCTGATGATGGCAGCAATCCAGGGAAACACATCTGGAAAACCCGGTTAAGACTGTAGCCGGGCCCTAGCCCTTCCAAATCGCCAATGATATTGGATTATCGCATGATGATATTGCGATCCATTCTATTTGTCGTGCTTTTTAACATAAGCACATTTGTGCAGATGATTTTCTGGACACCGGTGTTTTTCTTTCTCAAGCGCGAAGATGGTTGGAAGGTCGTAAAACTGTGGGGTCTATCCTCGCTCTGGCTACAATATGTTCTGATCGGAACCCGGTATGAATTTCGGGGTGTGGAGAACCTGCTGAAGGGTGGGGGCTTTGTGATTGCTGCCAAGCACCAGTCAAGTTGGGAAACTTATGTGATGCTCCTTTTCCTGAGCGATCCCACCTACGTAATCAAACGGGAATTGATGTTTATTCCGTTCTTTGGCTGGATGGCACAAAAAATGAATATGATTCCGGTAAACCGGGGAAGAAGGAGCGAAGCACTCAAGGCCATGAACCGCGAAGCTTCAAAGCAGTGCGCGGAAGGCAGACAGATCGTAATTTATCCCGAAGGAACTCGAAAACTGGCCTATGCCGAACCTGCATACAAATTTGGAATTACACACATGTATGAAAATATTGGTGTTCCTGTCGTGCCGATGGCACTTAATTCCGGTCTGTTTTGGCCTAGGCAGGGAATGCGGCTTTACAAAGGAACGACCATTCTGGAGTTTTTGCCGTCAATTGATCCAGGATTGAAGGCAAATGAATTTACAAAAGAACTGATCAACTCAATTGAAACCAAAACCAGCGAGTTGCTTCTGGAAGCCCAAAATGATCCCGAATACGATGGCAAACGTATTGAGACTTGAAATTCCGTGAGGCGGGAGACCTCAATCACGCAATTTATCGTCTATGTATTCAAGGGAGTGATCCTTGATCCCTTCCATGCGCATGGCAGAAACCGTGCTTTTCACATAATCGACATTGTTTCCGGAACCACCTGTTGCTTTTCTTACAATTTCAGTCTGGGTATCCAGGGACAGCCCACGGGCATATTGCGGGGACGTTTGGTCCGCACGATATACAAGAGCTGGAACTACAGTACCGCTATCCAGGGTAACTTTTCGCCAGCATTCAAGATAAACTGAAGTTACCAGCTCTCTGGCCCGCAAATATTCAACGACTTCTTCCCGGTCATGTTTGCATACACGCATCGCCACACCATGACACGAACCACCGAGATCCAGACCGAGCACCAACCCCGGATTGTCCCTCGTGCCACGATGAACCCAGGAATAAATGCATAAGGAACGGTGAAGGCCATGTAACGTAGCTCGCCGGCGCTCCTGGTGATCGAAACCCGGATTCCAGATCAAAGATCCATAGCCAAAAACCCAAAAATCACTCATAACTGTCCCGAATGGTCTGAAAGAAAATTCCTTACCCAATCAGAGTCAAAAAGGCAAAATCTGCGTGAAAAAAACACTTTTTCTTTTTCTGATTATCATCCTCCTCGGCGTCATTTGGGCATTCAGTTGGCAGTTTGTCGCCGGGAAAGTGGAAACGGCTCTGGTTGAGGGCAAGGCAAAATTGGAAGGCCAGGATAAACTGTTCCAATGCCCAAATCAGGAAATCGGTGGGTTTCCTTTTCGCATCAGCGTAACTTGTGATGAAACCTCCTACTTTGATAATCGTAAAGGCTTCTATCTTGAAGCGGGAGCGCTGCGTTCTGCGGCGCAGGCTTATCAACCGGGCAAGGCAATCGTGGAACTGGAAGGACCGGCGGTAATGACATTTGCCCACAACCAGACGTTCGACGTGAAATGGAAGTCCCTGCGGGCAAGCCTTTCCGCAGGAATTTCAGGAATTGAGAAAATCTCTACAATTGGCAAAAATATTTCCCTGTCACCAACAGACCCGAACGAAAGTACTCTGAACATCCAGGAAATCCAGATTCAAGCTCGCAGGATCGAACGAAATTCCATTGATTTTGCGACATCGACCAGAATGGTCGGATCCAGCAAGGAAGACTGGCCAAAATTCGATGCCGCGGTGAACGTCCGCTTAAACGATATCTATGACCGGATTTCCCATACTCCAGATCTTGTCCAAATTGCAAAATCAATCGGGTTGGAAGGCCAGCTGAATGGATTGGATTACATTTCTCATGACGGGGGGAAAATATCGTTCTCAGGCCCCATGCAAATTGACAAGCAAGGGTATCTAAGCGGAAAATTCAACATGACAGTTTCCGAGTTGCAGCCACTTGTTCGCTCATTGGCCAAAGCATTTCCTGATTATCAGGTAGAGTTTTTGCAGGCAGAATCGGCTATCAGTTTACTGAATTCCGGAAACAACAGCATGGAATTGAAACTGCCGGTAACTGTTTCGAAAGGCCGCGTAAACATGGGGATCGTGCCAATTGGTAACATACCTCGGTTGTTTTGAATTCTTAGTCGGTTGAATAAGGCTTTGCGATTTCCGATGGCAGGGCATCCGACACTTTGACCTTCTTGCGGGCAAAGTCATCTTCATTGATGTTCTCGCTGCGCATCTTTCCACTATCGGAGATTAAACCTTCAAGCTTCTCCAGATCACCTTCCTCAGCGGCCTTCAATATCTTGCGCATATCGACAGCAAACTGTTCGAAAGCTTCTGAAAGAGCTTCCCGGTTAAGCAGAAAAATATCGCGCCACATATGCGGATTTGAAAGTGCAACGCGCGTGAAATCACGAAACGTGCCCGCAGAATACTGCGCTGCCGGCGTCCCTGTTTTCTCCTCGTGTGCCTTGGCCGTGTGAAATATAGAAAATGCGGAGAGATGCGGCAGATGGCTCGTAATCGCCAAGGTTTTATCGTGCGCTTCTGCTGACATGACCTCAACCCTGGAACCGATGCTTTCCCAAAACGCCTTGACGGACGCGACGGCATCAGGGTCGGTGTTTTCTGTTGGAGTTACAATACACCATCGGTCTGCGAACAATTTTGGCTTCCCGGCATCTGGTCCAGAAAATTCGGTACCGGCAATTGGGTGAGCCGGTACAAATTCAACTTGTTCAGGCACAAACGGCCGGCTTGCTTCAATAACAGCCGCCTTTACAGATCCCACGTCTGACAATATGGCGCCCGACTTCAGAAAAGGAGCAATTTCCTCAACAAGTTTCGAGTATGAAGCAACCGGAACACATCCGATGACCAGATCTGCACCTTCCACCGCCTCCTTATTGGAAAATACCACTTTTGCCCGACCCAACCCAAGCTCAAGCAGTCGTTCACATACTTTTTTGGAAGCATCGGTGACAACTACTTCAAGTGGTAGATTACGCTGAAAGATGGCACGCGTAATCGAAGAGCCGATCAGACCCTGTCCCAGTATGGCAATTTTTTTGATCCTGCGTGTCATGACATCAATTTAACCAAGAAATTCTTTCAGCGCACTTAGCGTCCCGAGATTTGCCTCAGCCGTGCCGATGGACATTCGCAATGAATTCGGAAAACCGTATCCGTTAACGGCACGCAACACAAAGCCACGTTTTGTCAGAAATTCATCTGCTTCTGCTGCTGTTTTCCCAGGATCATCGGGGAAATGAACCAATACGAAATTCCCGACAGACGGAGTTACTTTCAGCCCGAGTTTCGCGAGACCTTCACTGACTTTTGTCAGCCACTCTTCATTGTGTTCAATGGACTTCTCTACATGGGACTTGTCGCCAATTGCCGCCGTACCCGCCGCGATAGCAGCAGCGTTCACATTAAATGGTCCGCGTACCCGGTTTAGGGCATCAATAATTTCCCTCGGCCCATAAGCCCATCCGATGCGCAACGCAGCCAGGCCGAAAATTTTCGAAAATGTCCGTGTCATGATCACATTGGAATTCCCTGAAACCAATTCAATTCCAGACTCATAATCGTTGCGCCGGACATACTCGGCATAGGCAGCATCGACGACCAGAATTATATTTGACGGCAAACCGGCGTGAAGGCGTCGCATTTCCTCGATCGGCAGGTAAGTCCCTGTCGGGTTGTTTGGATTTGCTAGAAAAATCAGACGCGTCTTTTCAGTAACGGCTGCAAGAATGGCATCCACATCCGCTTTGCATTCCTGTTCTTTCACAACCACCGGAACACCACCTGCAGAAAGGGTAGCTATACGATAAACCAAAAAGCCATGCTCGGTAAAAATAGCTTCATCGCCGTTTGCCAGATAAGTCGTTGCGAGAAGTCCAAGAATTTCATCAGAGCCGTTTCCACAAATGATATTGTCCACATTCAGACCATGCGAATTTGCAATTGCATTTCGAAGCATTGTGGAAGAGCCGTCTGGATAGTCCTGCATGTGGTGAGTTGCATTTAGCGCCGCATCGATTGCATCCTCGCTGGGCCCCAACGGGCTTTCATTGGACGAAAGCTTGTGAAGCTTTACGCCTTCAGGAACTTTGGACTTGCCAGGCACGTACATGGCAATATTCATGACCCCGGGTTTGGGTTGTGGCATTTGGGATACGTCGCTCACCTGTTTCTCCAACACAACTGTCTTTCCGTCCGGTTCTATTGAATGCAGGATTTAAAATCAAAGGAAGATTTTCAGCCCTTCTGGCGTGTCGCCCTTCCGGTGCCTTGCGGAACCAGTACCGGAACAGCCAAACGGCGCTTGGCTCGTGCCGTGGCAGGTATACCCTGATAAAGCCGCTTGGTCGCACTGACACAGATTGCACCGGCAAAAACAGGCCAGATGCGCCTGCCCAACCTTTCCAGGCCTTTTCGCATTCTCAAGGAAAATTCCCGCTTGGAAGGTGGAAAATGCAAGGCATCCGACCATTCTTCAGGTGTGAACTGATTGTCTTTCAGAGCCTTGTTCAACTGTCCCCGGCTATACGGTTTTCCGGTGCCGAAAGGTGTATTTTCAAAACGCGCCCACATGCCGCGACGATTGGGAACAACAAGAATGAGTTTACCGCCCGGACTTAAAACCCGCCAGGCTTCTGCGAGGCATTCATTCGCATTTTCTGCATGCTCTAGAAAATGTGCCATCAAAATGCAGTCAAATGCGGAATCCCCGAACGGAAATTCATCATCATGAGACAAGGCTGTCGCAGTTTCCTTCGGCGACGGCCAGTGAAGCGCACCTTGTCCTGCAGGCATAAGGCATGCAGAGACTTCGCAATCAGGAGAATATCGCTCCAGCCAGGGGACCGGGTATCCAAGACCGAGCAGGCGACCCTTACTTCCCTGACCCCACATCGCAGATAGGGACACAAGAATCGAATTCTCGGCTGCCCGGCCCAAACGCGTGGCATAAAATTCCCGCAATTCAGTTACATCCATATGCATGGTACAAGGATAGCGGCAGCTTCTCCAGGTTGCCAGAGGGGGTGGTGTTTATTATCTCTCAAGGTAAATCAATAACTCAGGTTGAATATCCATGACCAATCTTCAGTTTTTTCAGTTCCCCTGCCTTTCCGACAATTATGGCGTGCTGGTGCATGACGCAAATACCGGCAACACTGCATCCATTGATGCCCCTGACGCTGATGCTGTCCGAACTGCTCTGTCGGAAAAATCCTGGCATCTAACCCATATCCTTGTGACGCATCATCATTGGGATCACACACAAGGGATTGCAGATCTTAA
>JBPCWL010000185.1:0-2917 GCA_051009575.1 Rhizobiaceae bacterium
CTTTCAGTCTAAGTGGAATAGATATTATGGGTTAGCCACTAGCGTATTGCCCTTAGGTGTCGCAGGCAGAATAACCATGTACGATCCGAATGGCAGCTAAGTCCGCATAGTAGACATTCAGGCCAAACTGCAGGTTGACTACTTCCCCCAAAATTCAGCCATTCTATTGCCATTGTGTATTTAATTCGGAGTAAATATGGGGGCATTGGCCATGGACTGGGCGTTGGGCATTCAACACAGAATCATGCTTCGTCCTGGTCAAACCTCAAGAGCGACCACCGCGATGCAATCACCTGATTTCACCAGACCCGAGAAATGTCGGCTAACCAGAATTCCATCTCTTTTAGCCCGGTAATCTGCGGGAGCAACACCTGTGCGGTCCACTGGCCAAATTTTTGCCAATACATCACCTTGTGAAACGGATTCTCCCAAATCGACAACCGGCTCTATCATGCCGTCCTGTTCAGAAAAGACGAAACAATCGCTGTCCGGCATATCCAAATTAACAGAAGGGCTGATTTCCAAATTTCCTTTCAGTATGCCTGAATGCACAAGAAGATTACGTGCTCCCTTTTTGGCGATTGCTATGGATTTGGCTGTCGCAGTTCCTCCGCCTCCCAACTCTGTTGAGACAAATACTTTGCCTTGGTCTTCAACAGAGGTGTCATACATTCCGACATTATCAATCTCCAGCAGCATAACTGAATAAGGCGCATTGAAGGCTTGCATGGCCGCCACGCAGGAGGCTTCCTGCTTTTTATCTTCCAGTACATGGGTTGCAGCAAAGGGTACAAAATCTAGTGTTTTGCCGCCGGAATGAAAATCCAGAACGATATCTGCTATCGGCACCAATGTGCGTTGGAAATAGTCGGCAATTTTTTCTGTCACATTGCCATCCGGTCTGCCCGGGAAACTGCGGTTCATATTGCCTTTGTCAATCGGTGAAGTTCTCGTGCCGGCACGAAAGGCCGGGTAATTGAAAAATGGTACTATTATAACCCGCCCGCAGATATCTTTTTGATTCAATTCGCTCGCCAAACTTTGGAGAGCAACCGGTCCTTCATATTCATCCCCATGATTTGCACCTGTAAAAAGCGCAGTGGGTCCATCCCCGTTTTTGATGACACAAATCGGTATCATGACCGACCCCCAGGCTGAGTCATCGCGACTGTATGGTAGTTTGAGAAAACCATGATGCACTCCATCTTCATTGAGCGGAATGGTTGAGGAAATGGGATTATCTTTCATTTTATCAGCCTTTTACCAACATTTTGCGGGGGAAATTTGCGAAACTCTCCGGCCCATTTTTAACTTTGACCATACCTTCTGAAAATTCAAAGTCCCAATCTTACATCCAAGGACCAGTCATGAAGGGAAAATGCAGATTAGGCGTGATCATGCACGTTAGTCATTGTCTAATTCTGGAACAATGTTCCAACCGATTGTAATTGTGCTCTTTGACGGGCAAGTGTCGCAATTGCCGTATCCTGCAAGCCAGTGCCCGTTAGGTCAGCAATGGTAATATCATTTGGACTGCTTCGGCGTGTAGCCTTACCGGCAATTATCTCACCAAGCTCCGGAAGTGAAACATTCACATCAACCACACCTGCTTCTATTGCCGAACGCAATTCACCAAGCTTTGAAGTTTGTGAGAGACGATCAGCGACATATAGATCTGCCCGGTCAATACATTCCGCTTCAATTTCATTTTTGTGGTCTTGGTCTGATCCCATTGCCGTAATGTGTTGACCGGTTTGTAGCCAGTCAGCCTTGATTAAGGGAGTGGATGAAGGGGTTGCCGTTACGATGATGTCTGCCTCACGAGCGGCATGTTCGAGATTACTCGTCGCGGAGATTTTGATATTCAACTCCGTACTCAAAGATTCAGCAAGCGTTTCGGCTTTGGCATTGTCCCGCCCCCAAATTGTAGCCACTTTGATGTTTCTCACCAAAGTCAGCGCTTTGAGCTGAAGTTGGGCTTGCATTCCGGTTCCCACGATACAAACCTGCTCGCTATCTTCCCGCGACAAGTGCTTTGCAGCAACTGCACCGGCTGCCGCGGTACGCACATCTGTCAAATAGCCGTTATCGAGTAGCAATGCTTCCAATACACCGGTTCTGGCAGAGAACAATATCATCAGGCCCATGGTGCTTGGCAGGCCAATCTTCGGGTTATCAAAAAATCCCGGTGACATCTTAATGGCAAAGCTATCGATTCCCGGTACATAAGCGGTTTTGACATCCACTTCACCATTATAGTCTGCAATTGCCATCGACAGGATTGGTGGCATGACCACGTTTCCTTTTGCCAGGGTGGCAAATGCATTTTCTATGGATCCAATAACTTCCAAATCCAATTTAACGAGATGACGAAGGTCACTTTCTGTCAGGATTTTGATGTCAGGCATTTGCTATTCTTTCGTAACATCCACATCTTCGCCTGAGACAATGCGGTGATGCAGTGCCATATCAATATTGCCGCCGCTCAGCAGGCAAACGGTAACTCCTTTTGGTTTGATTTTTCCGTTCAGCAAAGCGGCTATTCCAACCGATCCCGAACCTTCAATGATTTGCCTTTCCTCCCAATAGGCATGCCGAATGGCGTGGGCAATTTCGCGCTCATTGACCAGAACAATTTCGTCCACAAGATCACGTACCATTGGAAACGTATATTGATTGTTGAGGCCAATTCCTCCCCCGAGAGAATCGGCGAGCGACGATAATTCTTCCACATACACAGGTTTGCCAGCCTTCTGACATTCATACATGGCGGCCCCTCGCTCCATGGAAACACCGATAATTTCAATGGATGGATTGCGCGCTTTCAATGCAGCTGCCACACCAGAAATCAACCCGCCGCCGGAAAGCTGAATTATTGCGGTTTTCAAATCAGGAATTTGCTCAAACAGTTCAAGTC
>JBPCWL010000186.1:0-41108 GCA_051009575.1 Rhizobiaceae bacterium
ACTTTGCTAAGCGTGCAAAGACGATTACGTCTATTCCAATTATGTTGACTGGTGGATTTGAAACCAGAGATCAAGCTTTGATGGCAACACAGACCGATAGTGCAGATGCTATTGGTCTTGCTCGATCAATGGTACTCAACCCATCGCTTGCAAACACTTGGCTGGGCGATAATAGCAATGATCCAGAGTTTCCAATATTCGAAGCACCACCACGTGGTGGAGTCACGGCATGGTACTCAATGCGGTTGACCGCTTTGGGAGAAGATACGGAAGGTAAGTTTGCGTTGAATCCTCAAGCTGCCGTTAATGCCTATGAAGAGCGTGATGCACAGCGCAGCGTCAAATGGCAGGAGAAATACTCATGAACTGGACAGCCATAACCGCAATTTCCGAAGTTGTTGGAGTCGTCGCACTAGTGGGCTCATTACTGTATTTGGCATTTCAAGTTCGGTTTGCGAGACTTGCGGCTGCAGACACTTCGCGTACGGCCCGTGCCACTGGCGTCCGAGAGATTGACCTTACAATGGTAAACAATAAAGAGTTGCGTAAAAACTGGATAAAGGCTTCCAAACTTTCGGCTATTTACAAGGAAATCGGTGCGGAACTGAACCTCGATGTCGATGCCACACTTCAAGTCGACACCATCTGTCAGGTATGGATGCGGCTTCACTGGGGTCAATTCTCATCCATAACAAACCCAGAGGATCTGAAGGATTTGCAAAAACTGGTTTCAGTTTTTTACTCCCAAACTCCCATGTCCATTTGTTGGGAAAAGGGGCCGTACGGGCGAGACGTATATGACGAGAAATTCGTCAACTTTGTTGAGGACGCGATTTCAAAACGTGCGGGCTAATCCGAAAACTGACATCTGAGTAAAGAGTTTACTTGGTCACTTTGTCCGCAGAGCTGCCATTCATTCCGTGAAAGTAATATTCCCCTTCCGGTCAGGATCGGGCATTGAAGGAATGCATTACAAATTGATTTCCCCGCTGAAAATCGCCCGTGCGATTGCCTGTTCACGTGTTTTCGCACCAAGCTTGCGCTTTGCATTGGCAATGTAGAGGTTAACTGCGGAGTTGCTGATGGAAAGTTTGTCGGCAATTACTGACGTCCTCATACCCGCACACAGCCAAAGCAGGCACTCTTTTCCCTAATGCTTAACAAGCAGTCGTAAAATTTGGCACCAAGTCCAATGGCAACCATGCGCTCATAAGCCAACACGGCAGCCATTCACCGTTTCCGGATATCCAAATTCAATTCAAATCCAGATACCAATAATCTTCCCAATTCCGATACACGCAATTGCATGTTTGGCCAATGATGCACTAACATCACAGTGAAAAGCGTGGTTTTGGGGGTAGATCACCGTCAGGGAGGTTGGCAAAATTTGACACCGGACTACCTCATAGTTTTCGGAATTCTGGCGCTCACACTGTTCCTGTTTGCCTGGGGCAAGTTCCGTTATGACTTTGTCGCCATTTTTGCGCTGATGACCGGGGTTTATTTGGGGGTTATTCCCGCTTCAAACGCATTTTCCGGGTTCGGACATCCAGCCGTGATCACGGTAGCTGCAGTCCTTGTCATCAGCCGGGCACTGCAAAATTCCGGTGCCGTATTTTGGCTGGCCGGACTTTTGGCTCCCACCCGGTCCACGACTATCCGGCAGGTCGCAGCCGGCTCTGGCCTGGTAGCTTTATTGTCATGTGTGATGAACAATGTCGGTGCGCTGGCGCTGATGTTGCCTGTGACGTTGCGAAATGCACGCAAGGCACGCCGCTCGCCATCCGTTTTGTTGATGCCACTGTCCTTTGCATCCCTGCTTGGAGGGCTTGTAACGCTCATTGGAACGCCGACAAACATTGTCATCTCGTCGTATCGCAACGAATTCACCGGCCAACCCTTCAACATGTTTGACTTTACCCCGGTTGGGGCAACCGTGGCACTCGTCGGCCTCGTGTATCTTGCCCTTGTTGGATGGCGCCTGTTGCCGCAAAGGGTCTCTGCAGCGCCCAATTCCGGCATATTTCATGTCGAGGAATACATCTCGGAAGTAGCCGTACCGCCAGGTTCCACGATTGTTGGCAAACAAGTGCGCCAACTTGAGCGCGAATGTGAAAACGAATTGTCCGTGATGCTAATAATTCGCGACGGACGGAAACGACATGCCCCAAGCGGGATCGAAAGATTTCGCGAAAACGACATCCTGATACTGGAAGGCGATCCTTCCATTCTCAATCCGCTGATTACCGGCGGCAAGCTTGAGTTGGCCGACACGCCGGCGGGACAAGACACCAGGCTGGGTACTGAGGATGTACGGGTTGCGGAAGTGGTGCTCCTGCCAAACTCCTCAATCGAAGGACAGTCCATGCGCGGCATCCGTATGCATGACCGGTATGGAATAAACCTCCTGGCAATATCGCGCCGGGGTGAGCGGCCCAGAACCCGTCTTGCCAAAACCCGGTTCCGTGCAGGCGACATTCTGCTGATACAAGGGGAGGCCAATGCCCTGGAGGAAGGTTGCAGCCAGCTTGGTTTGCTCGCTCTAGCTGAACGCGGTTTGCAGTCGCCGCAACGGTTTCATGTGATGATGCCAATTGCCGTGTTTGGTGTTGCAATTGCCCTTGTTGCATTAGGGTTACTTCCCCCCACAATTGCTTTTGTCACCGTAGTCATCGCTTTGATTGCGATGCGCACCATCAGCGCTCGCGAGGTTTACAACAGCGTGGAATGGCCCGTAATTGTCCTGCTGGGTGCGTTGATACCGGTTGGAGAGGCTCTTCAGACATCCGGAGGTACAATCCTTATCGCAAGTGCCTTTACGTCCGCATTCATGGGTCTGCCCATTTGGCTGACTTTGGCCAGTCTTCTGGTCGCCTCGATGTGGCTGTCTGATATTATTCCAAACACACCGGTCGCGGTGTTGATGGCACCGATAGGTGCGGCAATCGCAAGTCAATTGGGTCTTGCCACCGACCCGTTCCTGATGGCTGTTGCAATCGGGTGTGCAACGCCATTTCTCACACCAATCGGCCACCAGTCCAACACGCTTGTCATGGGTCCTGGCGGTTACAGGTTCTTTGACTACGCCCGTATGGGATTTGGACTGGAATTACTGATCGTGATCGTTGCTGTGCCCATGATCATGTGGATTTGGCCTGTATAAGACCTTTTCGATAACAAAATTTTTTTACACAGCCGAGCCGCTATCCAAGATCGCCTTTCAATCCGGCATCAATCATCGACACTGTTTTATCCAGTCCATAAAGCGCTACGAATGAGCCAAACCGCGGGCCCTGATCCTGCCCAAGCAAAACCTGATAAAGGGCCTGAAACCATTCCCGGAGGTTTTCAAATCCATGTTCCTTGCCGACCGAGAATATTTCGGTCTGGATCGTTTCAGCATCACTGGCCCGGTCAAGCGCGGCAAGCCGTTCTCTAAGATCAGTCATGGCCGCCCGCTCCTGATCATTTGGCGCACGGAATGATTTGGTTGGCTTCACGAAATCCTCAAAGTAACGGATAGCATAGCCAACCATGGCATCTAACATCGGGTGACTTTCAGGGCTCAATCCCTCTTCATATTGTGAAATAAAGCCCCAAAGCGTTTCCTTGTCCTCAGCGTTAGAGGCACTCACGAGGTTAAGCAACATCGCATATGACACGGGCATAGGCGTTTGAGGCGGATTTCCACTATGGATGTGCCACACGGGATTGTTGAGTTGCGCCTTTTCCTCCTGACCGGGATAGGCTGCCAAATGCTGAAAATACTCATCTACCGTTTTCGGGATCACGTCAAAATACAGCCGTTTTGCGGTCTTGGGCTTTTGGTACATGAAAAGTGACAAGCTTTCGGTCGGCGCATAAGCAAGCCACTCATCAATGGTCAGGCCGTTACCCTTGGTTTTGGAAATCTTCTCGCCTTTGTCATCAAGAAACAGTTCATAAATGAAGTGTTCGGGTGCTCTAGCCCCCAATATACGACAAATCCGATCATATAGGTTGGAATTGATCTGGTGATCCTTTCCGTACATTTCGAAATCCACACCCAGGGCCGCCCACCGCATCCCGAAATCGGGTTTCCATTGGAGTTTGACATTACCGCCGCTGACTTTGAGCGTGGTTTCAGTTCCATCCTCATCATCAAAGGTGACAGTTTCTGCCTGTGGATCCACTTTTTTCATCGGAACGTAGAGAACACGACCGGTCGTCGGCGATATTGGCAACACGGGGCTGTAGGTTTCCCGGCGCTCTTCACCCAAAGTGGGAAGCATCACATCCATGATTTCGTCATACTTCTCAAGTGCCGTCACCAATGCATCATCGAATTTTCCAGCTGTATAGTAATCGGTTGCACTGGCGAATTCATACTCGAAACCGTAGTGATCGAGAAATTCACGCAGTTTGGCGTTATTGTGATGACCAAAACTTGCATGACATTGTTTGCCTTCCGGACCGAAGGGGTCAGGTACTTGGGTCAGTGGTTTGCCCAAATGATTTTCGAGCATATCGGCGTTAGGAACATTGCCCGGAATTTTCCGCATTCCATCCATGTCATCCGAAAAACAAACCAGTTTGACGGGTACGTTGTTGTCCGTGAGAACCCGGAAGGCATTGATGACCATGGTTGTACGCGCTACTTCCCCAAAAGTGCCTATGTGAGGAAGTCCGGACGGACCATACCCGGTTTCAAAGAGCACGGTTTCGGGGAAACCGGATTTCTCATATCGCTTGACAACTTTCCGTGCTTCTTCAAACGGCCAGGCTTTTGAAATTTTTGCAGCTTCTTGCAATTCTGCAGACATGAATCGTGCCTTGTAATCGGAGTAAGTAAGAACAATCTGTGGCTTGTTATCCTATCACAAACCTTTTTCCAAGCGGCTTGCGAATCTGCTGTTCAATCCCTACTTTGATCCGAATGCAATTTGATCACAAAGGCGAATTAAATGTCCCTCTATTCACCTCACCAGACGATGATCCATTTGATGGTTACCATGTCTGCAGCCGACCGAACCATGACCGACAACGAGCTCTCAAAAATCGGGGACATTGTAAAATCGTTGCCGTTTTTTGAGGGATATGACACAGAGAACCTGATTGTGGATTCACGTGAGTGCAGCCAAATCCTGCAGGGAACAAACGGATTAGGACAGGTAATCACCAACGTGCTGGATGCACTACCGGAAGATATGCATGAGACAATTTACGCGCTTGCTGTTGAAGTCGCTGCAGCCGATCTTGCTGTGGGGCAGGAAGAATTGAGACTGCTGCAAATCCTCCGCGATTCACTTACCGTGGACAAGCTGGTTTGTGCTGCAATCGAGCGCGGCGCACGGGCAAGACATCGCCCACTTTGATGTGATTGTGGATCCCTGCACTATCAAGGTATAATGACACATGCCTGAACTCGCGGAACCTCAAATCAGACTGGGCGTTTTTCTTGGACTATTTGTTGTCCTGGCGCTGCTGGAACTGTTTGCCCCAAGGCGCGTGCCTGCTCCGATCAAATCAAGACGCTGGCTTACCAACTGGGCAATCGTATTGATTGATACAGCAGTTGTACGGTTGCTGTTCACGGGCGCAGCCGTTGGAACCGCGTTATGGGCCCAGTCTGAAGGATACGGCCTGTTTAACCTCATTCAAATGCCGATGGTGCTTGCCGTATTGGCTTCCTTTATTGTACTTGATTTTGCTATCTGGTTTTCTCATTGGGCATCGCACAAGGTGCCGTTTTTGTGGGCAGTTCACCGAATGCACCATTCGGATGTTGACTTTGATGTCACGACAGCCATCCGGTTTCATCCGATAGAAATTGTCCTGTCCATGCTCTGGAAAATGCTGATTGTCCTGCTTCTTGGCGCTCCGGCAATTTCCGTATTGATTTTTGAGATAATTCTGAATGGCACGGCGATGTTCAATCATTCGAACTGGCGATTACCGCCTTCGTTTGACCGGGTGTTGCGGATCTTTGTTGTGACACCGGACATGCACAGGGTTCATCATTCAATTATTCACAATGAAACAGATTCCAACTACGGCTTCAATCTGGCGGTTTGGGACAGAATTTTTGGCACTTACACAGATCAGCCTGAAGAAGGCCATGCCGGAATGACCATTGGAATCAGTGAATGGCAAGACGAGAAACCGACCCAACTGCTTTGGTCTTTACTGGTTCCATTTAACCGGCAACGCTGATTATCCTGTCAGAATAGGCCCAAAGGAAAATATCGCAGATAAAGTTCTGCAAACTTTCCCTTCGCATTGATCTGATAAAGAGCAAAATTCAGTGCTTCCGCCAGCTCCGGCCGATCCTTGGAAACCGCAATCGCCATTCCATTTCCAAAAAATTCCGGTGACATAAATGCACCGTCGAGAAAATCGCAACAATTGTCCGAAGATGTTGATTGAAGCCAGAATGAAGCCGAAATTGCATCTACAAACACCGTATCGATTTCACCTGCTTTCAGTGCCGAGAAGGCAGCTTCCCGCGTGTCAAATATCTTGGCTTTTCTGGTAGAAAATACTTTTTCAAAATATGTTTTTTGAGATGAACCTTTAACTACACCGGTCAATTTCTTGAATATGGCCCGATATGCTGGTGGCTCCAGGTTATTCTCTTTTCTTGTGATAAAGCGTGCGGGTATATTCAGGTATTGACGTGTAAAGGCCAATTGTTTTCTTGATTCTTCTGAAACTTCCAGACCAGCAATCAATGCTTCAGCCTCCCCCCCGCTGATGGCAGGAAGCAATTCGTCCCAGGGCAAGGCTTGTATCTGGCACCGCGGTAGAATGTCCAGTTCGCTGCAAATTGCCCGTGCCAAATCCACGTGAAATCCGGCCAACCGCTTTTTCCGGTCAATAAAATTGAAAGGTGGAAAATCCGTGGTGGTCAGAAACTTCAGGCGGATCAGTTTGGAAAGATCAGGTCTTTGAAACCGTTCATGTCTGTCGAGGAAATTTGGTATTACAGGATCCTGCGCACGGGCTTCGTGAACGGCAACGCCAATAGCGTTTGCTGCCACAAATCCCAAAACTGCCAGAAACTGGAAAATTGTCATTTGACGCTCGAAATTTCAACTGTTCGGGATACTTAGAACATTCAACCGAATTTTTGAACCTTCAGGGAAATGAAATTTCAATCGAAAGTTCAAGATTTCAATTAGCTGTTTTATTTACGAAAACAATAATGTCATTTGATTAGTTCACTAATACTCATATAGTATTTGTTTTAAGTTAAACTTCCGAAAATGGGGCGTTCGGTTGAATTTTAGAGCAGAAATAACTGCCAGCGACGGCTTAGTCGACAACAATTACTCTATTGGAGGACGTAATCTACAACCAGTTAGATTATCCGACCCCCGATCCTCTTCCAAAGAAGCAAAAATTCCGCTCGAACTATTGATATTGAATCGCTTTGGCATCGGATATCCATATCTAAAAGCTTCATGGAAAATTTCGCGGAAATACAATATTCCGCCTTTCGAAGTTTTGATAGAGTCCGGGGTGATTTCGGAGAAAATATGGATTGAAGCCCAAGGGCTTCTTGCACAAGAAAAAGCAAGGGCACGCAGGAGTTACAAACTTCGCCGCTCATTGATGCACAACGCCATCAACCATCTGAGAACGGCAAATCCCAAATACTCTGCTGCCCGTACTTTTACAGTTTATCAGGCCGTTGGGGTATTGCTTGCCTGTATTTGCATCGGGTTTCTTTCATTCACCAACTTCAATTTGCTTGCTTTTTCGGGAACCTTAATTCTGACCGGTTTTTATCTTGCAAACATCCTTATGAGGGGCTTGCTTCTTGCAGAATTTGACGAGAGCACCATCAAGTCAAAATCCATTATTCCGGCCCACGAGAGCAATTTGCCTGTTTATTCAATACTGGTTGCACTGTATCAAGAGCCCGAGCAGATCAGCGGTTTAACTGAACACTTGTGGAAGCTGAACTGGCCAAAAGAGAAGCTTGATATAAAGCTTGTTTGCGAAGCAGACGACCTCGAAACCATTTACGCGATAAAAAATGAGGGTTTGCCCGACTGTTTCGACTTGGTCCTGGTTCCACCAACCGCTCCAAGAACCAAGCCAAAAGCATTAAACTATGCCCTTCCGCTGGCCCACGGACAGTTTCTTGTTCTTTATGACGCAGAAGACCGCCCCGAACCGGACCAGCTGCGGGAAGCCTATGGGCGATTCGTTACCGGTGATCGGGAGATTGCATGCCTCCAGGCACCCTTACACATTCACAATGACAATCAAAACTGGCTATGCCAAATGTTTGCCATTGAATACCTGACACTGTTCAATGGAATTCTCCCGGTCCTGGCGAAATGGCGCGTGCCTTTGCCACTGGGAGGCACATCAAACCATTTCAAAACCGAAATTCTGAGAAAAGTTGGCGCATGGGATCCATTCAATGTAACAGAAGATGCTGATCTTGGGATCAGGCTTTATCGTGAAGGGTACCGATGTGAGACACTCTCCATGCCAACCTATGAAGAGGCTCCTTCACAAATTCTGCCTTGGCTTCGGCAGCGCACCCGCTGGATCAAGGGGTGGATGCAGACGATCCTGGTTCACAACAGGAATCCAATTGAGTTTTCCCGCAACCTCGGCATAAAAAAAACACTCGCTTTCCATCTGTTTCTCACATCACTTGTAATTTCAGTACTGATCCATCCGATTTTCCTGTTTCTTTCAATTTATCAGGTTGTGAACCTTACTTTCACAAATCACAGCCCGTTTGACACATTCTTGCTGGGCACCAGTGTCTTTAATCTGGTCGGTGGATATACAACCTATGCCTTGCTTGCATTTGCAGTTCTAAAAACACTGAAAACAACCAGGTCTGCGCGCTATCTTGTTACACTTCCGGTATATTGGCTCATAATTTCAATCGCAGGATGGAGGGCAGTCGTTCATCTAATTGTGAAGCCGCATAAGTGGGAAAAAACGCCCCACGGGCTGGCAAATACGGAATTTGGCCTTACTGTTGAGTAAAAGTTGTATTTTATGTCATTTTTCAGCAGGAACTGTACCCATGAAACTACTAACTGGCTTGAGGAATTCGTCGCACATGGTGGCGATTTTTGCGATCACAGTTTGCACAATTGTCCTGAATCCATCCTTTATCACTACTGCCAGCGCAGATTGCGGTGACGCCGCCGGTGCAGGTGTCGACTGGCAGGACTGCCGGAAACGTAATCTGATCATGACAGAATCTGATTTTTCCGGATCAAACTTTTCACGCACCGATCTCACATCTTCCGACCTTAGAAAATCCATCCTTAACAAATCCAATTTTACCAAGGCAAATTTGGTCCGGGCTTCACTTAAGGGCGCAACGGCAACCGGTACCAATTTCAGCGGCATTATTGCCTACCGGACGGATTTCAGTGAGTCAGATCTGACCAATGCCAACTTTGACAAGGCAGAAATAAGTCGGTCAAATTTTTCCGGAACTGTTATTCGAAACGCCAATATGTCAAAAGGCGAGTTTTTCCGATCTGACTTCACCGACGCGCAACTCGGCAATGTCAATTTTGACTTCTCTAATCTTGGCCGGTCGAATTTTAGTGAAACAACCGTCACTAAACCGATTTCTATGCGCGGGGCATTTTTGTTTAGAACCCGGATCGATGGCGCAGATCTGTCTAAAGTGGAAGGACTTAAGGACTGGCAAATCGAAATGGCTTGCGGAGATGAGAACACGATATTGCCGAATGGTCTGGTCCATCCAGAATCCTGGCCCTGTTCTGAGGATGACGGCTAGATCAGCTTTTGAAATGTTTGGACAGCTTCAATCCCTGTGCCTGATAGTTTGATCCCAAGTCCGTACCGTAAAGTTTCTCCGGCTTCGCCAGCATGTGTTCATAGACAAGTCGCCCGACAAGTTGACCATGTTCGAGAATGAACGGCACCTCATGACTACGGACTTCCAGGACACCACGAGCACCTAACCCGCCCGCGTGGACATGTCCAAAACCGGGATCAAAAAATCCTGCGTAATGTACCCGGAATTCACCGACGAGTGGATCGAAGGGTACCATTTCCGCAGCATACATTGGCGGAACATGGACTGCCTCCCTTGATACCAGGATATAAAATTCATTGGGATCCAGCACCAGATCTCCAGTGCCGCGGTTGTAAACCGGCTCCCAGTAATCGAGGATTTCATTAACGGCTTTTTTGTCGACATCAATCAGACCGGTATGACGCTTTCCACGGTATCCGACCAACCCGTTTTCATCGCCGCTAAGATCGATTGAAAGCCCAATGCCATGATTGTGTATATTAGGTTCGGACGTCGCTACCAGGGTTTCGGAATTGTGAAGTGCCAGAAGATCATCGTCACCCAGCAGTGTCTGCCCCTTGCGAAAACGAATCTGGGACAATCTGGATCCGGTTCTAACGACCACCGGGAAAGTACTGGGGCTGATTTCTAGATAAAGCGGGCCAGAATAACCGGCTTTGATCTGGTCAAAAGCCTGACTGTGATCCGTGATCACCCGGGTGAATATGTCCAGTCTACCGGTAGAGCTTTTGGGATTAGCTGAAGCAGATATTTCCTCCGGCAAATCCAGGCTCTCCAATAGCGGAACAAGGTAAACACAACCGGTTTCCAGGATTGCTCCTTTTTCCAAATCCAACTCGTGCAGTTTGAACCGTTGCAATTTTTCTTCAACACTGCAGTTCTTGCCCGGTAGAAATGAGGCCCTGATCCGGTAAGCTTTTGCCCCCAATCTCAGATCAATACTGGCCGGCTGTATTTGGTCAGCATCGAAATTACGCAAGCTTGACAGCGCGCCGCTGGCATGCAGCTCGGCAATAGCGAAATCAGGGAGAATTCCAGTTGTTCTTTTCATTTGTTCAGTAAATCTTGAAGCCTTGTTATGTACAAATATCGCGTCGGACAATTGACGCCTAGTGCAAGATCGATTAACACACATAAATCTCGTGGTGATTTGGCCGGCCGGCTTGCAGCCACGTAAAAGAAATCGCTAAAAGGGCCGAAGCGGGCAAATATCTTGTCACTCTACGATCCCGGGATGCGATTTCGCTTTCCGGTTTTTTTTGGAGTTTTGGAAATGACAAGAGAATGGACCTGGCACCCGGAGACTGATCTGGTTCACGGTGGTACCCTTCGCAGCCAAAATGGCGAAACTTCTGAAGCCATCTACATGACGCAGGGGTTCACCTATGACAGCGCTGAGCGGGCAGAAGCACGTTTCAACGGCGATGACCCCGGGTTTGTTTATTCCAGATACGCAAATCCAACAGTATTCATGTTTGAAGAACGGATGCGAATCCTTGAAGGCAAAGAAGCAGCAAAAGCAACCGCATCAGGAATGGCGGCGGTTACATCGGCCATAGCCTGTCATGTATCTGCGGGGGATCATATAGTTGCAGCAAGGGCGCTTTTCGGGTCATGCCGATGGGTTGTCGAAAAGCTAATGCCAAAATTCGGTGTGGAATGCACTTTGGTGGATGGCAAGGACATCGATGCCTGGAAAGCAGCCGTCAGACCGAATACATCCCTTTTCTTTCTTGAAAGCCCGACTAATCCCACGCTTGAACTTGTCGATATTCAAGCTGTTGCGGACCTCGCGCACGAAAATGATGCAATTCTTGTCGTGGATAACGTCTTCGCTACACCCATCTATCAACGTCCGGGCGACTTTGGCGCAGATGTGGTCGTGTATTCTGCAACAAAGCATATCGATGGTCAGGGCCGCTGTTTAGGCGGGATCATTCTGGGTTCCGAGGAATGGGTAAACGAGACGCTCTATGACTATTTCCGGCATACCGGCCCCAGCCTCAGCCCGTTTAATGCATGGAATTTGCTCAAGGGCCTGGAAACACTTCCAATCCGTGTGGAAAGACAAACCCGCAGCGCCGAAAAAATTGCTAATCATTTGGCCGTTAATCCGATGGTAAACCGGGTTATTTACCCGGGCCGCGAAGATCATCCACAGGCGGAGTTGGCAAAACGTCAGATGCAGGGCGGATCAACCCTGCTGGCGTTTGAAATTGAGGGTGGAAAAATGAGGGCATTCGGGTTTTTGAACCGTCTTTCCCTTATCCTCATTTCGAACAATCTTGGAGATGCGAAGAGCCTGATTACTCATCCATCGACAACAACCCACCGGAATTTGGCCGAAGAGGAAAGGGAGGAAGTCGGTATCACGGATGGAACCGTGCGGCTTTCTGTCGGATTGGAGCACGCTGAGGACTTGATTGCCGATATTGATCAGGCGCTGAAAAGTTAGCTTCTGGTGATTAACTGTGTTAATTCCGATGTGTCAGTCGGGGATGGTTACATATGTTTAAGGCAGTCACAAACGGCATCAGAGTCACAGTCATGCCCGTTTACATTGACGAACGATCCGATCCTGAAAATTCAGACTATTTCTGGGCTTATCGTGTGATCGTTGAAAACGAGACAGACGAGCCTGTTCAACTGATGAGCCGATACTGGAAAATTATGGACAGTGAAGGGCAAATAGAAGAAGTCAGCGGCGATGGAGTGGTTGGCCTCCAACCGGTAATCCGCGCAGGCGAAAATTTTAGCTATACCAGTGGTTGTCCGCTAAAATGCCCTTCGGGAATCATGCAGGGAACCTACACTATGGAACGTTCTGATGGCAGCAAATTTGACGTGGAGATACCTGCATTTCCACTCGATCTGCCCGGACTGGAACCGGTGATAAACTGATAGCTGACGCATGAACACTCTCAGACCGATATTCCTGATAGTTGGTATCCTTTTGGCAACCCTGGGATCAGCCATGTTCCTGCCTGCGCTGGTTGATCTTGTGAATAGCAACAAGGATTGGGAGGTTTTCGCCTTTACGGGAACGGTAACGGTTCTTATCGGCCTTGGCCTTTATTCAAGTGCTCGGGGAACCAGCAATCAACTATCGACCCGACAGGCTTTTGTAATGACGACAGTCGTCTGGATTGCGCTTACAATTTTTGGCGCACTTCCATATTACCTCTCAGATGTTGCGCCCACATTCACGGATGCCTTCTTCGAATCGATGTCCGGCCTGACAACGACCGGTTCTACGGTTCTAACGGGACTGGACGCCGCACCACCCGGAATTCTTTTGTGGCGCGGTATCCAGCAGTGGCTTGGAGGTCTGGGTATTATCGTTATGGCGATTGCGGTTTTCCCGATGCTGCAGATCGGTGGTATGCAGCTCTTCAAGGTTGAAGCTTTTGACACGGCTGAAAAGATAATGCCGCGTGCCACACAGATTTCAGGTTCAATCACACTCGTCTTCATTTTCATTACAGCACTTTGTGTTGTTGCGTACCTGTTAACAGGGATGAACCTCATGGATGCAGTGGTACACGCAATGACAACGGTTGCCACCGGTGGATTTTCCACCCGGGATGCTTCGATCGCAGCTTTTGACAGCAATGCCGTAGAAATGGTTGGCATATTGTTCATGATACTGGGATCAATCCCCTTTATTCTCTATGTTCAAGCCTGGCAGGGGCAACCCGGGAAAATTATTGAAAATTCACAAGTTCGCGTCTTTTTGGTTCTACTCGCGGGTCTCGTTGGAATTGCATGGGCGATGCATCCAGGTGATCCTGCTGATCCATATGCCCGAATGATTGAATCCGCATTTAACGTGACTTCGATCATGACGGGGACAGGTTATGCTTCCACGGATTATGGCGCATGGGCACCGGGTGCCAACGCATTCTTTTTCGCAATCATGTTTATCGGAGGATGTGCGGGATCAACTTCCTGCGGAATAAAGGTGTTCAGGTTTCAGGTTCTGTTTGAAGTTGTGAAGCAGCATCTGAACCGCATTTTCTATCCACACGGAATATTTGTCATGCGGTTTAACGATGCGCAAATTGACAACCGTGTTGCAGGAGCGGTGATGAACTTCTTTGCTGTCTATTTCCTGCTATTTGGAATATTCGCCATACTGTTAAACCTTACCGGCCTTGATTTTCTGACGTCGATGTCTGCCGCCGGGACTGCAATTTCCAATGTCGGTCCCGGCCTTGGCAATGTCATCGGTCCGTCAGGAAATTTTCAGGAACTTAATGATGTGGCGAAATGGATTTTAAGTGCTGCAATGCTTGTGGGCCGCCTGGAACTGTTCACCGTGCTCGTGTTGTTCATGCCAAGGTTCTGGCGAGTTTAATCTTATTCTCCCGGCTGCAGCCGCAACTTCCTCTTTTCGCTGAAAAGCGTTCTAATCCCCCAGTTGACGTCACCGCCGATACCTATAAAAGCCGGGACCAGAAAAAGGACCAGAAGTGTCGCAAGGCCCAGACCGAACACGATCGTTATTGCCATCGGCAACAAAAACTGGGCTTGCAAACTCTTCTCAAACATCAGGGGTATCAGGCCGCCAATCGTGGTTAGCGAAGTCAGAAGGACAGCCCTTAACCGGTCACGACTTGCGCCTGTAGCCGCTTCAAAAAGATTTTCACCTCTGTCCAACCGCTCATCGAGCCTGCTGACCAAAATAATAGAGTCGTTTACGAGAATTCCCGCAAGGCCAAGCAAACCAATCAATGAGAGTATTGTAAGTTTGTAACCCAGAACCCAGTGACCAACGACGGCACCAACAATCCCGAATGGGATGATCAACATGATTGCAATCGGCCTGAAATAATTACCAAACACCCATGCCAGAATTATGTAAATAAAAGCCAATGCGGCATACACCCCGACTGTCAGGTCCTTGAATGCCTCCGAACGCTCTTCATTGCGGCCGCCAAAATGATAATCAAGCCCCATGGAATCAAGAATTTGCGGGATTTCAGTTGCCTGCAATATCTCAATTGCCTTTTCGGTTGTTACCACGTCGGTATTCAAATCGCCGGTGATTGAGACGATGGTCTTCCCATCCTCGCGTTGAATGGCGGTAAAACCCTGCTTCTCCCGGAATGAGACTACTTCATCCAGGGGGACGAATTCACCTTCGGGGCTTCGTAGCTCAAAATTTCGCAACCGGTTGCTGCTTTTCTCGCTGTCCAAAAGGGAAACCCTAATAGTAATTTCATCATCTCCGCGTGCAAATCGCCTCGGGATTGCGCCGTCAAATGCATTGCGAATCTGACGCCCCACTTCATCAATGGTGAACCCGAAGGCAGCCCCTCGTGGCGTCAACTGCATGATCAATTCCGGTTTGCCGTAAGGTAGATCATCGGCGACACCGGAAACCCCATCGAGCGATGAAACAATGGGAATTACCATACCGGCGGCTTCTTTCAGCGTAGATACATCACCACCGGTAATTTCGAGATCAAGGTCACGGCCGGGCGGGCCACCGCGGGAAGCAAAAATTGCAACCCGCCGGACTCCGGCCAAATCCGGAACTGCTTTTCGCCAGGCACTGACAATTTCCGGTGTCCGGATTGTTCGAACCTCCGAAGATGTCAATTGCACCCGGATCTGGGCGAGATTGTCACCCACACTTCGTCCTGCTGATCCCAGCGTGGTAAAAACCGCTTCCACAAGTTTTTCTTCGCCACCGGTAACATCATGAACCGCCGTCTCTAGTGCTGCTTCAACCTCATTTATGATTTCAAATGCCTTGGGTTCCGGAATCCCGGCATTGAAAACCAGCCTCGCACTGATGTTTTCAGCTTCCGGAGATGGGAAAAACACAAACTTGACCTGTTCGCCGCGAATAGGACCCACGACAAATGCAAGAACACTGGCCAATGCAACGGCGACTGTCACATATCGCCAACGAAAGGAGAGTTTAACCAGCCAATTGAAGGGTCCGTCCCGAAATGCATTGAATTTCCTGTCGAAATTTGTCCTGAACCAGCCTTCTTGGCGGCCTGTGCGGTTACCAGGGGCCAACCTTTTAAGAAGCCAAAATATCCCTTCGAACAAAAAACCGGCAAGCAGCGAACCGAATGTTATCAGCAAAAGGAATATGACAACGGGCTGTTCGCCCTGCAAATTTGCAACCTGATCAAAGAGAAAAAACCCGGCTAATTCATCGTTTCCGGAGGCGCCCCGATTAGCAATTGCAATTAAGAATCCGCCAACCAGTGTGGCAAAAAACATTTGGCGCCAAAATGACCACTCCCGCTTCTGTTTGAATTCCAGCGTATGAGCAAGGTGTCCCGGCAAAATCAGGAAACATTCAACCAGGCTTGCAATGATTACCGCAATTACGACGTAGGGCATTACTCCCATGATTTGGCCGATTATCCCCGAGATCAGAAACATCGGCGCAAAAGCGGCAATCGTTGTTGTCATTGCAGCCATAACGGGAGTGAGCATCCGGTTAGCGCCATTTTCCGCAGCCTCAAACGGCTCCTCACCGTCTGTAAACCGGGAAGCAGTATGCTCGCCCACAACAATGGCATCATCAACAATAACGCCCAGCATCATGATGAGAGCGAACAGAGTTATCATGTTGATGGTCTGACCCAGCAACAACATGAAGCCAATGGTGGCAAACATTGCGATCGGAATACCCGCGGCGACCCAGAATGCGATCCGCGCATTGAGAAAAATAAACAGGGTAGCAACCACCAATACCAAACCATATACGCCGTTCCAGAAAAGGAGCGAAATGCGCTGGACAAGGCGGTCGGCACGAACTTCGTAAACTTGCAGGTTTATACCGGGTGGCATCACATCTTTGATTTCTGACAGGTACCGGTCCAGAATATCAGCTGTTTTTAACGTGTCAGCGGTCAAGGCGCGCTCGACGGTCATCTGAATTGCCGGATTACCTTGCGCAAATCCGCGTACAGCCCCCTCCTCAAAGTCGCGTTTTATTGTTGCCACGTCCCCAAGCAGAACTTTCTCGCCGGAAGCAAAGGATCGAATTTCAATATTGTGGAGTGATGCCGGATCATCAATATCTGCAAGGGCGCGTATCTGTTTTTCAACACTACCTCTCAATTGCCCAGACGGCCGATCGCGGCTATTGCCTGCAATCGCGTTGGATACATCTGCAATGGAAATATCAAGCCGTCGCAGTTCCCTTTCTGATATTTCAACTTGTAATTCTTCGTCCCGCAGGCCCAGCATCACCACTTTGTCGATGCCTCGGTCGATCAAGTCATCACGGATTTTTTTGGCGTAAAAGCGTAGGGTCGATTCAGGAACATCTCCAGATATTGACAGCCGTGCGATGCGGTCGAAAAACGGCCGCTTTGAAACTTCCGGTGTATCCGCTTCCTCTGGAAGGTTGGTTACCGTCTTAACTGCAGTATCCACATCGGAGATTGCCTGCTTCATGTCGGTTCCCTGAACGAATTCAAGTGAGATGGTTCCGGACCCTTCACGGGCATAAGAGATCATGCTGTCGACGCCATCAATGAACCGGACCTCCGGCTCAATCAATTCAATGATGTTGCTTTCAATGTCTTCCGGGCTGGCGCCGGACCATTTTACGGTAATGGAAATCTCTTCCCGATCCACCGTGGGAAAAAACTGGGTATTGATTCTTCCTAACGAGAACACGCCAAACAACACCATCAACACCATCAGCAGATTTGCCGCATTCGGATGGCGCGCAAAGAGACTTACAATGCCTCCACCAGGTATTGTTCGCGTGATCACTGGGTACTTCCGTTTGCCTGTTGCCCCTGATTTTCAAGAACCGAACCTCGTTGCGACTTCACTCGTATCCCATCGGAAATCTCGGCAATTCGGGTGGTCAAAATTTCATCACCATCCAGCAAGTTTCCACTGATAATTGCATTTTCACCATCATAAGCGTGGACCTGGATTTTGCGGCTTTCCAGAGCACCATCACGAATTACATAAACGGTATCGTTGTCATAAACCGAAGTTTCAGGCACCCTAAAATGATTTCTGAACATCTTGTCCGGGACAATCAGCTCGACAAAAGCGCCAGGGCGCAGGGCACTTCCCTTGAGTGGTTCGGAAATAACGGCGATAACTTCAACACCACCGCGATTTGATTCAATTTGTGCGGTAATACGTTCAATGGTGGCATTGAACCGGTACTCCTCACCTCCAATATTCCATACCGATTCCACCGGTCGCCCTATCAGTCCTTTTTCATCTGACTGGATTCGGCCAAACCGCTGGTCGGTCAAGGTTGCATGAATTTCCAGGCGATCGACGTCGTACATGGATACCGCCATGTCATTGACACCCAACAACCGTCCAATTGCAACGTTCTTTTCGCTGACAATACCAGCCGAAGGGGCTACAAATACCGTGTCACTCAAATCGCGCTCTGCTTCAGCAATCGCCCATTCGTGGCGGGTAAGCACGGCACGCCACTGGTCCAGCCGGGCTTTTTCAGCGACCAGATTAAGCTCACTTTGTTCAAGTGCCTGTCTGCGCTGACTTACAATAAAAGCGCGGTCCTCCACTTCCTTGGCAGTCGCGGTGCCACGCGTTTTCAAAGCAGATATCCGTTCAAGATCATTTTCGGCAAACACCAATTGATCCCGCGTGCGCTTGATGCCGGATTCTTCAATACCGATCCGAGCTTCATTCTCCGCTATACGGGCTACTGTTTCGCGGTGATTGGATTTTGCGGTTGCCATGGCAGTTTCGAAGGTAAACGGATCAATTTTGAAAAGCTCCGCGCCCTCTTCAATACGGGCACCGACTTTCAGGTTTGGGTTAACCCAGATAACCTTGCCTGCCACCAGTGACGGCAAATCAACTTCTCTTGATGCTTTTACTTCCCCATAAACAGTCAGGTTCGGTTGAAAATCCCCTTGTTGAGCTATGACACTCTCGACGGAGTAAACAGTTTTGAAGGGAGGCCGGGTAGGCGGCTCTTCTTTAAGAGCAGTAAAGTAATTCATGCCGAAGGCACCTGCAAACAAAACGGCTGCCATCAGGACAAACTGACAGATAACCTGCACCACCCGGGCGCGAGTAGTGATTGGAGGGCTTGCATCCTCTACCGCTTGCACGGACTGTGTATCGACAGATTCATTCTTCTTCAACATAATCAAATCTCAGTGCAATACTGATATAACTATACAAAAAGGTGCTGACGACAAGTTACAACTTCGTAATTGAGGTCAGGTGCCAAACCGGATGATCTTCAAGAATCATTTAATTCATCAACGGTTATCTCATACACCGTACTGCAAAACTCACATTTGGTGGTGAATTCCTCATCGCGTTCAGAAGTTTCCATGTCATCTTCAAAACTTTTGACCAGAGCAATAACTTTTTCGCGGGAGCAAGAGCAGTTTTCCAGGACCGGAATACCTTCAAAAACACGAACTCCGTGCTCATTAAAAAGCCTGTATAAAAGTCGTTCTACACTGATGTTGGGATCTGTAAGCTCGTCATCAGATATGGTATCAACCAAAGCCGATGCCTCGACCCAGGAGTCGTCGACTTCAATTTCCTCTTCTTTTTCATCTGATCCGCCAGGCAAATCGCGGACTACGATACGTTCCGAAGATTCTGGCAAAAACTGGGTAATCAAGCCTCCAGCACGCCAGCTTGTCTCCACCGGCCCACCAGCTTCGGGAGCCCTCATCACTTGGGCCACGGCAAGTCTGACCCGTGTGGGAATTTGTTCGGACTGACGAAAATATTGATGGGCCACTTCTTCCAGGGTGATCCCGTCAAGTTCAACGATGCCCTGATAGCGTTGCATTTCCGGCCCCTGGTCAATTGTCAGCGCCAGGACACCGTTGCCCAACAGATCTCGTGGGCTGGCCTTGTTCCCGGCCACCGCCTTTTCCAGTGCCTCTTCGTCAAAACGCGCATAGGCGCGGACCGATCCGGGCGTCGAAAAATCAACCACTGCCAAAGACACCGGTCCGTCAGACTGGGTTTGCGATATGAAATTGCCCTCAAACTTGAGTGAACTACCCAAAATGACAGTCAGAACAACCAATTCACCGAGAAGAAAACCGACGTCCTGAGGATAGCCATGCCGCTTCAAAATTGTGTCCAACAAAGGACCCGCCTGGATGACCCTGCCCCGCACATCCAGTTGAGCGACGGCAAACGGAACCACCACATCATCTCCGGCCAATTGATAATCTGTGATGATTTCTTCCGGGTTGTTCATACCAAACACCAAGCAAGGATGGCCTTTTGCACGTGAAGACGATTTTCGGCTTCATCGAATACTACTGACTGCGGGCCATCGATTACTGCATCTGTAACTTCCTCCCCACGGTGGGCGGGCAGGCAATGCATGAAGATTGCATTATCGCCTGCGAATTCCATCAGTCGTTCATTTACCTGGAAGGGCTGGAACGTGTTATGACCACCAGCTTCATCCTCAAAACCCATGGAAGACCAGGTATCTGTAATTACACAATCAGATCCGGTTACCGCAGCTTCAGCGCTGTTTCCAATATTGATGGAAGCTCCCTGTTTTCTGGCTCTCTCGACAATGGAATCTTCCGGTCCATGTCCATCCGGGATCGCAATGTCGAGGTCATATCCGAAAACCGCCGCGCCTTCTATCAGGGAGTTCAACACATTGTTTCCGTCGCCAGTCCAGGCAATTTTTTTGCCCTTGGCCGTTCCCAGTTTTTCCTCAATCGTCATGACATCAGCCATAATCTGGCAAGGGTGGGAATCATCCGTCAAGCCGTTGATGACGGGTACTGTGGCGTGTTCCGCAAGTTCCACAAGTCTGGAATGGGTTGTAGTTCGGATCATGATTGCATCCACGTATCTCGAAAGGACTCGAGCAGTGTCCGCGATTGTTTCTCCGCGCCCCAATTGCATGTCAGAGCCTGAAAGAAAAATTGTTTCACCGCCAAGTTGGCGCATGCCAACATCAAAGGATACACGCGTTCGTGTCGAAGGTTTGTCGAAAACCATCGCAAGCATCTTGCCTTCCAGCGGGCGCTGGTGGTTGCTGTCTGTTTTCAATGCGTGCGCCGATTCCACAATCTCCTGCAACGAGCCGGAATCAAATTCGGAAATATCTAGAAAATGCCTGATTGATGCGGTCATTGGACTTAAGCGCCGACTTTATTGCTGACTACATTAAGGGCAGCGATCATCTTCTCGCGAACGAGCCGAATTTCTTCATCGGTAATTACCAACGGCGGTACAATCCGCACTACGTTTTCACCGGCCAGCACCACCAGCAGGCCCTGCTCGCGCATTGCTTGCATGATCTCGCCATTCGGCACCTTTGCTTTCATGCCCATCAGCAGGCCCGTTCCGCGAACGTCTTCAAGAACATCTGGAAATGTATCGACCATTTCAGCAAGATTTTGCCTGAAAAGGATTGCCTTGCGTTGCACCTCTTCGAGGAAATCATCCTCAAGAACCACATCCAGCACGGCGTTGCCCATTGCCATTGCGAGTGGATTCCCGCCAAATGTTGACCCGTGAGTACCTAACACCATGGCAACTGCAACTTCTTCACGAGCCAGACACGCACCGAGCGGAAAACCGCCCCCGATCCCTTTTGCAATTCCCATGATATCAGGTTCTACATCATGCAATTGGTGGGCAAACAATTTTCCGGTGCGTCCAACTCCGGTTTGAACTTCATCGAAAATAAGCAGGATGCCATTTTCGTCGCAAAGCTCTCTCAGGCCGCGCAGGCATTTGCCGGGCACTTCGCGAACACCTCCTTCACCCTGAACCGGTTCAATCAGGATTGCTGCTGTCTCCTCATCAATTGCCGTTTTCAGAGCATCGTGGTCATCAAAGGGAAGCGAAATGAAGCCGGGCGATTTCGGACCGAACCCTTCAAGATACTTTTCCTGCCCACCGGCAGCAATCGTGGTAGTGGTCCTACCATGAAACGCCCCTTCAAATGTCAGAATGTTTACTCTGTCGGGATTTCCGTTGGCGTAGTGATAGCGTCTTGCTGTCTTAATTGCACACTCCATTGCCTCAGCACCGGAGTTGGTGAAAAACACCCGATCAGCAAACGTGTTTTCGCATAATCTTTTAGCGAGTTTTGCCTGGCCTGGTATCGTAAACAGATTTGAAAGATGCCAGATTCCATCTGCAGCAGTCTTGAGTGCCTCTACAAGATGAGGATGTCCGTGACCCAGTGAATTGACGGCAATTCCAGACGTACAATCGATGTATTCGTTGTTGTCGGTATCATACAGTCTGGCGCCTTCTCCCTTTTCGAATTGAATCGTAGGAGGTGCGTAAACGTCAAAAGTGTGTTGCTCTTTGCCCATTTTCATTTTCCGAATGAGAAAATACATGCGAATTTTTCAAAGTATCAAAAAGAAAAAACCCGCCGATCAGACGGGTCCATATCACGATCTTTGTACCTTACAACGGAAAATATAGGTCTTGCCGGACAAGGTCAAGCATCCGAAGCCAGGTGGCCTGCATTAATATTGACGGAAATTTCAATCACGAAATCGCAAAACTGATTCATGTTTCCACAGGTAAATGAAATTCGATTCCCATAGTTGGGGATATTCAGAAAAAATGATTCGATCATGCGTTGAGACTCTTGTGTTGGGAGTCAACCGCTGGTTTAGTTTTCTGAGTACAGTGGTGGCGTATCCTGCGACGGGCAGCGGCAGGAATAACAAAAAGCAGAATTTTTCAACTGAAACAGGCTGGTTTCAGAACGGGGATTGATTCTGAAAAATTGGAGATGAATATCTGATGTCGTGGACAGACGAACGTGTGGCGATACTTTCAAAACTTTGGGCTGATGGTCTCAGTGCCAGCCAGATTGCGGCTGAGCTGGGTGGCGTTACACGAAATGCGGTTATAGGAAAGGTCCACCGTTTAGGCTTGTCGGGGAGAGCAAAACCGAGTTCGTCCGGTGCAAAACGCGTAAAGCGCGCACCGCGTAGCGGCGGTTACAATTCCCGCCCGAGGTCAGCGGGAAGAAATCCTGCTGCAAACCGTAGTGGCGGCATGAACGCAGCGGCACGGATTGCCGTTGAAGACATGGTGGCTCCTGAGTGCAAGAAACTCGAGTTGGTGGAATTAACCGAAAAAACCTGCAAATGGCCGCACGGTGACCCTGCAACAGATGATTTCCATTTTTGCGGCAATTCCACAAAGGATGAAGCGCCGTATTGCGAATACCATTGCAAACTCGCCTATCAGCCAACTGCTGATAGAAAACGCGAAAAGCGGGTCGTAAACGGATAAAAGGTGACTGTCACTGGCAGGCCGGTTTTTCGGAGTAATCCGGCTAGCGTTGCACGTCACTGTACAATGAATTTGTCATTCAGCGAGTAGCCCGCTCCACGAACAGTCCGGATCGGATCAATTTCTTTTCCACGGCAAACCGCGCGGCGTAACCGTCCTATATGAACATCTACTGTGCGTTCATCGACGTAATTGTCGTGCCCCCAGACCCCATCAAGCAGTTGTTCGCGGGAATAAACCCTTCCAGGCGCACTCATAAGAAATTCAAGCAGATTGAATTCAGTTGGTCCAAGATGTACTTCGCGGCCATTTCGATGTACCCGCCGGGTTTCGCGATCCAACTCGATGTCTCCCGCGATTAGTTGGGAGGAAACTTTCTGCGGGTTTGACCTCCGTAGCATGGCGTTCACCCGAGCCATAAGTTCTGGCACCGAAAACGGTTTTACAACGAAATCATCCGCGCCGGTCGAAAGCCCTCTCACCCGCTCGGATTCCTCGCTGCGCGCGGTCAACATGATAATTGGGAGTGTTTCCGTTTCGTTACGAAGACGAATTCGCCGACACAATTCGATCCCTGAAAGCCCGGGCAGCATCCAGTCCAGCAGCAAAAGGTCGGGAACCGTTTCCCTCAAACGAATTTCGGCATCGTCACCTCGCACCTGAATTTCAACATCATATCCTGCGGCTTCAAGATTATATCGCAAAAGCTCGGCTAGGGCTTCTTCATCTTCTACGACCATGACTTTTGGATGCATGAGGGTTCTCTGGATCAATGCTGATGTTTTAACTGGGCATCAAGTGGGTTCGCGGCATTTTGCCTTCTAATCCTGGTCTATTTCATAGCTGCCGTTGACAATGTAATTGGTGGTCTCGGCCAGATTGGTTACATGGTCACCAATTCGTTCAAGGTTCTTTGCGCAAAAAAGGAGATGCGTGCAGTAGGTGATATTGCGCGGATCCTCCATCATGTAAGTAAGAAACTCTCTGAACAGGGATGTGTACAGACTGTCTATCTCGTCATCGCGATCCCAGACGGTTCTGGCTTTTTCGATATCTTTTGCCGCATATGCATCAAGGGCATCTTTCAGCTGTTCCAGAGAAACGTTGGTCAGGTGCTGGAGCCCGCGCTGCAGTTTTTTTGTAGGCAGATTGTCCTCTATCTGGAATGATCTTCTGGCAATGTTTTTGCCCAGATCGCCGATACGTTCCAGATCTGTTGCCATGCGAAGTGCGCCAATTGCGACCCGCAAATCCTGTGCCATAGGTTGCCGTTTTGCGATCAGGAGAACAACGTGGTCATCAATTTCTACCTGTAAGGCATCGAGCACCCTGTCATCTGCGACCACCGACCGGGCCAGTCCCTCATCCGCCGTCAACAGTGAATTTACTGATCGCGCAACCATGCTTTCAGCATTGCCACCCATTTCGGAAATCTTGGCAACCAGGAAATTGAGGTCATCATCAAATGCGGTAACCGTGTGTTCGGTCATTATCAAGCCTTTCAGGTCTTATGTTATCCGTATCGGCCAGTGATGTAATCCTGTGTTTTGGGATCACTTGGATTTGTGAAAATCGTATCCGTATCGTCCACTTCCACCAGATAACCCAGATGAAACATTGCAGTTTTTTGGGAAACCCTTGCCGCCTGCTGCATTGAATGCGTAACAATAACAATGGTGTAGTTTTCCCGGAGCTCGTCAATCAATTCCTCGACCTTGGCGGTTGCAATCGGATCCAGGGCAGAACACGGCTCATCCATCAGAATTACCTCTGGTTGAACGGCAATAGCCCTTGCAATGCACAATCGCTGTTGCTGTCCCCCGGACAGGCCGGTACCAGGTTCATTCAAGCGGTCTTTCACTTCGTCATAAAGGCCTGCCTTCTGTAAGCTGGTTACGACCACCTCGTCCAATTCCGCTTTAGAATGAACCAGGCCGTGGATGCGCGGACCATAAGCGATATTTTCAAAAATTGACTTGGGAAAAGGGTTGGGTTTCTGGAACACCATTCCAACCCTTGCTCGCAACTCAACTACGTCAATATTGCGATCATAAATGTCTCGCTCATCCAGTGAGATATCGCCGGTCACCCTGCAAATATCGATTGTGTCATTCATTCTGTTGAGGCACCGCAAAAATGTGGATTTGCCGCAACCGGACGGCCCGATCAATGCCATCACCTGGCGATCCGGGATATTCAGATTCACATCAAACAGTGCCTGCTTCTCGCCATAGAAAACCGACACATTCTTGCCGGACATTTTGATTGGATTTTCTGGCATCGTATTCAACGCTGTTTCCTGTTGTTCGAAAGTCATCATATTCATTAAATCACTCCTTACCAACGGCGTTCAAAACGTTTCCTCAGAATTACTGCAATTGCATTCATAACCACGAGGAAAGCCAGCAGTACCATAATTGCAGCGGCCGTTTTTTGCTGGAAACCGGGCTCAGGAAAATCTGCCCACATATAAATCTGGACCGGTAAAACGGTTGCCGGGTCGGTAAATCCGCCTGGAATATCCACCACGAAGGCCACCATACCAATCATCAGCAAGGGTGCGGTTTCACCAAGCGCCTGGGCCATGCCAATGATTGTTCCGGTCAGCATGCCGGGCATGGCAAGCGGCAAGACATGGTGGAAAACCGCCTGCAATTTGGATGCGCCAACCCCGAGTGCAGCTTCGCGGATGGACGGGGGAACTGCTTTTAGTGCTGCCCGGGATGCTATGATAATCGTCGGCAGGGTCATCAATGCAAGCACCATCCCGCCAACCAGTGGGGCCGATCGTGGAAAACCGAAAAAGTTGAGGAACACCGCCAAACCCAGCAGACCAAACACAATTGATGGCACCGCTGCCAAATTGTTGATGTTGACCTCGATTAGCGCCGTTAACTTGTTTTTGGGTGCAAATTCCTCAAGATAAATTGCTGCAGCCACGCCAAGCGGGAATGAAAGCAGAAGCGTGATAATCATTGTGAGAAATGAGCCAATCACGGCACCCCAAATTCCGGCAAGTTCAGGTTCGCGGCTTGCGCCTTTGGTAAAGAAGATGCTGTTCCAGCGATTTTCAATGAGGTCGTCTTCAACCAGCTTGTCGATGATGGCCACCTCGCGGTCAGAAAATTTGCGGTTCTCTTCCGGTTCACTGATTTGGTGCATGATCCACTCATCAGCCGACGCAGCAGTAGCAGACGGCGGAATGATAACCTCTCCCCTGGCTGAATTGGGTCCTACTTCTGCAACTTTTATGACCCCGCCTGCCACCTTCAAAAGCAGTGACGGCATGGAAGTATCCAGAACCTCCACTGTATTGACTGCGTTTTTTCTTGCAATCAAAGCATCAAATTTTGTTTTTGCTGCCGCAAATTGTTGAGTGAGTTTTTCAGCTTGTTCGAGAGCAACATTGATTTGTGATTGATCGGTAGAACTGGCCTTTTTTTCCCGCTTATGATCAAGGCTGCGCTGGAGGGCAGCCATTCTGCGGCTAAAAACTTCCGCACTCTCACCGATCGTTTCCTTGACCTGTTCCAGAAAGCCGTCAAACACGTCAGCCCCAACGTTGATGTCAACGGTTCCTTCCACACCAGACAAATGTATCTGCGTATCCGGCTTGCTCAACTCAGGCTTGGCCGTAAGTCCCTTAAGATAAAGGTCTGCGAAATCGGAAACGGGAACTCCAAACTCAATCGTCTCTCCTGCCATTGACGGATCAGCGATTACGGCATTGCGCAGTGTTATGCCTGCACCGCCAGATACAATGTTTCGGGCAAGCTTGCGGCCTTTCCGACCCTGCAAATAGGGCATGGCATTGCCAATACCTTTCTTTACAGACCCATCGTAGTCACCTTTTTCAGGATTGGCCGGATCTATCTGCGAAAGATCGATAGTCAATTTCAAATAATTGTATGTGAAAGCCGGCAACCCGCTTCCGACAACTGTGAACAACAGAAAAAACAGGAAGCTGACAGAAACAAATACTGCTGCCAGTCCGGTATATCTGAACCGCTTTTCAGCAGCATATCTTCGGGACAGACTCACCCGGCGCCGATCAGTGCTTGCCTTTGTATCGTTTAACGGGGATTGGGATAAATCAGTCATACTGTTCCCTGTATTTCTGCACGACCTTGAGAGCGATGATATTGAGACACAGCGTGATTACAAAAAGCACAAGACCCAGAGCAAAAGCAGCAAGCGTTTTGGCGCTGTCAAATTCCTGATCCCCAACAAGCAGTGTTACAATCTGGACTGTGACAGTGGTTACCGCTTCCAACGGGTTGATTGTCAGATTTGCAGCCAGTCCGGCTGCCATTACCACGATCATCGTTTCACCCACGGCCCTTGATACTGCCAACAACAGAGCAGAAACAATGCCCGGCAATGCAGCGGGCAAAACTACTTTGCGAATAGTCTCGGATCTCGTTGCACCCATCGCATAAGAGCCATCCCGCAATGATTGAGGAACCGAATTGATCACATCATCCGAAAGTGACATTACGAACGGGATGATCATGATTCCCATGACAAGACCCGCCGCAAGTGCTGATTCTGAAGATACTGACAAACCAATTACCTCTCCCCACCCGCGAATGGCAGGAGCAACCGTGAGTGCTGCGAAAAATCCGTAAACAACGGTTGGAATTCCGGCAAGAATTTCGAGGACCGGTTTCGCAACCGCCCGAAATCCGGCGCTCGCGTAATCCGACATGTATATGGCTGACATGAGGCCAAGAGGTGCAGCCACCGAAATTGCAATGAATGTGATTAAAAACGTGCCAACAAATAATGGAATAGCTCCAAAAATTCGCGAATGGTCTTCTGATAACACCTCTCCGCCCGCGCCTTCAAAAGCACTTTGTGGAGACCAGTGATATCCAAACAGGAAATCAAAGAAGGGCACTTGCTGAAAAAACCGAAATGATTCAAAGATCAGGGAAAAAACGATACCGATCGTTGTTAATATGGCGATTGCCGAACAGGCAATCAGGAGCCCCATTACAACCTTTTCAACAAAGTGTCTGGTCCTGAATGCAGGTTTGATCTTTGCAAAGCCGTAAACAAAACCCAATCCAATCAGCCCAATGCTCAAAACCAGCAACAAGGTGTTACTGGTGGACACAAGAGCTGAATAGGTTTCGGATGCCTGCTCTGCTGCCAGCTTCAGATCGCCTTTGGTACTGGTGATTATTTTTCCGGGTTCACCAGAGACTCTGATTGCAAGTGATTTGACATCTCGCATGAAGGCAACGACCTGCGGAGCTTCCAACTGCGACACTACCTGGGAAAACCGATCTTTTATGATCCCCTCGATAATGCCGCCCGAGAACATTGACCAGGCAGCGATCAGGGCAAGCGTGGGAAAGGTCGTCAAGATGGACAAAAACCCGCCGTGATATGCAGGGCGGGAGTGAAGTGAAGAAGCCTTTCCGCTGGAAACAGATACCGCTCTTGAGCGCCCGACAAGCATAGAAATAAAGGCGATCACGCAAAGTGCGATGATCATGTAGAAAATCATGTGTTCCACCCCGCCCTGTCAGATGCCTGGCTGGTTTCAGGCATTGTTTTAATAGTTACAGCCCACCACAAACGCGGCGGGCCGTTGTTTTAGTTTCTAGAAAGACATCGGTGCCATTGATTGAGCAGAATCGGCGATTGTCTCGCGGTCTTCGTCAGGTAACGGAATCAGACCCTTGTCAGCGAGGTAACCGTCAAGGCCCCAGGTACCCTCAGCTGTAAACTCGGCTACATATTCCTCGATACCGGCGATAACTCCGACATGCTCCTTTTTCACATAGAAAAACAGTGAGCGGGAAATCGGGTAATCGCCTGCAGCAATATTCTCAAATTCAGGCTCAGTGCCATTGACGTTGGCACCTTTGACCTTGTCAGCATTCTGATCAAGGAACGAAAAACCGAAAACACCAAATGCGTTCGGGTTTGCTTCCAGTTTTTGAATAATCAGGTTATCATTTTCGCCCGCTTCAATATAAGCACCATCTTCACGGACGGCATGAGCAATTTTTTTGAATGCCTTTTTGTCTTCCTTGCGGAGTGTCGCGAGGATTTCAATTTTTTCAGCACCCCCTTCGAGCGCGATTTCGGCAAAGGCGTCCCGGGTACCTGAAGTCGGTGGCGGACCGAGAACTTCAATTTTGGTATCTGGAAGGGACGGATCGATTTCCGACCATTTTGTATATGGATTAGGAATGAGTTTTCCGTCGGCACCTGGAACTTCCTTGGCAAGGGCAAGGAATATCTGTTCGCGGCTGATGTCCAGGTCCGGTCCGGATTTTGAATTAGCCATTACAATGCCATCAAAGCCGATTTTCACTTCCACCGGCGTTACACCATTTCCAGCGCAAAGCTTGAATTCTTTTTCCTTCATGCGCCTGGAAGCGTTTGTGATGTCCGGTGTATTTTCACCGACACCAGCGCAGAACAATTTCATACCGCCACCGGAACCGGTTGATTCCACGACCGGTGTCTTGAAGGATGTTTTCTGGCCGAACTGTTCGGCGACAGAAGTTGAAAACGGAAATACGGTTGATGATCCAACGATCTGGATCTGATCGCGGGCACTTGCCGCACCCAATGCAGTGGTTGTCATAAGAGCAGCACCTGCAACGATGCTTGCATAATGCGAAAATTTCATAGCAGCCTCCAGCTTTCAAAGCGGTTTCGCGATCAAGCTTTCACAAAGCATTTTCAATCCTCTGCTCAAGCCGTGAAGATGCCTGGATAATGGCATCTGTAGAGAGTTTTAACTGCTTTGTAGGTAAGTTTTATGACAGCTTAAGTTGCTGATATAATTATAGTTTTTTCATTTTTTCACTGGTTCGTGTAAAGTGAAATGGATGGAAAATTCTGCCCCCTCACCCGGCTCGGAGGTTACCTTTAACCTGCTGCCATGGCGGTTGAGAATGTGCTTAACAATTGCAAGCCCCAGACCTGTACCCTGCTTTTCCCGGCTACGAGCCACATCGACCCTGTAAAACCGCTCCGTGATGCGGTGTTGATGTTCAACAGCAATTCCTATGCCGAAGTCTCTTATTGACACGGAAGCAAATGAATTATCAGCCTCCTGCACCTTTTCCAGTGTCACCAGAACCCGCTCTCCCTCCTGTCCGTATTTGCATGCGTTCTCAACCAGGTTTTCAAAAACCTGAACCAGTTCATCATGATCACCTATGATAGAAAGGTCTTCACGGGCATCCAGATCAATGGACACTTTCATCTGTGCCGCCAATGCCTGGAGAGAGGACACGACCTGCAGAAGAATATCGCGTAGACTTACGGTTTCTGAGGGTTTGACATGCGCCTTCATCTCGATCCGGCTCAAGGACAGAAGATCGTTCACCAATCTGGACATGCGTTCAGCCTGATCAAGCATGACATCCATGAAACGGTCGCGAGCCTTGATGTCGTCTTTTGCCGGCCCCTTGATTGTCTCAATAAAACCGAGGAGAGAGGCCAGGGGAGTGCGCAATTCATGGCTGGCATTGGCAATGAAGTCCGAACGCATTTGGTCTATCCTACGGGCCTCCGTCTGGTCATGGAAAGCCAGTAGAAACAGTTTTTCAGAACGTTCATCTGCCGTCTCTTCTGTAAAGGGGACAGGAGATATCTGCACCTGAAACCACCGATCTGCCGGAACAGGTTCATGATAATCTGTTGTAACAGCTTTGTTCTCAAGCAGTGCTTTCTCGATCATCTGGTTCAGTTGCGGCTGGCGAAACCGGATAGTAATGCGATCACCGGCGTTTACCGGTCCAAAGGCTGACGTTGCAGTCAGGTTGGAATATTCAACATTTGCGTTCTGGTCGAGGAGGTAAACTGGAAACAGCAAACCGTCTATAAGTTGATGATATCTAGGTGTCGCAATTGATGACGTCCTGTTTCCCGGGCGCTGCGCAGGCTTTTTCAAACCATCATCGCGGGTCAAAATTGCAAGCCCAACCATACAAACCGCGAGAAAGGTCAACAGTTGCCAGACAAGATCAGGCCTGAGATAAATCATGCACCCGAAGAAAAAACAGGTCGCAATAAAGTACCACAACCGTCTGGAGGGCTGATTATCAGATCCAGAATTGTTGTCGTCTGTCGTCATTGATGACCCGGGTTTTTCAAATTTCGCAAGCGGTTGTTCCCAAAACCGAACTTCACCTATATTGCTCACATTACATTAAATCAAAAGGTATCTCATGACACAGGATATTCCAGAAGTATCAATCAGGATCGGCGATGAGGATATCTCGTTTGATCTGGATTCCGAAAACCTTCCCAAAACAATTGATAAAGGTGCGTTTACAAGCGGTGGTTATCCCTACAAAAAAAAGCTCGGTCGCGATGAATATGAGGACACCCTAACTGATCTGCAACTCGAACTGAGGAAGCTCCAGACCTGGTTACAAGATTCCGGTGAACGCGTAGTCATTGTTTTTGAAGGCCGGGACGCGGCAGGCAAAGGTGGCACTATCAACGCCTTCCGCCAGTATCTCAATCCCAGGATTGCCAGGACGGTAGCACTTGCGAAGCCTTCGGATACAGAGCGCGGCCAATGGTATTTTCAACGTTATGCAGCTCACCTCCCAACGTCAGGTGAATTGGTTCTGTTTGACCGGTCCTGGTACAATCGCGCGGGTGTGGAACCCGTCATGGGATTTTGTTCAGATGAACAACATCAGAAGTTTCTTCTGGCAGCTCCGAAGTTTGAAGAAATGCTGGTGGATGACGGAATTCATTTCTTCAAAATCTGGCTTAACATCGGGCATGAAATGCAAATCAAGCGATTTCACGATCGCAGGCAAAACCCGCTTAAATCCTGGAAACTGTCCCCGATTGATATCAAGGCACTACACAAATGGGATGCTTATACCCACACAAGAAACATGATGCTGGCTGCGACACACACCGATCATGCGCCCTGGACGATAGTCAGATCAAACGACAAGAAACGCGCGCGTATCAATGCTATTCGGCATGTCTTGAGCAGTATCGACTACAATGGCAGGGACCTTGCCGCTATCGGCAAAGCAGATACCCTGATACTTGGAAGCGGTCCGGATTTTCTGAACGAGTTTGGAGCATAAACCAAACGCAAATGGCTGTTAGTTGGCTCTCAGACGGGCATAAACAATATCAATAATATCGCCCTTGCCGGTGGTGGAAGCTATGTCCGTCGTATCGGTATTGATCGCAATGTAGGCATTTACGTTGGGGTCGGTCACTTTGCCCATGTCGAAAGCAAAAATTGAGGCTTCCGGCTGAAGTCCCACCCGGAACCGTTTTCTACCGCAACTTCCAAGAGATCTGAAAACGCACTTAACGGTAAATTGGGCCGGATTTGGTGTGCCGGACTTTGCGTAGATTTCAAACGTCACCTTCTTGCCGGAAATCTGTTCCAGAACGCCAGGCCTTAAGCGCAGTAAAATAGGCTTTGCAGGTTGGGTGCGATCCTGGTCATTTCGCACAGATACCAGCCGTATCATTTCCAGATTGAGTTCATTGATGATTTCAGCCTGGCCACGGTTTGAAGTGATCAGGGAAGACAAATCACCGGGTTCCAGAATTGTGATATATTTTTCCGTATCGGATTGTTGCGAGGTGTTGTTCTGGTTCTGACCGGACTGAGGGTCGTTAAACCCAAAAATTGTTCCATTTGTTATTCCGGTTAATATATAGTATGCAAGCCATCCCATCACTGCCAAAATAGCCAGAATGACCAACAGCCAGATGAAGAAGCGCTGGATTTTTCGCCTTCTGGCGAATTCCAGCGGGAGACTTTCCTGTTCTACGTAATGTTCATCAGAAAGGTCCGGAACTTCTCCATTATCAAACCCAAAGTCATCTGATGGCGGATCGGGCATTAATGGTTCTGATTGAGATGGTGAGATCGCATCAGGAATTTCTGGCGACGGTTCTGGTGCGGCCGGCTCCTCTTCCGGCGGTGCCGGTTGTACAGCCGGAGCGCTCGCTTTTCGAAACTCGTCTGAATCTTCAAGCAATATCTGCTTCAATTCAAACAGCGGATCATTGTCCAGCTCAGGCTCGGGACTTGGCCGGATATATTCCTCTTCAATTCGGTCAATGGCGTCTTCCAGCGATCGCTGCTCCCTCAGCGCTGCCTCGACCGTAAGAGAGCGGTTTTCTTCAATCAATCGTTTGAGGGCATTGCGGGATGATTCATACACGCGCCTACGCACTTCCGGGGAAGTTGCATCTTTCGCCCGGAGCGCTCCGCGTATCAATCCTTCGAAATTTGCCAATGTATTGTCCGCATTTGTCCAGCATTCAGAAGGTCGACAGAATGGTCGTTTTGCTGAATCATCATAATCTTATTACCGTTTCGGCTTGAACTTTCAACGAAAACCCTTCTCTTCCATACGCTAATCCAGAGCAAATTGCAGTCAAACCAAAAGCAGCTTGCAAATCTTTGCTCAAAATGTTTGCAGATAGGCGATAAACACACTAATGCTTTTTTTGACTAATACGTAAAAGTTAAAGGAGAAACTCTTGTCACTCCCCGATATTCTCAAGAATGATCTGCGAATTCCGGTTGTCGGTGCGCCGCTGTTCATAATTTCGCACCCAGAACTGGTTCTTGCGCAATGCAAGGCGGGTGTCATCGGTTCTTTTCCTTCACTTAATGCACGGCCTGAGGCCCAGCTTGATGAATGGCTGGCTGAGATTACAGAAGAGTTAGAGACTTACAAGAAAGCCAATCCGGGAAAAAAGGTTGCACCGTTTGCTGTTAATCAGATTGTCCATACTTCCAACAACCGTTTGGAACATGACCTTAAAATGTGCGTCAAGTACAAGGTGCCGATTGTCATTACTTCACTGGGTGCGGTGCCCGAAGTAAATGAAGCGGTCCATTCTTACGGCGGCATTGTTCTTCATGACATCATCAACAACCGGCATGCGAATTCAGCAATTCGTAAAGGCGCTGACGGGTTGATTGCTGTAGCAGCAGGTGCTGGGGGGCATGCGGGAACGCTTTCGCCGTTTGCCCTTATCCAGGAAATTCGCGAATGGTTTGAGGGGCCATTGCTTCTATCAGGCGCTATTGCGAATGGTGGAGCAGTCCTTGCAGCCCAGGCTATGGGCGCCGACATGGCCTATATAGGCTCTCCGTTTATTGCGACACATGAAGCCCGGGCCATCGATGATTACAAACAGGCTATCGCGGAAAATTATGCGAAGGATATCGTCTATACCAACCTGTTCACCGGGGTACATGGCAACTATCTACGCCCCTCCATTGAACGCGCCGGAATGGACCCCGACAATCTGCCAGAGAGCGACCCTTCTGCGATGAATTTTGCGTCCGGAGGAAATACCGATGCGAAAGCCTGGAAAGATATCTGGGGTTGCGGCCAGGGTATCGGTGCGATCAAATCTGTTACTTCGGCCGGAGAATTGGTTGACCGGCTTGAAACTGAATATACGGAAGCCAAAGAGAGAATTACTTCGCTGTAAATTTCTTACCTTCAAGAAATAATTTCACGTCCCCCCCTTGGCGCGGGAGCTATTCCGCGCAATACTTGTAATGGAAATGCGGATCGGAAACTTTGGGAGGAGGCCGAACCGCTTCATCCATTGCCGTTCCGGCAAATATTTCATCAAGGGATGAAGTCTGACCTCTTCCAAAAATTTTGTCTGGTTCGCATTGTTGCGAGTAATTGGCATTGTCCAGGAGAGATTTGATGACATCAGTTTCCATGACAGTGAACGGGAAGGCAGTAAACGGTGATGTGGAAGACCGTACGCTGCTTGTGCAGTTCATCAGGGAAAATCTAAGATTGACCGGCACCCATGTGGGTTGCGATACGTCACAGTGCGGATCATGCGTTGTTCATGTGGACGGCAAGGCAGTCAAATCCTGTACCATGTTGGCAGTTCAGGCTGACGGGTGCGACGTAACCACCATTGAAGGACTGGCAAATGGCGATCTTCATCCCATGCAAACCGCTTTCAAGGAAAACCATGGACTTCAGTGCGGTTTCTGTACACCAGGCATGATTATGGCTGCAACGGACATGGTCAATCGCCTGGGCAAGGACCTGGATGAAAAGACCATCCGCGCGGAGTTGGAGGGTAACCTGTGCAGATGCACCGGCTATCATAACATCGTCAAGGCAATTCAGGACGGCGCCTCAAAGATGTAATTCTTTGATGGCAGCAGGAGGAACACGATTATGAGTGAAGGTATCGGCGCAAGAGTACTGCGCAAAGAAGACAAGAGATTTATCACTGGCAGCGGTAAATATACGGATGACGTGCGTAATGACAATCAATGCTATGCGGCATTCGTTCGCTCACCACATGCCCATGCCACGATCAAAGGCATCAACAAATCTGCCGCGGAAGCAATTTCGGGAGTAGAGGCCGTCCTTGACGGCCATCAATTAACCGGCGATGGCATCGGCAACATTATTTGCGGCTGGATGATCCATTCAAAAGACGGTTCGCCGATGAACATGGGCGCATATTCAGCACTTGCTACCGATACAGTTCGCTACGTTGGCAATGCCGTTGCAATCGTGGTTGCAGACAGCCCGGAAAATGCGAGAACAGCAGCCGAGGCGGTGGAAGTGGATTATGAAGTTCTTCCGGCCGTGGTATCTGCAGACAAGGCGCTGGAAGATGGCGCACCGCAAATCCATCCTGAGGCCCCTGGCAATCTGATCTATGATTGGGAGATCGGGGAAAAGGATGCAACAGAAGCAGCACTCGATGGTGCGGCTTATGTCTGTGAAATGGATGTTACCAATAACCGTCTTGCACCAAACCCCATGGAACCGCGTTCGGCAGTTGCCACGTATGATCCTTCAGAAGATCACTACACACTTTATACAACGTCTCAGAACCCACATGTGGCGCGACTTGTACTATCTGCATTCTATCAGGTAGCGCCTGAGCATAAATTGCGGGTGATCGCGCCGGATGTAGGCGGTGGATTTGGAGCAAAGATTTATATCTATCCTGAAGAGATTGCATGCCTGTGGGCTTCCATGAAAACCCGATGCTCTGTCAAATGGACCTCAGACCGTACCGAAGCATTTCTCACGGACGCCCATGGCCGCGACCACATTTCAAAGGCGCGGATGGGATTTGATTCCGACAACAATATTGTCGGATTCCAGGTAGACACAATTGCCAATCTTGGCGCCTACATGTCCCTGTTTTCGTCTTCCGTTCCGACTTATCTTTATGCGACTCTCCTCTCTGGCCAGTACAACATTGCAAATATTCATTGCAATGTTCGCACCGCGTATACGAACACCACTCCGGTGGATGCGTATCGCGGGGCCGGTAGGCCGGAAGCATGCTTCCTGGTCGAACGCGTGATGGAGACCGCGGCCCGGGAACTGGGGGTCGAACCAGCAGAACTTCGGCGACAGAATTTTGTCCAGGAATTTCCCCATCAAACACCGGTAATCATGGCCTATGACGCGGGCGACTTTGATGCCAACCTCAATGCTGCGATGAAAGCTGCTGACTATGCTGGTTTTGAGAAGCGTCGCTCCGAAGCCGCATCCCGCGGGAAGTTACGCGGAATTGGAATGTCTTCCTATATTGAAGCCTGCGGGATCGCTCCCTCTGCAGCCGTGGGTTCATTGGGAGCTGGAGTCGGACTTTGGGAATCAGCTGAAGTGCGGGTTAATCCGGTTGGAACCGTTGAAATCCTTACCGGTTCGCATGCACATGGCCAGGGGCATGAAACAACATTTTCGCAACTCGTGGCTGACCGGTTTGGCTTGCCGACCGATAATGTGCAGGTTGTACATGGCGACACCGACAAGGTTCAATTCGGAATGGGAACTTATGGCTCACGTTCCGGCGCTGTTGGAATGTCGGCGATTGTGAAAGCTCTAGACAAAGTCGAGGCGAAAGCAAAGAAAATTGCAGCTCATCTGCTGGAGGCGGATGAAGGCGATATCGTGATCGAAAATGGCGAAGTAAAAGTTGCCGGTACTGATAAGACGCTTGGGTGGCACGAGGTCTGCCTTGGGGCCTATACGGCACATAACCTGCCGGAAGGCATGGAACCCGGCCTCAAGGAAGGCGCCTTTTATGATCCCGCCAACTTCACATTCCCGGCCGGCACCTATATTTGCGAAGTTGAAGTAGACCCGGAAACCGGCACCACCGAAATCGTACAGTTTGCTGCTTCAGATGACTTTGGCACCATCATCAATCCGATGATCGTTGAGGGCCAGGTACATGGTGGAATTGCACAGGGCATTGGACAGGCAATGCTGGAACAGGCTGTCTATGACGACACTGGCCAGTTACTTACTGGCTCTTATATGGACTACACCATGCCGCGCGCAGATGATCTGCCGAGCTATCAGGTGAGTCATGAGTCAACGATTTGTCCCAACAATCCGTTGGGGATAAAAGGGTGTGGAGAGGCTGGCGCAATCGGTTCGCCGCCTGCAGTCATCAACGCCATCACCAATGCGATCGGCAATAATGATCTGTCCATGCCTGCCACCCCTTCAAAAGTCTGGGCGGCTATTCAGGCCGGTTCAGTGAAACAAGCAGCCGAGTAAGGAGGAAGACCATGTACGAAACAAATTATCACAGAGCCTCCAGTACTGAAGATGCGGTGGAAAAGATGGGAGCAGCAGATGACGGCAAATTTGTCTCGGGCGGTCAGACCCTGATCCCGACCATGAAGCAGCGACTTGCTGCACCGTCAGACCTGATTGACCTATCTCATATTGATGCCATGAAAGGGATAACCGTCAGCGGCAGGAACGTTACGATTGGCGCGGCAACCACCCATTCCGAAGTTGCGAATTCATCCGAACTCGCTTCGGTTTGTCCGGGAATTACCGGTCTTGCGGGACATATCGGAGACCCGCATGTGCGTAACATGGGGACTATTGGCGGTTCGGTTGCCAACAACGATCCGGCTGCCGATTACCCTGCAGCGATGGTAGCATTGGGTGCTGATATCATGACAAACAAGCGAACCATCAATGCGGATGAATTCTTCACAGGCATGTTTGAAACGGCCCTTGAAGAAGATGAAATCATTACAGCCGTCAGTTTCACGGCACCGGATCAGGGCGCTTACGCCAAATTTCCAAATCCAGCCTCGCGTTATGCCATGGCAGGTGTTTTTGTTGCCAGGTCTGGAGACAATATACGCGTAGGTGTGACGGGTGCCGGATCAGATGGTGTGTTTCGCCATGATGCTATGGAGAAAGCCCTGGCTGCGAACTGGAGTGGTGACGCTGCTGCAGGATGCAACGTTGATGAAGGTGACATGCTTTCCGACATTCATGGTGATGCAGCTTATCGTGCTAACCTTGTAAAAGTCATGGCCCGGCGTGCTGTAGAAGCCGCAGGTTAAGGCGTCACCCTACACTCAGTTTTCCCGTTTTGCCGATAGCGGCAGAACGGGCTTTTCTTCCCCTTAGAAGTGGACTGGAAAAATTGAAAGTTTTGATCGTCTACTGCCATCCCGTAAAAGGTTCATTTAACCGTGCGATACTGGGGGCGGTTGAAAAAGGTCTCGCACAAGCGGGGCATGAAACCCAGGTTGCAGATTTGTATGCTGAGAATTTCCAACCTGCCATGACCGAGGAAGACTTCGGACAGTTTGATAATCAACCGATGCCGGCGGAAATTTTGAAGGAACAGGCAAGGGTTGAATGGTCAGATGCCATCATTTTCATTTTTCCGTTCTGGTGGTGGTCATTGCCGGCAATGTTGAAAGGCTGGATTGATCGCGTCATGTCATTTGGATGGGCATGGGTTGACCCCTCGGATCCGGATTCAGGCTATTTGAAAGACAGGAAAGTTCTGATTCTCACCACGGCGGGCGCGAGCGCCAAGGCTCTTGCCAAGCGCGGCTATGATGCCGCTTTTCATACACAACTGAACGTGGGCGTTTGTGAATATTGCGGATTCAAAGACGTGACTACGCACATGTTTCACGAGGTTCATCAAAACACTCCGCAAGAACAGCATGAACAATATCTCGGCGAAGCTCAGGAGCTTGCCCGGACTTTTCTCGACCCACAAAACTAATTTGATCGTAAAGGCTGAAAATTCCAAGGCCGGTTCAATCCAGTGGAGCGTGAAGCTGTGTTCCTTTGGTAATGATCCCACCCCGATTGCCGATCTCAATTGACCCGTACCGCTCCTTGAAACATTCGGGTAACGGACGGTCCCCGGGAATTGAAAGCCAAAGGCGCAGCAAATGGCGGCGCTTTTCCGGATCGGGCCAATCTGTGAATCCGGTACGGTCATGTAATTGGGAATGATTGTATACAAACTGCATGTCACCGGGCTGCAACTGCATTGAAAAATGCAGATCGGGATCATTGGCCAGTTCATCAAACAGATCCAGAGCCTCGACATGTGCCTCAGTCAGCCGCATTGCATGTTTAAATCTTTGAGCGCTGTCGATATATTGCCGTTGATAAAAAACCGTCAGGTAGCCTTCATGCCAATTAAGTGGCGGAATTTCCATGTAAGGTTTCATGCCATCCGGCACTTCTCCTCTTCTGTCTGTTGCAATCGGATCAAATAACAAAGGCAAGAGATCAGGCCTAATTTCAAGCATTCGATTGTAAATTGAAACCGCGCTGACCAGGAGAGACCGTCCACCCTTCATGGCCTCGCGAATGCATAACAGACCAACGACATCCGCAGAGTCCGTATGGAAGGTCTGGCGTTCCGATGTTTGGTAAATTCGGGTATAGGGATCGTTGGCATCGGCACCAATGTTTCGCACATGGCCCAAAATGTGTCCTTCTGCGTTCTGGGATCGTGCACTGCCCAAATGTGCACCGATCCCGCAAAAAATAGCAGCGGCGGTTTCCTGCGAATAGTTATGGATCGGCAATCCCCGCAAAACCTCCACACCTGTACCGTGCAGCAGCTTGTCGGACAACTGCTCCAGGTGGGTTCCAAAGTGTTTCAGCGGAAAATCGGCCTTTGTAATTTCACCTATGTCTTTATCGAGGCCAAGATAGTGCTCAGCAGCACTTTCGAGACCTTCGATCTGGGGAGCTGAAAGTTCAACGATCCACTTTTCAGGGCACGCCACCATGTCCTTTCCAATCCATGCAGCTGGTCCAGATATTGGTTCCGAAGGAATTGAAAAGGTCGCCATTGCAATCACGAAATGGAAAACAGGGCTTCTACTTCCACGCACGCATTCAATGGTAATGCGGCAACCCCGACAGCGGCGCGGGCATGAGCCCCTTTATCACCCAAAGCCTCGCCCATAAAATCCGATGCCCCGTTAATCACCTTTGGATGATCAGTAAAATCCGGGGTTGAAGCTACAAATCCGCCAAGCCGGATGCAGCGTTCTATCCGTTCCAGATCTCCACCGCAGGCAATCTTGACCTGAGCCAGAATATTAATTGCACAATTGCGGGCAGCTTCAGCAGCCTCTTCAACACTGACGTCGGCTCCCAGAAGCCCGGTGTGGGACAATTTTCCATCCACCAAAGGCAATTGGCCTGAGACTATTACCAAGCCGTTATGGACCACATGGCCAACGTAACTTGCTAGCGGTGCTGCCGGTTCAGGGATCGTGATGCCCATGTCTGCAAGATGGGATTCAATTGTACTCATTGTCATTTCCTTATGAAGTTTGACCTGATTTTCACGAAAGTGAAATATAACGCTCGAGGTGGTGATCAGTATCACCAAACAGATGATCTATCATGATGATCCGCTTGGCGAAATGGCCAACAGGGTACTCCCAGGTCATGCCCATTCCACCATGAATCTGGATGGCTTCCTCGGCAACCAACCTGCCGATGGTTCCGCAAAGATGTTTGCAGGCGGAAACCTCGCGCTCCCGCATTTTTCTATCTGCCCCCAGATTACCTACAGCATTGATCACAGCTGACCGCATTTGCTCAATTTCAATAAGCACATCCGCCATACGGTGTTGCAAGGCTTGGAACTTGCCGATCGGAACTCCAAACTGCTTGCGGATGTGCATGTATTCAACCGTCAGGTCCTTGGCAACTTCCATGGCTCCCAATGCTTCCGCGCCTAGCGC
>JBPCWL010000187.1:0-7253 GCA_051009575.1 Rhizobiaceae bacterium
TGAAGCGGACGGTTCGTTTGTAGAGGACAAACGGCTGCTGGTGGTCAATGAGGACTTACAATCAATCTGAATGGCAGGTGTGCGGACAAAGCTACCACAATGCGAATGTTGCCCGATGTCTGCTTCCAGGAAAAACCGAATTCAACTGAGGCTTTCGAGCAACGTAAGCGCAACTGCCTTTTGTTTTCTGCGCCAAGATGTGGTTGGCTCAAGTGGCAATGCTGCGTCATGGTTGAAATATACGGCTGTAATACCAGCCGCTACAATGCCGCATTTCGCCAGATCAGCCACTGGGTGTTCAAGGGCCAGTTCTCTTGTAATGGCTCTTTCAAAATCTGTAACAAATCCAATCAGCTTCTTTGGCATTCCTTCATAGCGATCAGATGCAGCTACGAGTGCTTGGTAAACCGCTGCATTGTCAGCTTCGTGAGTGTCGCCACTGAAAAGCACATCCAAAAGGGTGGAAACTCGATTTTGTGCAGGAAGATCAGCAAACAGTTTTTTGGTTTTTTCAAAAAACTTGTTCATCACATGATTGATGAGCAACTCAACCATTTTCTCCCGGTTTCCAAGATAGTGCCGCAACAATGGCCGCCCGACATTTGCTTCTTTGGATATTCTTTCCAACGTGGATCCATCCAGGCCATAACGCGCAACACAACGCATAAATGCGTCCAGCAACTCTTCTGTTCGAACATCTTTCAGGCTTGGTCTGGGCAAGGGCTAATTTGCATAATTGATGTTGATATTTTGTTGCTGGTTGGTGTCTCCAAACGCAAATGATGCTGACACAAAGTCTGGTGTTTGTGTTTGCCCAACATTGTTCGAATACGCCCAACCTTCCAACGGGGTCTGCCCATCAGAATCGAATTTGTTATTACCATTCTCATCATGGTGAATCATCAGGGCATAGGTACCAGGCCGGATTCCATTTAGGTTCATAGACAGTTCGCCTGCTGAAGCCGATTTGGTCCTATAAGTTACAAAATCGGTGTGGGATGTTTCGTCAAACGCTTTCACGTTGTCATATACCAGTACGTGGACGTAACCCTCTGAAGAACGCAGTCCCTGGATGCTCAGGGTTATAGATTGGCCGTATACCAAAGGCCCTCCGAAGCTGATGACCAAAGCCATTATCAAACCGGTAATTGCCAAAACGTTTGATAGGAATTTCCGCGTCATATCCTGTTTATCATTTTTCTAGTAAAGCCAGAGTTCGGGATAATAATCGGTAAGAACGTATAGTCCGCCAAATCCGATCCACATCATTGAAATGATCCAGAAAAGCGCCGGATCATGATTTCTTTCAATGGGCTCCAGCAGATACACTTCGCCAGACCTAACCGAAACCACACCCCAATAGATGAACAACAGACCCCACATTGCATAGACGCCGTTGAAAGAGGCGACCAACAAGATTGGTAAACCGATCAAGGTCAGCCACTTTTGTTGTTTCAGATTATCCCGGAACGACAATTGATCCTTATTTGCAAATGGTAGAGTTGACATCGATAGCACCTCAAAAATAGTAGTCGGAACCTATCGGGCCATTGATTTATTGTCAATAATGATTATTAATCAATTTCGACAATCTAATTGCCCTGGAGTAATAAGCAATGCAAACTTCCGCAGTCATGACCGGCGAACAACCAATACAACGCCTTCCACGTGAGGCATATGTTTCTGACGAATGGCTTGAGCGTGAGAAGAAGGAATTATTTAGCAGAACATGGGCCTTTGCAGGGGTTCTAATGGATTTCAAAGAACCGGGTGACTATCGGACTGTCCAAGCTGGTTCGCATTCTCTGATCGTTGTGAAAGACAGTGATGATGAACTCAGAGGCTTTCACAATATTTGCCGTCATCGGGGCACAGAGTTGTTGGAAGGATGCGGCAACGCAGGGAAAACCATTCTCTGTCCTTATCATAACTGGGCCTATAATCTGGATGGCCGACTCAGAGGTGTGCCTGCGCAGCAAGAGTGTTTTCCTGATCTGGACAAAAAGAGCGTTACGCTCTTCGGCGCTGCAATCGGCATCTTCAAGAATCTTGTGTTTGTTCATCCGGATTCTGAACCGGAGGAGCCGTTTGAGGTATGGGTGAATGATCTGGCGTCTGTCCCCTGGCCACATGACCTTGCATCAAGTGACCTGGAAGAAAACCCGGATGACATTGTCTATGAATTGAAGTGCAATTGGAAAGTGTTTCTCGAAAATGCCATCGATGGCTATCATCTGGCATATTTGCACAAACATACACTCGGCGGCCCTACCCATGACAAAAACATCTGGGAAACATTCGGTCGCCATATGGTTTGGTGGTCTACAGAGCGAGAGGGTGTCAAACATCGTATCCCGCAGTTCGTGGAAAATTCAGCGAAGGGATCAGGCCTCAAGGTTGTAAAAGGTGCAGATGTCCCTGGTTACGGCGGCGTATACATGTTGTTTCCGACGACTATTCTGACACCGAATCCCTGGGGGTTTTCGATCTCGACAATGCAACCAGTTGACGCCAACACAACGCTTCTGAGAGTTCGAAATTGGGCTCCGAAAGGATGGATGAGTTACACCTATCGCGCAAAGGATATCCCAGGATATGATAGCGCAAGCGGTCTTGTTAAATCTTCCAGTTGGACGAAGCATCCACTGGAAACAGGCGACTTTCAAACTGAAGACGTTTGGGTTTGCGAAAAAATGCAAAGGGCATTGCAATCACCTCGTCACGAAGTTGGTATGTTGGCAAAGGGTTCTGGTGGCGAAGCGGCTCTCGATTTCTTTCAACTTTGTGTTTCCGAGTATATAGAGGCTTAGCAGAACGGCACTTTAAAGCACTAGCAAACCGACATTCGTTCCAATACAGAAGCGGGTAGCTTTGGGCTCGTAGCTGCCGTAAGCAGAAACCGGCCAATGTCTCCTCAACGGCTGTTGTAAAATATTGTACAAGTGACAACTAACTTCTTGCCATTTTTCCACCTTAGAATGACGGTAAGTAGTTTTTCAGAATAAATTTGGTAATAGGAAATTTGTCACATCATATTAAACATTAACAATTTTATGACTTTGCAAAACGTCGAGACAATAGAATAGTTAGGAGTTTTACGTCCTAAAACTTGTTGCCAACTTTACTTATCAAATCGTTGGAGGGAAACATGTCAAAGCCGGTAAACCCATATTGTGAATGCGATCCATGCAAATGCGATCCACCTTGCACTTGTGGATTAAAATTAGTCAGTAGACAGGAAGAAACAACTTGGGATGACGAAGAGCAAACCCTCAAGTTTGAGGTTACAGAATTCTTCGCTCGAGAAAATTCTGATAAAGCCAGAGCCAAGTAGTTATAGTCAGTCCGAATCCGGTTAACGAGGCCGATTGAAAATCCCTGTAACCTTCCTAATGCGCAGGAACTCATACATATCGGATGCGAAGACGTGAGTTTCCGAAATTGTCTGTTTGGTTTGAAAGATCCCAAGCTGCGGCCGGAGTGACAGTACCGGGCGCGGGTTGATCAAGATTCATCACATTCATTGGATCTGTTAAGCCAGGTGCGTTTGCCGTTCTTGTTGGCGGTAAATAGGTCGCAGCTGGATTTGCCACCTGCCAGTCTGCCCAAATTTTATCAACCATACAATGATGCAAGAAGAATGCAGGATCGTTTGGTGAAACCGGCACCTCACCCATTTGGCCGCCAACCCACACGTGTACCAGATTATGCAAAGTCCGCTCCAAAGCTGAGCGAAAACTCGGGTTAGGCGGATCCCGTCCAAAATCAGGCGCATCATAAACGGGAATTGCATTTGCCAGATCAAGTGTGGCTTGTATCGGTAATCCACTTACCCTGCCTCCGCTCAGTCGAACGAGCCGCGTGTTGAATTCACGGGCAAGGCGAGTCGTTGTCTGTCTGCCGTTCTCTTCAATAAAACGCCAGTGAGAAACTGGCCCACTCAACAACTCCCGTCCTATAACGTCGCCCTGGAAGCTCACCGGAGCGCCGGTACCATTGCCCCCGACCAATGACGTCATAACTGCATTCCAATCAGGGTTTCCGCGAGCATCCACCCCGTCATCATTTATCCAGTCCCAGTAAGGAAGGCTGACGCGGTCGTCTATTGAGCGTAGCTGGGATTCGAAATTCATTATAAATTGTCTATGCCAAGGTAGAAAACCGGAATTGCCGTGGGCAAAGTTGCTGGCGAGGCCATGATCGATTACAAATTGCGTCCGCATGCCCCGGCGCTCAAATTCATTAATCGCGTTAACAAAATTGATCCGCTCAGCAGGAGCGAGCTGGGTGACATTTTTTCGGAGACGAAGACGTGAGATAGCCAGATCGAGCTGTTCCATCGTATTTGGCCCAATGATTCCATCTACCGCAAATCCGGGATTTGTTCGCCTTACAGATCGCTGAAAATCCATGATTGCATTGCGGGTTTCCGAGCCGAAATCACCATCCACCCCGAACCTCGGCAGATCGTGTCCCAAATCGACAAGTGCCTGCTGGACGGTACTGACTGATCGGCCGCGTGAACCACGCCTTAAAAAAACGCGCCCATTTAGAACGGCATCGAGTTTCGGATCTCCGCGGAAGCGGGAATGAACGAAAAGTTTTGGTCCGGCATCCGCCAACTCCATGATTTCACGGGCTCTGCCGGGAATACTTCTTCGGTTACGACGGGCAAAGGCTACCGTCAAATTTTTCTCAAATCGATGTGCAGAATGATCGCTGCCATGGGCTTCGCCCCAGCGAAATCCTCTCATGTCATGACGTGTCATAAGGTATCCTCCTGATTAGTCGCGGCTTTAGAAAGCCCAATGATGCGAGCCGCCTCGACTGCGTTGTATGGGTTCACCATTCCCGCCCCCAAACGGAGTATGTCCTCCAGTTTCAGATTTCGTGCCCTTTCGCAGGTGCCGATTATTGCCTTTCGGACATCCTGAAAATCCAGATTCCCCCGACCGGCTTCCAAGCAAAGCGCTGCCAAACCCGTGACATAGGGGGCGGCTTGAGATGCACCCGACATCCGGGTGTTCATGCTTAGGGGTTCTGACGCTTCCGGGAAGGTGCTCCGCGCTGCCAATACACGGACGCCGGGCGCTGCAACATCCGGCTTTGTCCGTCCATCCCGGGTTGGGCCAGAACTACCAAAACGAGCAGAAATCAACCGGGAATTGGTAAGTTGCGCTGCTCCGACCACGATACTGTGAAAGCCTGATGCGATCGAACCTATTGTCGAAGTTGTATCCACATCCCTGGAGGAGAATTTGCTCTGCTTCCGGCGGCCACCGCTATCGCGTTCAATCCATGAATCAAAACGGCCATCTACCACCTGCTCGCCCTCAATGCGAACTGTCCATGTCCCCGCCGGTGCGCCTTTCCGAATAAAAACATTGCAATTGTGACAATTGGTATTCGGTTCAAACGCACGATTGTAAAGCCGCGCGATTTCAAACCCATCATGCTGGCGCATTATTTTGGTTTCAAAAAGCGAAGCAGCAACAGAATACTGTCTGTCGGGCGACGTCAGGGAAACTCGAAAGCGGTCGCGATTCGAGTACCAAATCTCAAGTTCATTTTCAGAAACGTCGCCCCGTTTGACTTTCCATTCCAGGTTACGAGCGCCTCCGGGACGCAATGTGCCTGACGCATGGCAATCGGAAAGAAAATAATTGCCGGCGCTTTGAACTATACATGCATTGTCCCGTGACTGTGCAAACGCATCGAGTGCACGTTCCACGAGGGATTGTCCTGATTTTGATCCGCCGTGTCGCCCCAGGCTCAGATTGATTACGCAGGGAACATCTCCCGCCACCGAATCGATAAAATGTATGGCTTCTACAATTCTGACCGAGTTGCCGAGATCGGAAAGTCCTCCCAGACGATCAGTAGCCAGATGAACAAAGACAAGTTGCGCGTCGGGTGCCAGGCCACCGGCCCCATTCCCCCGCGGCGATCCTGCCGCAATGTCTGCCACATGGGTCCCGTGAGCGCCTCGACCGTGATCAGCGTCACCTGGATGATACTGCAGCCACTCATAGGGAGATTGTTGCTTCAATGCCTGATTAATCTGTGACCATGTGAAAACCCGTCCATAACCGTATGGTTGTGGTGATGTGTGATGAGTGGGCAATTTGGAATCACGTTGATCCCAAAGCGCCAGTATACGGCTCTTGTTGTTTTCGTCTGCAAATGCTGGATGCGCAAAATCAAACCCCCAATCCACAACTCCTACAACAATACCCCGGCCCGTTTCATGGAGGCCAGATGGACGCCGGGCAGCAGTCGATCCCTGGGTTGGGCCGTTGCGCGAAGCCAGGAACCTGGACAATCCGAGAGGCCGTTCAACTGCAATTGTTTTGGCAGCCTTCAGGGAAGCTACTGCCGGGTCTGACCAAACATGAAGTATGTCTCTGCGCGCAAGCCTGATAGTGCGAATATCACCAAAGCCACAGATTTCGTTAATATGCCTGGGCGGGCTTTGAGTACAATCTTTCAAGCGCATTATCGCTTCAACTTGGTCGCCCGGATCTCCTTTTGTGATCAACTCCTGAAGGGCGGGATCCACGGCTCACTCCTTCGCCAGGATTTCACGAGCACGTTGGCGCCATTTGCTTCCACTGTTGCCTGGCAGCATTCTAATTTCATCATCTATTCGCTCAATCATCGCATCTGATGAATTGGCCAAATCCGACAGGCTACAGATACCCATTTCCTCAAGGTTATGGGCCGTACTCTTGCCGATGCCATGCACTGCAGTGATGCCAGGTTCCGGAATATTTGTTTTCCAGAAAAGCGGGGCGGCATCTGCTTCTTCCCATTCAGATGAAATCTTGTCATTCTCATGCAGGGTTTCGGCTGCGACTTCGTCACCTTCGTCCATCGCAAATTTGCCGGGTAGTTTTGCTGACTTCGCAAACCGATCTGCGATCGCCTGCTGTCCAACCCGGCTGAAAAAGTCCGAGAGTTCTTCGAAGTAATCAGCTTGAAGTTTATCCAGTGCAGCACTTTGCGATTCCGTAAGGTCATCAAGCCCTTTAATCATAGCCTGAATATCTGCCGAGACTTTCGATCCGCCGGAAATCAAAGACAACAGTCTCATATCATCTGAAATACTGGATGGTGTCGGGCTTATCTCCAGAATATCCCGGGCGAAACTGAGTACGTCTCGTTGACGTTCCAGTTCACCCGGAAAAATTGCCCTGATCCGGCCGAGCGCCTCAAGCGCCAGAGTGCCAGGTAATACATTCTCAGGGTGCTTA
>JBPCWL010000188.1:0-33784 GCA_051009575.1 Rhizobiaceae bacterium
GACGATTAGATCAGGGTTTTCAGTTTCCGGTGTCAAAAAGAGCCCAACTCAAATTCGAGCTCGGCAGGCTGCACACCAACACCATTTACAGGTGTCATATCCTGCGGGCACGCCGACATCACCGCGATACAGTTGGCATGTGCTTTTAGCTGGATAAAGTCACCAGCCTTTGAAACCGGGGCTTCCCAGCTATAGTCGCCGCCCTCAGCTACAGGGATATTCATCCAAATATTGAAAGGGCTAGGTACGTGCTTGATTGGCAAATTTATCGCAACAAGAGCCATCCGAAAATTATCTGCGCAGTTGTCGTGATAATCTTTTGCCCCAAGCTGTTGGTAACGCGGAAGGTCACAACACGCGATCAAGATGTCATGCACACCAGGTGATGTGTCTTCAACAATTTCAATCAGTGGACTGCGACGGTTGGTAACCAACACATCGCCGGTGCGCACATAAACGCGCCCAAGTGCGGTTCGACAATGTTCCATGGACAAGAATTCGGACGGTACATCCTCCACGAGCGCAAAGAAATCACAAACCTGATTGCCCCTTGGATTGTAGATGTTGAGCACCTGGTCTTTTTTTAATCGAACTGCGCGACCCTGTCGCGCCGGAATCAGATAACGTTCGCCAGGAACGCCGTTTCCGTTAGGTGAAATCGCATTTGTAATCGACAAATTCGTGCCATCAGGTTTTGCTGGATCATATTTATCAATTGTCATGTCAGGTCCTCTGATCTTTGTATGTTTTCGAATTGCATTTCGGGGTGACCTTCAACAAATTCGTCAAATTTCATGGCTTCTGTGATGATCCAGTTTCGAAAGGCTGTTACCTTTTTCAGGTTTAGTGCCTGCGGCTGACATACGAAGTAATAAGATCGATTTTCGAGCGCGACCGAGAACGGACAGACCAATGCTCCCCGCTGTATTGCATCTGCCGCGGCAACAACGCCAACCAATGCAATCCCGCGGCCGGCGATTGCCTCCGAGAGAACCATGTGCTCTTCACTAAAAACCGGAGAACTTCCAAGTACTACCTCCTGGAGGCCGGCGGCTGAAAACCATTTTGACCAGCTGGGATCACGATCGCCAAAACCCGCCCAGTGGTAATCCAGCCATGGAAGCTCCAATAAATCGCTTGGCGAGGACAAGTTTTTTGCCAGTTCAGGTGCACATACTGCCGTGACAAGATCTGTAAATAGCATCTGCGAATGCAAGTCTTCGTATCCGCCTTCACCATATCTGATGGCGACATCGATGTTGGTTCTTGATAGATCTACGGGTTCGTCTGTTGCCTCAACGCCTATGTGAAACTCATCATACTGATTATAAAAACCGGGCAACCTTGGCGTGAGCCAATTGGAGGCAAACGACATTGTTGATGATATCAAAAGGTCTCCGCCATCATTTGATTTCTTCAGCGCTTCGGAGCCATCTGAAAGAAGTTGAAAGGCTTCTCGGATGATCGGTGCGTAGGTCTCTCCCTCTTTGGTTAGCTGAAGGGATCGTGTAAGCCTGTTGAACAGCTTGACGCCTAGCCATTCTTCGAGTGCCCGGATGCGATGGCTCACAGCTGTTGGTGTAATACACAGCTCATCGGCCGCGTCCTTGAAGCTCATATGCCTAGCCGCCACCTCAAAGGCTCTCAGAGCATTGAGGGGCGGTAAGCGCTGAATTGCCATCTAAAAATTGTCCTATGTCATCTTTGCAGCAAGAGTAATTGCAAGATCGACAGTAGCCTTTTCTGCATCGTTACGCGAACGCTCGTGACGTTTATCCGCAAACTCTTGAAACTCGCTGTGGACGAAATGCCGCTCTGTCAGACCAAGATAGTGCGCAACGGCTTCGATATGACCATCCAGGAAATTCATGTGTTCGCGCATGCCACCGGGAGAAAACCCAAACTCACCTTTGGATGTGAGCGCTACAAGTGTCTTCCCGCCCAGGATCGGCTCGAGCGGGTAGTCGCCGCGGGCCAGATCGAAAGAAAAGGTTTTTCCAATGCGAATGACACGATCAACCCAAGCCTTTAGGGCGGCGGGCATACCATAATTATACATTGGAGTTCCTAGCAGCACCAAATCGGCATCCGCAAGTTCGCCAATTAGAATGTCAGACTCTTTTAGCACGTCTACCAATTCGGGCGTGCGCTCGTCTTCAGGTGTGAAGCAGGCTTCGATCCATTGAGCTGAAACAAATCCGGGAGGACTCTCACCGATATCTCTGCGGATAACGGTATCATCAGGTCGTGCAGCCTGCCATGTTTCGAGAAACTGCGCAGATAGTTTGCGGGATATGGATCGCTCAATCGTTTGAGCACTCACATCAATATGTAGAATAGTAGCCATAAAACATCTCCTGGGTCGGGTCCTTGTTCAAAGCTTCCCAGTTGTTCAGCGTTGCGTCGATTTCGTTCTCATCAGGCGACGGGTGAGATTTTTGCGTTTTACAACAAATTGGGAAGGAGTTTATCAGTTGCTCGTGGCCTGAACGGCGTTACTTCGATCACGATCAGGTTCTCAGGCCACCTCAGGGCCAGCTTGTGCCGCCAGTCCTCACAAGGCTGGTGAATATCACCCGCAACGGGCCGAGTGCCCAAACAAAAGGAGACTATTATGAAGACCACCTCAAGCTCTGCTTTCCAAAACAGAATTCGTACTGGTGTAATTGCGCTGGCAATTACAGCTGCTGTGGCAATATCAGCTACAAGTGGAGTCGTACTTGCCGACAACAGCGGATTGCCAGACCCCGGTTTTGAAATTGTTCAGGGCAGGACAGCTTTGTTGGTGACTGATCCACAAAACGATTTTCTCAGCCCTGATGGTGTAACCTGGGGCGTTGTTGGCAAAAACATCGAAGCCAATGGAACAGTGGAAAACATCGATAAGTTGTTTGCGGCTGCAAAGGCTACTGAGATGCCAGTATTCATCTCACCACACTACTATTATCCACACGATCACGGATGGAAATTTGAAGGTGCGCTTGAGACGGTGATGCACAAAATCGGCATGTTTGACCGCGAAGGTCCGTTGCACACGCATGACGTTGAAGGCTCAGGTGCAGATTGGCTCGACCAATACAAGAAATACATCAATGATGGAAAAACCGTCGTTACCAGCCCGCACAAGGTTTATGGCCCGGAATCCAACGATCTTGTACTGCAAATGCGCAAACAAGGCATTGACAAAGTAATTATTGCCGGCATGTCGGCCAACCTGTGCACCGAGTCTCATATGCGTGCGCTGATTGAAGAGGGCTTTGAAGTCATGGTCGTTACAGACGCTACCGCTGCTGCTCAAGTGCCTGGATATGACGGCTACAAATCCGCTCTTATAAACTTCCGGATGATTGCAAGCCACGTGGCCGATACGGACGCAACGGTAGCAAAAATTACGGCTTCTGCGGTTAACTGATCAATCCCCCCGCGCTGCGCCCCGCCGGCGCACCCCACTCCGGCCGTCAAACAGCTCCTCCCTAAATGACGGCCGGAGCCATCCCAAACCTAAAAGGCAGATGCAAAAAATGACACGACCTCCCTTACCACCGTTTACCGAAAAATCGGCCATACAGAAGGTACGCGCAGCAGAAGATGGCTGGAATTCTTGCAACCCGGCCAATGTCGCGCTTGCCTATACCCAAAATAGTCGGTGGAGAAACCGATCGGAATTCATCAATGGTCGCGACGAGATTGAGCGTTTCCTTACACAAAAATGGAAATCGGAATTCGAATATCGACTCATCAAGGAGCTCTGGGCTTATCATGACAATCGAATTGCAGCCCGATTTGCCTACGAATGGCACAATTCGGACGGGAATTGGTTTCGATCCTAATGGAAATTTCCAGCTTCCGGGGTCCATTTCCCCGGTAATGAACCTCAATACTTCGCATCCTCTCCGATTGCAGAGCGGGGGTTCTGTTCCTCGTGTGGTTCCAGTCTTGCCTACCGATTGGTTCAACCCAAAACTGCTGCATATCTGGTTCTGTTTACATCCTGCCTTGATACGCCGGAGAAGTTCGCCCCAACAGTTCACGGCGGATTGGAAAGCAAAATGCCGTGGCTCGATATTCTTGATGATTTTCCCCGAACCACCTGTGCAGAGTCTCGTGTTCTGCAGGAAGCGTGGTCATCGGTTGGCCTACCCGACCCAGAGAAATGGGGCGCAAGAGCCAAACCAAAGGATGTGTTCTAGTAAGTACCATCGTATTGATTACTGTTCGCTTTGGGTCATCTTTGACGATGGTACATTCAACCAAATATCCTGTCATCGACACAGAGCGAACGGCAAGGATGGGCCCGAAGCCGTCATTCATGAGGACTGAGGTTGGTACAAGCTTCACCTCTCTTCCAATCTTTGTTAAAGCTCCCGCATGACAGATAAACCCCTCACTATTGCCATTGACGGCCCTGCAGCCTCGGGGAAGGGGACTTTGGCGCGTCGCTTGGCTGAGCATTATGAATTGCCGCATCTCGATACCGGGCTGACCTATCGTGCAGTTGGTCATGCTTTGCTGCAATCTGGACTGCCGCTTGATCGTGAGGAACTGGCTGAAATTGTTGCGGAAAATCTTGATCTTGCAAGCCTGGACAGGGAAGTTCTTTCTTCGCATGAGGTCGGCGAGGCAGCTTCAAAAATTGCTGTCATGAGCAATGTGCGGAAGTTGCTGGTCGACATGCAAAGGAAGTTTGCTGGTGACGGCAAGGGTGCTGTTCTGGATGGCCGCGATATCGGCACTGTGGTTTGTCCTGATGCGGATTTAAAACTCTATGTCACGGCTTCTGCTGAAGCCCGAGCTAGGCGACGCCATCGGGAGGTGGATGAAAAGGGGGGCGGGTCAAGTTACGAAGATATTCTGGAAGATATCAAAAAGCGTGATGAGCGCGATATGGGGCGGGCGGACAGCCCTTTGAAACCAGCTGAAGATGCCCACTTGATTGATACGACAGAAATGAGTATAGAGACCGCGTTCCAGACAGCTTTGGAACTTGTTGAAAAGAAACTGTCTGAACGCTGAGCGATCCAAATTTTCCTTAATCGCGCTACCCATCGGCACCGGAGAGGTGAACCGAAAGGATTTTTGGATAATCGAAACACAAACCCGTAGCGCAAATCGCAGAGCCGCTTCCCAATTGTTCGGGCCGTTCTGCGCAGGAGTATTCATGACAACCAGTGCAAGTATGGAAGAGTTCGAAGCTCTTCTCGAGCAGTCCTTTGAAACCCATGATGTGGTCGAAGGAGCTGTCGTAAAAGGTTTGATTACCGCATTTGAGAAAGATCTGGCGGTAATTGACGTAGGCCTCAAGGTTGAGGGCCGCGTTGCAATGAAAGAATTTGGCGCTGCAGGGCGCGACGGTTCAATGAATGTCGGTGATCAGGTCGAAGTATATGTGGAACGTGTCGAAAATGCGATGGGTGAAGCTGTGCTTTCACGCGAGAAAGCCCGTCGTGAGGAAAGCTGGATCCGCCTTGAAAAACTGTTCGAGGATAACGAGAAAGTTGAAGGCGTCATCTACAATCAGGTCAAGGGCGGTTTCACTGTCGATCTGGATGGCGCAATGGCATTTCTGCCGCGTTCGCAGGTGGATATCCGTCCGATCCGGGACGTAACTCCATTGATGAACAATCCGCAGCCGTTCCAAATCCTTAAAATGGATCGCCGTCGCGGCAATATTGTTGTTTCACGTCGATCTATTTTGGAAGAGAGCCGTGCAGAACAGCGCTCAGAGATCGTACAAAACCTTGAAGAAGGTCAGGTCGTTGAGGGCGTGGTCAAGAACGTTACCGATTATGGTGCATTCGTAGACCTTGGCGGTATCGATGGTCTTCTCCACGTTACTGACATGGCTTGGCGCCGTGTCAATCATCCAAGTGAAATCCTGAATATTGGCCAGACAGTCAAGGTTCAGATCATTCGTATCAATCAGGATACTCATCGTATTTCGCTGGGCATGAAACAGCTTGAGAGTGATCCATGGGATTCAATTGACGAGAAATATCCGCTTGAAACGAAAATCACCGGACGCGTTACCAACATCACCGATTATGGTGCATTTGTTGAAATTGAGCCGGGAATCGAAGGACTCATCCACGTTTCGGAAATGTCATGGACAAAGAAAAACGTGCATCCGGGCAAAATTGTTTCCACCTCCCAGGAAGTGGAAGTTATTGTTCTTGAGGTTGATCCTGCCAAACGCCGAATTTCTTTGGGTCTGAAACAGACACTCGAAAATCCGTGGACTGAATTCGCTGAGAAATATCCAGGCGGCACCGAAGTTGAGGGCGAAGTCAAGAACAAGACAGAGTTTGGTCTCTTTATTGGCCTGGAAAACGATGTAGATGGCATGGTTCACCTTTCAGATATTGACTGGAACAAGTCTGGCGAAGAGGCGATCGAAGACTACAACAAGGGTGATATGGTCAAGGCTGTCGTTCTTGATGTGGATATCGAGAAAGAGCGAATTTCGCTCGGCATCAAACAACTTGGTGGAGACCCTGTCGGAGAAGCTGCTGATTCCGGAGCTCTGCGGAAAGGTGCGATCGTTACCTGTGAAGTTCTCGAAATCAAGGATGGTGGCCTGGAAGTTTCCATTGCTGACACGGAACTTACAACCTTTATCCGCCGTTCGGATCTTTCCCGCGATCGTGATGAACAGCGTCCGGAACGGTTCTCTGTCGGTCAGAAAGTGGATGCTCGTATCATTCAGTTTGACAAGAAAGCCCGCCGGATTGGTGTATCCATCAAGGCGCTTGAGATTGCTGAAGAAAAGGAAGCCGTTGCACAATACGGTTCCACTGATTCTGGCGCATCTCTCGGGGATATCCTCGGAGCAGCTCTCAAAGAGCGTGAAGGCGACGAATAAGTCTCCTTTTCCAATAGCGTTTTAAAGCCCGCATTTCGTGATGCGGGCTTTTTTGTTGCTGTTTTTTGGAGTATGGCCTTTGCCATGAAATACCTGCAGAAACACTACGGAAAGTTCGGGCCGCGTTTTGCGATCGCACCAATGATGGACTGGACTGACAGGCATTGCAGGTTTTTTCACCGGCTGATGACAAAACATGCGCTGCTTTACACTGAAATGATTGTTGCTGATGCCATTATTCATGGAGACCGTGACTATCTGCTAGGTTTTGATGAAAATGAGCATCCAGTGGCTCTACAACTGGGTGGAAGTGATCCGGACAAGTTGGCGGAAGGGGCAAAAATTGGCGAACAGTTCGGCTATGATGAAGTCAATTTAAACATCGGCTGCCCATCAGACCGGGTTCAGTCTGGAGTGTTCGGGGCTTTCTTGATGCGGGAACCGGAATTGGTAGGTCGCTGTGTTTCTGCCATGAAAGAAGCGGTCAACATTCCCGTTACGGTCAAATGCCGGATCGGGGTAGACGAGCAGGATGCCGAGATTGCCCTTGATAACCTATCGAATAAAGTTTGGAGCAGAGCGGCTGACGGATTATGGGTTCACGCCCGTAAAGCTTGGCTTGAAGGTTTGTCTCCGAAGGAAAATCGGGATATTCCACCGCTCGATTATGACCGGGTTCATAGATTGAAGCTCAAAAACCAGAGTCATTTCATTGGGATAAACGGTGGAATTGAGAATTTGATTCAAGTTCAAGGCCATCTTGAAAACGTGGATGGTGTGATGCTTGGAAGGGCGGCCTATCACAATCCGTCAATGTTGATGGAAGTAGATGCGCTAATCTTTGGCGATGAGGGCAACTGCACAAGCTTCAACGATGTCCTTGAGGGCATGACCCGCTATGCAGAACTGCATCTGTCAAATGGCGGAAAATTGAACCAGATTACCCGGCACATGATCGGCTTGTTCCAGGGTGTGCCCGGAGCAAGAGCTTACCGCCAGATTCTGAGCACTAAATCGATCAGACCTGGAGCCGGGCCTGAGATACTTGAAGAGGCATTTTCAGCTGTTGCTGGTTCGGTAAACCTGGCCGCCTGATTCAATATTTACATTAACCATAGAATTGAAATGAATGCCCTATAACGCACTCGTGACGGGTTCAAGTGTTGTTCATTATCGTTTTGCTATTTATCCTCATACATGCTGGGCCATGAATTAGATTGGAATATTCAAGTTTGGAGTGGGAAAGATGATCAATCGCCGGAAGTTTTTGACTGGAGTGACAACAATTGCTGCCCTGAGTGGGGGCGTTCTGCCGGTATCCAGTGCCTTTGCCCATAAGAAGAAAAAGAAATTCAAGGTAAATCCGAAGCACGTTCCGCAAACTGTGAGATACAGCCGTAAATATAAACGCGGGACAATTGTTATCGATCCGCATCAGCGATATTTGTATCTTATCCAGGGACGCGGGAAGGCCCGCCGTTATGGTGTTGGTGTTGGACGTGCCGCGTTAGCCTGGTCTGGGACCGCAAAAATCAAACGAAAAGCGGAATGGCCGAGCTGGACACCCACTCAGAACATGATCAAGCGCGAGCCACGCAAATATGCAAAATATGCAGGTGGCGTGCCGGGAGGCCCGAATAATCCTTTGGGTGCACGGGCACTTTATCTCTACAAAGGCAATCGTGACACCTATTATCGGATCCACGGGACTACACAACCGTGGACCATTGGGACAGCATCGTCCAACGGATGTATTCGAATGATTAATGATCACGTAATTGATCTTTACAACAGAACACCGGTTGGAACGACAGTCGTCGTTCTCTGATTTGCTGGGTACTGGACTTTTTCCAGAGGAAGCTTTCTGCGCCTTGACCTGACTGGCGATCCTCAATATGCCATGACTTTGTCCCGGCTGAAGGAACTCACTTGGCTTCCCTACCTCCACTGACGGAAATTCTTCCCTTTGTGATTGCCCTGTTGATTGCAGGAGGTGTTGCTGGTGTGCTCGCTGGATTGTTTGGAATCGGCGGCGGAGCGGTGCTTGTTCCGGTTTTTTACCAAATGCTTGGGATTCTTGGAATTGATGAAGCAATACGAATGCACCTTTCAGTTGGAACATCTCTGGCAATCATCGTGCCCACCTCAATTCGCTCGTTTATGAGCCACAAAGCTAAAGGTGCAGTGGATATGGATATTTTAAGATCCTTTGTATTTGCTGTTCCGGTTGGAGTTATTCTTGCGGCAATCGTTGCGGCCTATCTATCAAGTGGCATGTTGCGGGCAATATTTGCGTTCTTCTCACTTATCATTGCAATCAAACTGTTGTTTGGCAAAGATAGCTGGAAGGCCGCTAATGATATTCCGCGTGGAATTGGAAAGTATGTTGCAGGTTGGTTTATCGGCTTTTTCTCGACGTTCATGGGCATTGGTGGAGGCGTGTTCAACAACACATTCATGACTCTGTTCGGAAGGCCCATTCATCAGGCAGTAGCCACTTCGTCGGGTGTTGGTGTTCTAATTTCAATTCCCGGGATGCTTGGATATATCTGGGCCGGGTGGGGCGCTTCGGGATTGCCGGAATTCTCATTGGGATTCGTAAACTTGCTGATGGTCGCGATCATTATTCCCGTGACATTGCTGGTCGCGCCGATCGGTGTGAAATTGGCCCATGCGCTGGACAAGCGTCAACTTGAAGTTGGATTTGGTATTTTTCTGGTAGTCGTTGCAGTAAGGTTTTTTATCAGCCTTACATAATAAAGCGGCTCAATCTGTCAGGTAGAGTTCGTCACCCCGAAACTCGAAAGAACTCAGTGATCCCAGGAAACTCATTCCCAGGAGATTTTCCGACAGCGCGCTGTTTTTGGAGACCAGAACGGACATGTTGCGCCGTTCGATGGGGCCGAGTTGAAGTGTATCGATACGGGCCCGTGCGGCATAAGCCAACCCGTTTGCTGTGCTGGTTGGGATGTTGTATTGCAGTTGCCCGACATCGATGCCGACCGATGCCGCATCCCGCTCTGTCAGCAGTATAGATGTTGCACCAGTATCAACCAGCATGGTCAAGTTGACATCATTTACTTTCATTCTTGCAAGAAAATGTTCGCCATCGGCTTTTGAAAGCACCACTCGCTCACGCCCTTCCAGCGAGTGAACTGTTCGTGGGCTGCCTGGAATTAGACCCGCTGTCATTCTTGACCCGATGTCTTGGAAATCGTAACGGAAAACATACCCGGCTGTAAGAACCAGGATGATGCCAATCCAGATAGCAGCGTTTCGCGCGAATTGTTTAAACTCACCTTTGCGGGGAATGACCGCTGCTGCGATCAGTGCTGCCCAAAGGCTCATTGCAGCGGCCGCGGCAAACTGATTGTTCGGGAGGCCAAAAGTCGTAGCGGATTCGCCGGTGAGTATCAGGTAAAGCACAATGGCCCCAATAAGGCCCAGAATTGCCCAGAGAAAATTCACATCGATGCCTTTTCCCGTTCCCGCTGCATTTTTCTGCGACGGGTTTCCCGGCGTGGTTTTCGCTCAACCGTTGCAAGCCGAGCATCCAGTGTGGCCATGATGTCTTCGCGTTCCTCATCCGAATAATTCATCCAGCCGGAAATTTCTTCGCGCGTGCGCCCGCAACCAAAGCAGTAATTGGTTTTCATGTCGATTGAACAGACGAGAATACAAGGAGATTTGATAGTGCCGGACATGCCACTTTATCTAAATGCGGGGTTTTGCCTTTACAAGCGAAATCCCTCGGTTAAAAGCAGGTTGCACTTATTGCATAAGAACCTTTCCATCAACTGAATTTTTCCGGAAGACAAAATGAAAATTCGCGAAAGCGGGCTACCGTTTGATGATTTTCGAGCTTTACTGGCACAACTGCCTGACGCCAATGAGGATGTACTGGCGTTAACGCAAACGCAGATTACCGAGCGCTTCGGAGAAAAATCTTCTGTTTTGGGTGAGTTGTGTAAATGGTTGGCAGCGTGGAGTGGCACGTCTCCATCCGTAAAGCGTCCTGTCCTGACCCTGTTCGCTGGGACGCATTCAGTCGATAGTCACGACAGTTCCGGACTCCTTGAGGAAATCGCAGAAATTTCTTCTGGTTCTGCTGCCATCAATCGTGTGTGTCATGTCTATGACCTGGGTCTGAAAGTACTGGATCTGGCATTGCAGATTCCTGTAGCTGACATCACAAATGAGGCGGCCCTTGATGAAAAATCCTGCGCTGGCACCATTGCCTTCGGAATGGAGGCAATTGCAGGGGGAACCGACCTTTTATGTTCGGCGGTGATAGAAGATGATTTTAATGTTTCAAATGCGGCAATCCTTACCATAGTCGGGGGAGTGGAACCCAAGGGCATTTTTTCTGATGGGCAGAGTGAAAAAGTCAGCCTTACAGAAGAGGCGGTTCAGTTGGTAAATGGTCATTGTGCCGACGGATTTGAAATCCTACGGCGGTTGGGTGGCAGGGAGACCGCAGCAATTTGCGGTGCGATCCTCGCTGCCCGTATTCAACACATTCCGGTTCTTCTGGGAGGCCCCACTGCTATGACATGTCTGATACTCTTGGAAAAATTTGACCCAGGTTCAACAGGCCATTGCATGATGGCGCAGCCAACAGGCAATCCGGCTGTCGATCAATTGGCCGAAAGAGTTGGTGTGAAGTTTGTTTTGGATAACCATGCCTCCGCCAATCCAGCGATACAAGTTGCAATAGCTGCAGGAATTGCAAGAAGTGCTTCTGCAGCTTTTGCCATCAACAGCTGACTTGTTTGTCAGGCTTCTTCAATCTCATCTTCCAGGATAGTTGCAAGTGGCGGGGGCATGTCGACATGTTTGGCGACACGCTCTTTGGGGAGATATGCAATTGCCTCAGTTCCCTCCCGCAACTTCGATTTCAGTTCAAAACGCCCCTGATGCATGTGTAGCAGCGCTTGTACAATTGTAAGGCCAAGACCCGTCCCGGGTTCGGCATGCTTAATCGCAATCGTACCTTGTCCGAAGGAAGAAAGAACAATTGGAATCTCGTCTTCCGGGATACCCGGTCCGCTGTCCTTGATAGATAGATATTGCCCACCTTTGGCTGTCCAGCCTACCTTTACCTTGATTTCCCCGCCGGTCGGTGTGAATTTCAACGCATTTGACAGCAGGTTCAAGGTGACCTGTCGAATTGCACGCTCATCGATCCAGACCTCGGGGAGACCTTCTTCGTAAACGGTCCTGATTTCAATGTCTTTTTGTTTGGCTTTTATATCAATCATATGGCGGGCTTCGTCGACAATTGACACCAGCTTCATGTTTTCCTCATTCAGTTCGTGCTTACCTGCCTCGATACGGGAAATGTCCAGAATTTCGTTGATCAGCTTCAGCAGATGTGAACCGGAATTATGAATGTCGTTGATATAATCCTTGTAAGTGTCTGAACCCAGGGGGCCAAATACTTCGTCGCGCATGATTTCCGAAAAACCAAGAATAGCGTTGAGCGGTGTTCTAAGCTCGTGACTCATTGTGGCAAGAAACCTTGACTTAGCGAGATTTGCTTCCTCAGCACGTTCACGTGCACCTTCGGAGAAAGATTTTTCGGTTTCCAATTCGGCGATAAGTGTTTCTTTTTCAGTCGAATGTTCCAGCATTGAAAGAAGCAGTGTCTGAAAACGTTTTGCTATGAGGAAGAAGAAGATCACTGCGGCGACGAGAATTCCACCCATCGTCATCATGGCGGTGTCGTTCGTGTAAATTAGTTGGCCAGCCAGTACCAATGCGGGTGGTGCAACGGCCATGAGTGACGCAATTCCCAACGCATGGTTCAGCATAGAGATTGCGCCGACAAAAACCAGCACGGTTGAAAACTGTATTATGGAAAACTGGTTTCCGCAGTTACTGCAATGCAAAAGTGTATAGAAAACCCATGCGCCTGCTACCAACCCCTGAGTGAGAATAAAAACTCGCCGCCAGTTCTCTGATTCTGTGTCGGAACCGTTGGCAGCCAAGTACCGTTTGGCCAGGACACCGGGAATTGCATGTGTAATGATTGCAAGAACTGCCCAAAAACCTGTGAGTAACCAGCCTGTCCAGGGGGCAGCGAGCAATGCAGCCAGTATCAAGAGCGCTGGTGTTATGAAAAGTGCATTGATCTGGTTGGTCGCGAATCCGGCTAAAAGCTCATGTTTGTAGGCTATTGGGCCGTCACCAATCAGGTTAAGGCGAGTTCTGAATTCGCGCACAGCTTTTGAAGATGCAGAACGCTTTTTGCCCACATCCAGAACATTCTTGTCTATTGAAGCACTGAGGTGTTTCATTCCGGCTTTTACTCGATACATACAGCCGCCCATCACAGGCCTTAACGAACCGTAGACAGAAATGGTAAACATCCTGTTAGGAAATCTCAGAGTCAGGAAATCACGTGCGACGAAGCAGAATATTGGATTTTCTTATCTTGTTTGTATTTTTGTTCGGACTGGCCTTTGTTTCGGCATGGTTTGCAAATCTGGCGACTGACAAAGTGAGCGGGCAAGCTGTAGCAATTGATGGAGACAGTTTGAGAATTGCGGGCAGGGAGATAAGACTTTATGGGCTCGATGCTCCTGAATACCGTCAACTTTGTAACAATACCCAGAATCAATCCAGCACCTATCCTTGCGGGAAAATAGCTGCCTCAATGTTGAGGAGAATGGCCGAGAAAGTAACGACAATTTGTGAAGGCCATGAGGTCGACAAATATGACCGGTTACTGGCAGTGTGTACTGCTGATGGGATCGAGTTGAACCGTGAAATGGTGCTTCAGGGATGGGCCGTATCGTTTGGTGATTATGAAAATGAAGAAGCTCAGGCTAAGCAAAATGGTGTCGGACTATGGGCGGGAAAATTCGATTTACCTTCTGACTGGCGACGTGAAGAAGGTCGGCAGCATGAAAGTGACTGGCTCAAGAGCCTTTTCCAGTGGTAGAAAGAAATATTGTTTTGAGGAGACCGAGTTGTGAAGCTGTATGACGGTGGAAGAGCCCCAAATCCCCGAAGGGTGCAAATTTTTCTGAAGGAAAAAGGAATTGAAATTCCGACGGTGCAATTGGACCTGAACCAGCAGGAGCACCGAACTGATGCAATAAAAGCCAAGAATCCTTCCCTGACGGTTCCTTTTTTCGAACTTGATGATGGTACTGTCATTGCTGAGACGATCGCAATTTGTCGTTATTTGGAAGCCAACCATCCGGAGCCCAACATGTTTGGCCGGTCGCCTCTCGAACAGGCAATGATTGAGATGTGGAACCGGAGAGTGGAGTTTGGGTTTTTTCTTCGGGTTGCCCAATCTTTTAGGCATTTGCATCCGGGTGCTGCTGTCCTGGAAGGCGAACAAATTCCAGACTGGGGTCTTAAAAACCAAAAGCAGGCAATCGAGTATTTAGCGGTTCTGGATAGACAACTGGCAGATAACGAATTCATGGCAGGAGATCGGTTCTCCGTAGCTGATATTACGGGGCTTGTGGCCACTCAATTTTTCAAGCCTGCCCGTCTGGAAATTCCGGAACAGGGCTTCGATCACTTCAAACGATGGTTCGGTGAAGTATCGGCCAGGCCAAGTGTTCAACTATAATGGCTTCAATTGAAAATCTGAGGGAGAAAATTTCCCGCTGTCGCATTTGTGTGACAGAACCCCAAGGTAATCCGCTGCCCCATTCCCCCCGACCCGTGGCCGTACTGTCTGAAAAAGCGAGAATACGTATCATTGGTCAGGCGCCGGGAACCCGTGTGCATGCTTCTGGACGTCCCTTCACAGACCCCTCAGGTGACCGTTTGCGGGAGTGGATGGGAATTGACGAAGAGATATTTTACGATCCTGACAAACTTGCAATTACGCCTATGGGTTTTTGCTTTCCTGGCCTTGATAACAAAGGGGGAGACCTTCCCCCCAGGAAGGAATGCGCCAAGCGTTGGCAAGATGAAGTTTCAAAGGCAATGCCACAGATAGAGTTAGTGCTCCTGATTGGTATGTATGCGCAAAAACACTATTTGCGGGAGCAGGCATCCAGGACATTGACTGAAACTGTCAAGAACTGGTGTGAGATATCAGATGCGATAGACGGACCAGTCTGTATTCCGCTTCCACATCCCTCTTGGCGAAATAATGCCTGGATTAGGAAAAATCCGTGGTTTTCCAGTGACTTGTTGCCGTTTTTGCAGAAAAAGATTCAGCATCTGATTTAAGAGTTTGCCAAAAAATTCTATTTCTTTAGAAATTATCGCCTCTTTTGAGAAAATGGTTCCAAAATTGTCTGAATTATGGAATGGTGTTTTGCGGATTGAAAATCGAGGTGCAAGTGGACAAGACTGACAAAGCCATATTGGGAATACTTCAACAGGATTCAACTTTGCCTGTTGCGGATATAGCAAGAAGAGTAGGGCTTTCAACTACGCCCTGCTGGCGGCGTATCCAAAAAATGGAAGAGGACAAGGTGATCCAGAGAAGGGTTGCCATTCTCGATCCAGAAAGCATCAATGCGGGTGTTACCGTGTTTGTTTTTATCAAAACCGACAAACACAACGAAGAATGGTTGAAGAGATTTTCAGAAGTAATATCCAGATTTCCTGAGGTCACAGGTTTTTATCGGATGAGCGGAGACATTGATTATTTGCTCAGGGTAGTTGTTCCCGATATCGCCGCCTATGACAGCTTCTACAAGAAACTTGTTTCCGATATTGATATTGAAAATGTATCCAGTGCATTTGCCATGGAACGTATCAAGGATACAACAGAATTGCCGCTGGATTACATCAGGGTTGACAAAGGTTAGAGCCACCGCTGCTGAAAGATTTTGAAGTCATCGTTTCTGTGTCGGGCAGTTAGCTAACCACCGTGTAGACATCCACAGGTGCGTTTCGTCCGCGTATAGGCAATGTTCCAATTTGTTCGAACGGCAAATCTTCAACAAGATCAACGGTGGCCTGCGTCATCAGGATCCGGGTATCAAATTCCTTGTTCATTTGTTCCAGCCTCGAGGCCACATTAACGGCATCTCCGTATACCGTGTAACTGAGCCTGTCCTGCGCGCCAATTGCACCTGCAACAAGTGGTCCGGTGTTGATGCCGATACGGCAATTCAGCGTTTGACCCGCATACTTGTTTTGCTTCATGTTATCGATGATTGACAGACCGGCACGTACTGCGGCGGCTGCATGATTTTCCTGCGGAACCGGTACATTGAATACCGCGAGGATGGCGTCTCCCTGAAACTGCGTAACCATGCCATCTTCTTCCTCAATCAGGTTCACCGCTTCAGAGAAAAATGCATTCATTGTTGCGACGACTTTTGCCGGACTCAATTTTTCGGAAATTGACGAAAATCCCTCGATATCCAAAAAAAGAACCGTTGCTTCCGCGTTTTTGGGCTGGGCAGTCGTATCATCTGTCAGAAGGAGTGTCGCAACATTCTGCGGAACGTACTTACCGAAAAGGTCCCTTATTTTTACCCGTTCCTTTAGTCCGTCGACCATACCGTTGAAAGCACTGGTAGCCGAGGCAAGTTCCTTGACCGAGCTTACCGGGAGGGGAGTTACCTCATCAAGTTTGTCATTCTGGACGAGTTGTGCCGCATCAGCCAGCTGTTTCATCGGAGCTGCTGCCCTCCGACCGAGGAAAAATGCGAGGATCACTGATCCGATCAACAGCAGGATACCAATGATGAATACAGTCAGTAGCCGGTTTACTTCAGCTTCTGCGGCACTGGGGTCGAAGTGAACCCCGACCAATAACTCTCCACCTGCTTGCCTGCTTGTATCAGTCATTGTCGCGAAAATCCGTTGACCTTGATCAGTTTGCAATGCGAAAGTTTCCACATGTGGAATTTCGCCTACAATTCTTAGTGGATAGCGTTCTCCCTGATCTATCTGCTTCAAAAACGGATCATCGAGATCGTCTATGGTAGGCCGGATTACTTCATCAAATTCCGGTAACATGGGATGGCCGATTACAACTCGGTTATTAAACAAGATGAACCGAACCAGCTTATGTCCCCGGTATTCTGCATTGGTTGCAAGCAGTTTTGACAACGGGTTTAAGTTCACTCGCACTGCGACTACGCCGATATCGCCGTTTGGTGTTCTTGCCGGAGCAATAAACGTGGTGGCGGGTTTTCCATCCAGAACCGACGGGCGAAGAACCCATACACCCTTTTCAGGTGGGGCGGTTTGCGGATTTTTTTCATTGCGATTTAGCCGCACGCGCCAGTTTTGTGGCCACTCTACGCGTTGCAATGTTGCACTGCTTGACTGGTAGAAAAAACCTGTACCATCTGGATACTGGAAGGATATGCCGGCAATTTGTGGAAGTGTGGAGACTGCGCCGGTCAACACGGCCTTGAATCCGACCGGATTTTCCGGATCAATCTTTCCAGCAACAATTTCCTGTGCCAACCAGCGCGCCTGATTTTCCATCGGTTGAAAGTATGTCAGCGATTTCTGCGCTGCTTCATCAATCAGGTATTGAAGCCGCGAACCAAGCGTGTTGCGGGTTGTTTCAAGTGCTGTACTTAGGGAGAGAAAAAGCAAGGTTCCGGTAGATAGAGCGACCAGCCCGCCGAACGTTGCCGTAAGCACAGTAGTTATACCGAATTTCCGTTTCCAGAGAGGCATCCAGAATTCCCGGGTTTGTTGCCTATCAATCTTCCACTTTTCAGTGGCTGGACAGGAACAGCGCACAATCGAACGCATTACGCACGAGTTTCGTATTCACTACAAGTGCTTCAAGAATAGAACGTATGGCAAACCGTTACAATTTCAACGTGCACGAATGATCAGTGCAGTTTTTCACGGTAATATTATGCGGGATTTGGAGTGTTAAATTATACGCGGTTGCTAACCTGCGTTTTTCAATCGTGCCAGCAAACTGGAAGTATCCCACCGGTTGCCTCCCATTTTTTGGACTTCGGAATAGAATTGATCAACCAGTGCAGTAACGGGAAGATTGGCTCCGTTCCGGCGGGATTCATCCAGACAAATTGAAAGATCCTTACGCATCCAGTCTACCGCGAAGCCGTGTTCATACTCGCCCTTGTTCATGGTCTCATAGCGGTTTTCCATCTGCCACGACTGTGCTGCGCCCTTGGAGATAACCGAGATCACATTTTCGACGTCAAGACCGGCATTCTGAGCAAAGTGAATTCCTTCAGAAAGCCCTTGAACCAAGCCGGCAATACAAATCTGGTTGACCATTTTGGTAAGCTGTCCGCTACCGACGGGGCCCATCAATCCAATCATGCGTGCATAACAATCGATTACGGGTCTGGCTTTTTCAAATACGGACTCTTCGCCACCTACCATCACGGTCAGGATACCGTTTTCCGCCCCGGCCTGGCCGCCCGAAACCGGTGCATCTAGGAAATCGAATTTTCGTTCGGCCGCTGCGTCTGCCAATTCACGAGCAACCGCTGCGGATGCGGTGGTGTTGTCAATAAAAACCGCGCCTTCCATGATACTGTTGAAAGCGCCATCCTCACCGATTGTAACGCTGCGCAAGTCATCATCATTTCCGACGCAGCAGAAGACGAAATCGCAATCCCTGGCTGCTTCTGCCGGCGTTTTGCCGCTGCTGCCGCCGTATTCCTTGACCCAGGATTCAGATTTTGCCGCTGTCCGATTGTAAACCGTGACCTCATGTCCACCTTTTGCTATGAATCCAGCCATGGGATACCCCATTACGCCCAAGCCAATAAATGCAACTCTTGCCATTCTGATGCCCTTCCTGTCTAACCTACAGGTACTAATTATAAGGTTTGAAAAAGATAGCAATGCCATTATCCCGAAAACAGTTTTTCCGACAATTAACCGGTTCTAACTGCATGTTGGGGAACGGAATGTTTTATACTGTTTTACTGGCATTTTTCATTTGTTTCAGTGCCGGATTGAAACCTGCATCTGCAGATGGGATCGTTAGCAAAGTTACAAGTGCCCCGATTTTTGCAAATGGCATTGTTCGGGATATCCGCAGCGGGATAAACATCTTTTTGAAAACGGATCAGCATCTTGATGATGCATTTCTGGATCCCGCGGTCCCCGGGTATGGCATACCACCTGGCGGTCGCATGGAAATTGAAATGATGTCTGGCTATCAAAGGGACCCGGACATACCGCTTGATCACAAAGCCATTCTGCTGGTTGCAGGCACACCGCAACAGGGCCTGCCAGCAGCGCTCTCAGGATTTACCGTTAGTGAAGGTGCAAATGACAAAACCTTCGTCATAACCCCTGAGAGCCGAGATGGTCTCAGACCCGAAACACTGCTTTCAGCTGCACCCGGCTCGGCTTTCGACCCAATTCGTCAGCGCGGGATAAAAATTGTACATGTCGGACGGGCAAGCGCTTTTGTTTCCCGTGGCGAGAAGGGGGTAGTAGAAGTTCGGATCTATGACAGCGGTGATAATATAATTGCTTCCGGTAAGGGTGAGATCGCGTTTTTGCCGGAACCGATACCTCAGATATTCCCGACAAATGTCCCGCACGATCAACGCAACCATAATTGGCAACGGGTAAAAGTTGGCAAAATACTGGGCGTGGCCAGTAACACATTGCCACTTCCGTTTATGCTTTATGAACGCAATGAAGGTCTCGGCAACAAGGGTATACTTGGTGCCGGGGTCCTGTCAGCGGTACAGTTATCTGAATTGAAATTTGAAATACCAGAAGAATTAAGCAAGTTCGAAGGTGGTTTGATATTCAAGGATGCCGATGACAACGGATTTATTCACCCCTCTATTGACACCATCATTGGTGGTATCAGTATACAGGTGCCGGAAGACGCTCAAGGATATCAGATATTGACGCCGCTTGTGTCTGAAAAACCATTTCTTTCGGTCCCTACAAGCAGGTACAATGAGAGGGCCGGGGCCAATATCGGCGGTGCTATTATGCAGGTTGTATTCATTGCTGGCGACAAACCTGGTCTGTACAAACCGACATTATCGCTTTTGAAATTACCCGGCGATATCGCTAGCGGAATCGGATCAAGTACAACATATACAATCGTTGTTGAGTGATTTCGCCAAATCCTAGTGCAAATGCCCGATTGAATTTGCGTAGTACTCCAGAAGTACGGATTCTTCACTGTTTGCATGAATATGCCCGTCTGTCCCGCTGACCAGAATATGCCGCATGATTAACATGCGAAGCCCGGCGCTAACCGCATAATCCAGATCCTTTCTGGGAATGTATACGTGATTTCCTTTTCCGGCCAATTCAGTAATCAGCTCAGACACCTCGGCTTTTATTTCAAGTTCTGTCATAGACTGATTGAATTCTTTTCTTGCGAAAACAGTAGCGACAAGGGCTACCGGAACAGTTGGCACTACATCGCCAACTTCCTTGATCAAATCCTTGCCGAGGAAATCTATAGTTTCAAATCGCTTGTTTTCGCCCTGCCTTGCGAACCGGATGTTATGATCTTTGAGCCAGGTTTTCATGGAAACTGGGCTGCCAAAACTTACGCAGGCATAACCCATCCTGTGAAGTTTTCCGGCAAATCTCAGCCGCAGAAGGGACCAAACGAATGCGATAGACGCACCAAAGCTGAAAGAGAAATCGCGTCCTGTGTGTTCGGCTTCTATTCTAGCGGTCAGGATGCGGTCTTCCAGCGTTCGGTCGTAATTTATTCCGACGGGAACAAAGACAATATCCTTGTCACCAGCCGGATTGAAATCACTCAGCATGTAACTCAACAACCCAAGTTTTGGTGGCTGAATTTTACCGTCCCGGCTGAGGCCGCCTTCAGGAAAAACAGCCTGCGTGACGCCCTCGCGGGTTGCCATGGCCACATAGCGGGCGAGCACACGCCTGTAGAGTTCGTTGCCTGATGAACGCCGGATAAAGTAAGCACCCATTGCACGAATAATGGATTGCAGGCCGAATATCCGGGCCCATTCTCCCACCGCATAAGACAGGGTTGTCCTGGTGGAAGCCAGGTAGGTGACTAGAATGTAATCCATGTTTGATCGGTGGTTCATGACAAATATAACCGAAGCATCGGGGCTGATAGACTTCAGTTTTTCGTCATCTACGTAGCCGAGATTTACATGATAAATAAGTTCAGAGAGCCACTTTGAAATCCTCGTACCAACACCAAAATACGCCAACGGAGAAAATGACGGTATGATTTCGCGGGCGTAACGTTCAGCTTTTGCCATGACAACGGATATCGGAGTTCCTTCCCGTTCTGCTTCCTCCTCAGCTGCCGCAATCACATGAGAATCGTACATTAACTGGTCGACAAGCGATTGTTTGTGCGTGAGTTTGAAAGGTTGGATCCGAGTGTCCAATCGCGCATTGAGTTCATCAATCGCGGTATTCAGACGCCGGCGGAAAAACCACCTGACACCGGGTGCAAATATACGGTCGAGGAAAGTTATCGATGCCGCAAGTATCAGCAGGACAAGAAGCCAGAATGGAACGGAGACAGTATCGAACATCAGACTATCTCATAAACTGCGGACGATAGCGCAGGGGTTTGCGGTCCGAAGGATCAAGATGTTTGTTCAGTCGTCGGTTCACGACACCGAAGAGGAAGATTATCAACAACGTAAAGCAGATGAAATAGAAACCAACGATAGGGTAGGGAATAAACGGATTGAAGGTTTTGTCGGCAAAGTATTTCGCATAATAAAGCGCGTCTCCTTGTTGGCGCCATGCCGGAAACCCTGCGAGGAAGGCAAAAGCAGTTGAGTGGAACAGAAAAATTGCCTCGTTAGTATATGACGGCCATGCAAGGCGCAGCAATGTTGGCCAGATGATTTTGCGAAACCTTTGATAACCATTAAGGCCATAAGCCTGTGCTGCCTCAACTTCTCCTTTTGGAACAGATCGGTAAGCACCATAGAAAATCTCTGCACTGTAGGCTGACGTATTGAAAAACAAAACAACCAAAGCTCCAAGCCACGCTTTGGTCAGCCATCGGGTTTCGGCGGTAATTTCTACGAAGCCCAGATTGATATCCACTCCCAGTTTCGGAAGCAGCACAAATGTTTCGTATGCGAAAAAGAATTGAATGAAGAGAGGGGAACCCCGAAAGATGAATACGAATGTCCGGGAAGGAACAGCCAGGAGACGATTGGAACTTGCTTTGCCCAATGCAAGTAATGTTGCGAACATGAAGCCCAGAGTAAGTGCGAAAATTGCAAAGTAGACATTCCAGATCAATCCGCTGCCTATAAGTACAAACTGTTCACACAACGTAATTTCGCTGATTGGTAACCGGCGTTCGCCCAATCCTATTGACCGCAAACTATAGTCTGTAAGGGTCTGCATGCAACTCATGATGCCGCACCCGTGTTTGCCAAGGTTGCCTGGCCTCGTGACAGATGCTCTGACAGGCGGTTCAGATATTTGCTGCTTATCCAGGTCATGGTTAGATGAAACACGAGTAGCGCGAGGAAATACCATATCCGCCAGTCGGGATGCGGATACTCGTAATAAGCGGCGGTTTTGGTTGAGCCCAGAGCACCGGCCCAGTACACGATATCTTCAATTCCCAACAGAAAAAGAAGCGCGGAGGATTTGATCAAAATAAGCCAAAGGTTCGACAGACCGGGCAGCGCATATCCCCACATTTGCGGCAAATGAATTCGCCAGAAAACCTGCCTTTTGGTTAGTCCGTAAGAAGCAGCTGTCTCCAATTGGCCTTTAGGAACCGCGTTAAGTGCTCCGTCAATAACATTCGCTGCAAATGCTCCAAAGACGATGGCAAATGCAATTACGGCCAAAGAAAAATTGTAAGTTGAATGCACCCAGGCATCCGCAGTGCTAAGTGGCATTTTTGCCGCGGTGCAAACCACAAAATCATGTCCGCGATAAACCGGATCAGTTACTTCAGAGCACAGCACCCGATGCCGGATATACTCGATTCCCTGGTCCATTGCGATTGGAACAAACAAAAAGAAAATGATCTCGGGAACACCCCTGATCATGCTGGTGTATATTTTTCCGAAAATTGAAAGCGGGAGAAAGCTGGAGCGCTTTGCCAATGCACCTCCAAAGCCGAATAAAAGTGCTGTTGGAGCCGTAATCGCCAGTAAAATTATAACAGTTAGGAAACTGTAATAAAACGAGAAATGGGTATTGGTGGTGAGATAACAACTCAACCAAATCAACCCTTCCAAGGTTGAGGGATTCTCACAATACGAGAACAAATTCTGTTACCTCTGAAAGATCAGGGGCTGAATTTTCAGCCCCTGATAATTGTTCTATTAGTATTTTATGTCGGGACGGTCCGGGAACCATTTGGCAAGCAATGTATTCAGCGATCCGTCTTTTTTCATTGTGTCGATTGCTGCGTTCAACTTGTCTTTCAGCTCGCCATCACTTTCACGCACACCAATTCCGACGCCGCCACCGATCATGACCTTGTCACCGACAAAAATCAGTTCTCCGCCGCTTTCTTCAACGAATTTCTTGAGAAATGCGTCATCGGCCAATACAGCATCCGCTTCCCCGGTGCGAACCGCAGCTATGGTCTCGTCCGGAGTTTGAAATTCAACGACTGTTGCTCCGGAAGCCGCAACATGAGCCGCCTGAATTGTCCCGACCTGGGCGGCAACAACGCCTTTGGTCGCATCTGCTGACGCACCTTTAAGACCAACATAAGAGCTTGGATCGGGTGGGAAATATTCCTGAGTAAAATCGATAACCTGATCGCGCTCTTCGGTGATGCTCATACCGGCGATAATTGTATCGTAGTTACCGGATACAAGGTTTGGAATAATGGTATCCCATTCATTTTTTACCCATTCGCATTTGAGTTCAGCGATTTCGCAAAGACGGTCACCAACTTCTCGCTCATAGCCGTCGATTTCGCCCTTGTCATTGACAAAGTTGTACGGAGGGTAAGCGCCTTCAGTACCCATACGCACAACATCCGCAGCCCACGCCGAGGTTACGGTGAAGGCCGCAAGCATTGCTGCAGTAATCAGTTTTTTCATGTATCTTCTCCCTGGGTTTCAACCCTCATTATTGAGCATTTGATATTATGCCCGAGCAGTCGCGCTCAAAAACTGCTTCAGGCGAACTGATTGTGTTTCATCAAAGACTTTTTCAGGTGTACCCTGCTCTTCAATTACCCCTTGATGCAAAAATACTACATGGTTTGCCACTTCGTGCGCAAGTTTCATGTCATGAGTAACAATGATCATCGTGCGGCCTTCTTCAGCCAGGTCTTTGATGACCTTTACCACTTCCGCTTCGAGTTCAGGATCAAGTGCGGATGTGGGTTCATCAAACAGCATCGCCTTGGGTTCCATGGCAAGCGCCCTTGCAATTGCAGCACGTTGCTGCTGCCCCCCTGAAAGTTGTGAAGGATAATTGTCAAATTTGTCTCCAATTCCGACTTTTTCCAACAATGACTGGCCGAACTCTGACGCTTCGTTCTTGTCCCTGCCCAATACCGTAACCGGAGCCTCGATAACATTTTCCAGAATAGTCAGGTGAGACCACAAATTGAACTGCTGAAAAACCATCGACAGATTGGTTCGGATTTTCCTTACCTGAGCTTCATTAGCCGGAATTCGACCGCTTCCTTTTGCCTTCCATTCCACCGTTTCGCCATCAAAGATGATGTCTCCATTTTGTGGAATCTCAAGGAGATTAGCACAACGTAAAAGCGTTGATTTACCCGAGCCTGAAGAGCCAATCAGCGAGATGACATCACCCCGTTTAGCAGAAAGATCTATCCCCTTGATAACCTCAAGTGCGCCATAGGATTTATGAATGTCACGGAGTGAAATAACAGGGGTATCAGCATGCCCGTTCTTGATCACATCAGTTGTGTTCATGTTGCCCCATTACTCAGTACCTGCATTCCCCAGAATGATAGGGGCATAAAAGCACTTATATCCTGCGGTTGCAATCGGCTGATTTTGTGCTTCACTAAGGTGATCCCTCCATTATGTAACTGATTGTTGCGCTCTTTTTACCATTCCGAACAAATCTCTTGGATCATCTGGATCTGCTAACAAGTCCAGATTGATGTAATGTCCGGTATTTTCCAGTTGATCATGAATGTAGCGTAAAGCGGAGAAATCTTCCGTTGCAAAACCAACGCTGTCAAACAGGGTAATCTGGTTTTTTGAATTGCGTCCAGTTTGTTCACCGGTCATGACCCGCCAAATTTCTGTCACAGGAAAATCTTCCGGCAGTTGTTGAATTTCACCTTCTATGCGGGTTTGCGGAGGGTATTCTACAAATACATCTGAACGCAACAATATGTCTTTGTGAAGCTCGGTTTTACCCGGACAATCACCGCCAATTGCATTAATGTGGATACCTGTACCCACCATGTTGTCAGTTAGAATCGTGGCATATTGTTTGTCAGCGGTGCAGGTGGTTATGATTTCCGCTCCGGTAACCGCTTCTTCCGGGCTTTTGCAGGTAACAATGTTCAAACCTGTGTCTTTCAGGTTATCCGCGGCTTTTCTGGTCGCTTCTGGGTCGAGATCATAGAGGCGGACTGTGTCGATCCCGACAACTTTTTTAAAGGCAAGTGCCTGGAACTCACACTGGGCGCCATTCCCAATCATAGCCATGGTTGCAGAATTTTCAGGTGCAAGATATTTGGCAACGAGAGCGGAAGTTGCCGCTGTGCGTAAAGCAGTCAGGATTGTCATCTCCGAAAACAATACCGGATAGCCGTTGTCGACCCTTGCCAATACACCAAATGCTGTGACTGTCTGAAAGCCACGGGCCATATTTGCAGGGTGACCATTCACATATTTGAAGCCGTATGTTTCTCCGTCGCTTGTCGGCATCAGCTCGATCACACCTTCACGCGAATGAGCTGCAACACGAGGTGTCTTGTCAAACAAATCCCACCGTTTGAAATCCGCTTCAATATAGGTAGCAATTTCCGCAATCGCTTTCGGCAAACCAATGTGATTGATGATCTTCATCATGTTGTCGACACTGACAAACGGGACCATGGCTAGGGAAGAGGGGGCTGGTGAGGTGATTTGCTCCATCGTTCAGAAACTCCTGGTTGGACGGTCGAGCACCTTGCGGCCAAGCAAGCTGGCACAAAGGTCGACCATCAGTTTTGCAGTGCGGCCGCGCTCATCCAGAAACGGATTGAGTTCCACGAGGTCCAGAGATGTTACCAATCCGCTGTCGCACAGGGTTTCCATAATCAGGTGCGCCTCGCGAAAAGTTGCTCCTCCGGGAACCGTAGTGCCCACTGCAGGGGCGATTTCCGGATCAAGAAAGTCAACATCAAGACTGACATGAAGTGCGCCATCAGCTGATCTGACACGATCAAGGAACCGACGTAATGGAGTGATGATTCCATGTTCATCGATGGCCCGCATGTCATGGACAAGAATTTTACTTTTTGACAGGTGATTGTTTTCTGCCGGATCGACGGAACGAATACCCATCATGCAGACATTCGTTGTCGGCACCAATTCAGTGAGTTCGGGATAGTATCCTTCAAAACCATTTTGTCCGGTGAAATAGGCGACTGGCGTTCCATGAAGATTGCCGCTGGTTGTCGTATCCAGCGTGTGAATGTCCGGGTGCGCGTCAAGCCAAAGGACAAACTGTTCGCGCCCACGTTCCTTCGATCTACGTGTTACTCCTGGCACGGTTCCGGCTGATAGACTGTGATCCCCGCCGAGAAAAATGGGGAAATCAAACTTCGATGCCGCTTCGTAGGCCTTTGCGGTCAACTGTTCTGTCCATTCCACGGTTTCCGGCAAATTTCTGATGGCTGTGTTTGAATGAGAAATGTCCCGCGCATATTCGCGCCCTACATTTCCAAGATCGTCAACCGAATGGCCCAGTTCCCTGACGGTGTTTGCAATACCGGCAGTCCGATACGCATCCGGTCCCATCAGGCAACCTGGCTCGCTCGTGCCGGTCTGAACCGGAGCTCCAATTATTGCGCAATTCATGTGTTTCATTTGCAATTCCGTGAGTTTGGAGTTGCAAATTTGCCATTGAATCATCTTCACAAATAGTTGGAAAATTGATCAAAACGCATAAAAAAATGGACATTATGGCTAACCATATAGCAATATGGTCAAATGATTGATCTCAATGCAAACGACCGGAGGCTGATTTCTGTGCTTAAGGGAGATTCGCGTGCTTCAGTTACAACCCTTGCCGGCCGATTAGGCCTTTCCCGGGCGACCGTTCAGTCGCGCATGGACAGACTTGTCTCAAACGGTGTCATCAAGAGATTTACGATCGATCTGGCGGCGGAGGCAGAGAATGAGGTCATCCGCGCAGTAACGACAATTGAAATTCAGGGAAGTATTTCTCAATCCATCATCAAATCATTGCGGCAGATACCGGAAATAGCGGCGCTATATTCGACTAACGGTGCTTGGGACCTGGTCGCGCATATTGAGACCTCAAGTCTGCCGGAGTTCGATCGCGTGCTGCAACAGATACGTCAGGTAAAGGGTGTGCTTAGTAGCGAAACCAGCTTGTTGCTTGATACGGTCTAGTTCACGTTATTCCAAATTCTGAGAACGGGATAAAATCAACCGAATCACCCTTTGAAACCTTTGTTCTGCCCTCTGGGATCTCTATCAATCCGTTAGCAGCTCTTAGACCAGTGATTAATCCCGACCCGTCCCGATCAAACTTGCTGACCAGAACCTGTCCATCCGGGCCGTTTCCGATTGAACCTCGAAGAAATTCCCTTCTGTCCGGTTTTGACTTGATCTCGAAGTTTGCGGGAAGAGGGTAGCGTTGCGGCTCTTTCCAGACACCACCGCCGAGACAAACAAGAGAGGGCCGGACATAAAGCAGGAAGCAAACAAAAGCTGCAACCGGATTGCCCGGCAATGTAAAACAAGGCGCGCCGTCAATCTGTCCGAAACACATGGGGCGCCCGGGCTTTATTGCCAGTTGCCAGAGATGACACGTCCCAAGTGTACCAAGGGCATCTACGAAATAATCTTCTTCACCCTTCGAAGCGCCACCTGAAGAGATAATGACGTCATGCATTTTTGCGGCTGAACGCAGTAATTCATCCAATTCTTGCCGATCATCCGGGCAAACGCCAAGATCATTTGATTGAGCCCCGGTTTCGTCGATCAGAGCCTTCAGCATGTAATGGTTGGAATCGTACACCTTTCCGGTTTCATAGGGTTCTGATGGTCTCAATATCTCATTTCCGCTGGAAATCAATCCGATCCTCAGTGGCTTGAAAACAGATAAACTGGAGGTTCCCGTTGATGCGATTGCGGCCAGATCCTGTGGATTCAGCGTGGAGCCAGTTTTTGCAACAATTTCGCCGGTTTTGACATCCTCTCCGGCCAGGCGGCAGTTGGCACCATTCTTCAAGCCTGACGGAATCACCACAAATTTGGTGCCATCTTGCTCATGGAGTTCGCAATCTTCCTGCATGACCACGGTATCGGCTCCGGAGGGCATGCGAGCGCCGGTAAATATTCTGGCGGCTGATTGTTCCGGTATCTCAATGTCGCCCGTTGAGCCAGCCGTTATTCGCGCTGTGATCGGAAAAAAGCCACCTGCAGCATCGTAATCAGCATGAGCAAAGGCGTATCCGTCGACCGCAGAATTATCAAATCCGGGGATCATTCTCGGTGCTGTTACCTCCTGAGCAAGAGTTCTGCCGTTTGCATCACTCAATTCGACTTCCATTTCCGATACAACGGGTGCCATTCGTTCGCGCAGCAAAGCGATTGCATCTTTATGCTGCATACGGTCCTTGTCGTGCACAAAACAATCGTCTGCCAGGTTTTTCATCACGAAATGTCCGAGTATTTCAAAATAAAGTCTGCGATATCAGTTATTTGATCCCTATCAAACTGAGGCAAACTACAGTTTTCGAGTGGTGTGTCACAAGCTATAGCCTTGATGTTTTCATCGTTTGGCCAGAGGTGTTCGCGAGTGTTTTCGGGTCCGATTATTTCAATTTTCGGAATAGGCCCGCGTTTGTAACCTTCTACCAATACAAGATCACAGTCATCGAGCTTCGCAAGTATCTCTTCCAGGGAGGGTTCACTATCAGCACGAAGTTCGTGTTGGACAGCCCACCGGCTGCTAGAAACCAGCACCACTTCCTTGGCGCCAGATTCACGGTGCTTGAAACTGTCGGTACCGGGAGTGTCCAGATCAAATGCATGGTGGGCATGCTTGATGGTTGAAACGATCAGGTTGCGAGATGATATTTCGCTCACCAATCCTGAAACCAGTGATGTTTTGCCCGAGTTTTTCCAACCCGCAACACCAAAACATTTTAATCTGTACATGAACTGTTTTGCTCCCGGGCAATTTTTTCGGCCAGATGCATATCATCCGGCGTGTTTACGTTAAAGAAGGGATCCGGATCGCTACCTTCAAATTCAACAAGGCAATTGCGATGACGTTCAACAAACAGCATGACCTTCCGGCCTTCCTCCTTGACAAGAAAATCTTCCAGTTCGTCAGCAAGATCCAGGTTCCACAATCCAAAAACTGGATGGCGGCGGCCATTTGAACTTGCCAGCGCAATCTGGATATTATCCCGGACTGTTTTAGCGATCATACTGTCAGCGTAATCAATCGGGAAAAACGGAGTATCCGCTGCTGCGGTTATGATGTGGGTAGCATTGGTATTTTCGCTTGCCCATCGCATTCCAGCGAGGACGCCGGCCAATGGTCCGGCATATCCTTCGACGGTATCACCTGTTACCGGAAGATTGAGAAAACCAAATCTATCCCGATTTCCGTTTGCATTGATGATGATCCCTGTTACCTGCTGTTTTAGGCGATCGGATACTCTCGCAATCAAGGGAGCATCATTGATATTCAACAAACTTTTTTCAGCGCCGCCCATACGGCGGGACAATCCTCCCGCCAACACAACGCCTAACACATCAATCATTGCTAGAACCTTTGCGCCGGAGGTTTTCAGGCTCTTCGGTCATAGAGGCCGGGTCAGTGTCAAATACTATACGTTCTTCTCCGGATAGTGCGACAAATCGTTTTCCTCGCGCGCGGCCGATCAATGTGAGACCAGATTCACGGGCCAGTTCAACACCGGCAGCGGTGAAGCCCGAGCGGGAAACCAGGATCGGGATACCCATCATAACCGTCTTTATTACCATCTCCGAAGTCAATCGTCCGGTGGTATAAAAAATCTTGTTGTCGGCGGCCATGTTGTTTTGGAACATCCAGCCTGCAATTTTGTCGACGGCATTATGCCGGCCCACATCCTCCATATATACAAGCGGGCGATCTTCTTCACACAACACACAACCGTGTATGGCTCCTGCTTCAAGATAAAGGCTTGGAACCGTGTTAATTTTCCGCGTTAGTGCATACAGCCAACTGGTTTTCAACCTTGCAGATCTGGAAAGTTCCGCATTTTTGAAGCTTTCCATGATATCGCCAAAAACCGTTCCCTGGGCACAACCGGATGTGCGCACCCGTTTTTTCATTTTCTCTTCGAAATCAGTTTCTGCTTCTGTACGTACCACGACAACACCCAAATCTTCGTCGTAGTCAATTCCCGTTACCGCATCGTCATGCGCCAACATATTCTGGTTTATCAAATAACCTAGCGCCAGAAGTTCGGGATGATCTCCGATCGTCATCATTGTAACGACTTCCTGGGAATTCAGATACAAAGTCAATGCACGTTCGTGGACTACTCTTGTTTCGATCCGGTTGCCGTCATGGTCGATCCCGCTGACAGGTGCAGTCAGCGATTTGTTGTCGGGTTCCGGTTTTACAAGAAACTCTTCAGATTTTGCGGTCAACAGCTCTCGGACTCCAGTCTTCGTTTCCTCTCTATATGGAGGACATAGAGGGTGGACGCAATTGCACAAAGGATTGAGAAAATCATTACGCTTAACAAGTATGCCGGACCATCATCGAAACTTACATAATATCCGGACACCGCAGCGAAGATGGCTCCGCCACCAACCTGCAAGGTTGCACCAAGTCCTGAAGCCGCTCCGGCGATTTTTGGTCGTACATTGACTATGCCGGCATTGGCGTTTGGTAATGTAATTCCATTTCCCAGGCCGACAAAGAACACAAGCCCGAAAAACGTAAGTGCGCTGTTGATAAAACTGGCGGTCAAAACCAGTGCACAAACCAGACCAAACAAGACGGCAAGGTTGCCGAGCATCATCATCCGGTTCAGTCCGATATTGACCGAAAGCCGCCCCGCGAAGAAATTGCCCAACAGGTATCCCACCGCAATGAAGATGAAATAGAATCCGAATGCAGTCGGTCTCAATCCGTAATATTGTATTGCGAGCAGGGGACCTCCCCCGAGAAACGCGAAAAAGGCTCCGGATGAAAATGCGCAGGTAGATGCGTATCCGAGGAAGCGTTTTGACCTGAAGAGTTCGGGAAACGAACGCAATTGGTCGAAAAAGCTTCCTCCTATAAATCTGTTGGTTTCTTTTAGGTCAATCCAGATTACTAAAATGGCGATTCCGGTATAGGCAAAAATCAACCAGAAGGAATATTGCCAACCATAAGTGTCTTCAAGAATTCCACCGATTGTTGGTGCAACCATGGGTGCAAGTGTCATGCCCATAGTCACGTATCCGATCATGCTTGCCGCATTTGACCCATCCACCAAATCCCTGACAATTGCCCGGGACAATACCATCCCTGCAGCTGCACTTGATTGCAGCACACGGCCCAGGAGAAACGTTTCGATATTTTGGGAAAAAATGCAGATTAAGGTTGCAAACAGCATGACGAAAAGGAGTGCGAGTAAAACCGGGCGGCGGCCGTATTTGTCAGACATGGGGCCGATCACAAGCTGCATGATTGCAGTTGCCGCTAAAAACAACGAAACGGATAATTGGGCTGTTGCCGCAGTCGTTTCAAAATACCTGGTAATGCTTGGTAACGACGGCAGATAAATGTTCATTGCAAGTGGGCTGATCGCTGCAGCCATCGCCAAAGTGGCTATATGTGGGTGATTTTTCTTGCTTCCTGACATCAATTTACATCACCATTTGCAGCCCTGACGCGTTCACGGTAAATCGTGTAAATTCCACTAAAGACGACAATACTGGATCCGATAATTGTAAGATTGTCGGGAATTTCATCGAAAAAGAAAATTCCAATTACGACCGCAAACAGAAGCACTGAATACCTGAACGGAGTTACAACTCCGACTTCGCCCACTCGCATTGCTGATATGATTCCGAAAAATCCGGACATCAGAAACAACGAAGCAACAGCCAATGTTCCAATCTCTTCAAATGTTGCCGGCTGCCATGGCTGAAACAGACTTAGGGCAAGGCCGAAAATTATGATCACAATCACGGTAACGAGGCTTACAAACAGGCTGGAAATGTCCGGCGCGAGCTTCCGTGTAGCGAGGTCTCTGGTCGTGGTTCCGCAAACCGCCACAAGGCAATAAATCGAGAAGATATTGAACCCCTCCATTCCCGGTTGAACAATCAGCAATACGCCAATGAAACCGATGGTGATCGCCAGAATCCTGCGCCACCCAATCACTTCACCGAAGAAATAGGCCGCTCCGAGGCTAACTGTCAGCGGTAACGCTTGCATGATCGCGGATGCGTTCGCCATTGGCATGTTGAACAGGGCCGTAAGAAAGAAAGCAGTCGCGACGACTTCGCCCAGCAAGCGTAGCAAAAAAGCAAAACTCATGATGGTCCTGACTGGTCCCAATTGGCCGAGCGCTCTACCAATTATTGCAAAAAGAATTGCGGCGAATGTTCCCCTGATAACCAGTATTTGTGAAAGCGGGAGGTTTTCACTGACATGTTTCAATAGCGCATCACCAATCGCAAAACTTGCCATGGCAAGCAGCATGAACATGCAGCCGCGAAAATTTTCTGCAGCACTTGACGAACTGATGGGCATAAAGAGCAACCTGGAGGGAGGCCAAAAAGGCAGAATAGAAGTCCACAAGCTTTCACAGCGTTGGACTTAAAGCAATGGGTAAAACAAGTCATAACTCATCGAAATTTAGAGGGAAGCTTTGATCTTTATTAACTAAGAAAATCAGTTTTAGCCGTAATTTGCCTGCGTTTTTAGTAGTTTAACCATTTATTCCACCCTCTTTGTTATCCCTTTTGCAAAAAGTAGGGAGCGGAGAAATCAATCTCCGGCTGGGCGGCTGATCATGGGCAATCTGATTGCAACTATGGGCGGGATTCATTTTAGGGTTTTAATGCTGGTCACAGGGCTGGCTGCTACTTTGATGGCTGCCCAGCTAGTGACCGACACCGTTGTGGAAACCCGTGAATCTCAGCAGGAACGACTGTCTGAAGCCCTTTCAATGACAAATGTGGTCGCTCGCAGCCTCGAAAAACAGTTTGGTTATTTTGAACTGTCGGAAATTGAGACGATACTTGCGTCTGTCCGCAGCAGAGGAAACGTCAAACAGGTGGTGGCGGTAGACCAGGGTAGAACTTTTTATCTTGATGGTGATGATGCCACACCGGTGACACCTGTAGCGGAAAGCGTTGCGGAGCAAGTTCAGGCTTTGAAGTTTGGATCAGTTTCCTATTCGGTGAAGGATGACACCATCACGGTGGCGGAACCTTTGCTTAGAAACAGTGAGCCAATCGGTTCAATCATGATCCGATTTTATAATCCTGATTTTGCAGCAGTTGCGACACCAATTATTCTTTCCAACCTGTATTTTTCAGTTCCAATTCTACTACTGGGACTTGTGTTCTCAACACTTCTCGTTAGGCAGATCACCGGTCCGCTGCGGCGTTTGTCCGATTCTACATCTGCTGTAACCGCCGGAGACCTTGATTGTAAGGTGCCAATCGAAGGTCCACGCGAAATCCGTCAACTCGGATCAGCATTTTCGGAAATGATAGCCAAACTGAAACACAATATCGAGCAGGTCTACGAACTCGCCTATGTTGACAAAACCACGAAACTTCCAAACCGTGAGTTTTTCCGAAAAGAGCTTACACGGGCAATTCGACGTTC
>JBPCWL010000189.1:0-31876 GCA_051009575.1 Rhizobiaceae bacterium
GGTATACGCCTGCAACAATTTCCTGCTCATCATCCCACAGGAGCAGGTGATGATAAAATTCATCATAACGGTCTTCCAGCTCCGCCGGGTCGGAAACAGTCGTTTCTGATGCGTAGGCCTGAAACCGCACTTCGCAGATGATATTCAGAATTTCTCTGGACACACCCGGTCCAGATTGAAAAATGGTAAAGCCATTCTGTTTTACGAGAACTTCCTGATCATCCAGCAGTTTTCTGACATTTTCGCCCTTGATCGCAACGGGGTTGCGAGCGACCTGAACATTTTCCTGCTCGTTGCGTAGTTCCGGTTCAATCAGATGCGGCAAATCCGGCACATCAGGACTTCCTGTCTTGAGTGAATAGACAAGGCTTCGTGCAAAATTGCCGACTGACATGCTGCGTGATACCTTTTGCAGCTGATCAGCTGACACCGGATCACCAATTGTAAACCTGAAATCGTGCCCGCCGCGCAAAAACTCCCGTAACAACAGATAAGTCCGGATGCGCGGATGTATCATGCCCGACAGATTGAAAGCCATTGAATTGCGACCTGTAATATAGAGCGGAACCAGGTCTCCTCCCCCGGCCTGAACGAATTTTTTCACCTGATCCGTCCAGACGGAATCGGATATTGTCCAGTCAGTGGTTTTCAAATGAGAACAAATCCTGCCCGGGAACAGAGCCAGATCGCCACCTTCCCGCAAATGTTTGAGTGCCTGCGCGATTGATTTGCGGTTTTGGCCCCGCGAATCCGTTGCTCCGAACGGGTCAACAAACAATAGCCTTTCGTCATTCAACTGAGTTGCCGCAAGCATTTTGTTGGCAAACAACCGGATATTGGGGCGGTGACGTGTCAGTAAATCGAAAAGTGCAAACGCGTCCGGAAGTCCATAGGGATGATTGGCAACGAAAACCTTCGGCTTGTCATCCAGATTTTCAAGAATTTCAGCGTTTTGCACGTCCCATCTGATATTCAATCGATCGAACATGTGCAGAATCATGGTGTTGGCATCGGGCCATTCAGGGCCCAAATCTTCCACGAGCTCATTGAAACGGCGAATTCCAATCAGGTTTTCAACCGAATTTATCAAAAACGGGCTTGCCGGTTTTTCCTCCGGTATCCCGAGAACTTTGTGCGTATCAAGATATTTGAGCACTGGGCTTGATGATTTGTTCGCCATGAGGCCTACCTTTTTAGAATCACCTAAAACAACGGGCGTCGCCCAAATTATGCGCCCAAATTGTGAAATGTTTTTATCAGCCAACGGGAACAAGTTCAACAATGATGACCATAATCACCAGACAATTTGCTCTTGGTACAGGCATTGGTTGTTGATAATGAAAAGCTCATAACGCCGTCACAACGGTAGACCGGCAACCAGAAAGCTCACGTTGAATGCCCATGATAATATGTTCAAAATTTGGCTGGTTCAGCTTTGTCGCTTCGCTGACTATCGCCATTTTCAGCGTTATTGCAGCGAATCAGGCAACCATCGCACAGGATGTGGCCGACACATTCGCACCCGAACTTTCATCGGGAAAAACTGAGAAATCAATTGTAACGTCCAAACAACATATGGTTGTGGCTGCAAATCCCCACGCAAGTCATGCCGGGGAGGAAATTCTCCGCAAGGGTGGAAATGCAATCGACGCTATGGTGGCCGTCCAACTGGTTTTGGGCTTAGTGGAGCCACAATCTTCCGGTCTTGGAGGTGGTGCATTTCTTGTCTATTTCGATAATGATGCCAAGGAATTGACTACTTTTGATGGACGTGAAACAGCGCCATTGGCCGCAACACGAGACATGTTCCTCGATTCAAACGGTCAACCCCTCAACTTTTTCGATGCCGTAATCGGCGGTCGTTCGGTCGGCACGCCTGGCACGGTCAAATTGTTGCACGATGTCCATCAAAGATATGGGAAATTGCCCTGGTCGGAATTGTTCAATCCGGCGCTCAGTCTTGCCGAAGGGGGTTTTGAAGTCTCTCCCCGGTTGCATCTGCTAATTACGAATGCAGCCGAAAGCCTTTATAAATACAAAACGACGCGGGAGTATTTTCTGACGGAGGAAGGTGTTCCACTCTTTGTAGGAACGCTGGTTCGAAATGCTGAATATGCACAGACCCTGAAAGAAATCGCAAAAAATGGACCAATTGCCTTTTACTCTGGAACGCTTGCCAAGAGAATTGTTGACACTGTTCAGTCTGCGGAAGGTAATCCGGGTCGGTTGTCCCTGGAGGATCTGGCACAATACAAAACGGTTGAACGTGAACCGGTTTGTTACCGTTACCGGGAATTCGACGTTTGCGGCATGGGACCACCCTCCTCGGGTGCCCTTACGGTGGGACAAATCCTGGGAATGGTCGAAGCCTACGACCTGACCGCCTACGGACCAGGGAACCCGGTTTCCTGGCGATTAATCGGGGATGCTACACGCTTGGCATTTGCAGACCGTAGTCTTTACATGGCTGACAGTGATTTTGCCAAAATGCCGAAGGGACTTTTGAACCGGCCATACATATGGGACAGAAGCCAGTACCTGATAAGGGAAAAAGCTCTCGAGCCCGTTGATGTAACCCCGGGCAAACCACCTTTTGATCATGCCTATGATTTTGGGGCTGACAATTCACTTGAGTTACCATCAACCAGCCACTTTTCGATTGTTGACGAAAACGGCAATGTTGTCTCGATGACCACAACTATCGAAAACGGATTTGGATCACGATTGATGGTCGGAGGATTTTTGCTAAACAACGAACTGACAGATTTTTCGTTTGTACCGGAAGTAGATGGAAAGCCGGTTGCAAACCGGATTGAGCCCGGGAAAAGGCCCCGTTCATCCATGGCCCCTACGATTATTCTGAAAGATGGGAAGCCTGTCCTGGCAATTGGTTCACCAGGCGGCAGCAGGATTATTCCCTATGTAGCAAAAACGATCATCGCCTGGATTGACTGGGACATGAATATCCAGCAGGCGATTGAAATCCCGCACCTTGTGAACCGGTTCGGTACGTATGATCTTGAAAAAGGTACCGCCGCCGAGAGCCTTGCAGAACCGCTTGAAAAACTTGGATTTGTGACAGATATCCGTGATCTGAATTCGGGGCTACACGGAATCGAATTGAAACAAGATGGATTGGAAGGTGGAGCAGACCCACGCAGGGAAGGTCTGGCAATTGGCGAGTAATGATACTTCCACTATTTGAAACTCAGGCCAAGCGCCTGCAATCATCTCGCGATAATGCGTTTCATGTTTTCGACCAGTCGCTGTTGTTCTTTTGTGAACATCTCAATTTCTGCCAGATACTGACGCTCTTGCGCACCGATACGTTTCGCAATTACAGCCATTAGTTCATCAGTGCTTCCGGAGAGTGCATCCATGCGCGCAATCATGCGGGCCTTGGTGCACATGGCTTCTGAAGGTGGGAATTCAATTTCGCTGGCTGGACGGATCATAATTCTTCCTACTCTAAACGTTGGAACTGTACCGTGGCGATTTTAACCGCTCATGAAAACAAGATTGAACCAGCATAGTTAAGAATCCATTACGCCCATTACTCATTCGCACTTTGCTCAGGTCACTCGGCGTGTTAGTCGAAAAGTGTAATAGGGAATTGGTCCATTGAAGAAAAATATTGCCTTTGTCGCAAGCGAAACAGATGAAGCACAGGCAGCGATGCTGAAGCTACAATCTATCTATGGCACCCATTCTTCAGATGATGCTGATGTTATTGTGGCTCTTGGGGGAGATGGTTTCATGCTGCAAACCCAGCATCAGTTTATGGACACCGCCAAGCCCATATATGGAATGAACAAGGGTTCTGTCGGGTTTTTGATGAACGAATACCGGACTGACAACCTCCGCCAGCGGATAGCCAGTGCATTGCAAAGCAAAATTCGTGCCCTGAAAATGTCGGTTCTTGATATGGACGGGAATCGTCATGAAGCGATGGCTATCAATGAGGTTTCCCTTTTCCGCCAATCTTATCAAGCGGCGAGCCTTTCGGTGAAAACGGACGGCAAACAAAGGCTTGAGGCGCTGATTTGTGATGGTCTCATGGTGGCAACGCCGGCAGGCTCAACCGCGTACAATCTTTCAGCTCATGGGCCGATCCTGCCTTTGCAAGCACCATTGCTGGCACTAACACCCGTCAGCCCTTTCCGCCCCAGGCGATGGCGGGGTGCTCTCATACCGAATACGACCGAGGTGATCATCACTGTCAATGAGCCTGAAAAACGCCCTGTAAATGCCGTTGCTGATCACACGGAAATCAAATCAGTCGTCGAAGTCTGTGTAGAACTGGATGTGGACAATGTAGGGCTCATACTATTTGACCCCGAACACTCCTGGGATGATCGCATATTAGCCGAACAGTTTCAGTACTGATTTGTTTCAGGCGCGCCTAAGCAGCTTTAACCGATGGTACGTACAAGAAGCTGTCTGAGTTGTCCAAATTAGCACTTACAAGAGAAGGCTCCACGTCAATCAGTGTAGAGGGATCAATTGCATCGGCTGCAATCTGAATCTCAGGAACATCAATTGCTTTTTTACTTTGTGAATTATTTGCGTTTAGGACTACCGTTCCTTTTTCATCGGTTCCGGCTTCCAGATTATCCTCTGTTTCATCCAGAATTGGCAACGCTGCGACAGCCTGTTTTTCCCGGCTCGAAATCTCAATTGCCTTGGCTCTGGAACTTTCTCTTGCAGTTTCGGCAGACAATTTTCTGAGCAACACAAGAAGATCGTCAATCATACCGTCACTGGTACCGGCGTAAGATTCGAGCACTTCTTTGGTAACAAGAAACGGAAGTCGGGCCTGATTTGTCCGGGAACCGGAATCCAGTAACCTGCGCCATGTATTTAAGGCAGTTGCAAACACAACAAATGCGGGCTGAGGCAAGCCTGCTCTTTCATACAGCGCTTTGAACGCGGACCGTCGATTGCTGGTTAAAATAGCTTCTGCTCTCTTAAAGCGGATGCCACTAAGTTCTGACAATGCGCATGCAACCAATGAAATGTTTCCCATGCAAATTGCCCGGACCAGAAAAGAGACGGTAAGACGGTTTTGTGACATGAGGTTCCTGACGACGCTGACAATTTCCTCATCTTTGGTGTTCGCAGCAAAAATTATCGAGGCCTTGTCAAAAGCTTCACCAATCGTTGTTTCGAGTCTGTCTTTGGGCAACCAGGATTTTCTTGCAATTAATCCACCCAGGGCTTCGCCAAGCTTGCCGATTAACAAATGCCTAGTTTCGGCGGCCAGGTCGCTACGGTCCAGCAGAGTCAACCTGACTTCCGTCGAAACTCCATGATTACTCGCAATTGCGTGCAGATCGTCCCGACTAAAGCGGGCAGCGGAATTCATGAGCAATCCCAATGCTGCATCCCTACATCCCATATGGCAAATTGCGGAAATCACATCTGGTGAAAGCCAAGGTCTGCAAGATATTGCAATCTGGTTTTCATCCGTTCCTCGCTGAATGAAATTTACCAATTCAGCATCATGAAAAACTGGTGATTGGGATAAGACGACAACTGAAATTTCAGTGTTATCGGAAGCAAGGGCTGTCATCAGGTGGCGGGGTGCAGAACCAAACGCACCAAATGTTTCAGCAATAGCGAGGCGAACAGCGGGCGCGTTATCATCTATCAGGACGGTCAGAGCGGCCTCAATTTCATCACGCTCCTCAGGTTGAATATTCTTTTTGATGCAAGCCCGGGCCAATGCCACAGCCGCGTCTACACGTTTTGTCACCGGTGCCGTAAGCACCCACTCCATAAAATACTCGATTACCATTTAAACTCCCGCCGAAAAGGATATTCAGCCCGTAACTGGAAAGTTTATAGAATGAAAAAATTAACGATCGGTTCACCATGATTGAAAACCGTTTGGTAATTTTTGATTTCTTTTGGAAGCTACTGTTTCTTCCAACCTGGCCGTGGCATTTCATGCAAACCATGCGAATAGCCAAAATCAAGATACCCAAGCCGCGTAACCGGATCGGCCAATGTGACATCGAAACGGCCATCGCGAATTACAGCTTCATCAATATGAATGCCCAGCACCTGACCCACAACGATCACTGCACCCGTTTTTTCTCCCGTAACATCAACCGTTTCCAATATGCTCGTGACCCTGCACTCAAGTGAAGCATAAGCCTTGGCCACACGCGGTGGTGAAACAATCAGACAATCAGCCCGTTCAATCAAACAGTGATCAAACTCACTGACCCCGGCAGGAGCTGGGAGGCTGCTGTGGTTCATTTCATCTTCGAGAACCTTACTGGCATAATTGAACACGAATTCTCCGGTTGCAGCTGCATTTTTTGCGGTATCCTTGTAGCCTTCTGATGAAAACATGATCATGGGTGGCATTCCGCCCACCGCATTGAAGAAACTGTAGGGAGCCAGATTTGCCACGCCATCATCCGACAATGTGGAAATCCATCCGATCGGGCGTGGTGCTACAATTGCCTTAAAGGGATCATGAGGAAGAAGATTTTTGTTCCGGTTTTCCGGCTGGTAAAACATCAGATTGCCTTTTTGAGTATGATATCGCGAACTCAATTAGGTAACTTGGAACAACAAAGCAATCTACTGCCTTGAAATCTTCGGGATTTTCGGCTTTGTCAATTTGAACAATCACGAATCCGACGGTCAATGCGCGCTATTTTTAAAATCTTCTTCAGTTTTATGTTGCTGATCTTTCCGGTAACGGGAATGGTCGCACAAACTACAACCGACGAAGTTGACAAGAAGCAGCGAGTTTTACTCCAGGCACGTTTGAGCGCGGAAGGTCCCGTCATTCCCGATGGCGTAGAGTGGCGAATTTTTTCCGCAAAACCGAAACAGGATGGTGATTTGCCGGAACTTGCCTATGCTGAAGGTGGTAGCAAGGCATTTGACATGGAGCCGGGTGAATATTTTGTCCATGCCGCTTACGGCCATGCAGGGGCAATCAAGAAAATCAGAATTGGGCAAACAGCATCCAAAGAAGAGTTCACGTTAAATGCCGGTGGTCTTAAACTTACAGCAACCGCATCAGACAATGTTTCAATTCCCCAGCGGATGCTCCGTTTCGACATTTATGAAGAAGAGGTGCAAGAAAATGGAGACCGAAAACTACTCGCCAGAAACATAACCCCCGATACGGTTGTGGCTTTTCCGGTAGGCACCTATCATGTCGTTTCCCGTTTTGGGAACCTTAACGCAACTGTGCGCGCTGACTTGCGGGTAAGGCTTGGCAAACTGACGGAGGCCAGTCTGCAACACAGGGCCGCCATCATTACATTTAGACTGGTTCGCACAGAGGGAGGAGATGCCGTAGCTGACACTGCTTGGTCAATCCTCACCGAGAATGGGGAAGTGATCAAGGAAAGTAACAGTACTTTTCCGAGCATGGTGTTGGCAGAAGGCAATTACACTGCGATCGCCAAGCATGATGAGGCCGTTTACAGTCAGGATTTTCAAGTCCGCTCCGGGTTCAACAAAGAAGTTGAGGTTCTGGCACCAAACTAGGTTGGCAGGGCGTAACTGAACCTAGGCGGCTTTTCGCAGTGTTTCCTCCACAGTGATACCGATTTCTGAGGGTGTATCTGCCACGTGAGCGCCTACTTCTCGCAAAATTTCTACTTTTTCGGAAGCACTTTCCCCAAAGGCTGAAATGATGGCACCTGCATGGCCCATACGCTTACCCTTTGGCGCACTCAATCCTGCCACATAGGCAATGACCGGTTTGCTCATGTGATCACGGATGAATTCAGCGGCTTCAGCTTCCTGCGGGCCACCGATTTCACCGATCATCACCACAGCAGTTGTCTTGTCGTCTTCTTCAAAAAGCTGAAGAATATCCATGAACGAACTTCCGTTTATCGGGTCTCCGCCGATACCAACGCTGGTTGAAACGCCAATTCCCAATTCCTTCATTTGCGATGCCGCCTCATAGCCCAATGTCCCTGACCGTCCTACTATTCCTACTGTACCCGGTAAGTAAATATGACCCGGCATTATGCCTGCAAGCGCCTCGCCCGGTGTAATGATCCCGGCACAGTTCGGCCCCAGTAACCGCATGCGCTTTTCTTCCCGGTAGCGCCGCATGTAGCGTTTTACCCGAATCATGTCCTGCGCGGGAATTCCGTCCGTAATTGAAACGGCAAGCTCCAGTCCGGCATCCGCCGCCTCCATAATGGAGTCGGCTGCAAAAGGCGGGGGTACGACCACCAGACTTGCCGTTGCCCCGGTAGTATCAACGGCTTCTTTTACTGTATTGAATACCGGAATTCCAATAGCGGTTTCACCTCCCCTGCCCGGAACCACTCCCCCGACCACATTAGTTCCGTATTCGATCATTTCCTGTGTATGGAAATTGCCGATCCGCCCTGTAATGCCCTGTACGATTATTGGGGTATCTTTGTTGATAAGTATGCTCATGATGCAATCGCCATTGTTGCTGGATTTCTCGTGTTGAATTCGCAAGAGGAGACAGCCTTTTGAGCCGCTTCCGCGAGCGTCGATGCCATGATTACGGGCAATCCGCTATTGGCAAGGATTTCCCTTCCCTTTTCAACATGTGTGCCTGACAGCCGCACGATAACAGGTATATCAACCGGATTTGTTTCCAGTGCCTGAACCACGCCCTCCGCAACCCAGTCACAACGGTTGATGCCCGCAAAAATGTTTACCAGGATCGCGCTAACATTCTCATCGGACTTCACCAAACGGAACGCCTTTGCAACTCTTTCAGGAGAAGCACCACCGCCTATATCCAGGAAGTTTGCAGGATCACCGCCAGCCAGTTTGATCATGTCCATTGTAGCCATGGCAAGTCCCGCACCATTAACGATGCAGCCGATGTTTCCCTCCAATCCGACATAGCTCAGACCACGGTCTTCTGCCCTTGTTTCTCTCGGATCTTCCTGGGTTTTGTCCCGTAGTTCAGATATCTGGGGACGCCTGAACATCGCGTTGTCATCAAAGTTCATTTTTGCATCGAGTGCCATGACCTTTCCTTCACCGGTTGTGACAAGTGGATTTATTTCAACCATGGTTGCATCAAGATCCCGGAATGCCCGGTAACAACCCTTGATTGTGGTTACCATTTGCGGAATTTGTGCGGGCTCCATATCAAGTTTGAATGCAATTTCGCGGGCCTGAAATTCCGACAATCCGACTGCCGGGTCCACAGTACTTCTGACGATGCTGTTTGGTTCAGATTCAGCAATATCCTCAATCTCCATGCCCCCACACTTTGATGCAACGATCATGATACGCTGGCTCGAACGATCCAGAACAAGGCCGAGGTAAAGCTCGCGCTCGATATTGACACCACCTTCTACATACACACGGTAAATATGTTTCCCTGCCGGACCGGACTGATTGGTCACGAGCTTCCTGCCAAACATGTCGTTCGCTGCTTCAAAAATCTCGTTCTCGCTTGAGCAGACTTTGACGCCGCCGGCCTTACCCCTACCCCCGGTGTGAACCTGAGCTTTTACAACCCATTTTTCACCACCGATCTGATGGGCCTGATAACTAGCCTGTTCCGGGCTGTAAGCCAATCCGCCTTTAGGCACAGCAATACCGAATTTGGCTAGAATTTCTTTTGCCTGATATTCGTGAATGTCCATTGCAAACTCCATTTGCGTTTGAAAACATCATGCATGAACAATGAAATTTCCTAAGTGAAATGGCGTCACAATGTCGGCAAGGTAATTTACATTCTTTGTTTTTGTAATTTTTGTAAATATCGATGCATATTTTTCCTTAATATTGTAATTTTTCTTGACATACAGCACGATTTCGCTGTTACACATGGAAAACTCGAACTGTTCAGGAATTCCGGAAAATGAGCTTTCACACTATCACACAAGCTACCGCCAGATTGAACCGCAGCGAACTGGCTGTCCCCGGCAGTCAACCACAACTCTTCGAAAAAGCAGCAAATTCCGCAGTGGATGTTGTATTTCTGGATTTGGAAGATGCGGTTGCCCCGGATGAGAAAGAACAGGCACGCAAGAACGTAATTGAAGCCATCAATGACATTGACTGGGGTTCCAAGGCAATTTCAGTGCGCATCAATGGCCTGGATACCCATTATATGTACCGGGATGTAGTAGATGTTATGGAAAAAGCCGGGGAAAAGCTTGATCTGATCATGATCCCAAAAGTGGGAACTGCTTCAGATGTCTATGCAGTAGACTTGCTGGTTACCCAAATTGAGGATGCGATGGGATATGGCAAACGGATTGGTTTTGAACACATTATTGAAACCGCCCTGGGTATGATGAATGTAAACGAAATTGCCGCGGCAAGCCCGAGAAATGAGTCACTGCATTTTGGCGTTGCAGATTATGCTGCTTCGGTGCGCGCACGTACCACTGTCATTGGTGGAGTAAATGAAAATTATGCTGTCCTTACAGATCAAAAAGAAGGAGAGGACCGCGAAACCCATTGGGGTGACATGTGGCATCATGCATTGTCCAAAATGATCATTGCGGCTCGCGCAAATGGTCTGCGTCCACTAGACGGACCGTTCGGTGATTTCTCTGATCCGGATGGCTATCGAGCAGCTGCAAAACGCGCCGCGACTATGGGGTGCGAAGGCAAGTGGGCCATCCATCCGTCGCAGATAGATCTGGCGAACGAAATCATGAGCCCCGGCGAAGATGAGATTGATCGGGCTCGAAGGATACTGGAAGCGATGGCGCAGGCGGAAAAAGAAGGTAAAGGTGCGGTTTCACTTGATAGTCGCCTGATTGACTATGCTTCAATACGCCAAGCAGAAGTATTGGTGGCGAAAGCAAATCAGATTGCGGCGAGGACCTAAAGCCAACTCTTCAAAAAAGCTTGCTGGCATCGGGAACGATGCGAACCGGAAGGCTCTCTTCCCTCCCGCGGATTTTGACGCTTTCAAGTTGGATGGCAGCCAGATCAAAACCGCTTTTCTCGACTGTTGTATCAGAGACGACAAACTGAACACTATAATCCTTGGTCATCGATTCCAGTCTGCTCGCTGTATTGACCACATCGCCAATCGCCGTCAGGCCAGTCGCCCGGTTGTAACCCATGGTTCCGACAATTGCGGTTCCGCTATGAACTCCAATTCCAATTCGCAGCGGTTCGACCAGGTCATTTTTCAGGCTCTGATTGAGTTCTTCAAGTTTGGTTGACATAGCCGCGGCGGCTTTAATGGCTTTCTGACAACCGGTTTCTAGGTTTTCATTAATTCCAAACAGCGCCATGACACCATCGCCGATAAACTTGTCAACATGACCACCTTCCTGCTCGATTGCCTTACCCATGGCGGCAAAATAACGATTTAACAGGAATGCGGTATCATAGGGCAAACGCGTTTCCGACAATTTGGTAAATGCTCTGATATCCGCAAACAGGACGGCTATTTGCTGCTCGTCCCCATCCTGGCTGGGGGTTCTCTCGAACCCATCGCGCGCTGATGCGCCGGGTTGAAGCAATGCCGTCACTGCAAGGCTTCCGACGGGATGTAGCTGACAGGCAAGACGTACGTTTGGCGGTGCGGATATGCGCGACAAAACCCGAAGCTCATCATTTGAAGGCTCGGCAAGAGTTTCCAAACCTTCATCAACCCGAACCCTGCAGGTGGAGCATCTACCCTTCCCCCCGCAAACTGACGGATGATCAAAACCTGAGTTCCTGATCATGTCCAGCGCCGATTGCCCTGGGCTGAAACGGATTGTCTTGTGATTTTCGAGATGCACATCGCGATAGGTAAGACTTTCCTCGCCCCGCTTGGCGTCAAATATCTTCCGTGCGAAGTGGATAAGTAATACTGTCCCGACGACCCCAAACACCATGAATTGCATGGCAAGCTCATTGCCTTGCACGAACTCAGGAAATTCGCTGCCCAGTTCCGAGACCTTGGACAAGAGGCGGGTCTCCCATTTCTCACTTCTGGACAGTCTCACGACCCTGAATATGGCTGAGATAATTCCTGCAAGCGCAAGTGCTGGCACAAGGAGTGCGAGGGCAAAAGCCACCGTCTTGACCCGGCTATACCAGGGCTTGAGCCGCAACCAGTAATGCCAGCCAATGCAGGCGTGAGTCCAAACCACCAGCAAAGCTGATGTTATCAGAATTCCATAATAGGGCTGGGCTATCCATTGCAAATAAAGTTGAAGCGCATACCCTTCCTCCAGACCAAACACCTCATTGGCGCCCCGGGTAGCCAAGACATGGCCGACCAGCATGACCGGCACCAAGAAACCGGTAACCAGCTGAAATGCTTCCCACGGTTTCATGCGCAACGAACGTCGGCAATAAAGAGCCCAAACAGCAAGAACCGCGTGCACTGTCAGCGCGGTTGTTATCAGCAAAGTGCCTGGAACTGTGCGCCAGGGCTCTATGGTATATTTGAGACCATCATTCATTGCGCCAAGCGACACAATCCCAAGCGCATGATTTGTCAGGTGGCCGAGGACAAAAACAAACAGGATCAATCCACTGATAAGACGCAATCGGCCAAGCATCCTGAAAACCCTTTCGAATTCGATTGATCAATGCATAACAGATACAGCCGTGTTTCAACCAGAGCCCATAACTTTCCACTACAAAGTTGGGATACAGGTTTGCCTTCCTGCCAAAAGACAGGAGGGTTAGACTCTTGCCAGATCCGGCGGTGTTGCTTCTTCCATCAAAGAAGCAATTGCCTCTTCCAGTTTCATCGAAGTCTGATCTTTTGATCCCAAGCGCCTGATGTTGACGCTGCCCTCTTCCGCTTCGCGCATACCACACACCATAATGACCGGAACTTTAGCGAGCGAGTGTTCGCGAACCTTGTAATTGATCTTTTCGTTTCTGGTGTCGGTTTTTGCCTGAAGACCAGCAGCCCGCAATTTTGCCGCCACCTCTTCTGCGTACGGATCTGCTTCTGATGTAATCGTGGCAACGACGACCTGAACAGGTGCAAGCCAGAGTGGAAAATGACCAGCATAGTTTTCAATCAATATTCCAAGAAAACGCTCCATTGAACCGCAAATTGCCCGGTGGATCATTACTGGTTGCTTTTTCTCTCCGTCGCTGTCGATGTAAAAAGCACCAAACCGCTCCGGCAGATTGAAATCAACCTGGGTAGTACCGCACTGCCAGGTTCTTCCGATTGCATCTTTCAGTGTGTATTCAAATTTTGGTCCGTAAAATGCGCCTTCACCTTCGTTGATGCCGGTCTTGATTTTGCCGCCGGATTTTTCTTCGATCTCTTTCAAGACTTTCAGCATGACGGCTTCCGCATGATCCCAGCTGGCATCATCGCCCACGCGTTTTTCCGGGCGGGTGGACAACAGTACTGACATCTCTTCGAACCCGAAATCCTTGTAAACGGACAAGATCAGATCGTTGATCCGCATACACTCAAAATGCATTTGTTCTTCTGTGCAGAACACATGGGCGTCATCTTGCGTAAACCCGCGCACCCGCATCAGACCATGCAACGCACCAGAAGGCTCATAGCGGTGTACATTGCCGAACTCCGCCAACCGAACCGGCATTTCCCGGTAACTACGTAGTCCGTGTTTGAATATCTGGACATGGCCTGGACAATTCATCGGCTTGATCGCAAATACCCGGTGATCTGCTTCTTCATCTTCCGGATTGACCTGGGCATGGGCAGATTTTACCGCGAACATGCTCTCATTGTACCAGCCCCAATGACCGGATGTTTCCCAAAGCGATTTGTCTAGAATTTGCGGAGCGTTTACTTCTTCATAGGTTCCTTCGAGGCGCCTGCGCATGTAGTTCACAAGGCTCTGGAAAATGCGCCAGCCCTTGGAATGCCAAAAAACAACACCTGGTCCTTCTTCCTGAAAATGAAACAGGTCCATTTCCCGGCCGAGTTTGCGATGGTCCCGCTTTTCCGCTTCCTCGCGCATGAACAAATACTGCTTGAGTTGTTTTTCATCTGCCCAGGCGGTTCCATAGATGCGCGTCAGCATTGCGTTGCTTGAATCACCCCGCCAATAGGCACCGGCAACATTCATCAGCTTGAAAGCGCTACCGATGTCCCCCGTGGAACGCATGTGCGGCCCCCTGCAGAGATCGAGCCACTCACCCTGGCGATACACTTTCAGCGATTCACCCTCGGGGATGGCATCCACGAGCTCTACCTTGTAGTTTTCGCCACGTTCAGCAAAAAATTCCTTCGCCTGATCCCGGCTCCATTCTTCTTTAGTGAACTTGTCATTCCGCTGGATAATTTCCTTCATCTTTTTCTCGATGACGGGTAAATCTTCGGGAGTAAATGGTTCGTTGCGTGCAAAATCGTAATAAAAACCGTTTTCAATTACCGGCCCAATGGTTACCTGTGTTCCGGGCCACAACTCCTGAACGGCTTCCGCCAGTACATGTGCACAATCATGACGGATCAATTCCAATGCGCTGTCATCAGCCCTGGATACCAATTCTATTGAACCGCCGGTTTCAATAGGATCTGACAAATCGCGTAACTCGCCGTCAAGGGCATAAGCAACCGACCTTTTTGCTAGAGATTTTGCGATTGTTTCAGCAACCTCGCGACCGGTCACGCCGGCTTCATACTCGCGGGAATTGCCATCGGGAAAAGTAAGGGAAATCGAGGCCATAATTGGCTAATCCTTTCTCCAGTCCCGCCTACGAACGCGGGTGGTTGATTGATATATCTGGGAGCTTTTATGCGATTTGAGAAACTAGGGCAATAGAGATCATGCCAACTTTTTCCTGAATTCGCTGATGCGCTCCAATTCATCTACATCCGCCCTGCAAACCCGGTCTCGCCCCTGTTCCTTGGCGCGATACAAAGCGCCATCAGCTCGGCGAAAAAGGCTGAGGTAGGTTTCGCCCGGCCGCAACTCGGCCACACCGAAACTGGCAGTCAATTGCAGTGAAGATTCGTCGCCCTTGTGGATAAATCCTGCAATTGATGTACGAATACCATCTGCGACCAACGCACCCATTTCCTGAGTAGCCGCCGGCAGAAGTATACAAAACTCTTCTCCACCAATTCTGCCGATAATGTCGATTGGCCGACAAGCGGTTTTCAAAATTGTCGCAAAATTCCTGATCACACGATCACCGATTCCGTGTCCAAACCGGTCGTTTATCTGTTTGAACTGATCGAGATCGGCGACAATCAGGGCAACCGGCAAGCCTGAATCAGAAGCCTTGTTGACTTGAAGAACTGCCGCCTCCTCAAAACCTCGTCGATTGTAAAGGTTGGACAAGACATCCATGTCTGATTTGATCCGATACTCCGCAATAATGCCCATACCGAATGCAACAAAAAGGACAACTGCCAGAGACATTGAAATTAAAGCAACGCTAAAATTCAGGACTGCCAGAAATGTGGAACTCCAGAAATTGTTGATTGTTAAAACTTCGCCACTGAGATTGAGAATTATGAGGGGATTTATTATCAGCTGAATGGCGGAAATTATCACAAGCCAGGAAAGAATTCTGTCAATCAACCGGTTTTTCTGACTCCGGATTGTGGGTACAGCGGTCAAGAGCATCAAGGCACAAGCGATGCTAATTATATGCGATCTAATAACCAGATTCTCGTCCCCGAACCAGAACCAAATATTGGCAACTGATGCACAGATCACCAAGAATGTAACAAACACTTTGGGTACAGGACGGCTGTATCTGTAGGAGATCGCAATTGCAAAAAACATTGCGATCAGCAAATAAAATTCGTCACCAATTGCTCTGAGAATGAGAACGCTCTGCCCAGTATCCTTAGGAAGGATGATTTCGAACAAAAAAGCGATCGTCCCGCATAGATAGGATATGGCAAAAAACCCGGCGGACTTCAAATTGCGGTACTGAAGCCAAATCGCGAAGAATCCGCAGGAAAACACCGCGAAAATCAGGGGTGTCAATAGTTGATTGATAAACTCTGCTGTCATATCTAGCCAATTTTCACCAGACGCATACGGCCTGCTCAAACTGGCAAACTATCCAAAAAATGTAATTATTTGGTTACTCTAGCTGTCGCTTTTACTGATGTTAGCAGGTTTCCGGCGCGATATTTCACTGATTACTGTTTTCAGAATCATCTTTATTCGCTTTTTGCTTATTTCTATACCGTCTCTGACCGACCAATATAAAAACCGCACCCATGATCGCGAGACCAAACCCCAATGCTGCCAAAGATTCAAAAGCGGTTGGGTTTTCACTGTCAATTCCAGCCTCCTGAGCAATGGCATTTACGCTACTTTTGACCAGAAACAAAACCTGCATCAATCCATAAACTGTAATCACAGAAAGGGTTTTGGTGCTTTTCTTCCCTATGGGCAATTTTTTTATAGTATTCATGTGCCAAATGCATTGAATAATCGGAACAGATGGCAATATCCGTTGCAACCCAAGATATGTCATTAGTGCCCCACTCAATCCAAGGTAGGTGTGGCAGCCTACCAGCCCGGTTTTCTGATTACCTCTTTGATTACAGTATAAATACAGTATTTTCTCTGTCAAAGTTAAATACTTGATTTATTGCTTTTGTTGAACACTTTGTAGCGAAATGTGAACTGCAGGCATTTCAAAACAAGTAACGGGATTATCCATTGTATCGGATCATGGATAAAAAAATCGAGTAATATCCAGTGAAGAAACCCCAAGCCTACAGCCAAGTATGAAAGCCTTTGCAAATTTTTCCAGTGCTTTCCAAGTTTTTTAATAGCTGTGTCATTTGACACGGAAGCTACTATCACCAACATCAGCAGCGAAATCCAACCAGTTGCGAAAGGCCATTCCAGACCTTCCAGCCAAACAAGTTTCCAGTCATATGAAACCTGTCGCAAGTAAAGCAATGTGTGGATTAAGGCATAAAAGGCAGATGCAAGACCGAAATACCTGCGGTTTCGCAAAAGCCAAAGCCCAAAAGGTCTTGAAGAAGACCAGGGACGCAAAACCTTGGATACAGGAGTTATCGCGAGCGTAAATACCAACAGCTGTATGGACCAGAGCCCGGAACGCTGCATCATTTCTGGATAGTATCGGTCGGGCGTTACTATCTCCGAAACAAATGGCCAGGCAGGAAACGCCAGAAGTGCCCAAAGCAAAAATTTGGAGGAAAACAACTTCGGCAATTGCACGATTATCTGCCCAATCGGATGCAGCCTACTTCGATATTGTTCCGGTTTTTCAAAACAGGCTCACAAAGTGGCTTCAAGCATTTGGCTTCTTCATCATTCAGGTCCAGGCATTGCTCGATGACGGCTGATACGGCGACCTCTACGGCACGTGCATTTCCATCTCGGGCCTTCATTGCGACACCGTATCCAAGCTCAGGAAGGCTTGCTGTATAAACCCCTTCTGCTCCGGTTTTGACAAATGCGCGTTTTCCAAGTGCTTGCATCAACAATGTACATACCCGTTCATCACCAGCCACCATTTCAGGATGAGCCAGACATGCATCCCTTAATTGCAACATCGCCTTGGAACGCTCATTTCCTTCGCACGCACCAACACCAAATTTGGCATAGGCAACAGCAAGTTTCCTTAGCGGAATATTGTACGTGGGGATTGAACATCCATCCGTTGCTTGGTTTTGCTCGTTGTGAGGTGTACCTACAACGCTTTCCAATACACCGGCAATTTCCCTTTGAACCGGACTTTTGAAGTTCGCATAACCCTGCGTTTCCAGACCTGTATGGGACGCAAAAACCAAAAATCCCGCATGTTTTCCAGAACAGTTGTTGTGAATGGCGGATGGTTCAATTCCCTGACGCACTAAATCTGCATTATCTTTTGGCAGGTTTGGTAATTGCGCCCCGCATTCCAGACAGGTTTCAGAGAGACCTATTCTATCGAGCATTTCACGTGCCGCATCGACATGCATCGGTTGTCCATTGTGAGATGAGCAGGCAAGTGCCAGATGTTTTTGTTCAAAACCTGAGCTTTCCGCTGCTCCCGATTCAACCAGTAGCAATGCCTGTAGAGATTTTATTGAAGATCTGGGGAAGACATTTCTGTCCAGTTCTCCCCAGACTGACACGATTGCCCCATCTGCGTCTGCAATGATAACATCAACTTCATGAACACTTTCAACGGCAGGACCGCGCAGAACTTCGATTTTGGCGGCGGGATGGCAGTTCATTATCGCTTCTTTGAATGTGGAACGGGATCAAATCCGCTTGTACCCCAAGGCCCGCATTTTGCAAATCGCAATAAAGTCAACCAGCCACCATAAAGCAGTCCATACCGGGCGATGGCTTCATATCCATATTCAGAGCAGGTGGGTTGATGCCGGCAGCCATTTCCGATGAAGCCAGATAACGTAAGCTGGTAGAACCTGATTACCCCTATACCAAGGAGACGACCAGGTGTTTTGGGCCACTTCCCCTGCCAGTTCCGACTTTTATGTTTTATGGAATCATTTGAATCGCTTGGCGAAGCTTCTTGAGAATTTGAATCAACCATCGTCATTCTGCGGCCTGACGGGCCAATTCTATCTGGTCGAGGCAATCAACCACTGCATCGAATGTCAAAAGTGTCGAAGCATGGCGGGCCTTGTAGTCTTTTACCGGCTGGAGGAATCTGAATTCCTCAAATTTGCCGGTCGGCGTGTCTCCGCCGTTCTTCAACATTTCGTACATGGAATTGCGCAAAGCACGGAGTTCTGCCGCCGTGCTGCCGATTATTGTCCGTGCCATGATTGACGAAGATGCCTGACCCAATGCGCAAGCCTTTACCTTGTGAGCGAAGTCGGAAACCATGTCTCCATCCATTTTTAAACTCACATCAACGGTGGAACCGCAAAGCTTGGAATGGGCACGCGCGGTAGCATCCGGATTTTCAAGCACACCAATCCGTTCAATGTTACCGGCATATTCCAAAATTTTTGCGTTATAAACGTTATCCAGCATTCTTCGTTCACCAAGGGTTCATGGGGGTTTGCTAGCCAAGAGCCTGAACAAATATAGTTGTCCAGTAACATTTCGTCGACAAATATGTGAATTTTTTGATGAAACTAATTCTTGAGCATTTCGTTCAATGGATTATATGAGAAGTTGTCAGGTCACCGTGCCGGATGGGCAATAGTGCCCGGAAAGCCCCGGAACCCGGCCAAAGCCAAGTCCATGCATGTGATTTTACTGATGCATTGGTAAACGGCTGCGACTGGTCCGAACAGACTAAATGACGCGGAGTTTAACCAATGTCCAAACAGGAGATCAGTATGGATGCCATTCTGGAAAGTTTGAAGAAGGTAGAAACACGCAAAATTCTTGCGAAAGAAGATCGTCCATCAAGTACGGAAGCAGAGGAAGCTGTAAAAACCCTCTTGAAGTGGATTGGTGAAGATGTAACCCGCGAGGGATTGAAGGATACGCCAAAACGCGTTGCGAAGGCCTATCTTGAGATGTTTGGTGGATATGATCTGGACGCAGACGAGGTGTTAGGCCGCACATTTGAGGAAGTCGGCGGATATGATGACATGGTGCTGGTTCGTGACATCGCGTTTCATTCCCATTGTGAGCACCATATGGTGCCAATAATCGGCAAGGCGCACGTTGCCTATTTGCCGGATGGATGTGTACTTGGCCTTTCAAAAATTGCCCGCACAGTGGAAATTTTCGCCAAACGGCTGCAAACGCAGGAAAACATGACTGCGCAGATTGCCCATACAATTGATGATGCGCTGCATCCACGCGGAGTCGCCGTCATGATTGAGGCTGAGCACATGTGCATGGCCATGCGAGGTATAAAAAAGCAGGGTTCCAGCACCATCACAACTGCCTTTACAGGTGGATTTCATGATAGCCCGGCGGAACAGCAAAACTTCTTCACCATGGTAAAGTTGGGCAAAGAATAAGAAGCGCACAGCTCGCTCAACCTTGTTTGACCAACGGCAATTTTTTACATTCACACAGTTGAAGATGTGATAAATGACGGGGAATTAGCCTTTTCCGTTTGTCATTCCAGGAAAAATAACCGCGGCGGAGAATTATCGTGCCATCCAAGAACATTACCGATATCGAGTTCGGAGACCGCCTTACCCCCCGATACAATTCTGACGGCCTGATTACGGCAATTGTTACCGATTCCGGCAACAATGAGGTGCTTATGGTGGCTCATATGAATGCCGAAGCGCTTGAAAAAACGCTGGAAACGCAGCAATCCCATTTTTGGAGCCGATCAAGAAAGGAGCTTTGGCACAAGGGTGCGACCTCGGGGGATATTCAGTTTGTAGAAGAAATCCGAGTTGACTGCGATCAGGATGCGGTAGTTTTGAAAGTCAGAATGGCGGGAAACAGCGCGTGTCATACCGGCAAACGTGCCTGCTTTTACCGACGGATCGAAAATGAAAATGGACAATTCAAATTGGTGATGGATGAGAGTTGACCAGCAGGTCACTGGTTTGCTGGAGGCAGATGCTTGTTGGCTAGCACACCTGAAACCATCCAGATAATCCATGTGGCAATAATGGCCACGTAACCGTCGATCGCATAATGCCAGAGCAAATGAACCGACCCCAAACCAATTACGAGTGCAAAAACCGAATAAAATGCTCTGGCAACAGGCCCTTTGCTCCAACCGAACAGCACTAGTAGAAATGCCAGTGAAACATGCATGCTGGGCATTGCAGAAATTCCCCTGACAAGGTTATTCTCTGATACTCCGGTGTAGTGGTTCCAAAGCATTTCCTTGACCTCAAACATGTACAATCCGTAACTGCTGTTCAGGCCAGACAGATATGCAACTCCCGCAGAATATACTGCCGGGTCGTCATAAACTACCTGATCAAAGTAAATCGGACCAACTGATGACATCGCGATTGCCATGATGCTTCCAACAACGATCCAGCATCCGACAAAAGACAGGATAAACTGCATTCTGAGATTCCGGTTGTCGCGCGTTGCAACTTGCCAGAAGAAAGTCACGTAAATCACAGGAAACCACAAATAATAACTGCGATGGATTATCAGGGTAATCCACTCGTATCCCAATATTCCCTGCAGAATTTCCCAGGGCTGGTAGCCAAAATGGATCGTACGGTCCCACTGCTCGAAGAGTTGATCATACGCGAATGGTTTGATCAGCGGGATCGCAGGTTTGACAAACAGAAAAGCTGACATCACGGCAGACAAACCCAACATTGCAACAACACACCTTGGAATATTGTCCCGCGACAACGGTCCTGCCCTCAATGCATTGTACACGTACATGAATGGGCTGGTTTTCGGGCGGTCCAGAATGAGCAGTTTGGCTGCGAAAATGGCAATTGCCACCATTGCCAGAAGTGAGCTGTTTGCAAGAAACCGGAAAAATCCGCTAAGGAAATCCAAAGCAGTTCCATAACCGCTGAAATCAAAAAACAAGGCCGTCAGAGAAAAATAGAATCCGCAAATAGTCAGATAAATTCGGTGTTCGAAAAGCGCCTCGCGTACATTCTCCGATAACGAATTTTCTGTGCCTAAGCCATCAAGGGTTTTGCTGACCATATCCCGTCACCAGTGAAATTTTCGATAAATGAATATGTGACCGGTGTTAACATTGGTTTAAGTCACCGATAGATTGACGGGCAGTAAGACAGGGATGGTTAAAGGTACGAATGACCGATATAGCAATTTTTGCCTTGGCCTGCATTTTGTTGATAATTACTCCAGGTCCAGGTGTATTAAGCGTTGCTGGTGTTGGATCGGGATTCGGATTCGCACGGGGCAGCCGATATTTGTGGGGCCTTTGTTTGGGGAATTCGCTGGTCGCGGTTGCTGTAGCAAGCGGTATTGCGGCAACGGTTTTCACAATTCCCTATCTTCGCGAAATACTGCTTATCATTTCCATAGGATATATGCTTTACCTTGCTGCGAAGATAGCTTTTGCCGGTAGCACGATCGGTTTCATCGAGGCAAAAAATTCTCCCCGTTTCAGGGATGGGGTTGCATTGCAGGCAGTCAATCCGAAAGCCTATCTTGCCAATTCGTTTTTGTTCTCCGGGTTTGGTTTTATGCCTGCTAATGTTTTTGCCGAAACTTCGATTAAATTTCTTGTATGGACGGCAATCTGGATACCAATTCATTTTGCGTGGTTAATGATCGGTGTTTCTGTGCGCAGAATGAAGCTTTCATCCCATGTTCAGCGAACCATCAATATGCTCATGGCAGCATCAATGATACTTGTAATTGCACTAGGACTAATTTCAGACCGGTAACTGGAAAAATGCCTTAACTTTTTTCATATATGATGGTGTAAGAGGAGGTCGACACTTGGGCAACAAAATTGGCACATAAATTGCCTGTTGTTTAAAAAGGCTTAGTAAAATGAATACCGAAGGCAACATCGTTGAATTTCCACCCAGCTCCGTCGAAGATGTGAGGGGAGATTCTGCAACAGAACACACCGGCCATCCGGAGAAAATAACACAGACATTTTCGGACAAACCAGCTATTGCACTTGCACTTGGCGGCGGTGTCGCAAGAGGATGGGCCCATATTGGTGTGATGCGGGCAATCGATGAGGCCAACATTCCTGTTTCAATGATTGCAGGTACTTCTATCGGTGCACTTGTGGGTGGATGTTATCTAGCGGGCAAACTCGATGAGCTGGAGGAATTTGCTCTTTCCATTACCCGAAAAAACATTTTGCGTTACATGGATTTTGCATTCCGTGCTTCCGGGCTCATTTCTGGAGCCCGCCTTGCCGACAAGATGGACAGCGAAATCGGACATCTGAATATAGAAGATCTGGACCGGCGATTTATCGCCATTGCAACGGATATTGTTTCAGGCAGCGAAATTTGGATTGAAAATGGCTCACTGTCGCAGGCTATCCGTTCTTCTTATGCCCTTCCTGGTGTATTCCAGCCGGTCAATCATTTTGGAAAGCAGCTTGTAGATGGAGCCCTGGTCAATCCGGTCCCGGTGACTGCGTGCCGAGCTTTTGAAGCGCCCATTGTAGTTGCAGTAAATCTGAGCAGCGAAATTTTTGGTCGATCTTCAGTTGTTCGAACACCCACACTTGCTTCAAAGGAACCAGAACTTGAAGTTTTAACCACACCGGAGGCAAGCTGGATCCCATTCAAAAAGGGTCGCGATCCGGCTACCCAATCAAGGCTCGGCTTTACCGGGGTCATGATTGAAGCATTCAACATCATACAGGACAAGATCACCCGGTCCCGAATGGCCGGCGACCCGCCTGACATGACAATACGCCCGAAACTGACGGATATCGGACTATCTGATTTTCACAAGGCGGAAGAGGCGATCGAACTGGGATATGAGGTAGCCAGGGTTCAGTTGGCCGCGATGGAAGAAACCGAGTTCGCCAAATCGGTTTAAGCTTATTCAATTGCTTTTTTTCAATGTGGATTGACCGGCTTTCGGTCAAATACATCAAAAAGTAACAATCCGAACAAAAAGCCTCCAACATGAGCCTCCCAGGCTATTGATTGTCCCTGTCCGGTAATGAATTCACCCCCGATACCAAACAGAAAATTTATGGCAAACCATAAGGTCGTGAACACGATGACTTGCCGGTTCTGAAAAGACTGGAGTAATGACTGGGTGGGAAGGTCATGAACCCTATGGGAAAAGTTACCATTCCTCGGAAATGCAAAACGGATTGCAGCGCCCATACAGGCCGATACTACCGCAGAAGCACCGATCATCGGAATAATTGAATCTGAGTGGGACAGGAAATGTGCAAATGCGCCGAAAATCGAGCCTGTTATGCAAAAAGTCACAAAGTGGATTGCACCCAAGCGTCTGGCGACTACCGAGCCAAACGCCAATAGCCAAACCGAATTGACCAGAATGTGAGTCCAGTCACCATGCAAAAAGCTATATGTCACTGGCGACCAGAACGCGGCCGGATCCGAAAATAAACTGGATAGGCCTTGCGCATAACGAAGCGGTACAAAAGCAAATGTAAACAACATCCACAATCCGGCTTCACTGCCTTCAAGCATGATACGCACGATGTGAAAGGCCAGCATTAAGCCCAAAAACCACAAAATGATGCCTGGCACGTTAAATACCGGCTGTTTTTCGGGTTCCCGAATTTCTTCATCTGCTTCCAACATTTTCAACTCATTGACGACAAAAGCAGGCTTTGTCCAGAAGTATTCCGGCAGCGACAAACGAAATTGTCTTCAGCTATTTGAGATAAAAAAATCCCGGAGTGAATTAACACTCCGGGTTAAATGGTCAATCCCCAACCGGATAACCGGTCCAGACCAAAAATTTGAGGCAATTCTGTTAAGAAATGCAACACTTCGAGTTTCACTAAGTGTCTTATATTTAAGGGCAAAATTCAAGTTTAACCTGGTATTAAGGTTAACGGCTGCCCGTAATGAGGATTGCTACCTATGCGGATTCAGAAAATTCGGGCCTAAAACCCAATCTGGCACGGTGTTTGCAATTGTCTTTTCATACAAATGACATCAGTGGAACTGTCCCCTATTGGGACTGGAAACTCTGAATGTTGATGAAACTGCAGCTAGGGGCCCGTAAAAATGCGGCATCAGAATTCAAAAAAACTCTTTACCTATTGGAACAATCTTCGTGGAAAACGAATTGCTCCGGACCGCCGGGAAATTGAACCTAGCGACATTCGAGACATTCTTGGCGAAACATTCATTCTAGAACTTGATCAGAAGTATAAAAATTTGAGTTTTCGCCTGGCAGGAACGCGTCTGTGCAATATTTATGGGCGCGAACTGAAAGGTATCGGGTTCTTGTCCCTTTGGGATGAAAAGGACAATATGAAAGTATTCAAATGCGTACGTGGTGTTTTTCTTGATGCCAAACCAAGTGTTGTGACCTATATCGGTGAGACAGAAGGCAAGAAGGAAATCCGTTATGAAATGCTGCTTTTACCACTCCTGAATGGTCCAGAGCACGCATCGCGCATCCTCGGCGTTGCCTCGCCCCTTGAAAATCATTTTTGGATTGGTTCGGATCCGATCATCAATAACCGTCTGAGGTTCACCCGCGAAATAGGTAATAATCAGGCAACTGATGCTCCCAGTTTGGCCCCAGCACTTGATCAGGTTGGCTCACTAGAAAACGATAGTTCCAAGAAGTTCAAACATCTCACCGTTATTGATGGCGGGATAGGCTGAATTACCAGATAAAAAACGTTTCATTAACCTTATGCGGGAATACTGGTAGCCTGTAGGAACTCCAGCTTTCGAACGCGTATTTATGATGGGCGCATTTGCACAAAACAATTCTGATCAAAATGCTCTGACGAGTGTAGAACGTCAGTACCAAAGGGTCGACATCAGCCTGTTTGGCCGCTATATGCTGGCCGACAAGAGGGAATTCCCTTGCCAAATTACCAACATGTCATCCGGCAGTGCGGCTATAATCGGGCCTCGTTCCGGTGAAATCGGCGAAACTATTATTGCCTATATGGATCATATCGGCCGCCTTGAGGGAAAAATTCTTCGGATTTTTCACGGCGGATTTGCCATGAGCATTAATGCCACACCGCAAAAACGTGACAAACTTTCGGCGAAAATAACCTGGTTGGCCAATCGGCATGAACTGAATCTTCCTGAAGACCGGAGGCATGAACGGATAATTCCTTCAAGCCGCACAGCGGAAATCAAACTTGAAGACGGTAGAACCTACAATGCCCGTATTGTTGACCTTTCCCTTTCCGGCGCCGCGATCGAAATTGAGGTTCGTCCTTCAATTGGCACGCTAATATGGCTGGGTAACATGCGCGGTCGTGTTGTCCGCCACTTTGATGAAGGCGTGGCCATTGAATTTGCGATTGTCCAGAATCACGACTCCCTCAAGAGATTTACTGCTTTGGGAGCCATGGAGTAGCGCGAAGTCTGTCTCCACTTTTCCAGTTTGTAATAATCTTCTAACCCCACTGTTGGCGGTTGCCTGGCTTGTGATTAAAATTTTATTCAATTTTATGAGGAATTTGAGTTGAATTTATACTGCATTTGAATTCAGCTTTACTCAAATCGGTCCATCCAACTTTCTGCTAATTAAATTTTTTCATGCGACATTCCCCGAACTAACGGGGATAATAACATGAAACTTATTGCATTCAGATTGGGTATGCTTGGCGTAGCCGCATCTGCCTGTTTGGCCCAGCCGGCCTTTGCAGGAGAACGCGGATTCATGCTGGCTGCGGGTTATACAAGCCAGCCAATCGGTCACCATGAATATTGTCAAAAATATTCTTCAGACTGCAAAATCAAGACGCGCAATACAAAAGCACCAGAACTGACTCGGGAGCGATGGAACGATCTTGTTTCCGTAAATGCCTATTCCAACAATTCTGTCACACCGGTTACAGATCAGGAAGGCTACAATACCGAAGAACTTTGGACATATCCAACCAGCTTCGGCGACTGTGAAGACTATGTTCTGATGAAGCGCCACATGCTGATGCAACGAGGTTGGCCAGCTTCAAGCCTTTTAATCACCGTCGTTCGTCAACCCAATGGTGATGGTCATGCAGTGCTGACTGTCAGAACGGATCGTGGTGATTACATTTTGGACAATCTGGATGGAAAAATCCGCATGTGGCATGAAACGCCCTACACATACCTGAAAAGGCAAGCGGAATCTCATTCCGGAAGATGGATAAAAATAAAGGATACGCGGACGTAATATTTGCCTACGCAGGAGCGCCTGAAGGTCCTATACGATTAAACCTTCTCAGCTTCACTTGAAAAAATAACGGTTGGTAGTTAAATTTGGCCTGGTCGATCCCCACCTACCCCCGTCCCCACCAGACCGGGTCATTTGGCCGGTTCACGCAAGTGAGCCGGCCATTTTTCTTCAGACCTCTACAAGGTCTGTCGCAAACCGTTTGGCATTTGCAACATAATGTTTTGCGGAATTTCGGAGGCCCTCTATCGAATTTCCGTCAAGTTCTCGGATGACCTTTCCTGGCATCCCAACAACCAGAGAATTATCCGGAATATCTTTTCCTTCAGGTATCAGGGCACCTGCACCAATCAGGCAGTTGTCACCGATCTTTGCACCATTAAGAACCGTTGCTCCCATTCCTATCAGTGAGTTGTTGCCAATTGTGCAACCGTGAATCATGGCTTTGTGTCCAATTGTACAGCCATTCCCTAGAATAACCGGAAAACCGGGATCCGTATGAAAAACACTGTTTTCCTGGATGTTGGAGTTATCACCGATTGTGATGGGTTCATTATCCCCGCGCAAAACCGACCCGAACCAGATGCCAACATTCTCGCCGATTGTCACATCACCTATTACCACTGCACTTGGCGCTATCCAGTAGAATCCACCTGGAAATGTGGGATTTTTGGACCCCAGAGCATAAATTGTCATGTAAAATTCCTCTGTGCGTAAACTGGTTCAGTCAGGCAGCACACCCGATATCATGAGTACCTGAGTGACCAGTATACCGGAACAGAAACTCCACAAAAGCGCGACGAGAAAACAAAAAGCGAATACCGATAGTGATATTCCGCCGTATCGCCAGAAGGTTACCCCCCTTTCAAGCACTACATAGGGCCCAACAAACATGCAAAATATGAAACCGAACAGGAATTGTCGAAAACTGTAAAATGAAATCGCAAATCCTTGTGTTTTCCCTCGTATGGCCAAACCGGCATTATGTACGACTGCGGCGGTGACAAATCCAAATCCAACTATCAGCGCTACAAAGGCAAGATTTAACACAGTGTTTACTCTCTGTTTACCATGATTGGCGACTGTCACACATAACAACAAGGTTTGCGCGGGACTTCAATCCCGTTATTCGACTTGTCTGAAATAATGAGAATTTTGGTTAATGGACCAAACAACGATCAACCAGAGCTTCAAATTCGTTGAAAACAGCGCCGGCAGGCAGACCGGGGCGGCATTTGATCGAAGAATGCCGGGACATCTTGACCGAATTGCTCGGGAGCATGCAAATGAAGACGAGAAACCAGGACTATCACCAAAAATTGCCAAGACAATACTGGTGGTAGCGGCAGTCCTTTTATTACTTTCCCTCATTCTTTATTATGCCGCATTGCTTTTTGGGGATGATATTTCCCGCAGCGGACATTCCGCATCAACAGAACGACTGGAAATTGTGACTGGCAACAGTGCATTACGCATTCCGGCAAATTCCATACGTTTTGGCAACCAACGAAAAGCCGGCTCGCATCAGCGAATTGAAATGTATCTGCACTGGCCGACGTTATCTGGATATAGTGATGCCCTGGATGGTGCTTTCAGTCGTACTGGAGATCAATCCGAGCTGATTTTCATGAGTCTTGAACCCAGGAGCATGTCCCTTGAGATGTCTGGCCGGATCGAACCCATTTATTCACGGTTTTTCAAAGGCAAGGCAAAGTCCGGTCCTGCGGGTTTGGTAATGCAACCGTTAAGCGCAGATGGTGGGTTCATCGACGAGGATTTGTTTTACGAAGCCGGAAGCCCGTACCCCTATGCAGTCCGCTGTGTTCGCCCGAAATCAGCGCTCAGCACACCATTTTGCATTCGCGATATTCACATTGGCAAAGACCTGATGCTGAGCTACCGGTTTCATGTGCGGCACTTGCCGGAATGGTTGAAGATTGATCAAAGCATCAGAAAAAAGGTTAGCGGATTTATTATCAGCCGATAATCACACTTACATGTCCAGGTCGATATCCAGTATCGCCATTGAGAAGTTGTAGGATCTTTCACCTTCATCCTCGTCCAGATACAGCACTCCGAGAAACTCGTCACCCTTATAGACTTCACAGGAATCTGTCTTCTTTGGGCGCGCCCGGACATGCAATTCGGGGTTGGCAAATACCGATTTGAAATAGGCGTCGAGTTTTTTGATTTCCTCTGGGGTCACATGCCACTCCGTTTGTTTGTCCGACGGCACGTTTTCGCATGATGACGGAGTGGCTGTAAAGCCTGAAAGACCCGAAGTTTACAACTATCAGGCTTTATCTTCCGCTATAATCTGATTCATGCTGCGGGAAGGTTCGGAGCAACCTGCAACACCCACAACCCTTCCAGGAATTCCGGCCACAGTAACATTTTTTGGCACATCCTTGATTACCATCGAGCCTGCCGCAATCCGAGAACAATCACCGACCGTAATATTGCCCAGAACGGTTGCCCCTGCCCCCAAAAGAACACCATTACCAATCTTTGGATGCCGGTCTTCCATTTCTTTGCCGGTACCACCAAGCGTCACACCGTGAAGGATCGAAACATCATCGCCGACCGATGCGGTTTCACCTATGACCACACCGGTAGCATGGTCTAGGAAAATCCCTTTCCCGAATTTTGCAACCGGATTGATATCAGTCTGAAAGACCTGGGATGATCGGCTTTGCAGGTAATATGCGATGTCCTTGTTTCCATTAGCGTAATTCCAGTGTGCAAGACGATGGGTCTGAATTGCATGGAAGCCTTTGAAATACAAAATGGGTTCGATTAAACGGCTGCATGCAGGATCCCGGTCATAAACTGCAGCTATGTCAATTCTCAGAATCTCTGACCATTCTGGCCATGCTTCGAGCATTGTTTCAAAACTTTGCCGCACCAGTTCGCCAGAAAAATCACGGTTATGCAAACGCTCGGCGATACGATGAATGACAGCAGCTTCCAGCGAGCCTCGATTGAGAATTGTGTTGTATATGAAAGAAGACATCAAAGGCTCGTTCACGATCACCTGTTCTGCTTCTTTACGGACTGCCTGCCAAACTGGATCGACTGTAGTTGGCTTGCTTTTGATGTTTGCATTGGCGGACATGACTGGTGCCTTTTCTTCAGCGAAGTTCATACTATCCGAAATAGTATAGGTGCCTAATGTAACAGAACAAGATAAAGAATGGTGAACGCGTGTTCAAGCCAAGCAACTGATTTGTTCATTTCCTGGAAAAAATCAGCCTATAGCCGCCAAATAGAAGGAAGTATCCTCCGGGAACGAAAAACAGCGTCAACAAAGAAGAAAAAGCCAATCCGCCAATCATCAGTGAGGCCATCGGTTCGAATAATGCTCCGCCGGCGATTGCCATCGGCATAAGCCCGAGAATTGTGGTAAGTGAAGTTAACAGGATTGGGGTCACTCGCTTTTTGGAAGCCGAAACCACAGCTTGTTTCAGTTCCTGCGTTTCGCGTTCGATATCTATCTGGTCAATCAGGACAATGGCGTTGTTGATGATGATGCCCGCCAAGGAAATCATCCCGAGAATTGCAAAAAATGACAGTGGCTGATTTGTAATCAGCAATGCAATTGGTGCACCAATCAGGATGAGCGGGATTGTCATGAACGTCAGCAGTACTCGCCGTGCAGAATTGAACTGAAACACCAAGGCTATCAGCATAATAGTCAATGCAGCAGGCATTCCAGCCAAGAGGAGTTCATTGACTTCTTTGGAGTTTTCTGTTTCTCCGCCGATCTCCAGATTGTAATCTTCTCCCAGATCCAATGAATCGAGCGTCGGTGAGATCATGGCAACCACTTCATTTGCTGCCAGTTTGTTGCTCTTTCCGGAAATCTTGATCTGACGCACCTGATTTTCCCGGCGCAATTGTGAGTATTCAAGAGTCGGTTGAAATGTTGCAACCTGGTCGAGTGCAATTAACTGGCCAGCTGCTGGAATCGTTAGATTTGCAAGATCTTCCAGACTATCGCGGAACCCTTCCGTTGCACGCACTTCTATTGGGATCGCATCCGTGCCTTCACGGTAAGTGGAGTAGCTGGTACCCGAGAAAAATGTGTCCATTACGTTTGAAATGTCTTTGGACGTGACCCCCAATTCTCGCGCCTTGTCCTGGGCAACATTAATGACCATTTTCAATGTCTTGTTACCCCAGTCATTTTCATTTTGAACGATGCCTGGAACGTTTGAGAATGCCACTTCCACTTCATCTGCCAATGTCAGCAGTTTCTCAGCGCCAGGACCGGTTAACTTGATTTCCACAATTCCGGATTCGCCACCGCCCATGGACAAGCGTTTCACCTTGAATCGGGCTGATGGATGATTGGCAAGAAGATATTGTTGAGCACGATCAGCAGCAACTACAGTACCTTCAAAACTCGTCGTGTTTACCAAGATGAAGGCGCTGGCCGGGTTGGTGTCTGCCGGATTAAGTGCCAAATAAAAACGCGGGCCGCCGTCGCCGACAAAAACGGTGGTGTCTCGTACCTCTGGGTTCTTGTCAGGGTTAAGCAACCACTCCTCCACGCTTTTGGCTTCTTGGGTGGTTCGGGTGATTGATGTTCCCTTCGGCATATCGAGATAAATGAGATACTCTGCTCTTTCAGCTAACGGAAACATTTCGGATTTGGTTGATGAAAAAAGTGTCCCTGCACCAACTACGGCGGCATAAGACAGGAGTATAATCAAAGGTGAAAATACAAGGGAACGATTTATGATATTTCCGTAATTGCGAACCAGGAAACCATCTTTCTTTTCGCCTGTATTTTCAGAGTTTTTCTTTGCAAACCAAACACATAGCGCCGGCAATATGTAAAGGGCAGTCAACCAGGACCCCAAGAGCATTACACCTACAACTGCACCAAGTGAGAAAGCAAATTCACCCTCAACTCCATCAAGAATCAACATTGGAACAAAGGCTGACACTGTCGTAATGGACGCTACGCCCAACGGCGTAAAAAATTGCTTACCTGCCAGTAACGCCGCTTCTCTTGGAGCCTCTCCATTTGATATTCTTTTTTGGATATCCTCTACAACGACCAGTCCGTTATCAACCAGCAATCCTAAGGAAATAATGGCTGCCGCAATCGAGATTTGTTGAAGTTCTATGCCCAAATAAACCATACCAAGCAGGGCAAACATCACAGTAAAGGGCACGATGCACGCAATGATAAAAGCCGGACGAAATCCGAGAAACGCGAGCATGACCAATACCACCACCCCAAAAGTCTGGGCCACATTACTAAGTGCACTGTTGATAGA
>JBPCWL010000190.1:0-2880 GCA_051009575.1 Rhizobiaceae bacterium
ATCATGTTCCAAACGTCCTTGAATTTCTGAACGTCTTTGCTTACCCAATCGATTGTCTAACATTTCAAGAAAGTCCACCCACCCAAAAAAGGCCCGATGATCGATAAGGACTCGGACACATAAATTAATTCCAACCAGGAATGCTATAAATCTCAGCCTAATCGAAAATGCTTTAGATTCAGTCCAAATGAATATTAAAATTTTATAGAAAACAGAATTATGCTCTCTAGATATGTCTGCTATGGGTCAGAAGCGGTCTTTTTTATCGGGTCGAAAAAGAGTCCGCTTTGCTCACCAAAACGGACTTCAGGGTTATCTCACGAAGTCAGAAGTAAAGTGCCAAATGCCGACATCGGGATAAACAATCGAAATTGAAATATTGTTTACACCTCTCTCATTCTATCAGGAGTTTGGTTATTCTTTTGGCTGACGAACCAAACATTCATTGGATCGTGTGGCAGGACTGTTTTTGATATATCTGCAAATCCTGCCGATTCCAGCATCGACTGAGCTGTTTCCCACCCCCACATTGCGCCCAGTCCTTTTCCGCCCTGGGCCAAAGATACTGGTGTGCAATGTACACAAGAAATGGCGTATAGAAATGACGCGAAAGGAAATTTAAGATTGTTCTCAAGATGTGCAGAACCACCAATGTCCTGCATGATATGGATACCCCCTTGGCGAAGAGCCTTGTTTATTGTCATGAGCATTCCCTGGGGATTTTTCATATCGTGGACAGCGTCGAATGATGTAACCAGATCAAATTTCTCTACCTCTTCATAGTATGTAAGGTCGGAAGCCTGAAACAAAACGTTAGTAACACCTCGATTGCAAGTCTCGGTTTCAGCCATAGTGATCGCATCTTCGCACAGATCAATTCCGGTAATCCGGCTTTTAGGAAATAATTCAGCGAGACGAATTACTGCATGACCTGCCCCACAACCGGCGTCCAATACATCAATCCCAATTTCAAGCCTTTGAATCAGTTCCGGAGACAGCATCTCAATGGTCTCCAGAAGATTTCCAACGACAGTCTGATCGCTGTCTTCAGACATAATTTGGTGGAAACAAGGATAATTACTGTAAGGAATGCCTTCACCTGATCGGAATACTTCAATCAGTTGCTCCTGCATGCTACCGGCGAGCGCAGCAAATTGGGAATAAACCGCTAAATTGCCGAATTGCCCCGAAGTTGTCAGACAAGCGGCATGCTCAGGTGGAAAATCGTATGTCTTAGTGGGAGCATTATAATTAATGACGCCGCCAGTAACCATCACGGCAAGCCACTCGCGAATATAGCGTTTATTCAAGTTTGCGGCTTCGGCGATCTCTTCACATGTTCCCGGAGGAAGGTCTGCGAGCGTATCGAAAAGTTTGAGCCTGTGACCCACCGATAGCATGATGATAACGGCACTATCGTTTAACATCATCGAGATCCGGTCAAGGAAAGCTCCGGCAGCATCGGTGTTAAAGGAGTATTCGGGTGCGGAATTTTGGTTCATTGTGCATCTCCATAACTATTGTTCAGAAAAAATAGTTGATGTGAACTTGGATTGTTAGAGGCGTTCTGGACAAAAACAGGCTTTTTCGGACATAATGATTTCATGTCGGCTGGAAATAAATCTGATCCTGTCTTTGCGATCCTTGCACTGCCGGAAGGAACGCCATTGGCTCTTCACGGATTGTATGAGGTCTTCCATTGCGTGGGGCGAACATGGGCCGAACTTACCGGAGAAGAGAATACCCCGTTTACGATCAATCCGATAATCGTCGCTCGTTCACTGGACCCAATTGAAACAACAATTGGGATCGAGGTGAAGCCGCAGGCGACACTTGGGCCAGCTGACGTCATTATTGTTGCAGATGTCGCAATTTCCAATGAATTTGATCCCCGGGGTTGCTGGTCCGAAGAAATTGCATGGATCAAAGAAAGATATCAGAAGGGAGCGATTGTTTGCTCAGTGTGCTCAGGATCTCTGTTATTGGCCGAGGCTGGCTTGCTCAATGGTGAAGTCGCCACGACACATTGGGCTGCAAACGATATGTTCCGAACTTATTATCCCGACGTGCGTCTTGCTCCTGAACGTATTCTAACAACGGCCGGAGATTCTGATCGCATTGTAACCGGTGGCGGAGCATCATCCTGGGAAGATCTTGCACTCTATCTCGTCGCTCGCTTCAGCAGTAGTGAAGAAGCGATACGTATTGCCAAAATATTCCTGTTTGGTGAACGATCAGAAGGACAGTTGCTCTATGCGGCTGCCAGACGAGCAAAACGACACAATGACATTGTTATCTCTGACGCCCAGGCATGGATTGCAGAGAACTATAACGACGACAAACCTGTCGCAAAACTGGTTTCGAAATCGGGCCTTCGAGAACGAACATTCAATCGGCGATTTCGATCGGCCACTGGTTATACGCCCATAGAATACGTTCAGACAATGCGCATCGAGGAAGCCAAACATTTGCTGGAAATGAGTGACACTCCCATTGAAACGATTAGCAATGAAGTGGGGTATACCGACTCCACCTATTTTCGTCGCCTGTTTCGTCGTCGAACCGGAGTAACACCTGCCCGGTATAGGCAAAGATTTTCAGTCATAAGCAAAATAGTCAAGAGATGAGAATAATTGCCTATCACGGATATCGGTCATTGACGGGCTCTGTCCTCATCAAAAAATCAAGTCCGCCCTACTCCCGAAAGTTAGCACTTTACCTGCCAGACTCTAACACTCCCGAACCAATATTAGGCACTTGGAATTTTCGCCGATAACCAGACGGTGAAAGGCCAGAGATACGCTTGAACAAGCGGCGAAATGCGGAAGGGTCCTCATACCCTACGGCCCAGCTGATTTCTTCAACACTGTTTTCGGTTCT
>JBPCWL010000191.1:0-39627 GCA_051009575.1 Rhizobiaceae bacterium
GTGTTGGTCCGTTCATTGTAACTGATCTGATCAAACTGGCTCTCGCAGCCTGCCTTGTTCCAGCGATCTGGAGTTTGTTGAAAAAATAGCACAAGAATGAGTTGTTGTTTTAAAGCCCGGCCTTGCGCCGGGCTTTTTAATTGGCAGCAAATATTCTTTGCTGAAATATGGCTGGGGTGGCAGGATTCGAACCTGCGCATGGCGATACCAAAAACCGCTGCCTTACCGCTTGGCTACACCCCAACAGTGGCGCACTCTATAGCGGTAAGATTGTCATGCCGCAAGTCAATGCAAGCGCTAAAGTGATATAAATTTTACCCAAACTATTTCCGGCGTATGGCTTGCAGCGAGCTATTCAAGGTCCTAAAACCCGCTCCAGTTGAAAAAGGATAAAATTATGCGTTTTGAAGGCACTGCATCTTACGTCGCAGCGGATGATCTTACCGTCGCTGTTAATGCGGCAATCGCATTGGAGCGGCCGCTTCTAGTCAAAGGTGAGCCTGGCACAGGAAAAACGGAATTGGCCAAACAGGTTGCGGCGTCCCTGGATCTTCCCTTGATCGAATGGCATGTGAAGTCAACGACCAAGGCACAGCAGGGACTTTATGAATACGATGCAGTATCCCGTCTGCGTGATTCCCAACTTGGAGAGGAACGCGTTCATGATGTGAAAAACTACATCAGAAAAGGAAAACTCTGGGAGGCTTTTGAAGCGAAGGAAAAGATTGTTTTGTTGATTGATGAGATCGACAAGGCAGACATCGAGTTTCCCAATGATTTGTTGCAAGAACTCGATCGGATGGAGTTTCATGTTTACGAGACAAATGAGACAGTAAAGGCTGAGAATCGTCCCATTGTAATTATTACTTCCAACAACGAAAAAGAACTGCCTGACGCGTTTCTGCGGCGTTGTTTCTTCCACTACATCCGCTTTCCGGAAGTTGAGGTGTTGCAACAGATTGTTGATGTTCATTATCCAGGCATAAAACATTCACTGGTGCGCGAAGCTTTGACTCAGTTTTATGAGCTTCGTGAAACGCCCGGATTAAAGAAAAAGCCGTCAACTTCTGAGGCTCTTGATTGGATCAGGCTATTGGTGGCCGATGATATCGATGCTGCAGATTTGCGCGGAAGTTCGACTGATGCTTTGCCGCGTCTGCATGGTGCACTTCTGAAAAACGAGCAAGATGTGCATTTGCTTCAGCGGCTTGCATTTTTGGCCAAGCAACAGGGCAGGGGATAACTTCCGCTTCAATCTTCCGCGAGTGACTTGAATCTGGCGCTCGGCTGTAGTCAGGTGCTGGAAAATTCGTTCGGAGATGTCAATGTACCGGTTTCTTTGTATTCTCGTCATTTATTTCATGATTCTAGCACCAGCTCAGGCTGACCAGCCTTGCGGAATCGGTAAAAATGAGTGCGAAATTCCATCCGGAAAATACAACATAGAGTTGCCGGAGCAATATGATCCCAACACCAGAATTCCGGCGATGATCTATTTTCACGGCGCTGGCGGAAATGGACACCGCGCACTGAAAAACCGAGAGATGGTAGATACATTTCTCGCACGCGGGTATGCCGTTATCGCCCCGACCGGATTGAAACGGCCAAATTCGCGATGGGGTCCCATGTGGTCATTTCATCCCAAACGCCAAAAGCAACGTGATGAACTATCCTTTGCAAAAGCGGTGCTTGATGATGCATCCGAAAAATTCAACATCGACCGTGACCGTATATTGATGACTGGGTTCTCGATTGGCGGCTCACTGGTCTGGTATATGGCCTGTGAAGATCCATCAATCGCGAGTGCATATGCACCGGTTGCAGGCGCGTTCTGGCGACCCCATCCGGTAGAATCGGATTGTAAGGAACCGGTAAAGTTGTTGCATACCCACGGTTGGAAGGACGGAACCGTTCCATTGGAAGGTCGGGTGCTTGGCGGCGGCAGGATTGTTCAAGGTGACGTATTTTACGCCTTGCAGATCATGCGCAAAGTAAACAGTTGCGAAAATCTCAAGGCTGACCGGTTTGAGACTTCCGGCAAGTTCTGGAAACGCTGGTGGATCAACTGTAATCCCAATAGCGCGCTTCAGTTCAATTTATTCGATGGTGGCCATGGCGTACCAAAAGGCTGGGCAAAGGAAGCCATTGACTGGTTTGAAGGATTAAGCAAGCCCAAACAGGGCTAGCCATATTGAATTGACCAGCTACTTGTACCAGTTTATTGAAACCGTTCATTCGTGGTGATTTGACCAAATTGCAACCACGTAAAACAACTCGCTAAAGAGGAAATTGGAAATGCCTATTCGAATACCGGACAAACTGCCCGCCCGCGAAACGCTTGAAATTGAAGGCGTACAGGTCCTCAAGGAAACTGATGCGAGCCGTCAGGATGTTCGGCCTTTGCAGATAGGCCTTTTGAATCTGATGCCCAACAAGATAAGGACGGAAACACAGATTGCACGACTCATAGGTGCCACACCTTTGCAGGTGGAATTGTCTCTTGTGCGGATCGGAAGTCATCAGCCAAAAAACACATCAGAAGAACACCTTATTGATTTTTACAGTACCTGGGAGGAGGTCAGACATCGAAAGTTCGATGGATTCATCATCACTGGTGCGCCGATCGAAACGCTTCCTTATGAGGAAGTAACCTATTGGGATGAATTGACCCGAATATTTGACTGGACCGTTACCAATGTCCATTCGAATTTCAACATCTGTTGGGGTGCGATGGCAGGACTTTATCATTTTCATGGTGTACCGAAATATCAGTTGGATAAAAAAGCATTTGGCGTTTACAGACACCGGAATCTGAAACCCGCATCACAATATTTGAGCGGATTTTCGGATGATTTTCAGATTCCCGTTTCCCGTTGGACCGAAGTTCGCTCTTCCGATATTGACCCTCAGAGCGGTTTGGAAATCCTGATGGAATCAGACATTACCGGCCCGTGTCTTATTCAGGAAAATTTTGGGAACCGTCTCTACATTTTCAATCATATCGAATATGACTCGCTCTCACTTGGTGAGGAGTATGAACGCGATATCGCAAATGGCACGCCGATAGAGATTCCACACAACTACTACCCGGCTGACGACACCAAAATGCCGCCGCAAAATCGTTGGCGGTCTCATGCACATCTCCTTTTCGGAAACTGGATTAATCAGGTTTATCAGACAACACCCTTTGACATTGCAGCGATTGGTCACAAGAATGCCTGACGTTCTGTAAATCTGATGTATTACAGTACATGAACAGCAAAAGCGTTTCGGAGACAGCATCATGCCGATAGAAATACGTCCCATAACCACGAACCTCGGTGCGGAGATTTTTGGTGCTGATTTAGAAAGAGAAGAAGATATTGCTGCGGTTAAAAAGGCTTTTGTGGAACACTCTGTCGTTGCAATCAGAGGACTTGAACTGACACCGGACAATCACATCGCTTTTGCAAAAAAGTGGGGCCAGATCAATGTCAACCGCTTTTTCAAACCGGTAGAGGGCTATCCGCAAATTGCAACGGTACTGAAAGAAGCTGACCAGACTTCCGCCATAGGTGAATCATGGCACACAGATCACTCCTACGACCAAATTCCCGCGATGGGTTCCTTGCTCTATGCGCGTGAAACCCCGGATGTTGGCGGTGACACGGCTTTTGCTTCACAACATGCAGCTTACAATGCCCTTTCTGATGGAATGAAAAAGATGTTGGGTGAACTGAAGGCCTGGCACTCTTCACGCCATGCTTTCGGTGTAACACTTGCAGGCGAGGAAGCGCACCAGGATGGCCGACTCGGAAACGAAGCGGCCGCCACCCAGGATGCACTTCACCCGGTCATAATTACGCATCCTCTTTCCGGAAAGAAGTGCCTTTATGTGAACGCTGATTTCACAACCCATTTTGAAGGTTGGACAAAAGAGGAATCTCAGCCTTTGCTCAATCAGTTGTACTCCCATTGCTCGCGCGCGGACTTCACATGCAGGATCAGGTGGGAGCCGGGTACTTTGGGAATCTGGGATAATCGGGCAACGCAGCACATGGCGATCAATGATTATCCAGGCAAGCGCCGATTAATGCACCGGATAACAATTGAGGGTGTTCCCCTTTCGTAAACTTCATATAGGAAACTAATCCAGTCCCATGTTCCTGCCGTTCTTTCTAAAGCTCAAGGAAGCCAAAATCCCGGTCACATTGCGTGAGTATCTGACTTTGCTGGAGGCAATGGAGCAGGATCTTGTCACTTATGATGTTGAAGCTTTCTATTATCTCTCACGATCAGCGCTCGTGAAAGACGAACGCCACCTGGATCGGTTTGATCTTGTATTTTCAGAAATTTTTAAAGGTGTGGAGCGGGTAGGTGGAGCTGTGGACGGGATTGCAGAACAAGCCTTGCCGGAGGAATGGCTTAAAAAACTGGCCGAGAAAAACCTGTCGGAAGAAGACAAGAAGTTGATAGAGGCTCTCGGTGGCTGGGAAAAACTTATGGAGACTCTCAAGAAGCGGCTTGAGGAACAGCACAAGCGTCACCAGGGCGGATCCAAGATGATCGGGACTGCCGGGACTTCTCCATTTGGAGCGTACGGTTATAACCCCGAAGGCGTCCGCATCGGTCAGCAGGAAAGCCGGCACAGGCGAGCAGTCAAGGTCTGGGACAAACGGGAATTCAGGAATCTGGATGATTCCGTTGAACTCGGCACCCGCAATATCAAAGTCGCACTTAAGCGCCTCCGTCGATGGGTTCGTGATGGGGCGGATGAAGAACTTGATCTTGGCGGAACCATACGGGCAACTGCAGAAAATGGATATCTGGACGTAAAAACCCGCCCTGAACGCAGAAACGCAGTCAAAGTTTTACTGTTTCTCGATATTGGCGGTTCTATGGATGATCACGTGAAGCTGGTTGAAGAACTGTTTTCCGCTGCTCGAATGGAGTTGAAAAATCTTGAATACTTCTACTTTCACAATTGCATCTATGAAGGTGTCTGGAAGGATAACGCGCGTCGCCATTCCGAGCGCATGTCAATGTGGGATGTCCTTCATACTTATGGATCAGATTACAAGGTAATATTTGTAGGTGATGCATCCATGAGCCCCTACGAAATCGTTTACCCGGGTGGATCCGTCGAACACTGGAACGAAGAATCCGGAGAAGTTTGGCTGCGCCGTGTGATCGATCATTGGCACAATGTAATCTGGCTCAATCCCGTCGCAGAGAAGGTCTGGCGTTACACTCAATCGACTCAGATGATCAATCAGCTTTTCGGCGGAAGAATGTTTCCTATGACATTGACCGGGTTGGATGCGGGATTAAAGGAATTATCCCACTAACACTGCGGTTTAGTCATTGTCATTCAAACCCGCTCCCGCACCTAGCAGCCGGGATTCTTCCGTGGAGGGTGCGTAAGTTTTGTGCGCCAGCTTCGTGAGTTTTTTGACGAATGGCTCACGGTTGTCAGCAACGCGTGGCAATCGGTGCACGGAAGGGGACGAAATGACGTCTTCTTCAAGAGTACATGTATGCAGTCCATCTACCATTGTGTTTTGCCCTGCCTCACCGGTGACACCAGTGGAGTTGAGGACCAGGAATTCTGTGTCCCATTTGAGCGCAACGCTATCATTTCCCAATACGGTCGAAATGAATGGAACAACTAGAAGCGGTTGAAACATTTTTCTTGGAAATGCACTTCGCCAATCACTGCAGTCTGAAATTGCGGCACCAATCGCCACGGGACAGTTTGCGGAATCATATTCGTCAATTGCATCGAGATACAAAGACAGTGCCTGGACACCTGGTATTTCCCGTTCTTCCAGCCATTTCACGGCAAATCCGGCCTCTTCAGCCAAGCCCCAAGGCATGCCAATACCCCTGGCGCCTTTAACAGCAAGACCTCTCATTTCACCCAGAGACCAACTCATACCGTTTCCAGTTCCGGATAAGCGCATTCATCTGGGTCCAGGCTTGAAAGTTCCTCTGCATAAGGAGCATCCTGATACATGGTAATTCGTACCCAGCGATCGGAACGCGGATCGAATCTGGTTGCGCCAAAAAAAGAGAGTTTGCAGCGAAGCAGGTCAATCGGCATTAATTCAGCATCGATTGTATTGTCCCGAATTTCTCCATAAGGACAGTCGCTCAGCATCTGAATCCGACGCACCATGTGGCGGTGCTCGGGATGTTTGAGAAGAAACGCCGCCATCGTTTGGCGAACATCCCAATCTTTCAAACTAGCTTTCAGCCGCATCGCATCACGCGCCGGTGCAAGCGGTTGCTCGTATGACCCAAGGTCTTCTTCATATCGCTCCCCCAGCCGGGGTTCGAGTTTTTCTTCAGAAGTATACCATATCCTCGCACTGGCAGATTTGTCTTCAAAGTCAATTGCGGAAGCCCAACCATAGAGTTGATCAAGCTTCTGGCCAAATTCTTCAATCAGCATCGCCCCGTCAATACGAAAGACAGAACTTTCATCGGCACACATGGTTGCGGCCAGTTCATCCACCAAATGTCCGTAGGGTTCCAGCATCAAGGATACAACCTGTTCCTGCCCTTCAAATCCCAAATTTTCAGTAGACCACTGTTCGAGCGCCTTCCACGGGTACTTACAGTCGAGAATGCCACCTTCAACCGCCAATTCAAGGGCTTCAAAGTCTTTCCGCAAACACGCAACTTTTGCCTTTTGGTGTTCATGCGCTGTGTGCCAGTGATTGGCATTTTGCCTGGCGCGTTTCATCAAATCGACAAATGTTTCAGTTTCTGAATCAACGGCAGACTTTATATTGCAGACTCTTGCCAGGGCGGTTTCCCTTGCATTGATCCAGGCATGGATCAACGAGGGGTGATTGATCAGGAAAGGAGCCATGCCCAGACCGGTAGAATTCCCGATACCAAGCCGACGCCTTAGTACGGGGTCCATTTTAACCGCCCGTTCGCCGCCTTTTGCAGCCGCAAGATGTTCGATCCAGTCAATCGCAAAGCTTCGGGTGAGCCATACAGACAAAAGCTCTGGCTGAAAGGACCCGGCAAATTCGGGCCGGTCTGCCCATATTGCGCGATCAGACGCACCAAATTTTCCGGAGCCATAAACTGCTGTCGTCCGCATCAAATAACCGACTTTTTCGATTTCTTCTGCGTCCGGCTGCCGCCCATTGGAAAGGCGGTCTAACACATGGGTAAAAAGGCGGACCGATTTATTGGCGCGGGAAAGCGAAAGTTCCTTTCCAGATATTCGACCTGCTTCCTGCAGCGGCACATTCTTTGATAGTCGGTCAATATCTTGTTCGCTCGGTTCTCCATCCACAAGTGTGAAAGTTGCATCCCAAGCCTCAGCAATAACGCGGTCTGACCGTTTATCATCCGGCAGATCATGGGCGAACGCTACAAGTGTGTAGGTTCGTTCGGGGCCGATTGCACGGTAGGTTGCAACGCCCACACCTTTTTCATCGATGGAAAATATAGGTCGGTCGAATGTCCAGTTGTTCTCCTTCAAACGGCGGAGCAAAACCCGCATGAAACTCAGGCGTGACTGATGGAATGATCCCATACGTTTCAACCGCATTACTTTTTCTGGTGGGCGGAAGTTCAATTGGTCATATGAATAATCAAGTGGTGAACCCAAATTTATCCTCCCTGCGGTCCGAAATTTTCATCGTAAAAGCGCAGCCAGTTTTCACCCATGATTGCTGCTGTTTCCTGTTCCGAAAATCCGGTTTCGCGTAACCCTTTCTCGATATTTCCAAAATGCCGGTTGTCTTCAAACCATTTCGGCATAGGAGGAAATCCTGCATTGCTGGCTGAACCCTCGCCATAGTCAATTTCCTTTGTCCAGCGACCCACCCGCATCCATTCAACAACGCTGTCCGGCTGGTCTTGACACAAATCCGATCCAATACCGATATTACCAACACCCATCAGGTCCGCGGTTTTAGCGATCATGCTGCAAAAACTCTCCAGAGTGCATTCTGACTTGTCCTTGAGGTGATGGGGATAAAGTGAGAATCCCAACATGCCCCCGGATTGGCCAATTGCTTTCAATACATCATCTGATTTGTTCCGCAGCGCAGGTTGCCAAAACGCTGGATTTGCGTGGGTAATGGCAATCGGACGTTCCGAAGCATCGATTGCTTCAAGTGTTGAGCGTTCTGCCGAATGGCTCATATCCACGACAAGCCCGACCCGGTTCATTTCTTTGATCACCTGCTTTCCCATGCGGGTAATCCCGGTGTCTTCATCCTCGTAACAACCGGTCGCCAACAGTGATTGATTGTTATACGTCAATTGCATGAAACGGGCGCCGAGTGTGTGGCAGATTTCTACAAGCCCAATATCATCTTCAATTGGCGAGGGATTTTGAAAACCGAAAAATATTGCCGTTTTGCCGGCCTTTTTGGCCAGGCGGACGTCATTGCCGTTCTTGCCATGAAAAATCAGATCAGGGTACTTTTCAAACCAGCGGTTCCACTGCTCAACGTTTGCAACGGTTTCGCGGAAATTTTCATGATAACAGATGGTTGCATGAACTGCATCGACATTACCTTCACGCATTTGCCGAAAAATTTTCTCCGACCAGTTTGCATATTGCAAATTGTCAATTCTATGCATTCTCAAACCCCTGCAAAACATTCACGGTGTTTATTCCAATTTCTTCAACTGCATAGCCGCCCTCCATCACAAACAGGGTAGGCAGTTTGAGTCGAGCTAAATCTTGGCCATAAGTGAAAAAATCTTCTGATTTCAGTTTGAAAAAGCTAATAGGATCATTTTCAAATGTATCCGTTCCAAGTGATAGAACCAGTGCTTCCGCTCCATAATCAGAAACCCGGTCCAATGCCTGTTTGAGGGCTTCCCGCCACGGGCCAAACGGAGTGCCAGGAGGCATGGGAAGGTTGAGGTTAAAACCCTTTCCTGCGCCTTCACCGGTTTCATCTGCATAGCCCAGAAAATGTGGAAAGGCATCTTCGGGCGCACCATGTAGTGAAATGAACAGCACATCATCACGGGTGTAAAAGATGTCCTGTGTGCCATTGCCATGGTGGAAATCGACATCGAGAATTGCCACACGTCCAGCACCTTGTTCCAGCAATGACTGGGCAGCCAAAGCCGCATTGTTTAAAAAACAATACCCACCATACATATCTAACGCAGCGTGGTGGCCTGGAGGACGACAAAGTGAAAAAACACAGCGTTCTGCGGCCAACTTTGCTGCACCTTCCAGTGCGACATTGGCACTGGCACGGGCAGCTTCCCAAGTCCCTTCTGAAATCGCGGTTTCAGCAGCCAAAGCATAATAACCCAGTTTACCGTCTATTTCAGTAGGACAGCGTTGTTGCATCCTTCGGGCGGGCCAGCATGTGGCGATCGCTTCGCCTTTCATTCCTGCGGCTTTCCACTCATCCCAACAGGTTTCAAGGAATGAAACAAAATCCGCGTCGTGGATACCAAGTATCGGTTCAAGGCCGAAATCGTGGGGCGCAACTACATTGCCAAGCCCCTCGGAATGAATTCGGTCCAGGATAAAATCCATGCGTGATGGCATTTCGAACGGTGGAATCAACTGTCCGCCATACAATTCCGTTTTGCTGTCGCGTTTACGGTGGTCTTCAGAATAGACTGTCAGCATTGATCAACCCTTGCGTACTTCAGGCTCACGAGACAACCCTTTTTCTTGCAATTCCGCAAGATAGTCTGCCCATTTTTGTTCACGGTTCTGACCCAGATCAAGAAAATAGGACCAACTGAAAATCCCCGTGTTATGCATGTCGTCAAATGTTATCCGGACGGCATAATTTCCCACCGGCTCCATTTGCATGATTCCGACATCACGCTTTCCGCCGACGGTCTTTCGTTGTGCTGGTGAGTGTCCTTGTACTTCGGCGGAGGGCGAGAGAACACGAAGGATTTCGGCACTCAGCTCATACACCACATCATTGCCGAATGCGATTTCCAGGGATTTACGGTCTTTTTTGACTGTCAGTTTTGTAGGTTGCATCGAAGTTTCAATTGCATAATTGTTATTTTTGGATTTCACTTCACCTATGAATGAAACAACAATCGACCACAAGCAACTTCTTGCTGGCCTTTCAGACGAGGATCGTGTGAGTCTGACCGAGAAATCGGATCGGCAGGGTCTTTTCAATCTGGCTGCACACATCCTTGCAATGGTGGTCAGCGGATCCTGGATTTTTTTAGGGATGTGGGGTTGGCAGTTCGTAATGCTTTTGCATGGAATCCAGATAATTTTTTTGTTCACCCTGTTGCACGAGACAGTTCATTTTACCCCATTTGAATCAGCCTGGATAAATCGTGTCGTCGGGTGGGTCTCGGGTTTCCTGATTTTTATACCGCCACTTTGGTTCCGCTACTTCCATTTGGCGCACCATCGCTACACTCACGACCCTGAAAAAGATCCGGAACTTGAAAACCCCCAGGTTACGTCGTTTCGACGGTATGTTTGGTTAGTGACCGGAATACCTGTTTGGTGTTCCCAGTTCAAAACATTGCTCAGTAATGCGATTGGCAATTTTGACTATGCATACCTGCCATCTCCCGTGAAAAATCGGGTAATATGGGAGGCACGTGCGATGATTGGTCTTTATGCAGTTATTTCTGCAGGCTCATATGCCGTCGGAAGTTCGGTTCTATTATATCTTTGGATATTGCCTGCAGTTTTGGGCCAGCCTTTCTTGCGCCTGTATCTGATGGCTGAGCACGGGCGCTGTCCACACGTAGCCAACATGCTCGAAAATACCCGAACTACCTACACAACCCGGATTGTCAGATGGCTTGCGTGGAACATGCCCTTCCATATCGAGCATCATGCTTATCCAGCCGTACCGTATTACAAGCTGCCCGAGTTTCATCAATACACCCGATCGCATATATCTGTTGAAGAGGGCGGATATTCTGCCTTCCACCGCGAGACAGTGTCAGAAATTGCGGGTTGATAACCGAATACATCTCCAACTATGGAAATAAGCTAATTATTTTCAATACCTTAGCCAAGTTTTTTTGCCTGAGCGCCTCAGAGAGTCAAGTCTGCCTAAAGATCAAAATTCTGGAAGGAAATCCAGCAAATTTCATCACATGCGAACATGATTGCTTCGCAAATGAAAAAGTGATGGAATTCAAAACGTGTTTGTTATTATGTATAGACATTTTAAAATCAGCGACGGAACTTCATGGATAAGACAGCAAATTACGATGCGATCATCATCGGTGCCGGGGTAATCGGTACCTGCACAGCATTTGAACTTTCCAAGAAAGGTTGGAAAACACTCAATATCGATAAATTGCCTGAATCGGGATACGGTTCGACATCCGGCTCCTGCGCCATAATCCGAACTTACTATTCCGCATATGAAACCTGCGCGCTTGCTTATGAGGGCTGGTTTTACTGGAAGGACTGGGCCAATTACATCGGCACAGAAGATGAGCAGGGGCTGATCAAGTATCATGATACCGGCTGTCTGGTCATGAAGACGGAACACAATAAGTTTCTTGAAGATGCCTGCGCAACGATGGATCGCATCGGCTGTCCCTATGAACACATCTCTAAAGATCAAATTCCTGATCTCGTTCCCGGAGCAGATGTGCGCAAATTTGAACCGGCAAAGCGGATCGATGACGATGCATTTGGAGAGCCAACAGGTGGTGAGGTACCTGGAGCAGTCCTGTTCAAGGCTGGTGGATACGTTTCAGATCCCAAATTGTCTGCACACAATGCCCAACGGGCCGCTGAAGCAAATGGTGCTGAATTCCGTTTCAGGACAGAGGTAACTGAAATCCGCCAGGCAGATGGAAAGGTTGCAGGTGTGACCTTGCCGGACGGCTCGAAAATTGATGCAAAGGTCGTCATCAATGTCGCTGGGCCACATTCTTCTATCATCAATGAAATGGCAGGTGTGCGTGACAGCATGAAAATGTCGACCCGTGCTTTGCGCCACGAAGTTGCTCATGTTCCAGCACCTGTAGATATCGATTATGGACAGGGCGGTTTCGTCTATTCAGACAGTGATATTTCAACATATGCTCGCTCGGAAATTGGCGGAAATATTTTGTTGGGATCTGAGGATCCCGAATGCGACCCGAAAGAATGGGTGGAAGACCCCGACAATTACAATACGGAATTCACGGACCAGATCAAAACACTTGCGATGCGCTTTGCTCAGCGTCTTCCATCACTTGGTATCCCCGAGCAAGCCAAGGGAGTTGTCGAGCTTTACGATGTAACCGAGGATTGGATTCCCATTTACGACAAGTCCGACCTGCCGGGTTTCTATATGGCTTGTGGGACTTCAGGAAACCAGTTCAAGAATGCCCCGGTTGCCGGTAAAATGATGACGGCGATCATCGAAGCATGTGAAAACGGTCATGATCACGACGCTGATCCGATTCAGTTCGAGCTTGAAAATATAGGCCACACGATATCGCTGGCCACGTTCTCGCGTAACCGTGAAATTAACCCGAATTCCAGTTTTTCGGTAATTGGATAGGAGCCTGATTCAATGAAAGAATCCTATAGAGCAGTAGTGATTGGCGGCGGTGTTGTCGGTTGCTCCGTACTTTTCCATCTGGCTAAGGCCGGATGGAAAGATGTGCTTCTTGTTGAACGTTCCGAATTGACATCTGGTTCCTCCTGGCATGCTGCCGGGGGGTTTCATACTCTCAATGGTGATCCGAATGTCGCCAAGCTGCAGGCATATACGATTGGCCTGTATGAGGAACTGGAGAAGATTTCCGGTCAGTCCTGTGGCTTGCATTTGGTTGGCGGGTTTATGATGGCTGACAACCCGGAGCGGATGGATTTCCTCCGAACACTCCATGCCAAGGGGCGGTATCTAGGCATGGAAACCGAACTGGTCACACCGGCAGAAGCCAAGGCCATGTTCCCGATAATGGATGAAACAAATTTTGTTGGCGGTTTGTGGGATCCGGTGGAAGGTCACCTTGATCCTTCTGGAACGACACACGCTTACGCCAAAGCTGCAAAAACATTGGGTGCGGAAATTGAGTTGCGCAATCGCGTGGTTGATCTCACCCAGGAGGCAGACGGTACGTGGAATGTTGTGACGGAAAAAGGCACGGTCAAAACCGAGCATATTGTCAACGCCGGAGGTTTGTGGGCCCGTGAGGTCGGGCGGATGGTTGGTCTTGAGCTCCCTCTGCTAGCGATGGAACACATGTATCTGTTGACAGAGGAAATGCCAGAAGTTGTTGAATACAATCAGGAAACCGGCCGTGAACTGACCCACGTCATTGATTTCAAAGGAGAGATCTACACCCGCCAGGAACAGACAGGCATGTTACTGGGGACCTATGAAAAAGCCTGTGTACCCTGGTCGCCGCAGAATACACCCTGGGATTTCGGTCATGAACTCCTGCAACCGGATATTGACCGCATTACGCCTTCGCTGGAAATCGGCTTCAAACACTTCCCTGCTCTGGAAAAAGCAGGGATCAAGCAGATCATCAACGGTCCATTCACATTTGCACCGGATGGCAATCCGCTCGTTGGACCAGTTGACGGCCTTACAAACTTCTGGTGCGCCTGTGCGGTGATGGCCGGATTTAGCCAAGGCGGCGGAGTGGGCCTCGCCTTGGCCAATTGGATGGTGGATGGAGACCCAGGTCATGATATTTATGGAATGGACGTAACACGTTACGGCGAATGGGCCACTCTGCGTTACACAAATGCGAAGGTTCGGGAAAACTATTCAAGGCGCTTTTCGATAAGTTTCCCCAATGAGGAACTTCCTGCAGCTCGCCCCCAACAGACCACACCGGTCTATGATCTCATGAAGGATAAAAATCATGCGATAATGGGGGATAGCTGGGGCGTTGAAACGCCACTCTGGTTTGCGCCTTCTGCAGAAGAAGCGCATGACATTTTGTCCTTCCACCGTTCCAATGATTTCGAGCACATTGGCAAGGAGGTGAATGCAGTTCGCAATTCCGTTGGTGTCACTGAAATATCCAACTTCGCAAAATATGAAATCAACGGGGAGGGCGCTGAAGCCTTTCTTTCGCATCTCATGACCAACACCATGCCAAAAATGGGCAGGCTGATACTTACTCCCATGCTCAATGAAAACGGTAAGCTGATTGGTGATTTCACGATAGGCAAACTCTGCGAAAACCGTTTCATGATGTGGGGTTCAATCGCTGCACAAAAATACCACATGCGCTGGTTCCAGAAGCATTTGCCGGATGATGGGTCTGCGGCTGTTCACCGTTTCGGGATGAATTTGGTGGGATTGTCAATTGCAGGTCCCAATTCTCGCAAGGTTCTTGAAAAACTTTGCGATGATGATGTATCGGGCGAAGCTTTCCGCTTCATGGATATCCGTGAGATGGATGTGAACGGTGCGCCCTGTATTGTAAACAGGGTGACCTTCGCAGGTGATCTTGGTTATGAATTATGGATGGCACCTGCCTATCAGCGAAAGGTCTATGAAGGTCTCAAGGCTGCGGGTGAAGAATTCCAGATCGTGGATTTTGGAATGCGCGCACTTCTATCCATGCGCCTTGAAAAGAATTTCCCGACCTGGTTTGCCGAGTTACGGCCGATTTACGGACCATTCGAAGCATCAATGGACCGGTTTATAAAGTTGTCAAAGAATGACTTTATCGGTCGTGAAGCTGCTGCAAGGGAATTTGAAGATGGTCCGAAATTGCGGCGGGTGTCATTTGTAATTGACGCAGATACAGCAGATATCATGGCTGATGAACCCATTTGGGCAAAAGTAGGTGACGCGGATTTCGAGACAATCACGGAGCCACATGGATACGGTGCCGAAAGATACGACTCGGATGGAAACCTGAAGGCGAAACCTGTCCCACATTCAGATGCTGACTGGCAGGTAGTGGGTTGGATTACCTCAGGTGGTTACGGGCACCACGTCAAAGTCTCCCTGGGTCAAGGCTATGTTCCCGCTGAGCTTGCGGATCGGGAAGAGGAAGGACTGTTCGAAGTAGAAATTTTGGGCGTGCGCCGATCCGCACGTATCAATAAAGAGCCGTTGTTTGATCCCAAAGGCGAGAGAATGCGCGGTTAAATAGAAAGCCGCAGGCTACAATAGTGCGGCTTGCGGCTTGTTATAAAGGCTTCTGTCTCGCTACGATTTCTTTTTCTGGCGTTTTTCAGGATGAACGGTATTTCCCAGAATATGTTCATTCCTGCCGATGACATCCATGCTGGAACCAACAAGCAGCGGATCCCATTTTCCGACCACTTTGTGATCTTTTTCGGGATAAGGCAGTCTTGCTAGAAAGTGCCTCATACAATTCAAACGGGCGCGCTTTTTGTCATTTGACTTGATAACTGTCCAGGGAGCATCCGCTGTATCGGTGTAGAAAAACATGGCTTCCTTGGCTTCGGTATATTCATCCCACTTGTTCAGTGATAACCGGTCGATTGGGGACAGCTTCCATTTTTTCAAGGGCTCTTCTGCGCGGGCGTTAAAACGCCTGAGCTGTTCGTCTTTGGTGACGGAAAACCAGTACTTGAAAAGACGGATACCACTGCGCGCAATCATCCGTTCTACTTCGGGGGCCTGCCGCATGAATTCCAGGTACTCATTGGGAGTGCAAAAATTCATTACGCGTTCCACACCTGCCCTGTTGTACCATGATCGGTCAAACAGTACGATTTCCCCCCCGGAAGGAAGGTGCTGAAAATACCGCTGGAAATACCACTGGTTTTTCTCTCTTTCACTCGGCTTGTCGAGCGCAATCACCCTGGCACAGCGTGGATTGAGGTGCTCCATGAAACGTTTGATTGTCCCACCCTTTCCAGCGGCGTCGCGCCCTTCAAACAGGATAAGAATTTTCTGATTGGTATCTTTTACCCATTCCTGCAGCTTCAGCAGTTCGACCTGCAATTCGCGTTTTTTCTTTTCGTAGGATTTTTTGCTGAGCTTTTTCTTGTACGGATACTCGCCATTTTCAAAAATCTGGCGAATTGCTTCGGCATCCCTACGCATGTTTGTGAGCCTGTTATCGACCTTGATTTTTCCGTTAGCTTGGGAAGCGCTTGCCAAAGTTTCATCCGTGGCATTTTCAGTTGACTCGGTTTTTGCCATTTTCTCCACAATCCTGTTTACCCTTCAAACCTATGTTAGCACCAAACCTGCATTATATAAAAATTATCGTATTTTATCGTTGATTTGAATCAAGCTGGATGTGGCGCTGCATTGTTTCGTGAATCATGGTTACCAGTTTCTGGGGTTCTCATCTGCCGCCAGTGTTCTGAGACAGTAACAGATCTACAATCTCTGACTGAAGCTGTTAGAATTTTACCAAGCAACGTCGGACAGTTTATGGTCTTGTGGGAAAATGGTATGATCTAAGAAAAGGAGGGGCTCTTGTACCGTATTTTATTGATTTTGATCACGTGTATATTTTCAGCTACCTATACGATTTCAGCGACTGCTCAGGGTCGAATTGATTCAAGAAATCTAACATGTAGCGATGCAAAAGCCTTGGTTGATAATCAGGAGGTGGTTCTTATGACGACAGGCGGTAATACCTTTGATCGTGTCGTCAAGCACATCCGGTTTTGCAACAAAACGGAAAGAAAAAAACGGTTCCTGGCACCGACAAGTGATAAAAAACGTTGTTTCGTGGGATACACTTGCGTAATACCAGCGGGAAGGTCAGGTTAATCACGGTATGCACTGCCACAAATTTCCTGCATTTGGTTTTAAAACGTATTGGTACGGATGCCACTTTCTGTTCTAGCACTATTCGTTGTTTTGGGTGTTTCAGCAGTCGTCGTCTCAGTCTATGTGTTTGGCGACAACGCTGGCAGAAAACTTGATGAGAATACTGCTCGCAAGCGCTTTACTCGCGATTTTCCCGGATTTGATCCTCAGACGATAGTTATTTCAGACGATGGATATGATGCCCTCCTTGTCTCTGATAATGATAGCCGTTCCGGATTGGTACACCGAATTGGGAAAAACTATCTCACACGTCTGCTGGAACGCGGGTCTCTTCGAAAAATGGAATTAACCGGTCAAGGGATTGACCTTTACGTAAATGACTTTACTTTGCAGAAAATCTCGTTTTCGCTAGCTGATGAAAATCTTCGAAAACAGGTTTTCGGCACACTTCCATCTGAATGATCAAGATATGGATCTCATAATTCCAAATTTCCCAAATGTGACCCAATTGGCGATCCCGGCATTTGTCGCGCTGATTCTGATTGAATTGTTTGTCTTGCGAAGATTTAGGAATGTTGAAGGTTTCGAAACCAGGGATACGGTCACCAGCCTAATGATGGGTGTTGGGAACGTGGTCAGCGGACTGATTTTCGGCTTTGTAGCCTATGGTGTTTTAACCTGGGCATATGGGTTTCGCCCCATCACGATCGGTTTTGAATGGTACTGGATAGTTTTGTGTTTTGTCATAGATGATCTGCGTTACTACGTTTACCACCGGATCGCTCACCGTTGCAGATGGGTATGGGCAGAGCACGTTATTCACCATTCCAGCCAGCACTACAATCTTTCAACTGCGCTTCGGCAGAGCTGGACAGGTGTGTTTACGGGAATGTTTGTTTTGCGGATTCCACTCGTTCTGATGGGATTTCATCCCGCCCTGATTGTATTCGTAGGCGGAATTAATTTGCTCTATCAGTTCTGGATTCATACGGAAACAATTGGAAAAATGCCGCGCTGGTTCGAGGCGGTCATGAATACGCCATCTCACCACCGGGTTCATCATGCAACCAATCCAAGATATCTGGATGCAAATTATGCAGGAACACTGATAATTTGGGACCGGATGTTTGGTACTTTTGTTGAGGAGCTTGAAGAAGATATTCCCAATTACGGTTTGGTGAAAAACATTGGCACGTTTAATCCGCTGCGGGTTGCTTTTCATGAATGGGTGGACATGTTCCGTGATGCACTTAGATCCGGCTTGACGTTCCGCCAACGTCTTGGATATCTCTTTAATCCTCCCGGTTGGAGACACGATCAGCCAGTTTCAGGGTCAGAGGCGATCAAACTGGACTTTGTGGAGCGGAACCCGGAGGAATCCGGAAAACCTGGATTGCCATCTCTATAGGGTTTTACCGGTGGGGGAAAAGGTCGGTGGGCATAAGACCGACGGTAATAGCATAAAGAAGCACTGATACCGTAAGTACGGAAAAAGCTGTAGTGATCATGACCGACGCGGATGCACGTTCGACCCAGACATCATATTGCTGGGCGATCACATAAACATTGGTCGCAATTGGTAGTGATGCCAAAAGTACTGCCGCCAATACCCATGTCCTGTCAAAATTACCTGCCCAACTCAAACCAACAAACATCAACACTGGATGAACAATCAGTTTGATTGGAATGATGTAAATCAGGGAAAAGGGAAAGCGTTTAACCGGTTTAAGTGCTAGCGTAACTCCCATCGCAAACAGGGCGCAAGGCGCGGCCGCTTGGGCCAGGTACTCGATGAGCCGTTCAATCGGGACGGGAGGCTGATAGTTTCCTGCCGCAGCAAGAACACCAATGATCGTTGCGATAATAAACGGGTGTAACAAAATCTTCTGCAGGATTTCGGCGAGTAAGCTGGCCACGGATTGCTCTTTCTGTCCCGATGCTGCCATCATGGCTGGAGCAACTGTAAAATGCATGATGTTTTCGAAACAGAAAATGATCGCTACAGGAATTGCCGCTTTTTCACCGAGTGCAAGAATGGCAATTGCAGGTCCCATGTATCCGATATTGCCATATGCACCCGCAAGCCCCTGTATCGTTGCTTCAGGAATGCTGCCGCGTGAACTGATAATCCCCAGGACAAATGTTAGTGTGAATATCAAGAATGTAATGCCAATATTGGCAAATATGAATTGCCAGCTGGCCAGCTGATCAAGCGGAGTTTGGGAAAGCAGTTTGAAGAACAGTGCCGGCAGGGCAAAATAGATGATGAAAGTGTTTAGCCAGCCCAATGCCTCAATCGGTTGGCGCGTTAGTTTTGCACCAATGAAACCGAGAAGGATTAGTCCAAACAAAGGCAGGATAAGGCCTAGAACCTCAAGCATCTTTTTCGCCAAACAGATCTATGAATATTGCGGTCAAGATCAGCCCGGCACCAATCCATGAAAGCAGTTTCATGTCTGATACACCAAGCAATGTGGTGGAGACGGTGGCGGCCAAAATTTCGGACATGGTCAAAAGAGCTGCGGTAGTTGCAGCTACAAATTGGGCGCCCCAGATTTGCCCGAGCAGGGTAGGCCACATGACTAGTATGCCGAAGCCAAGCATTGGCAGAATGACTGCTGTAACATTAGGTAGTTCCGGAAGACCGGGTTGGATTTCTGGCACAAAGCTGGTCAGAGCGGCTCCGAGAATGCATGCGCCGATAAAAGCGAAGATCAATCCCGAAGCAGTTGTAGACAAGGGCCCAAGATCATCGCGTCCTCTAATCATCGTTAAGCCAAATGCCCACCCGGCGCCGGACAACAAACCGAACGTATCACCGAGGTTTTGCGGAATGGGCCAACCACCTGCCCCTAGAAGAAGCCAGATTCCCGCGAATGCAACCAGCAATGCTGTCATCCGCGCCCGACCGATTTTTTCGCCAAAAATCAGCCAGGAAAACAACGTCGCCCAAAGGGGAAGCAGATAAAACAGAAAAACTACACGGACGACATCTGAAAGGATCAATCCGGAAAAATATAATATGTTGGATAGGCCCATTCCCATTCCGACTATGATGAGCCACTTGAGATTGGGCAGTACTTTTTCTCGTGAAAGAAATACAATCGGTATTCCGATTAAACAGGCCGCCAGATTGATGCCGGCCACCGCCCAAAGCGCGACCAGTCCGTTCTCATCAAAGTAGTGAAGCGGAATCCAGAACAATCCCCATACGCTCGCGCTCAAAAATATGGACAGCGAAGCCCTTGTGGCCTGTTTGGAAGAGTGTGTTGCCATACTTCGCTTTCGCGGTTTGTGCTCGCGCAGTCAAGCTTGTTGATTGAGGACACCTGCTAATAAACAGAATTTTGTTTGCGGTACGTGCCGGGTGTAAGACCGAAACGGATCTGAAAATATTTACCCATATGGGACGCTGATTGAAACCCGCAACCGATGGCAATCTCGGTAACACTCATATTGGTTTGCAACAATAGACCGGAAGCACGTGTAAGCCGCAAATAGCGATAAAATTCCTGCGGAGATTGTTTAAGATCGCGCTTGAAAACCCGATCAAGCTGGCGCCTGGAAATTTTCAGCCGCTTGGCAATTTCAGTGATAGTCAATCGTGTTTCCAGGTGGCTTTCCATCAGCAATAAAGCGTCCGCAAGTACCGGATTTCGACTGGCAAGGCGAAATGCGTTGGTGACATGTTGTTCGCGAGAGCTGTCCCGAATTGTGTCGTGAAAATAGTTGTCGGCAATTTGGCTGGTTATTTCCGGTCCATGATCCTTCCTTATGAAGTGAAGCATTAAGTCTAGGCTGGCGGTCCCGCCGGCACAGGAAAAACGGTTGCCCTCAATTTCCATCATGGATGGCTTTATTTCAAGTTTGGGAAAGCGTTCGCGATAGGCGTCGAAGCATTTCCAGTGAATGGTTGATGGCACTTTGTCAAAAAGCCCGGCTTCGGCGGCAACGAAAGCACCGTCGGAAATCGAGCCGATCTGTTTTCCCCGGTTAACCTGACCGTGAAGCCAGTTTGTAAGGATTTGATTTTGATAGGTATGTGAACTGTCACCACCGCAAATTACGATTACATCCGGTTCGTTGCCTTCGTTAAGACTTTGGGTAGGCAACTCAATTGCACTCGTCGACAAGGTGGGTTCCCCGTCCGGGCTGACGGCCTTCCATGAGTAATAGTCATTGCCCAGCACCTGGTTCGCTCCGCGCAATGCATCAATGGCACACGAAAAAGCAACAAGGGAAAACCGTGGAATCAATACAAAACTGTAACTGCGCATACTTGAAAACTTCTGACTGAAAACTCAATCCAACTGAAATGTCCCATTTATTATCATTCAGGTCCACAAAATTGTTTTTGGTACGGAATATTGCGCGCAAACTCGATCAATTCTCGGAGGAAAAAAACGATGGCATTTCCTGAACATTCCAAATACGTAATCATTGGTGCTGGCATTCATGGTATGTCGAGCGCGTGGCGCCTTGCAGAGCGGCTGATAGAATCCGGCAAAGGCTCCGGCAAAGACGTAATAATTCTCGAAAAATCCGGCATTGCAGCGGGTGCATCTGGCGTTGCATGCGGTGTTGTTCGAAACAACTATTTCCAGCCTGCCATGCGCAAGTTGATGGCACATTCGGTAGATGTATGGGAAAGCGATCCGGCTGGCCTTTCCTACCACCCCGTTGGCTACATGCAGATTTCATCTGAATCCATGCATGAGGACGTGGCCTCAATTTATGAACAGCAGAAGGCGATCGGGTACGAAAGTGAATTCATAGAAGGTGAGCAAAAATGCATGCACTATATGCGCGGCATTTTTGACGATTGGCAGGCGAAGAATATTACATCTGTTTTACATGAAAAACGCGGTGGCTTTTCCAACCAGACCAAAACCTTGTATGCACTGGCAGACAAGATTGAAGCGTTGGGTGTTCGGATTATCAATGGTGTAACGGTTAAAGGGTTCATTGCAGAAAACGGATCGGGCGCAGTAAGTGCTGTTGAAACGGACAAGGGCAACATAACCTGCGAGCAAATCATAGTCGGTGCTGGCCCTTGGGTGCGCGATTTCTGGGACATGCTTGACATGCCGAAACAAATTACTTTGAAGGATTTGAATGGTGATACCCATGAAGGGGTCGACATGTGGCGTTTCTGGCAGTTGGAAGAAGGGGTTCTGCAGGTTGATCCTGAGCTTGGAAAAGCCAATGATGGCTCACTCCCGCCGGTCATTCACGTAGATACCGATGCCACTTTGTATTCGACCGTGGATGGCTCAAAGATTACGGATGAAATGTGGGGCATCTATTACAAGCCGGACTGGCACTTTGGCGGCATTCAGGGAGGTGCCTCACCCTATAAGGTAGAGACACCGGTAGACGAAGTTGCGATCGACCCGTATGGGCCCTCAAGTCCTGAGTTTGTTGCATCACACGAATTCGCGCATATGTGGGTTTCTGCCTTGGCACATTGTCAAAAACGATTTGAAGGCACCATGCCGAAGTATCACAAGGAATCATCCGGCGGGATCGGCTGCTTTACACCGGATTCATTCCCGGTTTTCGATCATTTCAAGGAAAATGTGGCGGTAATCGCAGATTCCAACCATGGTTGGAAAATGATCGGCGTAGGGCATCTTGTTGCAGATGAAATCCTGGGGGAAAAACAGGAACTACTTGAACCTTTCCGATTCTCGCGTTTTGCTGAAGGCAAATTGCATCCGGTTTCCAGCAGCCCGTATCCCTGGAGTTAGGTTTTAGGCATGAAATACTCAGCACTTTCGGTTCTATGGCAAGGATTGACCGGTCACAAAGGATGGGCTCGCGCCTGGCGTGACCCGGAACCGAAACCTGAATATGACGTCATAATTATCGGCGGCGGAGGTCACGGACTTTCAACCGCTTACTATCTGGCCAAGGAGCATGGCGTAACTAACGTTGCTGTGCTCGAAAAGGGTTGGATAGGCGGAGGAAATGTCGGGCGTAATACCACCATTGTCCGCTCCAACTACATGTTGCCGTCCAATACCCATTTTTATGAGAAATCCATGCAATTGTGGGAGGGGCTGGAGCAGGATTTCAATTTCAATGCGATGGTTTCACAACGCGGGGTGATCAATCTTTTCCACTCTGATCCCCAACGCGATGCTTTTGCGCGGCGCGGCAATGCGATGCGGATGGCGGGGATCGATGCGGAACTTTTAAGTCCGCAACAGCTTAAGGAAATGGTTCCCATACTCGACTTTGAAAATGCCCGTTTCCCAATTCAGGGCGGATTGATTCAACGTCGGGGAGGAACCGTTCGTCATGATGCAGTTGCCTGGGGATATGCGCGCGGTGCTGACATGCGCGGTGTAGACATCATCCAGAATTGCGAAGTCACAAACATCCGTGTTGAAGGTGGAAAAGTGGTTGGGGTGGATACCAATCGCGGTTCATTCAATGCAAAAAAAGTCGGCATGGCAGTGGCAGGACATACTTCCAAAATTGCCCAAATGGCCGGCATTGATGATCTTCCAGTGGAAAGTCATGTCTTGCAGGCGTTTGTATCTGAAGGAATCAAACCTCTGATCGATACGGTTGTCACTTTCGGGGCGGGCCATTTCTACATCAGTCAGTCAGACAAGGGCGGTCTCGTTTATGGTGGTGATCTCGATGGTTACAATTCCTATGCCCAACGCGGAAACCTTCCCATGATGGAGCACGTTATGGCGGGTGGCATGGCAATCATGCCGGCGATTGGCAGGGTTCGAATGCTCCGTCATTGGGGTGGTATCATGGATATGAGCTTTGATGGTTCACCATTCATCTGCAAAACACCAATAAAAAACCTCTATCTTAACGGCGGTTGGTGCTATGGCGGATTTAAGGCAACACCCGCATCCGGTTGGTGTTTTGCGCATACAATTGCACAGGATCGTCCGCATGCGCTCAATGAAGGGTTTACAATTGAACGTTTCAGGGAAGGCCGGATGATCGATGAAAAGGGCGTAGGGCCCAATCCTTGGATCCAATAGGGAGAGTTGAATTATGCATCAGATAAACTGTCCCTGGTGTGGCGTACGCGACGAAGCGGAGTTTCAGTATCAGGGAGACGCCACCAAAAAGCGACCTGGGGAAGACGCCTCTGAAGAGGAATTCTTCGACTATGTCTATGTTCGCGAAAATCCGAAAGGGTGGCATACGGAATGGTGGCATCATGTAGGAGGATGCCGGCAATGGGTAAAGGTTGTACGCAATACGTTTACTCATGAGATTCACGCATGCGGCGGCCCGCATGACAAGCTTTCTGTTCCGAAAAACAAGAAGGGAGCATGATCATGACACAGTCCAATCGTCTTCCTGAAGGAGGAACCATCGATCGCAACAAACCGGTTACATTCCGGTTTGATGGAAAATCTTACCACGGTTTTGCGGGTGATACGTTGGCATCGGCATTGCTTGCAAATGGTGTGCACCTTATGGGGCGCTCATTCAAATATCACAGACCCCGCGGTTGTCTTTCCGCCGACAGCTACGAACCCAACGCGATTGTGGAACTTCGGTCGGGAGCGCGTCGCGAACCGAACACCCGTGCAACCATGGCTGAATTGTTTGATGGGCTGGAAGCAAAAAGCCAGAATGCACGACCGTCTCTGAAATTCGATTTCATGTCATTTAACCAGTTGCTCAGCCCGTTTTTGACGGCTGGTTTTTACTACAAGACCTTCATGTGGCCTGCTTCATTTTGGGAGCCGATTTACGAAAAGATAATTCGAAATGCTGCTGGCCTGGGACGTGCCTCAACAGAAGCCGACCCAGATACTTACGAACATTCCCACTCCCATTGTGATGTGCTCGTTGTTGGCGCAGGCCCGGCAGGCCTCGCTGCGGCCAAATCGGCAGGAAAATCAGGCGCCCGCGTCATCCTGGTGGAAGAAAACGCCTATTTTGGGGGGCAACTTGCGCTTGATCACGATAAAATTGACGGGAAGCCCGCGTCAAAATGGGTCGAGGCTGCAGAAAAGCAATTGGCAGGCATGAGCAATGTCACCGTGATGAAGCGAACGGTGCTATTCGGATATTATGATCATAACGTGATGGCCGCACTGGAACGTGTAAACGACCATGTGGCAGTTCCGGAAAATCATGAACCGCGTCAGCGTATGTGGTCAATCAGGGCAAAAGAAGTTGTGTTGGCCTGTGGGTCACAAGAACGACCACTTGTGTTCGATAACAATGACAAGCCTGGTGTTATGCTTTCGACTGCCGTACGTCGATTTGTTGACCGGTTTGCGGTAATCCCCGGGCGCAACGTTGCGATCTGCACAAATAACGATGATGGCTATAAAACAGCTGAAGTTTTGCGGTCACGGGGGATCCGGGTAGCTGTGATATGCGATGCCCGGGAAACAGCTACTGTCGCTGCCCGCAATGCGATGGAGCAAGGAATTACAGTTGAACTCGGAGTGATACCTGCCAAGGCACACGGCTGGCACCGGATCTCATCCTTGTCCATGCAGCGATTGGACGGATCGCCCTACGGTTCAGTACGGTGCGATCTACTCGCCGTGTCAGGCGGACATTCTGCTGACGTCCATCTTGTCAGCCAGACTGGTGCCATGCCTGTGTGGTCTGAGGAAATTCAAAGTTTTGTGCCGGGTACTCCAATCCGCAAGGAAAGTTCAGCCGGTGCTTCCAAGGGAAGTTTTGCATTGGCTGACTGCCTCAGGGAAGGTCATGAAGCAGGACACGAGGCGGCAAAAGCTGCAGGTATGAAACCCGGAAAATTGTCGGCTGCGCCAAAGGCGGATGAAACTGCGTACGGCCCGGTAAATTCGGTTTGGCGGTGCCCGGGTGATGGCAAGGCCTTTGTCGATTTCCAGAATGATGTGAGTGCGAAAGACATCACCCTGGCAGAGAAAGAAGGATATGTCTCCGTAGAACATGCCAAAAGGTACACTACTCTCGGCATGGCTACCGACCAGGGTAAGACATCTAACATTAACGGCCTCGCGATACTCGCCGAAGCTCGTGGAAAGCCTATTCCCGAAGTGGGGACAACCCGCTTCCGTCCTCCCTATTCACCTGTATCGATTGGTGCATTTGCCGGTCATGAACGCGGAACGACTTTCCAGCCAATCAGACGCACCGCCATGCATCGCTGTCATGAAAAGTTGGGTGCTGTGTTTGTTGAGGCAGGGCAGTGGCTGCGCCCACAATTTTACCCAAAGCCGGGTGAAGGGATCATGGAAGCCATATGGCGCGAAAGCGATCAGGTGCGCAAAACTGCAGGTGTCTGCGATGTTTCCACACTTGGGAAGATTGAGATATTCGGACCTGATGCAGCGGATTATCTCAATCGTCTTTACATCAATGGCTGGAAACTGCTGGCGCCGGGAAAAGCCCGCTATGGTCTGATGCTCCGCGAAGACGGGAATGTATTTGACGATGGCACAACCTCTCGCCTGGCAGATGACCATTTTCTCATGACCACAACGACCGCAAATGCTGCCCGGGTCCTCGCTCACATGGAGCATTACAGTCAGGTCGTTTGGCCAGATCTTGATGTCCATTTCTGCTCTGCAACGGAACAATGGTGTGGTGTGGCAGTAGCTGGGCCAAATGCAAGGAAAGTTCTCGACGCCGCATTTGCTGGAGCGCAGGACATGTCCGATGAAGCATTACCGTTTATGGGTGTGCGTGAATTTGACTGGAATGGTGCAATGGCGCGGATATTCCGCATCTCCTTCTCTGGTGAACTTGCCTATGAAGTCAATGTACCCTGGCGGTATGGGGAGGCAATGTGGAATGCGATCTGGGAAGCCGGTCAGGATCACGGCCTCATTCCATACGGGACTGAAGCGCTGGGTGTGCTGAGAATTGAAAAGGGTCATGTAGCCGGCAATGAACTTGATGGTCGTTCAACGGCTGCGGATATGGGCCTTGGAAAGATGATGTCCTCCAAAAAGGAATTCATCGGAAACCGAATGGCTCATCGCGAAGGCATGGTAGATAAGGATCGTCCTCAGCTTGTGGGTATCAAAATTGCCCAATCAGAGGGTCGTTTGAGAGGTGGTGCACACCTCGTTGAATCTTTAAATGAAACAAGTACGGTAGCCAATCCGCATGCCAGCAAGGGATGGGTTACGTCCGTCGGAGACAGTCCGGCACTGGGATGCTGGATCGGGCTTGGATATGTTCAGGGCGGGGCGGCCAGACATGGCACGAAGATGATTGCCCACTATCCGTTGAAGAATGAAGATGTTGAGGTGGAGATTGTGTCGCCACACTTCTTCGATCCGAAAGGAGAGCGGCTTCATGGCTAATTTTGCAACAACCCTGCCTTTGGATACGTTTTTTGAGCGTGTCAGCCCGAACACCAGCAAATCTGTTTCGGTCAATGTCATTGAAGGTCACGGTATCGTTCAGGTTTTTGCAGCCAATTCCAAATCTGCCGCGATTGAACGGGCGTTGAAAATCAAAGCGTCTCCTGGTGTTGCTACGATAGGTAGCGGTTACACCGCCATTCCTTTATCGCCTGGTCAGTGGATGGTGATTTCCGGTAAAATAGGGTCTAATGGATTTGCCGATCAAATCCGCTCCAAGATCAAGAAAAACGGGTATGTATCCGAACAATCCGACGGCCGGGTAATATTCCGGATTGGAGGTTCCCGTGCCCGTGAGTTGATGCGAAAAGGTTGCCGTCTCGATCTGCATCCATCATCTGCGTCAAAAGGATGGTGTGCCCAGACACAGATGGCGCAAGCTGGCGTAATCATCCACCAGGTTGATGACAAACCAACCTATGACGTTCTTGTCTTTTCCGGATTTGCCCAGCACTTTGCCGAGTGGCTGGAGCATACCGGTGCGCAACTCGGCATTTCCTTCTCGCGCTAGATTTTGGTTGCCTGTATTCTCCTTTTGCGATTAGCTTCGATGTCTAATCCAGGAGGGATATGTTGAGCAGGCCACCTTTACACTTCACGCCTCAAGAATTCGATAATCGCATAGAAAAAACGCGAAAGGCGATGGAAACATCAGGCATCGAACTTCTGATTGTGTCCGATCCGTCAAACATGAACTGGCTGACCGGTTATGATGGCTGGTCCTTTTATACACACCAGGCAGTTTTGCTCGGTATGGAAGGTGAACCTGTCTGGTGGGGCCGGGGAATGGATGCGCAGGGTGCGCGGCTTACTGTATTCATGGCTCATGCGAATGTTGTTGGCTACCCGGATCATTATGTTCAAAATCCGGATCATCATCCGATGTATACACTTGCCGAATTGATCAGCGAGCGGTGGCCGAATGCTGCCAGGTGTGCTGTGGAAATGGATAACTACTATTTTTCAGCTGCTGCCTGGGAAACATTGAAAAACGAATTGCCGAATACGTCCTTTTCAGATGCGACAAGCCTTGTGAACTGGCAAAGGGCAATCAAGAGCGAATCCGAAATCACCTACATGCGCCGTGCAGCAAAAATTGTCGAAGCCATGCATGATATGATTGTGAATACCGCTGAACCGGGCATGCGAAAAAACGATCTGGTTGCAGAAATCTACAGAACATCCATTTGTGGAGCTGATGGACATTGGGGGGACTACCCTGCAATTGTTCCCATGGCTCCATCCGGCATGGACGCTACCGCTCCTCATCTTACCTGGGATGATAAACCTCTCGTGAAAGGCGAGAGCACATTTTTCGAGATTGCTGGAGCACATCGCCGATACCAGTGCCCTCAATCGCGAACATTGTTTCTCGGCAAACCGCCGCAGAAATACCTGGATGCAGAAAAGGCGGTTCTGGATGCGGTCGAAGCGGGACTTGAGAAGGCAAAACCCGGAAACCGGTGCGAAGATATTGCCATTGCCTTTTATGACGCACTGGAAAAACACGGCTTCGAAAAGGACAGCCGAACCGGATATGCGATTGGCGTTTCCTATCCTCCGGATTGGGGTGAGCGAACCATGTCATTCAGGCGTGGCGATAAGACATTACTTGAACCCAGGATGACCTTTCATTTCATGCCGGCGCTTTGGCTGGATGACGGTGGACTTGAAATCACCGAGCCAATACTGATCACGGAAACAGGCGTTGAGTGCCTGTGCAATACCCCTCGCAAGCTGTTTATCAAGGATTGACATCCATATAAAACATTGTATCGTAATTGTATACAAATTGTATTGGAATCATCCGGATGATTGTCAGAAACAAGGAAACTTGCAGGGAAGACCTGATCGAGCGCATTTTGACGCTTGAGATTGAGCCGGGTGCTGTTCTGGATGAAGCTCTGCTGAGCGAAGAGTACAGCCTTTCCCGCACACCTCTTCGTGAAGTGTTCCAGAAACTGGCCGGAGAAGGTTATTTGACACTCGCCAAAAATCGCGGTGCCAAGGTCTCGTCCATGGACATTAACAGCATGCGCAATTTTTTTCAGGCTGCGCCTATGATTTATGCAGCTGTTGCCAGACTGGCTGCAGAAAATGCGCGCTCAGAACAGGTTTCTGATCTAAAGGAAATACAGCACCAGTTCCGCATAGCATGCGAAGAAAAGGCAACCCGCTCAATCGTGATGCAGAACCACAATTTTCATGAACTGATTGGCCGGATGGCTGGGAACCCTTACCTTACTCCAAGTCTCAACCGTTTGTTGATTGATCACTCGAGATTGAGCCAGAAATTCTATAACCCGATCAACTCCAAGGAAAGAATGCTTGTCTGGACAGCATGTGATCAGCATGATGCGATGATCGAAGCAATTGAAAATGGTGATCCGGCTGCCATTGTAGATCTCACCCTGGAGCACTGGGCTCTCTCAAGGGATGAAATTGACAAATACGCCCGTCCGGACCCACTTGATATCAATCTTGGAAAAACAGGATGACCAGTTATGCGTTTTGAAGGAATCTATACACCAGTGGTCACACCACATAATGATGATCACACAATTAACCGGGAACGGTTCGCGGATGTCATCGAACACCTGATTTCCTCAGGGGTGCACGGCCTCATTATAGCCGGTACAACCGGTGAATATTACGCTCAATCCATGGACGAGCGCATCGAAATGATGAAATTTGCCAAGGAACTGATCAAGGGTCGCCTGCCTCTAATCATTGGTACCGGCGCAATCCGGACGGAAGAATCCATCATCTACGCGGAAAATGCCAGGGCGCTGGGGGCTGATGCAATATTAGTGACCACGCCGCCGTACGCTTATCCGACAGCACGCGAGATTGCCCTTCACGGGCTTGCAATTGACCGGGCGGCAAATCTGCCGGCAATGCTCTACAACTATCCGGGCCGCATGTCGGTAAACATGGATGCCGAGACATTGGACCGGTTGGGCCGCAGCCCCAATTTCTGCGCAATCAAGGAAAGTTCGGGTGATATCAATCGGGTTCACATGTTGGCCCGCGACTATCCGCATATTCAGCTTTCGTGTGGGATGGATGATCAGGCCCTGGAATTTTTTGCATGGGGAGCACGGTCATGGGTGTGCGCCGGATCAAACTTCTCACCGGAAGCCCATATCGCGCTTTACAATGCATGTGCAGTTGAAAAGGATTTCGACAAGGGAAGGGCAATCATGATGGCGATGTTACCGCTCATGAGTGTACTGGAGCAGGGTGGGAAGTTTGTCCAATGCATCAAACACGGGTTGACTATGCGCGGTATTCCGGCAGGACCGCCACGCAAACCGTTGCAACCATTGAACAAGGATGACAAACGGGCACTGGAACAGGTGGTCACGGTAATGAATACAACAATAGAACAAATCGAAAAAGGAGACGCCAAATGAGCAATGATCTGCTGACCCGCGGAGAATATGCCAGCATAGCTGCCGACATGACGTTCCCGGCTGCTCCATTTATTGACGGAAAATTCCGTGCCGGGCATGGCAGGAAATTCGTGACGACCAATCCTGCCTCGAATGACCGGATCGCGGAAATTTCAGGTGCAGGCGCAAAGGACGTCGACCTCGCCGTCAAGAAGGCACGCGAAGCATTTGACCAGGGTCGCTGGTCCAGGATGCATCCTTCAGATCGCAAGGACATATTGATCCGCCTCTGCAAACTTATTACCAGAAACCGCAGGGAACTGGCTGTGATGGAATGTCTGGATAGTGGCAAACCGATCGCAGATTGCGAACAGATAGATATTCCCGAAACGATTCACTGCATCAAATGGCACGCAGAAGCCATTGACAAGATTTATGACCAGGTTGCACCGCAAAGCGATGATCATATCGCAATGATCGTACGTGAACCGATTGGTGTCGTCGCTGCTGTCCTTCCGTGGAATTTCCCGCTTCTTATGATGGCGTGGAAAATAGGTCCGGCGCTGGCGGCGGGCAATTCCGTCATTGTCAAACCGGCCGAACAAACCTCACTTACCTCACTTCGCTTGGCTGAATTGGCTATGGAAGCTGGATTACCTCGCGGCGTCTTGCAGGTGCTGCCCGGATTTGGGCCTGATGTTGGCGAACCCCTCGGACGTCACATGGATGTGGACATGGTGAGTTTCACCGGGTCAACCGAAACAGGCCGGTTGTTTCTGAAATTCGCGGCAGAATCCAACCTTAAAAAAGTAGTGCTTGAGTGCGGAGGCAAAAACCCTGCAGTCGTACTGGAAGACGCTGAAGATCTTGATCTGGTAGCAGGTCACATCGTCAATGCTGCATTTTGGAACATGGGAGAAAATTGTTCGGCGAATTCCAGGTTGATCGTGCATGAGGCAATCAAGAAGCCCATTTTGGAACGCATCTTGATGCGGACGAAATACTGGCGGACTGGTGATCCACTGGATCCGGTAAATCAGTTGGGTGCCATGATTGACAAGGATCATTGCAAAAAGGTTTCCAAATATCTCAAGGGTGGCAAAGGAACAAAGACACTGGCCGGCGGCAGTGCGGATGGAAATTTTGTCCAGCCTACCATTCATGATGGCGTGAAATCCGGTGATAAATTGGCAAAAGATGAAATTTTTGGTCCGGTTCTCTCGGTAATCACGGTGAAATCTTTTGACGAGGCAATTAAAGTGGCGAACGATACCGAATATGGTCTGGCTGCGAGTGTATTCACTTCCAACGCAAAGAAAGCTATCCGGGCAGCCAGGGAAATCCGCGCAGGAACGGTTTCCGTAAACTGTTACGGCGAAGGGGACATCTCAACCCCATTCGGTGGTTACAAGCAGTCCGGGTTTGGTGGGCGTGATAATGGGATACATGCCCATGATCAATATACCGAACTCAAAACAATCTGGATTGACCTTTCAGACAACGCTCCGGATGAAAGCGTGGATTGATGAAAGTCACCCGCTATCCGGTAGATTTCGGTGTTTCCGGGTGGTCAGCGATTTTGCCTCCTCAAGGTCCGCTTAACGTTCTTCAATCGGAACTCAAAGCAGACTATCTCATAATTGGCGCGGGATTCGCCGGCTTGTCTGCCGCCCGCAGGCTGGTTCAGATTGCACCATCCGCCCATGTGGTTGTGATCGATTCCACCGGAATCGCTGAAGGACCAGCCGGGCGCAATTCCGGTTTCATGATAGATTTGCCGCATGAACTGGCATCTGCGGATTATGCATCGACCCACGAGCGGGATTTAAAACAAATCGCTTTGAACCGTCAGGCAATTGGATTTGCCGCGTCTGCTGCTCAAGAATACAGTATGACACGGGAGGCATTCAATCCGTGCGGAAAATTCAACGGTGCCGCCGCTGAACGGGCGATCGAACATAATGAAAATTATGCCCGGCACCTTGATGAATTGGGCGAGCCTTACGAACTGTTCGATCAACAATCCATGAAAAAGGTCACCGGCACTGATTTTTACAAGTCGGGCATTTTCACTCCGGGTACAGGACTGATTCAGCCCGCAATGTACATCAGGGAACTCGCGAGAGGTTTACAGAAGAAAGCTTCGATATTCGAATACTCGACCGTTACATCCCTGGAGCATGGGAATGGAAATTGGGTGGCAACATGTGCACAAGGTGCAGTCTCGGCGCCCAGGGTCATCCTTGCTACAAATGGACATATCGAAAGTTTTGGATTTTTCAAACGCCAAGTGTTTCACGTCATACTGTATGGCTCAATGACCCGTGTATTGAACGACGATGAAGACAGAAGAACCGGTGATGCGAGATGGGGAATTACACCTTCAGAACCATCAGCCACAACGATGCGCAAAATATCAGGAACCGGTGGAACACGGATTGTCACGAGAAATCAGGCAACCTATGCGCCAAACATGGAAATTTCCAACAAGCTTCTCCCCAAGATGGCGAAGCAACACAAAAAGGCATTTACTCGTCGATACCCGGATCTAGCATCAGTAAATCACGAATACAGTTGGGCCGGACGTCTTTGTCTCAGCCGGAATTCGGCTCCTGCGTTTGGAAAAGTGGCTGATGGAATCTATTCTGCCTGTTGTCAAAATGGATTGGGAACAACCCGGGGCACATTGGCAGGAATGGCTGCTGCAGAACTGGCGGTTGAGGGGGAGACGGAACTGGTTCGGGCGATGCAGGAACAGGGAACTCCGCAAAAATTGCCGCCTGCACCTCTTGACACAATTGGTGCTGTAGCCTTCATGCGGTGGAGCGAGTTCACGGCAAGGGAAGAAATATGAAAAAACTGGATAACGGTGCAATTCATCTTGATTTGCAGGAAGTAAAGCCATTGGCAGCAAACGCGCTTCGGAGTGCTGGATGCAATGATGAGAATGCGGAAGCCGTGGCTGAATGTATTTACCAGGCAGAACGTCATGGAGCACATTCGCATGGTTTGTTCAGAATGCCTGGTTATCTTGCCTCGCTGAACAGCGGCAAGGTGAACGGTAAAGCTAATCCAAATCTGTCAAATCCCAAACCTTCTGTTCTGGCGGTGGATGGTGATGGGGGTTATGCACCATTGGCCCACAGGAGGCTGGCGGGTCCGCTATCTGATCTGGCAAAAAAACAGGGCGTAGCAATTGCAGCTCTCACCAACACATTTCATTTTGCAGCCCTTTGGCAGGAAGTGGAAATGTTAGCAAACCAGGGTGTTGTGGCACTCGCTTGTACTGCATTCAAACCGGCACTTCCGCCCGCCGGTGGCACAAAGCCGCTTTATGGAACAAATCCGATCGCCTTCGCTTGGCCGCGTGAAAATTCAGAGCCCTGTGTCTTCGATCAGGCAAGCGCGGTTATGGCGCGCGGTGAAGTCATGATTGCAGCGAGGGAAGGACATGAACTGCCTCCCGGAGCGGGAATTGATGCCAGTGGTAACCCAACGACTGATCCCAATGAGGTTTTGAAAGGCGCGCTTCTGCCGTATGGCGGATACAAGGGCGCTTCTTTGGCCATGATGGTGGAACTGTTGGCTGCATCCCTAATCGGAGAACAATTGAGCTTTGAGGCGGCGGCCCAAGACAATAATGATGGCGGTCCACCCAGAGGCGGAGAATTCATTTTGGCCATCGACGCAAGTGAAGGTTTGGCCTCTGCGGAGGGTTTGTTCGGAAAAATTCTCGAACAGGAGGGAACCCGTCTTCCCGGTGATGGACGACGCGCCAAACGGGAAAAAAATGCAGCAGAAGGTGTTCAGATACCTTCGGATTTGTATGACAAGATAACCGATTAACCAGGTGGTAATTGTTGAAAATCAATAATAACCATCTGATAAATAAAGAAAAAATCAACATTAACACAGGCTGAATGGGCAATTCCAAATCCATTCAGCCCGCTTGTGCAATTCTCCCTGTCATCGCTGATCCACCTCCCATCAGCCCGATCAACGGACAGCGTAAAGGAGAACTAAGATGTTTACCAAATCAGTTAAAGGAATTCTTGCTGTTGCTGTTGTTGCTACCGGAGCAGCTTTTTCAACTTCTGCAGCAAATGCCGGCGGCAACTTCGGCATTTATATTGGAAACGGATACCATGGTGCTCCCGGTTATTACGGTGGCGGATACCATGGCGGATACCAAGGTGGATTCCGTGCTTACGGTCATCCCCGCAGGAAGTGTCACCCGCGCCGGGCTTTGAACAAGGCTTATCGTATGGGGATTTACAATCCGCACGTCACACGCGTGAATCACAAGAGAATTGTTGTCAAAGGTTATAGCCACGGACATCATGCAAAAGTCGTGTTCAAGCGTCACAGCAAACATTGCCGTGTATTGAAAACCCGCGGCCTTTACTAGAATTGCGCGGCCGTTTCTCCTCTCAAACGGTCACAGTCAAACCCCTCCTGCATTGGCTGGAGGGGTTTTTTACTGGGCGATTTCCCAGGAGATCTGCACATTCACCCGATAGCTGTTCTCACCTCCGGCGATTGGAACCGCTCCAGCATCTTCCTGTACAGCAAATGTACGGGCCTGTGCCAATGGAACGGGGGCAGGGCGGTTAGAGTTTTCTGTGATGTTCAGGATATTACCCAATCCGACTCCGGCGGCACTGGCAAGCGTTTCAGCCTTTTCCACCGCATCCTTTACAGCAGCAGTTCTTGCATTCTTCAAAACCTCATTCGTATCTGCATTCATGAAACGGATATTTCCACCGGTATTCACGCCAAGTGTGACCACCAGGTCAAGTATTTCACCGGCTTTGGCGAGGTTACGGATGCGGATATCAAGGTTGTTGGAAACCACGTACCCGGTGATTTTTGGTGCGGGTTGCTCGCCGTTCGCTTTGCGCTTTGGATAAAAATAGCGGGGTTGAATGTTGAAATTGGAAGTCTGCAGGTCTTTGTCTTTTATACCCTTGTCTTTCATGGCCGCAAGCACGGATGCCATTGCTTTGTTGTTCGCAGTCAAAGCAGCCCGGGCCGTTTCGGCTTCGCGCATGACGCCAATCGAAATCAAAGCCATGTCAGGTGCCACGCTGATTTCCCCGGTACCTGCCACCGAAATAGTGTTTCTATGGTCTTCGGTCGCCATTGATGGTGCTGGATATACTACTGCGAGAATACAGGCGATAATCGCGGCTTTGGCAAGGTTCAACGAAATGTTCATGGTCTTGGTCCTTGTGAATGTGGGGCTGCATTGAAACAGGAAACCGCACAAATTGTGGCAGGTAAAGGGCTAATTTCGCGAACCGTCATTCGGGGCTTGTAGCAACAAACCAAACACGATATTGAGTGCCTCGCCGGGTCTGTAGCTCAATTGGTTAGAGCCAGCGGCTCATAACCGCTTGGTTGGGGGTTCAAGTCCCTCCAGACCCACCATTTAGTCTTACCATTTCAGGTGTTTTTGCTGTTTGCCGGAAAGTGTCCGACATTTCGGGGGCTTAGCGAGCATGTTGGCGGATAGCTTGGTGCGGAGACTGCACTTATGGAGACGAATGCGGGCATTTTGGCCCAGTGTCTCTCGAGGGCCTTTTTGGCCACCAAGTGTTTGTGGGGATGATCATAAGGGAATCAGTGGATTAGGCAGCAAAGCCGAGCAATTCGCGTTGTTCATTCCAGTTTGCTGGAAGGGATGAGATCTGTCGTAATCTTTGAATGGTAAGATCAATTGGCTGTGTTCCTGCAAGAATGTGTTCAACAATGTCCGGTGCCAGGAACCCCAGCGGCAGGAAGCGGCTGATCTCTGCTGGATCTTCATTTACTTGGGATGCAAGATCACTGATTGAAGATACTGTACCATCGGTTAGCTTACTTTCCCAAAGATGCGCTTTGGCAATCAGCTAGATGAGATGATGATCTGGATTGGGTACTCGTGCTTCGGGATTTGCAAATACAAGCTTTGCCTCTACGCCTCGTTTTCGAATTTGATGATTTAGTTCGATAGTTTTGATCTCTGACTGTCCGTTCGGTGGTTGGTCTGCATCAATCAGTACAGAATGTAGTTTGGTAGTGTTCACTCCAATGATCAGCTTATCGGTCTGAAGCTCGATGCGGTGCATAAAACAATCTAAATGTCCGCTTTGAGCCCAAAACAGACATCGAAATCGTGTCGCACAAAGAAACGCTAATCCGATACTAAATGTCAGCTTTTGTCCCATTCTGGAAGTTTGAAAGCATTGCGAACGAGGGAAGATTTTCCGGCTCTGCAAGCAGTTGACAAACTTATGCAAATGCTTTGGTCTATAGGAAGTAAATGGAGGTGACGTCATGTGGTGCAGCAGATTACTTCTTGCCATCGTAATTTTGGCCTATGGGACGGTTTTCGCTTCAGCACAGGATACTAAGAAGCCCAACATTGTCCTGATTATGATGGACAACTACGGCTGGGGTGAGCCCGGGGTTTACGGCGGAGGCATCCTACGAGGTGCTCCTTCGCCAAATATCGACCGGCTTGCCGCTGAGGGCATGCAACTTCTCAACTACAACGTAGAGGCTCAGTGTACACCATCGCGCGCGGCCATTCTTACTGGGCGCTACGCGGTTCGTACGGGTAATGGTTCAATTCCAGTTGAAACACCGGTGTATGGCCTCACGCAATGGGAATACACGATCGCCGAGATGCTGTCGGACGCCGGCTACGAGACCGCGATGTTCGGCAAGTGGCATCTGGGCCACACCGAGGGGCGTTATCCAACCGACCAGGGGTTCGACGAATGGTACGGTATCCCTAACTCGTCTGATGAAAGTGCCTGGGCTGATGACACGCGTTTCCGCGAAGGCACCGATCCTTTCGCAATTCTTGAGCACGTGATGGAGGCGAAGAAGAACGAACCGCCCCGGAAGGTCAAGGTTTACAATACCCAGGCCCGGATCGAGATCGATGGTGAAATCACCGCAAAGGCAATTGATTACATGGAACGCAAGGCAGCGAATGACGCACCGTTTTTCCTGTATCTTCCCTATACGATGACACATATGCCGGTTCTTCCGGAAAAGGAATTCAAGGGTGCGACCCGGAACGGCGACTTCGCGGACGTATTGCACCAAACGGATGTCTACGTCGGAAGACTGACGGAAACAGTCAAGCGCCTGGGTATTGAGAATGAGACGATCTTCATCTTCACCTCGGACAATGGACCAGATCCGACCCCGACCAATGAGAGTTTTGCAGGGCCTTGGAGTGGCAGTTATTTCACCGGCAAAGAGGGTTCGCTGCGAGTTCCATTCATCGTGCGCTGGCCGGGGAAAGTCCAGGCTGGCAGCGTGAGCAACGAGATCGTTCACCAAATGGACCTGTTTCCGACCATCGCGCGAATAGTCGGCACCGACCTACCGCAAGATCGCATCATCGACGGAGTGGACCAGCTCGATTTCTTTACTGGCGCTCAAACAAAATCCGAACGCGAACATGTCATCGTCTATGTCGGGAACGAGATTTACGGAGTGAAATGGCGGAACTACAAGATGATGTCCAAGGAGATCGAGGCCGCCTTTGCCGATCCGACGCGGAGCTACGGCGTACCCCTGCTGTATGATCTTCATGTAGATCCTAAAGAGGCAACTCCGTTAAACGCGAAATGGTACGAAATTGGCTGGATTCGCTGGCCGGCAGGCAAGTACCTCGTCGATCACCTTGCTTCGCTTAAAAAAGAGCCACCGATCCGCCCGGGTACGCGCGATCCCTACCAACCGAAGTCCGAATAAGGTCACTATCGTCCGCGGATTTGATGTTGACCTCCGGTCAGTGAAGCAGAATTTGGAGCTTACTAACCCTCTCGTTCGATTTAGTGCAATCGCACCCGTTTGACGAGGGTGAGGCGATAAGGATTTTTGGCACACACCGGACAAAGATACTTTCCTGTGGAGTAGAATTTCTTAGTGCGCCGTCTGGAACTGGAGCTTCTTTGGGCAAGCATTGCTGAAGTTTTACCACCAATTTCCAGGCACGCACTAGAGCCCACGAATGGAGGTTTAGATAACTGTAAGGTCCAAGTTCCTGTGGGTCTACGTCGAAATTGTCTTGTTGTTTTGAGTCAGAATTTTACCGCAACAGAAAGGGTTCCGTAATCTCCTTGTAAGCGGTTCTGGCCGCTAACATCATGAATCCATTTTGCAGATATCACCACATTGCCACCGTGAGATGCGGGTATCCAGGTAAATCCGCCACCAATGCCAGCGGATTCTCCTTTGAACGGACCAAGAATGGCTCCGGTGCCGGAATCACCTTCGAGTTGTTCATAAATGTAGCCGTGTACACCAACAGCAAATGTTTCGGACAGAAACTGGTTAGCCATCAGGTCGAGATGGAATTCTGTGCCAGTTCGATAATCCGTTGCGGTATTTGTCGTGTTAGCCATGATGCCGGCAACAGCAGAAATGTCGGTTCCCGTTTCTGGATTGAGCCATGTTGTCGCGAGCACAGTGTCAAAGCTCCAGTAATTACGCCCGACATTTAGGCGGTTTGACAGGCTGTACTCTCCTGTGGGCATTACAATCATCTCGTACAGATTAAAATGGAAGTTCCCGTGATTCCAGTAAAATGAAGCCGGGATAATTCCGATATCTCCGATATTCGCGTTTCCGTCAGAAAAACCAGCGGCAAACGGGCCAACCGTAAGCGAGGCATTCAGCGATGTTTCGACATAAGGGACGTATCCTCCAACAGCAAAACGCCCTCCAATTTCGGGTGCATCCCAAGCGTAAACCCCTTGAACCATCGTTACAAACGCATCCGCCGCAATGCTAACATTTGCTGTACCACTCAATACCGCACCGGATGCCTTACCATTGAAATAGAGGTTCAAGCTTTGAACCAAAGGACCAGGTTCAGGTGCTACGCCTGGAAGTATACTGCCATAAGCTCCCGGGAAATAATTGGAAGCTGCACCTTCTGCAGCTAAGCTTTCGGACGATGGATATGCGGCCAAACAGATGACACCAAATATTGCCCGCGCATTGATAACTATCTTACCCACAATGTCCTCATACAATTGCCACCACCAATGCTTGATACGCCATTTAGAATGCTTCATGTCAATAACTTCGGTAATTGTTCGTTATTGGCATGAAGCAGCAACCCCGTTTTTGACCCAAAACGGCTAACAAATCAATGAACGACGGCCGGGTAGCGCATCTAGAAATTAGGTGGCACGTGCACAAGTT
>JBPCWL010000192.1:0-8193 GCA_051009575.1 Rhizobiaceae bacterium
CGTTATCTCACCCTCGGCTTCTTCTTCGGCAACGATGATTGAGGTTAGGCTGGAAAGCGAACCAATGCTTTCTTTCAGAAATGCCTCATCTGTGCAATTTGCATTCGGATCAAACTCGCAAACTGAAAGGTCGACTGCCCATTTAAGCGGGGTGTGCTTGTCAGTCATTGAATGCTTTGAGCCAGGCCTGGCAAGAGCAGCTAATGGCGGATAGTGACGAGATAACACTTTCTCAAGCATTTGAGTATTTCTGACAAACCAACGAATTTCAGGTTTTGCAAAGCCATGTGCAGGCGACAATCTCAGAAACTGAGCAACAAATTCGATGGCATGCAGTGAGTGTCCAAAAACAAGGAGTGTGACTTTGTTTTGTTTCATTCCTTTAGCGAGCGCTGAAAAATTGGTCCTGGACAAAAAAAGTGTCGCTGAAGTTTTGGAATAATTAAACAATCTCAAGCCTGATTTTTCACCCAAGCTTTGCATGAATTGGTCACTTTGTTCCAATTGACGATGAAGTCCGAGGTCATCGACCACGAGGCGAATTTCTTTTGGCCCATCTCCACTGATAAGGCCAGATTCATGGATTTCTCGGTGAAGTTCAAGGTTTTCAGTATCGCTTCCGGTTGCAATGATTAGCTTGTCTGCATGTTTGATCCGACAATTTTTCAGCTGTTTTGTAATCTCTGCGTCAGAGCTTCCGGCATAATGAAGACACTCAGCTGCGTGCACCTTCTTTTTGATTTTTTCTGAAGCCTCAGTGTCAAGAACAACAATTGGCGTGTCATTTGGTCTGGACTTGGATTTTAGAAACAGCTTAGCTTTTTGACCAAAACCCAACAGGATCACATGATTGCGCAGCAACGAGATCCGAAACTTTTCAACCTGTTCTTTTAACACCGCCCAAAGCAGGGCAATGACAGCGGCGAGAGCAACGATGGATCCCAGCGTATTGCCTATTGTAAGAGGCCAATTCTTGTTTCCTGGAGTTGGCCCTAAACGAGGACGGAAAACCCGCAGTGTTGGGGTTACGGTTTCCAGAACTATTTTTGCGGTTCGGCTGATCGTCAGCTCTGATTTTTCCACCCGCTCAAAGCTGTCGATCAAGTGGCCTACAAACCCCAGTAAAAGGGCAAGAATGGCCATAAACACCAATGACCGTCCGAGGGAAGATCGTTTTCGTAACAATTTAAGCATCTAGACCGACGAATATCACTTTTTCTCGCGCAATCATATGGCATGTTGGTTCGAGTTTTTGGGGAAACGGATTGGACAAAATCATTCTTACGGTGGACATTTCCTGTTAGATTCTGGTCTTTCGGAAATGAAACTAGTGATGCCTCATAATGATGACATGGGGGGAAGCGCTCATTGGCTATGTTTTCGAAGAAGCCGTCTGTTTTGTGAGAGCAGACATTCCGCAGGCAGACTAACAGGAATCCTATACTGACTGCTCTGAGACCAAGGTGGATGTTGATTTTTGTAGCACATGAGATGGTAATGCGTAGTCGTAAAATCTTGTTCTGAACCAAATTGCGAGACGGCCATATTCTGTGTTCAAAAAGCAATTTGTATCAAAAGTGCCGCATAACTGTTTCAGCGTCTTTGTGTTAGCTGACCCTTTTGTTTAGGAATTAGAATACCGTAAAAGCAGCTCCCAATTCCGATACCCGCTATCATAAACTTGCCCTCCCATCATGACGCAGTTCGGTAATAGGAAAATGCCAAAGCTAAGAAAATCTTACTATGAGCGATGTTTAAACAGGAATTTATGATTCGATGAATTTTTCTCCAGAGTCTACCCGGCAGCCAGAACGCAACTCAGCAAAAGGTAAACGCCTGATAGTTCTGGGAATTCTATTGTTATTGGTGGGATTTTGCCTAATCGTGGGGATAAGATATGCACCGGCTATTGGTATACCCCGTCCAGAAAGTCTGCTCTCCGGTATCGTGATATTGCTGGCCGGTACTGGGCTTAGTTGGCTTGGTATAAGAATGATTATTCGTGGCCGAAAGCTATCGATGCCTGAAGCCAGTGAGATTATCGCAAAGAGCACAAAGAAACCATTTCTCTACTTACGTAGTTTTGCGATGGACGAATTGGATGCGAAAAACACGATGCCCACATTCGGCGGGTTAAGCGTACCAATCAATCCCTATGAAAGTAGCATCGCTGCGGGCTTTGACGGGGCGGGTCCGTTAGTTGCAATTGGAAGGCCCGGCGAAAAATTTGCGACATTGGGTGCCGCACGCGTTTACGTCAGCGATGACCAGTGGAAGGATAAGGTCTTGGAACTAACCAGCGAGGCAAGCCTAGTCGTATGGGTGTTTGGATCGACAGAGGGGCTTAAATGGGAAATTTCAAAATTGGTCGACGGTGTACCTCCGGAAAAGCTTGTAGTAGCTCTGCCTTTCTGGAATGTGCCCGTGCGAAAAAGAAGCTATTTGTGGGAAGAAGTCGTGGCTACTATTGGACACGAATTTCCAAAGCCACTTCCAACCAATATCGGCGACAGTTTGTTTATAGTTTTCAATGCTGAGTGGACACCGATCGCCATCCAAGCAAATCCACCTCACATCCTCTTAAGGACAATGATGCTGGGCGCATGGAACCGTACTAGCCAAGGTATCCGCAAGATACTTGATATGAGGGGTATTTCCTATCCAGAGCCTAGTGCATTAGCATTAACTGTTGCTTTGCTTATATCCTTACTGTGGGTGCCGCTGCTGAGTATAGTGTCAATATTGTTGTATGGCGGATTTGTAAAGCCATTTATCGAACTTCAATTCATGGAGAAATTTGCGGATATCGTCTTCTTTTTCCTTTAGCCAATAATGCTAATATTATCATGCCCGTCCTTTGATAAAAAAGGTTCTCCACTTCTTGTCCTTATGACGGTAACTCTTGATTAAGCGGTACCTAAATGGCATTTAGATTGGACTCGTAAACATACTCGACTTGGTGAACAGGCATTAAGGCGGATAAATGTTGCAAGCAATGGCTCGTTGTTGCTCATCGCCATGGAATTGCAACAGGCTGAGACTTGTGTCTCAAGCAGGCCAATTGACCCACCGCCGCTGGAATCAGTCGCAGTGAAAAAACCGTACCGGAGACATTCCACCGCTTTCCTGATGAACCTTAACCGAGCTGTCGCCCTGCGGGACAATCGTAAGCTCCGCTTTCCAGGTGCCAGTGGCATTGGCGCAGCTGGCATTTGTGGATACTTCCGCTTCGCTTTGCAGGATTGACTGGCCTGCTTTCAATGGCCACTCGCAGCTGAACCAATGGCTGCTGATCCCGGTCTTTGTCAGGTACATGATATCCATTTCTTCGATCACGCCTTCATCGGCATCACATAGGCCAGGCTCAGACAGCCAGAAGGTTTCGGCTATTGCTGATGCGGCAGACAATGCTGTGATTGCCATTACGGTAGTCAACAAAATGCTGAAATGTGGGAACATCGCCAAGTCTCCATAACTGATCCAGAAATGCTATTGCATTGTCTTCGCGGATACAAATCCGTCACCATTCATAATTCTTGCAACTGTGCATTCATGAACATTGCAAAGATCATTCATCGCCATCGCTTGCGCTTTTTGATTTGCGCCGCGCTGGCCTAATTACAGCTTTGCAAAACCTCATCTAGTACGATTTCTGTACGAGACTCGAAATGCTATTGTGGCGGTTTTTCTGAACCAAATTGGGTAACGGCCACGCGCTGTGGTCAAAGAGATATTCGTATTAAGAATGCACATGGCGGGTAAGTTCGGGCTTATTCTGAATATGGCCTGATTCGGCCGCTAAAGTCTTTGAGCGCGGCTTGGTAATCGGGTTCAGTTGATTGGATCAAGGTTTCAAAACGCCCGTTGTAAGTGTAATCTTCGATAGATTTCCCCATTTGGTCTGCGCTTTTGGACATAAGGTAATCAGACAGACGTTTAGAACCGCTGGTTTCTTCCATGCCGCGTCTGCGGGCGAGGTCGAGAACCCGCCACGCCATGCCCAGATCGTCGGTACTGGTAAAATGTCCAGCCACGTGCAGCATGGCGGGGTTATGTCTTTCTTTCGCAGCCTGCACGACTAGAGCAAGTCCTTCTGCTCGGCGTACAGGGCCAAAGCGGCCTTCGGTGTAAATTTCACCGACGATGTTTTGGGCTTCTGCGTGACCAAGGAACGCTGCATATTCAGCCCAGTAGAACGCGTCTTTTTCATTCCTCTTGACGCCATTGCCACTTGAATAAGCGTTAGCCAGTTGCCAGGCGGATACACCATGCCCTTCGCGCACGGCGCGTTTGAACCAAACGATGATATTGTCTTTTGGGGCTATCTTGCTTTCTGTTTGGATGAAAATTTGCACAATATTAGTGGCAGGTTGTTGTTTGGTTGGGCCAGTATAAGTCGCCTCCAACAATTCCTGGGCTTCCCGCAAGCGAGAGAAATCCTCTGCAGTGAGGTCCGTTGGCATGTCGTTGGCGAAGAAATCGGTGAGGAGTGAGGCGAGGTAAGTGCCAGACGCGGCGTCGCCGCCACGGTAGGCCTTGCGCAGCATTTCTTTGGCGCGTGGTTTGTCTTTTGCAATTCCGCGACCGAGGTAAAGCATGTTTGCATAGTAGCGGATGGCAACCGGATCGCCTGCAGCGACGGGGTCGAGAAATTCCTGTTCGGCAGCGGCGTAATCCTGATTGTTAAACAGATCGATGCCGCGCTTTGTGTCTGCGGCTGCGGTGGATGTGGTGAGGAGGAGAAAGACGAAGGATAGGATGCGGTACATTGGCGGCCTTTTCCCTGCAGTATAAGTCCACGTGTTGGAATTGGAAAGTACAAACCTCAACTGAGCAGCCTGTCTGGCTGATCAGTTTGACTGTTGGTACATGATCGACTTGGATGCGGTAACCCATTAAAACCCTAGTAACCTGCGTGATGACTGAGAGACCGGATACGCGCATGCTTATCTAGCGCAGATTGAAGATTTCGTCGCCAACGTCGTCTGACTGAACCTTCACTTCGCCATCGGACCAGGACCATTTAGCCGGAACACAGTCCTCGCTGAAAGGCGCATCACCGATGACGCGATTTGCCTCAAGGTCTAGAATCGCATTGTGGATAAGGGTAACCAAATATGAAGTGCCTGGCTCGCCAGCGTAGTATTGCAGGAGGCCGATGCTATTTTGATAGCGCGGCAACGTGACGAACTCATAAATTTCCGGAGTGCTGGGGGACGCCATGTTCAGGGGAACCCCCAACCCTGGATAATCCGCCGATCGTGCGATCCAACCATCTTGGGTCATTTGAACTTCCCATTTAGCTGCAGAAGGCTGGACAGCGGGCTTATCACAGGCAGCTTCAGCTGCACCGCAAACCGAAGCGAAGACAGCGGCAACGAATATGCGCTGTATCATTGTGTTCTCCATGTTTGTTCGGTCGCGAATAATAACATGAAAGTAAGCCGCCCTAAATTGTAATTCTTAGATAGTGTCAGATCGTCTGGCAGTCTTCAATTAAACCTACTGGAGGTGTCGTATTTTCGATACTACAAAAATCCCCGCATGGTTGCTAAGTCCGCACAGCCGTCATTCGAGATGTAATTAAGAAGGCAGTTCAGCAAGCAGTTTCCTGACCGCTAAGATGATAAAGACTACCGATCTTTCGTGCCGAGGTTCGAATCGATGATGTTGATGATACGTTCATTGTGACGAATTTCATACTCGATTTGGGCTTTGTACTCTGCCATTTCCGGATCTTTCAGGTCTTTTCTGAATTCTTCAATTTCCTGCATGTACTGTTCTCGTCTTGCTAACATCTCATCCCAAACCACTTTTTCTTCTTCGGTCATTGGCCCGGTAAACCGAACGGTTCCGTCTCGGGCATTTACGACGACGTGATCTGGATGCGGTATGGGGTCAGGACCGTCGATGCCAAGTTGCTTGCGTCTTGCTAGCTCGGCATACCAATGTTGCTTGTAGTCTATTGCACTACCAAACAGCTCCATGAGTTCTGTATGGTTTTGCTTTTCTGTGGTTGCCAACATTTCTGAGAATAGTTGTTGAGCACGTGCGTTTCCCTTGACGGCATTGTGAGCCAGCGAACGGACAACGGCCTGCGCCATTGGAACGTCTACCTGCTTAGCACCATCATTGATCTTGATGGTGCGATACGCTTCTTCAAGAATAATCTCCTTTAGTCGTTCGGTACCGAGCGGAGGCTTCTTGTTCTTAGACCCCCTTGGTCTTCCATTAGGGTTCCCAGAGCGACCCGACTTAAACCGGGTCTCCTTCGGGGGCTTGCTGTAACCAACCTCGTAGTCACGCTCTTCGCTGCGAACAGTTAGTGCTTTCTCTGTATCTTCCTTTGACTGGCTCATTCTGCGGCCTCCCGTGTAACGGTTGGCACTTGTATCCCGCAGCTCAATTGCACTGCTTCATCCTTTGCCCATGTTTCCCAACGATGAAGAATGCGATCGCAATATACTGGATCAAGCTCACACAAGTATCCCCGCCTGCCGGTCTTTTGTGCTGCAATCAGAGTTGAACCGGATCCACCAAAAAGATCGAGAACAATATCACCCCGGGCCGAGACATCTTTGATGGCATCGGCAATCATCTGGACCGGCTTCACAGTAGGATGGAGAGAGAGTTCTTCCATCCTGCCTTGGCGCAGTGTGTTGACACCCCTGTATTCCCAGACATTCGTTCGGTACCTACCATGCTGGCCAAGTTCAAATGTGTTGATGTGGGCTTCTGTTCCAACCTTCCAGGCAAAGATAAGTTCATGGCGCGAGCGATAGAATGTACCCATTCCGCCATTGTCCTTAACCCAGACGATCATGTTCTTGAGTTCTGAATAAACCGAGTGGCCAGCCGTCATCATTTCTTCCATGTGGCGCCAATCCATACATTGGAAATGAATGGCGCCATCATTGGAGTGATTGGCCATGTTCTGAAACGATTTTCTGAGGAACTCAGTGAACTGGTTCTTTGACATCTCACCGGACGCCATTTCGAATTCCCGATGTTGGACTTTACCTGAATTGCCAACATGACCATCGATTGGCACATTGTAAGGCGGATCAGAAAAGACCATCGTTGCTTTTTCACCGGCCATAAGCTGAGAAACGGCTTCGGTATCCAGCGCATTGCCGCAAAGAAGTCTGTGCTCTCCAAGGGCCCAGATGTCCCCTGACTTACAGCGAAAGGGCGCTGTCTCCAGATCTGGGCATTGATCATCTGCCGGATCACCCGGCTCCTCAAGGTTTGACCCTTCAATCAGATGATCAATCTCGGCAATTGAGAAGCCGGTCAGTTCTGCACTGAAGTCCGTGTCCGATTCAGTTAGGGCTTTAAGTTCTTCTGCTAGCAGCTCCTCATCCCAGCCAGCATTGAGCGCGAGCTTATTGTCTGCGATCACATAGGCGCGCTTTTGTGCATCAGTCATCGATGAGAGTCTGACGCAGGGAACCTGGTCGATGCCCAGGAGCTTTGCCGCTTCCACCCGTCCGTGACCGGCGAGTATTGAGCATTCATCATCAACCAATACCGGGTTGGTAAAGCCAAATTCTTGGATACTCTCAGCCAGTTGTCTTATCTGCTTCCGGGAATGCGTACGAGCATTCCTTTCCCATGGCCGCAGTGATGAGATCGATTGGTACTTGATGTTTAGTTCTTGGGACATTGCCTGTCCTCCTTGTTGCGGGGGTCAGGCACACCATTGCTACACCTGATCACTCCCATAGAGTCTTGGATCCGGTGACATTCCAAACGCGTTGCAAGGATTGTCGATGTAGCACTCCGAAATGGCGTCCGGCAAAAAAAGACAGGAATCTTTCAATTTCCTACCTAATGCGACGGCACCGCGGTTTGTGATACTTTGAAAATAGAAGATTCGCGTCCGCCCTGCAAGGCGATGTTCATGAATTGTTCACATTTAACTATTGGTCTTTGGGGATAACCCGGGAGGACGAAATCTATCAATTACAAAGGTCATTCCCTGATTCTTTGGCGCATAATCCCTGAAACGGAAAAAGATTTCCCTGTTATCTAATCTAGGGAAATATAGTGAATAGAGCAGTGATATCAGGGGCATAGCTGGTAGATCTATGGACCTGGGGACGTTAAATCAAGCAAATTCCCTGTATTTTCCCTGTAAACAGCGAAAATTGGTAGAGAGACCGGTTCGCGCAAGACTGCAACCCCAGCCAT
>JBPCWL010000193.1:0-16493 GCA_051009575.1 Rhizobiaceae bacterium
GTACAGATGAACACGGTCAGAAAATGCAACAAACCGCTGAAAAAGAAGGGATCACACCGATTGAACTTGCCGACAAAAACTCGGCAATGTTCCGAAAAATGGTGGAAAGGCTTGGTTGTTCCCATGATGATTTCATCAGGACCACGGAAGATCGTCACAGGAAAACCTGCCAAGAACTCTGGCGTCGGATGGAGGCAAATGGTGATATCTATCTTGGCACCTATGGTGGCTGGTATTCAGTCCGTCAAGAGGCATTTTTTGATGAAAATGAAACGACCCTCAATGAGGAGGGTGTCAGGGTAGAACCGCTGGGTTCGCCGGTTGAATGGGTAGAAGAGGAAAGTTACTTTTTCAAATTATCCGCCTATCAGGAAAAATTACTTCAGCTATATGAAGGTCAACCGGAATTCATCCGTCCCGAAACCCGCCGCAATGAAGTTGTTAGTTTTGTCAAATCCGGCCTTAGAGATTTGTCGATCTCGAGAACCACATTTGACTGGGGCGTGCCAGTGCCCGGAAATGATAAGCACGTCATGTATGTCTGGGTGGATGCCCTAACCAATTATGTGACCGCTACCGGATGGCCTGACGAAAATGACAAAGCTCCGCACTGGCCTGCTGACATTCATATGGTTGGCAAGGACATTATTCGCTTTCATTCCGTTTATTGGCCGGCTTTTTTGATGTCTGCTGGTCTACCGTTGCCGCACCGCATATATGCTCATGGATTTCTCTTCAACAAGGGAGAGAAAATGTCTAAGTCGGTAGGTAATGTCGTGGATCCATTTAATCTCGTTGATGCTTACGGACTCGATCAGGTACGTTTCTTTTTTATGCGCGAAGTACCTTTCGGCAACGATGGTTCTTACAGCCACGATGCTATTGTCACTCGCATGAATGCAGACCTTTCAAATAATTTCGGCAATTTGGCACAACGATCGCTCTCCATGATCGCCAAAAACTGCGAGGGAAAAGTTCCTGAACGCGGTACTTCATTGCCCGAAGATACCGCATTGCTCGAAATGGCCTATGCGCTTCCTGCAATTGTCCGCAATCACATGAGCAAGCAGGAAATCCACAAATATCTCGAAGAAATCTGGAAGGTGCTCAGTGAGGCAAATGTTTATATTGATGAACAGGCGCCATGGGCATTGAAGAAAACAAACCCTGACCGCATGGCAACTGTTTTGTGGACGGTTGCGGAAGTGGTTCGGGTTGTCGCCATTTTGACCCAACCCGTGATGCCTGCTTCCAGTGCCCGGATGCTGGATCTTCTCGCCGTGCCAACAAAAGAACGTAACTTCACAGCTCTAAATTCGGATCGTGCTCTTTCAGGTGGGATATCATTGCCAAAACCCGAAGGGATATTCCCAAGATACGTGGAGCCTGAAAGCGAAAACTGATGCTGGTCGATTCTCACTGTCATCTGGATTTTCCGGACTTTGCCGAAGAGCTTCCTGATATTGTCGCTAAAGCTGAGGCTGCTGGTCTGGGTCGGATGGTCACGATATGTACCCGGATCAGAAAATTTGACCAGGTACTGGCAGTCGCGCAGGCTTATGACAATGTATTTTGTTCCGTTGGCACCCATCCGCACAATGCTCACGAGGAGCTCGATATACCCGTTGAAGAAATAGTGACACATAGCGCTCATCCCAAAGTGGTAGCAATTGGTGAGGCCGGCCTCGATTATTATTACCGGAAAGACTATGCGGCGGAGCAGGCAGTAGGACTTCGCAATCATATTACGGCGGCCCGAACAACCGGTCTGCCGTTGGTCATACATTCCCGCGATGCTGATGAAGATATGGCATCAATTCTGGAAGATGAAACAGGGAAGGGGAGCTTTCCTGCGGTTCTGCATTGTTTCTCCTCCGGCCGCGCACTAGCGGAAAAAGGCATTGAACTCGGTCATTACGTCTCTTTTTCCGGGATCCTGACTTTCAAGAATTCAACTGAGTTACGTGATATCGCTGCCGACCTTCCTCTTGACCGACTTCTGGTTGAAACCGATGCGCCATATCTCGCACCGGCACCATATCGTGGTAAACGCAATGAACCTTCCTATGTTGTTGAAACTGCTAAAGTTCTTGCCGACGTGAAAGGTATTCCGGTTGAAGATTTGTGGCAGATTACCACGGACAATTTTTTCAGGTTATTTTCTAAAGTTCCTGATCCAAGGCAAAATGCATGAATGACATTATGCGCTTTACGGTGTTGGGGTGCGGTTCTTCCCCCGGTGTTCCCCGCATTCATGGTGATTGGGGCGCATGTGATCCTCAGGAACAGAAAAATCGCCGATTGCGATGTAGCTTATTAATACAACGCATTTCCGCTGCTGGAACCACCAGTGTTGTTGTCGACACAAGTCCAGATTTCCGACAGCAAATGCTGAACGCAAATGTGAAGTCAATTAATGCGGTATTGTATACTCATCCCCATGCAGACCACATCCACGGGATAGACGATTTACGAGGGTTCGCCCTAGCCCAGCGCGAACGTATTGACATCTATGCGGACGAAAACACACAGCAACGGCTGCACCAGGGATTCGATTATTGTTTTACACAGCCCAAAGACAGCATGTATCCGCCGATACTGAATGCCTGTGAACTGCATGCAGGCCGGCCAGTTATGATATCGGGGAAGGGGGGTAATATCCACGCCCTACCCGTACTTCAAGTCCATGGTCCGATTCATTCACTTGGTTACCGATTCTCACCGGACGGTAAATTTACATCGGGAGGACTTTGTTATTCTCCCGATATCAGCGACATACCTGGTGAAAGTCTTGAACATCTTCAAGCGCTGGATTTCTGGATAGTCGATGCGCTCCAATATAAACCGCATATCAGTCATTTTTCCGTGACTGAGGCTCTTGAATGGGTCGACAATTTGAAGCCAGGGCATACAGTTTTTACCCACATGCACATTCCCTTGGATTATAAAACATTGAAAGCAGAGCTTCCGGAACATGTTGTGCCCGGATTTGATGGCATGACGATTGAATTGAAGAATGGATTGTGAGCCACATGCTGCCAAAAAAATATGAAACTGTGGTTTTTCAATTCCTGATATCAGGCGTAATGTCGTTTCTTGTCTCCGGAACAGCAACACTCCGTCTTACCGGATTTGACGGCTTCACCATTACTGCTTGGATTAGTGCCTGGCTTCCGGCATGGGCAGTCGCATACCCGACAATTGTAATCTTGACACCGGCGATTCGTAAAGTAGCAGAAATATTAGTTAAAACATAAAGATATCTTTTTAAGTTAATAAAATACATAAAACATTAGGTTCCATAATATATCTTATGCGATTGATGCTTGTAACGATGTAGCCTTTAACGTTAAAACAACTCCAAACACACGGAAGATAATTTTTGTAGGCTCCCCCCCCCGGCCTATTTCGCCTTGATCAACTCCAGCTGCGCCTCATAACCGCGACCACCGGGCCGTAGGTCACGTCTGTCAAACTGTTTTTGGCGCCTGTTATGTTTCAACGCAGCCCTCGTGGCCCGCCATGCAGAAGAAAATGAAGATTGAGAACAATTCTGGCTTACTCTCAACTTGGTTTTCTTCAGGACTTTTTCGTAGTCTTTCGCATATTCCATGGCGATTTTGACATGTTCCTTTTCGTGCCAAATCACCGATTTCGAGAAGTTTTTCCAGGCATTTTTCGTAACACTTGTCGCTCCGCGATTACCGGTCCACCTAGGATAGGTATATTTGACACGCACATGAATATCGAGATCCAGAGGTATGCATCGGCCGTCTTTAATGGCTACATCGATATTTTTGACGTCATATTCATACTCTGTAGTCGCTAAGGCATGTCCACGACGTCCACCGAGCTTCGGACCATTATCAATCATACTCTTGAATATTTCCCGCCCGGTCTTCCCATTCACCTTATAAAATGTCGTGCGCTCCTTGAGAACTACCTTTGCACGTGCAGCATCAGGTAGCTGTAATGCAGGTACAACGTAACAGATTATTCCGGCCATTAGGGCATATCTGAATTGCATGTTTAAAAGCCCCTTCCAAACATGTAAAAGGTTTCTCTGTGCAGGTTAATTGGTAACCTGTATTTTTCAAGATAATATTACCAGCCGGGATAAAAACGAATGGTCCCTTCCAGAGACATTTCAAGATTATTGGAGATCATGGCTGCCCTGCGAACACCAGTTACCGGTTGTCCGTGGGATTTGGAACAGGATTTTGCATCCATTGCTCCTTACACCATCGAGGAAGCCTATGAAGTTGCAGATGCAATAGAACGAAATGACATGGACGATCTCCAGCTTGAACTGGGGGATCTTCTGCTGCAGTCAGTCTATCATGCGCAGATGGCTAGTGAGGCCGGCCATTTTGATTTTGGCGATGTCGTAAAGGGTATTTCAGCCAAAATGATCCGTCGACATCCACATGTCTTCGGGACAGAAGATGCGAGCGCAGAAGAATATTCTGCCAAAGGTATGGCAAAGGGAACCTGGGAAAAAATAAAGGCTGAAGAAAAAGCGGAATCTGCAAAAATACGGGCTGACAAAGGGTTGCCGCCAAAAGAAATCGGGCAGTCACTCCTTGATGAAGTGCCGGTCACCCTGCCCGCCCTGAGCTCGGCTCTCAAATTGCAAAAAAAAGCCGCTAAAGTCGGATTTGACTGGGATGATCCTAGTGCTGTTATAGCAAAAATTCGTGAAGAGATATCTGAATTGGAAATAGAAATCGAAAACGGAAGCGACACAAGCAGACAGGAGGAGCTTGGCGACTTGATATTTGCTGTCGCAAACTTGGCCAGGCATCTGGAAATTGATCCTGAATCTGCCTTGCGGGTTACCAACCGGAAATTTCGCAAACGTTTTGCTTATATCGAAAAAGCACTAAACCAAAAACAGGCCGTGCCGAAAGAAGTGTCTCTTGAAGAAATGGAGGCCCTTTGGCAGAAAGCGAAACATGATCATAAGACCTGAGAATTCAATTTTGAAATTTACTCAACGTTTGCCGAAAATCCGCCCCGGCCCTGATGGTAAGGCGAACAGAGCCATCTTCGCAATCACGGCGCTCAATGACATGGGCGTGCTCATAGATTGATGGAAGGGTTGCTAACTTATCGACGGGCAAATGAATGTCCGTGACATCTTCAGAACCGGCAATTCGTTCCTCAATCAACACCAGAAGTTTATCAAGCCCCTTCCCTGTTATGGCAGACACCAATACCGGGCTTTCATCCATATTTTCACGTTTGAAAAGCGTATCCAGCTCATCTGATGTTAAAAGATCAATCTTGTTCCAGACTTCTACTGTTCTCCCATGCCCGTCCTCTTCTACGCCCAGTTGAGAAAGAATGTTGTAGACGTCATTAGCTTGGGCGCTGCTGTCTTCATGAGCAATATCACGTACATGCAAAATCAAATCTGCTTCAAGCACTTCCTCAAGGGTCGCTCTGAATGCAGCAACAAGATGAGTTGGAAGATTTGAGACGAATCCCACTGTGTCAGAAAGGATAACCTTTGTTCCATTCGGTAAATTCAATTGGCGAAGTGTAGGGTCAAGCGTCGCAAATAACAGATCTTTCGCCATAACCGATGCACCCGTCAGGCGATTGAAAAGCGTGGATTTTCCGGCATTGGTATATCCAACGAGCGCGACGACAGGATGGGGAACTTTTTTCCGTTTGCTACGGTGCAATTGGCGCGTTTTGCGAACTTTTTCGAGATCCTTTTCCAAACGGCCTATACGCTCCTGTATCATGCGCCGATCTGCTTCAATCTGAGTCTCACCAGGGCCGCCAACAAATCCCAGTCCACCACGTTGCCGTTCAAGGTGGGTCCATGAACGGACCAATCTGCCCTTTTGATAGTTCAGATGGGCAAGTTCAACCTGAAGTCTGCCTTCCTTGGTTTGTGCCCGCTCACCAAAAATCTCCAGGATTAGTCCGGTTCGATCGAGAACCTTACAATTCCAGGCTTTCTCAAGATTCTGCTGCTGCTTCGGACTGATCGTATGATCAACAATTACCAACCCAATATCACTTGCCTTCACCAGACCAGTAATCTCATTCACCTTTCCACTACCAAAAAGTGTGGCAGGCCGAATACGTTTGACGGGAACAATCCCTGCATCAATAACTTCAAGTGAGATCGCCAGGGCAAGCCCCCTTGCCTCTTCCACCCTTGCGTTCCGGGATCTTTCATTTAGAGTTTCAAACTCAGGCACCAACACAAGGGCGCGCTCAGGTCTTTGGGCCTCTTCCGCAGTCCATTGAAACTTTTCGGATTTCCCTTTTTCGGGATCGGTCAATCTTGTGTCACCTTGCAGACAAATTTAAGCTTTGCGCCGCCTTTATTCATCATCATCCTCTGATGCTTTACCCATCAGGACAGGTGCACCAGGCATTATTGTGGAGATTGCATGCTTGTATACCAGTTGCGAGATTCCATCTCTGCGCAACAGTACGCAAAAATTATCAAACCAGCTAACTACACCATTCAGTTTAACACCATTTACCAGGAAAATTGTAAGTGGGATTTTCTGTTTTCTGACTTCATTGAGAAACGCATCTTGGAGATTCTGGTTTTTTTCCGCCATCAGCCTGTCTTTCTTGTTTTTATGTGCGATGGATGGAGGATTAGGTATCCCCTATCATAGTTAAGTCCCACCGGTCCTTTGTTATAATGTCTGATTGAAATCCATTTCAAGCAAAAGTTGCAAATCCATCCGTAGTCTGCGGCGGTAATTGATGGATAAGTCTCAAAAATACTATCTAAATATCCGAAAAACCAAGGCGAGGCTTGCAAAAAGGACTATAATTTCCAACCTTCCAATGATCATCGCGAATGTCAGTACTCCGAGTTGGAGTCCATTCATATCTGCGTAAGCGGGCCAACTTTCCGCATTGGCAACATCCCAGAATGAACCATATATTGGCCCGGCATTGGAAAGTGCCGCAACGATTACGGTAAAGCCCGACTGAAAATTCAACCCTGAAAGCGTCATCATGAATGTAAACAATCCAAGGGTTACAAGCCAAATTGAAAAGAAACCCCATATGCCCTTCATAAACTCAACGCTAAGTTCAGTTCCGCCAAAACTCTTGGGCGGTACCGAACTTGGATAAATCAATCGGTTCAGTTCGTGTTGAGAATGAGAAAATACACCCCCTATGCGGAAATACTTGAGCCCACCCGCTGTTGAAAAACAGCCTCCCCCCATCAATACAAGTAAAAGCACCAAAGAAGGTACGAGCAATGCAAATACGCCAGGTCGTGTTTGAATTCCGGAAGTTGAAACCACCGATGCCGCATTCATCATTCCTTCTGCAACTGAGTGGAGAGAAATTCCGGAGCCTATTACCCCGGAAGATTCCATCAGGCGATAAGCCAGAACGATTGATAATGCGAACCAGACCGCAATAACAAAATAACTTTCACGGTGTTGGATCAGTTCTGAGAATCTTAAACTAACAAGATGGCGTTGCCAGAAAATGCTTGTAGCTCCCGTTAAAAGGAAGAAAGCCATGATAATCATACCGGCATCACCAAGCATTAGATCGAGGCCATCTTCCACCGGCAAAATTCCGCCCGTAGAAAGTGCCGTGAAGCTCAGAATAGCTGCTTCGTAAGCTGGAACCGCCGCGAGCAACAACAAAACAAAACAAAGAAGCGTAAGCAACAACATTCCCCTGAACAAGCGGCCACAGAATTTCACCAGACGGTATTCAGAGGCAATGATGGAGGCTGCATCACTCACACTGCCGATTTTCGGCAATCCGCCGATTTCCCATGGAGACAGCACCAAAATAAATGTAATCAGGGTTGCCAACCCACCCATCCATTGCAACTGCGCCAGAAAAAACATGATGGATCTGGGTACTATTTCCGGATTACCGAATACTAGGGACCCCGTAGTCGTGAAACTGGATGCTGACTGAAACAGGGCCTCAAGAAACGAAAGATCAGTCAAGTCAGCCAGTGGAATTGCCACCAAAACCGGGAAAATTATCCAACTAACAACAACTAGCAGCGCCGCAGAGCGCCTTTCTATGCCAACGGGCCTGCCAGATATCGCCAGCAACACAGAAAGGCAAAGAAATCCACCAAGGAATCCATAAAGCAATATCTGAAATCCCAACTGGGTTTCACCTGCACCGAACGCAATGAGCGAGGGCAGTAATGCCGATCCGGACAGGATGGCGCCCAATGCGGCCAGATAATAGATAAAACCAATCATCTCAACGACCTAGAAATAATCAGCACTCGCGCGGAACATTTGCTCGATCTCACGGACATGCTCACTTAATGCGAGAAGGATCACCCGGTCATTCGGACGAATGACCGTATCACCGGTTGGTCTAGCCAGTTTCCCTTCGTGTGAAACCATTCCGATACGAACACCTGGCGGCAACGACAATTCTCTCAGTGGTGTTCCAACGAGAGGTGAGGCTTCCAGAGCTTCCGCTTCAACGATCTCCGCGGCACCATTTTCAATCGAATACACACCTCTGATCCGTCCCCTCCGCACATACTGCAGAACCCGCGATATCGTAATGCTTCTCGGATTGATAAAATCATCAATACCCAAAGTTTTTGTAAAGTCGTGATACCCAACATTGTTGAGCAAAGCGAGATTGGACTTGCAACCGATCTTCTTCGCCAAAATGCTCGAAAGAATATTAACCTGATCGTTGTTGGTAATTGCAACCATGAGATCAGCTGATGCAGAGCCCGCTTCCTGCAATATAGCTTCATCCAGTGCATTACCGTGCAAGACGACGGTACGTTTAAGTTGGCTGGCTAATTTTTCGGCTGCAACCCGCGAACTTTCAATTATCTTTATCCGCGTATTCGGAAGCCGTTCTTCAATCCGGCTTGCAAGATAGATTCCGATATTGCCGCCACCTGCAATCACAATCTTGCTCGCCTCCGGCTGTTCTTTGCCGAAAATAGCCAGCGTACGGCGGATTTGCTCGCGTTCCGCGATTACATAAGCAGTATCGCCTTGCAATATTTGATCAACAGATCTTGGGGCAATCATCTCTCCTTCCCTTGCGATCCCGGCAACTACAGCATTCAGGTCGGGAAACAATTCACTCAATTGGGATAGCGGGGTATCAATTAGCGGACTATCTTCACCACATTCGATAGCGATCATGCCAACCGTATCTTCATTGAACAATACAACATCCCTTGCACCCGGGAGGGCTATACGACGCAAGACGACATCACCAACCTCAATCTCAGGTGAAATAATAACATCAATCGGCATGTGATCCCGGCTAAACAAGTTTTGCCAATGGGGTTGCCTATAACTTTGGGATCTGATCCTGGCAATTTTAGTCGGCACATTGAACAACGAATGGGCGACCTGACAGGCCACCATGTTGACCTCGTCATAAAGGGTAACGGCTATAATCATTTCCGCCTGATCAGCACCAGCTCTTGCCAAAACATCAGGATGGGATCCATGTCCCACATATCCGCGTACATCCAACCGGTCCTGAATATTTTGAATCAGTTCCGCAGAATTATCGATTACAGAAACGTCATTGTTTTCAGCTGAGAGACGCTCCGCAATTCCGTATCCGACCTGGCCTGCCCCGCAAATCAGAATTCTCATTGTCCATCAACCCCTTCATTGCCGCTTTTTTTCTCGGTCAAACCGAGCATTTTGAGTTTCCGGTGTAAGGCGGATCGTTCCATCCCGACGAATTCCGCAGTTTTAGAAATGTTGCCGCTGAACCGCCCAACCTGTGCGGCCAGATAATCTCGCTCGAAAGCTTCCCTTGCATCTTTTAATGGAAGGGACATTAGGTGTTCGCCCTGCGCGCCGTTCGTTTGCGGGAGTATTTCGCCAACCTCCTTGGGCAACATATCTGCGGTAATGATTGCGCCCTCGTCAACCCGCGACAAAATCATCAACCGTTCGATATTATTTCGTAACTGTCTGATGTTGCCTGGCCAATCATGCGCCTGAAGAACCGCCATTGCATCATCCCCGATGCGGCACCCGTTTATCCCGGCCTGCTTTCCAATTTGGTCAATGAATGCTGAAACCAGTTCAGGAACATCTTCGCGACGTTCGGAAAGTGGTGGCACCCTCACCGGCACGACAGCCAACCGGTGGAACAGATCCTCGCGAAAGTTTCCAAGCTTGATCAGGGTCTCAAGATCTCTTGCTGTCGATGATAATACCCGGACATCCACTTTGACTGGAGTGTTACCCCCTACCCTTGTAAACTGCTGTTCCACAAGCACCCGTAAAATACGACTCTGGGTATCCCAGGGCATATCGGCAATTTCATCGAGATAGAGCGTTCCGCCATGGGCTTCTTCCATCGCGCCAACTTTTCTCCCGCCAGGTGAATTTTCCTCTGTGCCGAATAACTCCATTTCCATTCGGTCGGGTGTAATTGTAGCGGCGTTCAACAACACAAATGGCCCTTGTTGACGGTTGGAGCAATTGTGGATTGTCCTGGCCACCAGTTCCTTACCGCTTCCAGATTCTCCGGTGATCATTATTCTTGAATTGCTTGGAGCAACCCTTTCAATAGTCTGACGCAACTGCGACATTGCGCTTGAACTGCCGATCAATTCATCCATATCGAAAATGCGTTCCTGTAATTCCAGAACCTGCTTTTTCAACTTGGAGGTTTCCAGGGCGCGCGCCGCAATCAAAAGCAATCGATCGGCCTTGAACGGTTTTTCAATAAAATCGTAAGCCCCTCTTTTTATCGCTGATACCGCCGTTTCAATGTTTCCGTGGCCAGAGATCATAACGACTGGCAGGTCCGGATGAAGTTTCTTGATTACATCCAGCAATTCCAGTCCATCAAGACGGGAACCTTGTAACCAGATATCCAGAAAGACCAGTGTCGGGCGCCGTTCCTTGATTACCCCAAGCGCGCTGTCGGAATCTCCAGCCGTTCGTGTTCCGTGTCCTTCGTCCTCCAGGATCCCGGCTACGAGTTCGCGGATATCATTTTCATCATCAACAACAAGTATGTCCGTTGCCATGGTCAAACGCTTTCTCTGATGTTTAAATCTTCATCAACATCATTTGATGTTTCTAGATGTTTTTCCGGCGCAAGCGGGATCGTTATCCGCAACATTGCTCCATGTCCTCCGGATTCCACGGATGGTGCATCTAGGAGATCAACAACTCCGTTGTGATCTTCTATGATTTTGCGGACAATAGCCAAGCCCAGACCGGTTCCTTTTTCCCGCGTGGTCATATAAGGCTCAAGCAACCTTTGACGATTGGATTCCGGCAACCCCTTCCCGTTATCGATTACCTCGATGACAGCATTCCGTCTGCTACTACTAGCTTTGACAATAATTTTTCCTTTTCCGGTTTCACCATCGTACAAACCCTCCATCGCTTCCGCCGCATTTTTAATTACATTAATCAGGGCCTGCGAAATCATCCGGCCGTCAAAGATGGCTGTCAGGTCTTCATCACAAACATCAAGTTCAAAATCGATGTCCGGAAAGCCAACTTTCTGCAGGAAGGTTGTATCTTTAAGAACAGTTTTCAAGTTACCCAGAGCCATCTCAGGTTTGGGCATGCGTGCAAAAGCAGAAAACTCGTCCACCATGCGACCGATGTCCCCTACCTGTCGAATTATGGTGTCTGTACAGTTATCAAACACTTCCCGATCTTCCACGATCACCTTTCCATACCGCCTTTTGATGCGTTCAGCTGAAAGTTGAATGGGTGTTAGCGGGTTTTTGATTTCGTGAGCGATCCTGCGCGCTACATCAGCCCATGCCGTGTTTCTCTGTGCAGCTACCAGGTCCGTTATGTCGTCCAGTGTCATAACAAAAGAGTGTGTCGGCGTTTCTTCTGCCTCAACAGTTACCTGAACATTCAATGCCCGTTCGCGACCCTGGTGCATAATGGTGATCTGCTCGTGAAACTGTGTTTTTCCGGAATTGATTGCCTTGGAAAAGACTTCGCCGAGTTCAGGCACTTGTTCTGCAAGAGAAATCAGATTGTCATGATCAATTTCTCTCATACCGAGCAAAGGCAACGCGGAACGGTTTGCAATTGAAATCAAGCCGTTTGAATCAAGTCCAATTACCCCAGCACTTACACCCGACAGTACAGCTTCGATAAACCGCGCACGTTGATCCATGAGTTCCTTGGCACTGACAAGCTCGCCTTGCTGCAATTTCAGGTCTTCCAACATGGCATTGAATGTCTCGCTCAGAAAACGCAAATCGCCTTCCGATTGTCTAAGATCTACACGCGCATCCAGATTTCCGTTGGTAACTTCATCAGCAACAAACATCAGCCTGCGGATCGGCGTGACGATACGGTTCGCCACACTGATACCCATCCAGATTGCGCTGAGAAGGACGATAAGACAGACACCGAGATAAAGCAGAGCAAATGCCAACTGAAACGGCAGCCTGTTCTGTTCCAGGGCGTTATAACTGGTGCTGTTGAGTTGTGTATCTCTCAGAGCATCAATCACGGCCGGCGGTACCGCAACAATAGCATAAAGATATGCATCAGAAATTTCGCGAAGTTTGAACACTGCTCCGATCAGGTTCGTGTTTCCAGGAGGAATTGGTACCGGCTCTCCTTTCTTTGCAAGTTCCAATGCAATTTCGGGAATTGTTGGAAGTTCACGATCCGTATCAATATTGAATCCAATCAATTCCTTCCCGGTCTGATCGACCAGGGTAGCAGCGAGAAATCCACGCCCTCTACTTTCAATTGTAAACAGTCGTGTAAAGCCTTCTCTATCCAACGCGTAAAGTCGCCGATTACGGTCAAGATTAGCAGCCATGGAGAGTGTGTTCCCCATCAGGACCCGTGTTGATTCGTTCTGATAGGCACGAGCCACGCTAACCGATGATTCAATTATTTTTTTGGTACGGATTTCGAACCATCTATCCAACCCCAAATCCAGGGTAATACCGGCAACTACAGCTACCAGGATTGCCGGAAATGCTGCAACCAAACAAAAAAGACCAATAATACGGACATGCAAACGGGAAGCTGCTCGGCCTTTTTGCCGTGACCTGATGATTTTGATTGTTTCCTTCCCGATCAGGAAGAGCAATACTAGGATGAGAAACCCGTTGATTGCAGCCAACACCAAAACCAGGTTGATGTCCGGGGTAACAGGCGTTAGCCCCATCAAAATCACAAAACTGATGGTTGCTGATATTAAAAGCGCAATAACAGTTGCGAGACCAATTAACCGACTTCGCGAAGTGCGTCCAGTATCGAACAATTCGCGATCTTTGGATCGCAGGTTCTGTTCCGAGACAATATCAGAGGTTTCTGCCATTTTAGCCGTTTTCATGATAGCTGTCCCTCACGCAACCCATTTGGGGATAGGGACGGTTCCCGACACAATCCAATTATCCCAAATTTGTTGCAAAGCTGCAACAGCTATGTGGCAAAAATGAAACACTTGTAGACGTTGATCATTCAGCGGTTTTTACAATTCTAATTCCAAGATTTTGTATTTTCTTGCGTAGAGTATTTCGATTAAGACCGAGAATTTTGGCAGCCTTGATCTGATTGCCATTAGTTGCCGAAAGGGCTGCAGTAATCAGAGGATACTCGAATTCAGTCAGGAACTTTTGGTACAGTCCATCAGTTGTCGATATGTCGTTTCCTTGGTCAAAATAGCGCTCAACAAAAAATTCAATTGCATTTTGCAAGCTAACAAATTCCAATGGAATTCCATCATTTTGAATATGCTGCTGATATCCGTCATCTCGGATTTCAGAATCCACCATTTCTTCTGTAATTGTATCTTGAGGGTGCAGAATACACACCCGGCGGATCAAATTTTCAAGCTCTCTCACATTTCCCGGCCAAGCATGATCCTTTAAGATGGTAATCGCTTCAGGGTCCAGATACTTGGCTTGTGCCTGATGCGAACCGGAAACCCGCAGAAAATGGCGCGCTAGATCCGGAATGTCCTGTGTCCTTTTACGCAAAGGAGGCACATGAATTGGCACGACATTCATTCGATAAAACAAATCACGGCTGAAATCTTTCTGATTGGAAAGCTCCGCCAATTCTTTGATCGTGCTCGAAATCAGACGGATATCAACAGGCTCAACTTCACCCTTGGAAGGGTGTACGATTTGCTTTTCCACAAGAACGCGCAATAGCCGCGCCTGCACCACTTTCGGGAGCAGGGAAATTTCATTCAGATACAAGGTTCCACCATTGGCACGATGCAAGGCCCCGGCAACAAACTTTCCATCGGCATTTTCTCCCCCAAAAATCTCGAACTCTATTGTATGTGTGAGCAGCGTAGCAAGATTGACTGTCACAAACGGCTTGTGTTTGCGCACTCCGAATTCATGTAGCACTTTGGCAATCAAATGTTTTCCAGTTCCCGATTCACCTGAAAGCATCACCGGAAAATCGGAATTTCTCAAATGCGCAATCACCCGGAATACTTCCTGCATATCTGGTGATCTGCCAACGAGCGGCATTTCCTCGCCATAAGCTTTGACGTTTTGGGCTAGTTTGTTGTCTTTAGGCTCATTGATTGCCTGATTAACCGCAGAAATCAGCTTTTCTAAATCAAATGGTTTTGGCAAATACTCGTAGGCCTGAGCTTCCTGCGCCTTCAGTGCAGTCATAAATGTGTTTTGCGCACTGATAAGAATAACTGGCAGATCAGGTCTGCTGTCCTTTATTCTGGGCAGCAGTTCAAACGCATTTCCATCAGGCATAATGACATCTGATACAACGCAATCTCCTTCGCCATTTGAAATCCATTGCCACAGATTGGAAACATTTGAAGTGATCCGTACATGGTAACCAGCCCGGGTAAGCGCTCGGTTAAGCACAACGCGAATTGCTGCATCGTCATCGGCTACCAATACAGATCCCTTAGTCATTTACCGTACCCATTATCTCATCTCCGGAACTCTTCCAGGCAGGAAGGAGAATTCTGAAAGTGGTGCCATTTCCGTTGTTCAGACACTCTATTATTCCGCCGTGCCTGCCAATCGTTTTTGCCACCAATGCAAGGCCAAGGCCGGAACCATTGATACGTGTCGTGACGAACGGTTCAAAAATCTGAGAGCGGATATCATCCGAAATACCCGGGCCATTGTCGGAAACGCGGAACTCCAGCGGCAGATCAGCCAGCTTCTTGCCTCCTGGTGATTTAATCCGTATTCCAGGCCGATAGGCCGATGAAAGAGTTATTCGAGAATTGTTGGTACCGTTCAAAGCCTCTGCCGCATTTTTTACCAGGTTCAAAAAAACCTGTATCAACTCATCATGGGAACCTGAAATTTGTGGCAAAGACGGATCGTAGTTTTCCATGAAAGTAATTTTTGAGGCAAATCCGTTTTCTGCAATTTTTCGTACCTGTCCCAAAACCGAGTGCATGTTGACCGGCTCAAGCTCAACAGGTGTTTCATCACTGAACACTTCCATGCGATCGAGTATTTTGACGATCCGGTCAGTTTCACTCGTAATCAGGTCCGCCAGTTCCCGGTCCTGGTCGGAAACTGCTCCTCCCAACAACTGAGCAGCCCCGCGAATTCCCGATAGCGGGTTTTTTATTTCATGGGCCAACATGGCGGACAACCCGGTAACAGATCTTGCGGCTGTGCGATGGCTCAACTGGTTTGCAATTCTGTCTGCCATACTCCGCGCACGGAACACCAAAATACCCAGATGAGGATCATCCCCCATGGTTGCAGCGTAAACATCCACAATGAGCCCTTCCCCACTTTTGGGTGTGGATATATCAATCTGATACTCATTGACTGCGGACCTGCTTTTAAAAGCCTGATTGACCACTTCAAACACCGGGCTGGATACCGGTAAAATGCGTTTCAACCCGTGTTTGAAAAGGGAGGAGACAGAAGTATTGAATACATTCTCGGCGGCGAGATTAGCGTAATGGATTACGCCTGTTTGATCTACAATGACAACAGCATAGGGTAAGCTGTCCAGAACCTGGGAAAGATCAGGAATTATCCCTTTTTCCTTGACCTTGTCCATTTTATGCAGCGGTCCTTAGCGGCATTTTTTTATCATGTTCGATACTAAAGATTTCATCGATTAGAAATTGAATTTCCCCGATGTCAAAAGATGTCATCAACCGACGTTTTAGTTCTGTAGAAATATCGGTTTTGGGTATTTTATCCAAATACCACCCGAGATGTTTCCGGGCCTGGCGGGTGCCCGATTGAACGCCATAAAATGACAGCATTGTCTCATGATGGCATTTTACAAATTCACTGTTTGGAAAGCATTCTTCCAAATTTTGGCCTGAAATTAATCCAGGCAACCATGGAGCTCCATAAGCCCCCCGACCAATCATCACCGCATCAGCGCCACTTGCAATTACAGCTTGTGAAGCGCTTGTTTTATCCCGGATGTCACCATTTACCACCAGAGGAACTTTTATGGCTGACCGGACTGCCCTGATCGCATCCCAATCCGCTTCACCTTTGTAAAACTGACAACGGGTACGACCGTGTACTGTTACCA
>JBPCWL010000194.1:0-19335 GCA_051009575.1 Rhizobiaceae bacterium
CTGTTGATCTGTGCGCTTGAGGTAGTTGGCATTACCTGCCTGTTGCCATTCATTTTTTTCCATAAAGGTAATATGTGCGGAAGAAACCCCCAATTTTTGACATAACTGCTTCAGTCCGCCGGCCAGAGCTTGTATCCGGATATCCCGGTTTTCACATTCCGGGACAAGAAACCGGGGGCCTTGAGCCGGTGTAAATGGGATCGAACACTGCAATTTTGGGTAGTAGTCTCCGCCTGCACGCATAAAAGCATCCGCCCACCCGTGGTCGAACACGTATTCGCCCTGACTGTGGTTTTTGAGATAACAGGGAAGGGCACCCAACAATTCACCATCACGGGTCTCCAACAAAAGATGTTGTCCAAACCAGCCGGTTTCTGCAACTGCGGAGCCTGAATTTTCTAGAGCAAAAAGGAATTCGTGGGTTACAAACGGATTAACCGGTCGACCGGCCGTGAGTCCGTTCCAGTTAGTAGGATCAATATTCTCGAAAGAGCTTGCAATGCGGATTTGATGGGTATCAGTCACAAACCCATATCAAGTGCACCAGTCCCTCGGGTCAAGGCAGAAACCCTTCGAATGTGGGTTGATCCGCAAATTTAGCGCTATATTCGGCTTCGGCTTCGTTTGTTATTGTCCAACTGATGATAGGACGTCCTGTCTGGCGAAACTCGCTGACAAATCGTGTTTCAAGGTTTTTCAGTTCGTAGGAGATAAAATCTACATTGGATTTTTGCGCGATCCTTCGATGCTGGTCATAGTTTTCATCGTCACCATATGCGGTAAGACCGAGAGGCAGGTGAGGCGCTTGAGAACGAGCATCCTCGAGGAGATGGTGATAGAACGACATTATAACCGCATCGCCCCGGTAACCTTTCAATTCTCGGGCCACGGCTTCAACAAAACCCTTATCAGCGTTCTTTCTGCCCTTGAGTTCTATGACAAGTCCAACTTCCCCAGACACCAGTTCAAGAAGGTCGCGAAGAGTAGGAATTCCATCATTTGTGCCCATGATGCGTATGGCTTGCAACTCGGCGCTTGTCTTGTCGCGAATTTCTCCTTCCATATCTGTCATTCTGTCCAACTCAAAATCGTGAAATACCATGGGCACACCATCAGAAGAAGGTTGTAGATCAACTTCAATGGCATAATCACGCCGGGCAGCTGCCGCGCAGGCGGTAAGCGTGTTTTCGTATATTTTCTTGGCCGGATCATGTAGACCCCGGTGCGCCACCGGTCGATCACGTAACCAGCTAACATCGTGAAAGGGTTGTCTATCAAATTTGAGTGCCACGCGCTTGCCTCATGCATTTTGAACGGTATTGTGCGATTCAGACTTCAAATAACAGCCAAAAGTATAAATACAATGATCAAGTTTTCGGGCGCACTGTTGATTTCAATGACCATGACGCTGCCGGCCGCTGCCACAGGCTTTGAAATTCTCGCGCCGCACCGGGCAATTTATGAAGTCAAACTCGAGAACGCAGAAGAGCGTTCCGGTATTGAGGGAATGGACGGACGCATTGTTTATGAGCTTCGCGGCAATGAGTGCGAAGGTATTGCAATCAATTACCGGTTCGTGACGCGTATCAATACCGGGAGAGAACAGTTTGTAACCGATCAGCAAAGCGCAAGTTATGAGAGCCCGGATGGAAATGAATTTTCATTTTCCACAAAAAGCTTTGTGAATGAGCAGCCTGACCAAACCATCAAGGGATCGGCTGTACGCCAAAAAGGCGGCTTGGTTGTTAGTCACGATGGTACAAATCCGAGAAAACTGGAACTTGAGAACGGCCTCTTCACCAGTTCTCACCTCATCGAAGTGATGAAAAGGGCACAGGACGGGGAAACCTTCATTTCCCACAGTGTCTTTGACGGTTCAGGGGAAGCGGACAAGGTTCTCAACAGCGCAAGTGTGATTGGTAAACCAAGGGTGGTTGCAAAACTTCTGGAAGGTGAGGTTGAAGACGGTATCAAGGTGCTGAAAAAGAAAGAGGCCTGGCGGATCACCATGAGTTACTTCAATGCAAATGCTGACAATACAGCTGAGGCTCTGCCAATCTATGAAGCCTCATTCCTCCTGTACCGGAACGGTGTTACCCGTGATCTAACCATGCGGTATCCCGACTATGCGTTAAAGGCGTCATTGATCAACATCGAGTATTTCGACCAGACGCCCTGTGAACTGGAAAATTAAGCAAGCCTAGCCCTTGAATCCCCCGTCATCCAGAAATGCCTGTTCAGCAGGTGTCGTGTGCCTGCCCAAAGCAGGGTTACGATGTGGGAATCGGCCAAAGCGCTGAATAATCTCACGGTGTTCAAGGGCCGCCTTAATCGATTCCAGGTTTCCAATTGAATACTGATAGAGAACTGATTTTTCTTGTTCAAATATCGTTTCTGCGTGCTCAAAGGGTAAGTAGAAAAAAACTTTCAGATCCTCACGCACTTCCGCATCCAAACCGGCATCTATGGCTGATTTTGCAATTTCGAGCGCTTGATTATCCTGTGTGAAGCTTCTTGCATTTCCGCGGAACATGTTACGGGAAAATTGATCAAGCACAATAATCAATGCAAGCGCGCCATCGGCCGAAGCCCGCCAGAGATCAAGTTTTCCGTTGCAGGCTTCGGTGTGAAGTTTACCGAACCTTTCATGGATTTCCTGATCCACTTTCAGGTTCTTCACCCACCATCCTTCGTTCCCAAGACTCGCCCAGTAGTCCAGGATGTCGTTTGGTTTATTGTCGTCAGCCATTGAAATTTATCCCAAATTTTACCGCATCAGATCCGAACTTTTCGCGCACATTGTCAATTGCACGTTCCGCATCAGCCCGTTTGGCTCCATCCGGATCCACGAGATCATAGGGATCAGCATTTTCGTCTGGTCCCAGCGTGGAAACACCGATACCCAACAATCTGAATTTGGTGCCGTCAAGTTCCGGGCGAAGAAGTTCTGAACCTATCCTGAAAATCTTGTCTTCCAACTGGGTGGCGTCAGGGATTTGGCGTGATCGGGTGCGGGTTTTGAAATCTGCAGTCTTGAGTTTCAGATTGATCGTTTGCCCTGCAGTGTGCTTGTTTTTAAGGCGCTGCGAAACCTTCTCCGAGAGTTTACGCAGTATAGGCAAGAGTTCTTCTGCAGCAGATTTGTCGTCTCCGAAAGTGGTTTCGGAGCTGATTGATTTTGCACCACTTGACGGCGAAACATTGCGACTGTCCTTTCCATGAGACAGGCGAGAGAGGTGCAGACCGATCGAACCATATCGTCGCGCCAGTTCCGCTTCGTCCATATCCTGAACCGTTGAAAGACTTGTTATGCCATCCTTCGCGAGCATTTTCTGCGTTACTTTCCCGACACCCCAGACGATGGAGACAGGCTGATGCCGCAAAAACGACAGGGCTTCCTCCTTGCCAATAATTGAAAACCCTCTGGGTTTGTTCATATCGGATGCTACTTTGGCCAGGAATTTGCAGTAGGATAATCCAATTGAAACCGTCAGTTCCAATTCTTCCTGAATACGATTTGCAAGCCGGACCAGCATTTCCGCTGGGCATGCGCCATGCAGGCGTTCGGTCCCGCTTAAATCCAGAAAGGCTTCATCAATAGACAGTGGCTCAACCAGTGGCGTCAATTCGCGCATCATTTCACGTATTTGATGTCCTGCTTTGGCGTATTTTTCCATGTTGGGTTTGATAACTACCGCATCGGGACAGGCTTTGAGCGCCTTGAACATCGGTTGTGCCGAGTGGACGCCCCGTATTCTCGCAACATAACAGGCCGTTGAAACTACTCCACGTTTGCCACCGCCAATGATTACCGGCTTGTCGGCCAATTCCGGATTATCCCGTTTTTCAACTGACGCGTAAAATGCATCACAATCGATATGACCGATCCTCAGGCCAGCTAGTTCCGGATGAGAAGTAACTCTGGGGCTACCACAAACACTGCATCGCGATCTTTCGACCGCATGCCAGGTCAGGCAGTCCCGGCAAAATGTTTTGCGGTCCTGAGTCATTTCCATGTCAGAACTCCACCGATCCCGCCGGGTCAAGTGCATGTTTGGCTTTGGCAACATCAGCAGGATCCAGATGGGAACTGGCAGCAAAGGCAAGCAACGTCGGTTCGTCGCCGAGAAAATATTCAAGGACAGCAATCATGAATTCAGGGGTTTGCGCGAATTCTCGCATATCACTAGGTGAAATACCGGAAAGTGCTACAAAACGTGAAAGCTGTTCACTGTCCCCAGCAAGGTATTGCAGGCCCGATACTGCGATATCTGATGCAGATTGCAGATTCATTTGGCGCTGTTGCCATTTAGCAATACTGTGACCGGCTGCATTTTCTGAACGTTCCACAGTGAGTCCATTAAATTATCGATTTCATTTTTTGATACCGCAAGGGAAGACTGTGCCAGAAACCGGGCTTTCGTGTCGATTTCTTTTCGCGTCAACATGTTTCCAGGATCTCCTTTAGGGTCATCCACTTGCGCCTGAATTGTTTCACCATTTCTGGTTTTTACAGTGACCTTGCCGATCCACTTTTGCGGGTAAATCTCGTTGATTTTCTCGTCAAGTTCCATGGTAATCCTGTTCAGGAACGAAAGGGCAGTTTGATCAGTGAGGACCGTTTCGAATTCACGCAGGCCGGCCTTGCTGTGGGCGGCTATCAGACCCAAAGTAGCCGCCATGCAAAATTTTGCCTGATGGATGGATTGCGGATTGCTCACGGGCCCAAGCACATCGATAGCAGCCTGATGCACATGGCATTGCACTGTATCAATATCTTCAGTTTGAAGATTATTTTCCGTCATTGCCTTCAAAAGCGCATCGGCAGCAGGGTGCGTGTGTCTGCAGGAGGCATGAAACTTGAAGGAGGTTTCAAGCACACACCAGCGTTGTCCCAAACCATCTGTCAATCGTGAAATATCTGCATCAACCGATGTTCCAGCTGCCAGTCCCTGAGCACCTTCGAGAATTTGTTTGGCTCCGCTAAATCCCTTTGATGCGATCCACGCTGACATGAGTCCATCACTCGCGGCCTTCGCTGTATGTAATTGTTTGGAATCTGCCGCATCCCGCAAAAATTCCCATAATCCTGCGGATTGCGTGCCCGCTGAACCGAGTGCATCAAGCATCTCGTCTTCATCGAGTTTCAAAAGATTGCCAACTGCTGCAGCTGCGGCAAATGTCCCAGCCGTCCCGGTTGTGTGAAAAATCTTGTAGTGAGACCGGCCCAGAAATTCTCCAACCCGGATTCCAGTCTCATATCCGACAATACACGCAACCAGAAATTCCTGGCCTGACGCGCCGATGTCTTGCGAAATTGCAAGAGCTGCCGGAAAAACGACAGTGGCTGGGTGAAAAACGGACCCATTATGTACGTCATCCTGTTCTGAAATATGGCTGGAAGCAGCATTTACGAGCGCAGCAAAAATGGGCGAAGTGGCTCGCCTGTTTGCCAGAATTTCGCAATTTCCATCACTTGGCCCCATTTTCTCTGCAAATTCTTCAAGGATTTGGATGGCTCGATGACCTTTTCCGGAAAGGGCTGACCCCGCCCAATCGACAAAAAGATCGGTAATTCTGTCGAAAACAGGCCCGGGGATAGCGTTTTCTTGCAATCTCGATGCAAAGCTGGCGAGTTCAGCGGTGCCGCCCTTGAAAGAATCTTGTTTCATGAAAATATTGGTTCTTGTTTGAGCGTTTGCGTTTCGTCAACCATATTTGGTTACTGTTCTTAGTCAACTTGGGCTTTAAATCTGCAGAGCTTGAGGACCGTAATATACGGAATTTGTAAAGATGGCTAAATCCATACTCATTGTCGAGGACAATGTACTTAACATGAAGCTGTTCAACGATTTGTTGGAGGCCAAGGGTTACAATATTCTTCAAACCAAGAATGGATTGGAAGCGCTGGATATTGCCCGCTCTGAAAAACCGGACCTGATCCTGATGGATATCCAGTTGCCGGAAGTTTCTGGTCTTGAAGTTACCAAGTGGATCAAAGAAGACGAAAGTATCACTCATATCCCGGTCATTGCGGTGACTGCATTTGCGATGAAAGGGGATGAGGAACGTATCCGGCAGGGAGGTTGTGAAGCTTATATTTCCAAGCCAATCTCAGTCGCCAGTTTCGTGAAAACAATACAGTATTATATCGGCGATGGCTGATTACGGAGTAACCTTGTGACCGCACGCGTTCTGGTTGTTGATGATGTACCGACAAATGTGAAGCTTCTTGAAGCTCGCCTTATGGCGGAATATTTTCATGTTCTGACTGCGTCGAATGGCCAATCTGCACTCTCCATTTGCCGGGAAGGGCAATGCGATATTGTGCTGCTGGATGTCATGATGCCGGAAATGGATGGATTTGAGGTATGCCGTCGCCTGAAAGAAGACCCATCGACCATGCATATTCCAGTCGTTATGGTCACTGCACTCGACAGCCCTCAGGATCGTGTTAAGGGGCTTGAGGCCGGAGCAGATGATTTTCTCACGAAACCGGCAAATGACCTTGCGTTGGTCACCCGGGTTAAGAGCCTCGTCCGGCTGAAAATGCTGACAGATGATTTGCGCATGCGCGCTGCGTCGGGCGATGAACTGGTAATAGATCATTTCAAAAGCATGGAAGAATTTGACCCGGGCAACAGTTCCGGCAAGGTCGTAATCGTCGATGACCGGGTGAGCTCATACGAAAAGGTGGTCCGAATTCTATCCACGAGTAACGATGTCGATGTAATCACCAACGGAAATGATGCGTTGATACGGATTGCTGAAGGAAATTACGATCTTGCAGTTATCTCCCTGAATTTGAAGGATGTGGACAGTTTGCGGTTGTGTTCGCATCTACGATCTTTGGAGCGCACTCGTACATTGCCGCTTCTGGTTATTGCTGATGGTGAGCAGGAGAGCCTCGTAAGTCGCGCTGTGGAGCTCGGTGTGAACGATTACATTCGCCGACCGATTGATGCCCATGAATTGAGGGCCCGAATTTCCACGCAGCTGAAACGCAAGCGCTATAATGACTGCCTTAGAAAGTCGGTGCAGCAAACCATAGAAATGGCTGTCAAGGATCCGCTTACAGATCTTCATAACCGCAGATATTTCCAGACCCATTTCGCAAATCTCTTTGACAAGGCCACGGTATCATCGAAGCCACTGTCAGCTATCATGTGTGATATTGATCACTTCAAGGGAGTGAATGACCAATTTGGGCACGATGTTGGAGACGCAGTCATCAAGGAATGTTCGTTGCGAATACGAAAGAGCATCAGGAACATCGATCTTGCTTGCAGATATGGGGGGGAAGAGTTTGTAGTTGTTATGCCAGACACCAACATCGATCTGGCAAAGGTAGTGGCAGAACGCATCCGCCTTGAGGTGTGTGCACACCCGATTATTGCTTCAAACGGCTCCCACCAGGTTTCGATTACGGTTAGCATGGGCGTGGCATGTATTGAATCATCCGATGACACTCCCGAGAAACTGCTAAAACGGGCTGACGTGGCACTCTACAATGCAAAACGTGCCGGCAGAAACCGCGTTGTTGCAGAGGCAGCCTGATTAATCGGGCAGTAGCACTTTCTTTATTTAGGAAATTTCCCAGACAGATCGCGTCAATTGTTAATCATTAATTGTAACCATAGGACAAGTTCGACGTTCTTGATGGTTACCAAATCGTTGATTTTTACGAAAAAATGAGTCAAATCTAGAAAAAGCGCAATTGTAATATGCATTTGCGCCAATAACCCTACGGAGTGCTCAGGTCCGCCGCATCTCCTGGGTCCGTGGGGTCGTCGGTCGGTGTTCGGACCAAAAATGGCCTCCTCGTACCATTTCCGAAAACCGACCGACCCCTATTTTCCTTCAGCTTTTCCATATAAAAAAGGGCCGCCCCAGAGGTGCAGCCCTAAAGAATTCAAAAGCGCAGAAAACCTTACTTGATCTTGGTTTCCTTGAAATCAACATGCTTCTTGGCAACTGGGTCGTACTTACGCTTGACCATTTTCTCGGTCATGGTGCGGCTGTTTTTCTTGGTTACATAGAAAACGCCTGTGTCGGCTGTGCTTTCGAGCTTGATCTTGATAGTGGTGGCTTTTGCCATTGTTCCGGTCCTGTACCTGAGAGGAAAATAATCTGGGGCCGCAATTTGCGGCCCGAATTGAGCCGCAAACTACTCATGCGCGATCAAAAGTCAAGCCGCAATACGTCATGTCACCGGAGCGCCAGGTGGTTCCTTCAAGTGATTACGCTTGATCCATACTTTGCATCCGTCGGGACCGGCTTTGACTATGGTTGATGACTCTCTAGGTAATCGCAACCAGGATTGGTTTTCAAAGCTTTCCCCATTTTCTTGGAAAGAACCCTTAATCACCAAAACTTCAAGACCATTGGGGGCGTCAAGGCCAATCGCCTGGTTCGGATGCCAACGTTCCATGCTCACGTTTTCCCGGTCATCGGAGTAGAGGGCCAATGTATCTACACCCTCACGACCTGCACCGGCAGACCAGTCTGCTGTATTGGTGTTAATGGTCACCTGTTGCCGGTCATTCATGTCAAACTGCCAGAGCTTCACAAAGATCGTACACCCATCATCTGATCTGGGAGTATGACTGGAGGTCGGAGGGTTGCGAACGTAGGTACCAGCCGGGAAATCTCCATGCTCATCCTGAAACACGCCGTCAAGAACGAGAAATTCCTCGCCTCCGGTGTGTACATGGGGCAAAAAATGGCTGTCCGGCGCGTACCGAACAATGGTTGTTGCACGGGCCACTTCGCCACCAATACGATCAAGCATGCGCCGGTCAACCCCTTTCATCGGTGAGGGCGACCATTCCTGTTTTCCAGCATGCACAATAGCCCGCTGGCTAAAATCGGCATTAAGTTCCATGGTTTCGATTCCTTATGCAGCCAGACTTGGTCTTGAAGATACGCGGGCATGCCAGTCTTTCAAGGCCGTACAGTCTTCTGGAATATCAATATTTGCAAATCCGGCAAATTTCAGGCCGGCAATGACCGTGATATCGGCAACCGAAAAAGTATCACCGGCAACATAGTCCTGCTTTTCAAGCACGTCATTGAAGTAATGCATGCCTTTTACCGCTTGTTCGCCTTGATGTTCCCCCCACTCGGGAAATTGAGTAGTTTCAATTTCTGGTCCCAGTCCGGGTGTAGCATGATGAAAGTAAGTCGCTACGGCTTCAAACAGATTGGACTCAGCGCGCCTTTGCATCATGTGGATTACCGCTCTTTCTTTCGGTGTTTTTCCAGTAAGGCTGGTATTGCCATCCAGTTGATCAAGGTATTCTGTAATTGCGGTACATTCAGCAATCACGGTTCCATCTTCCAGTTCAAGTGCTGGAACCAGTCCGGTTGGATTTTTGGACAAAAACTCCGGTGTTTTATGCTCACCTTCGGGCACATTCACTGCCACAAACTCAACTTTTTCGGTCAGGCCTTTTTCTGCCAGTGCGATTCGGACGCGTGTAGGATTCGGAAATCCGGGAAAATCATAAACTTTCATTGCTTCAATCTTTCTGAAAAAAACATCTACCTACCTATAGATAGATTGCAAGCAAATTGCCATTTACAAACGATCGAGTCAAGCCTATCTGTCGATAGATTAAAAGCAGGTGATTTGAATGAGTGATACCGAAGAACAATTATTAGACTTGGCCGAAGATCGAATCAGGCTGCGTGGATATCATGCGGTGAGCTTCCGAGAACTGGCAGATGAACTGGGCATCAAGAGTTCCAGTGTTCATTACTATTTCCCGCAAAAACAGGATCTGGGTCTGGCTCTCGTTCAACGATATTCGGAAAAGGTTTTTGGCGCACTCGAAGTTTTGGCAGAAAAAGCAACTACCCCTGGTGATTATCTGAACGCATTAGTGTCTGTTTATCGGGATGCCTTGACCGGAAGTGACCGTATCTGCCTGTGCGGCATGTTGGGAGCGGAAAATTCCGGGCTTCCAGCGCCGGTAGCATTAGCAGTGACTGGGTTTCTGAACAAGAACGTCGAATGGCTTGCAGAGAACTTGGATCCATCGCTTTCTTCAGATGTCCGCAGGGCGACAGCGATACGGGTCGTTTCTAACTTGCAGGGTGCCATGGTTCTCGCCAACAGTATGAGGGATCATGCTATTTTTGATCAGGCTGTGGAAGGATTGTCAGTTTCTTCGTAGGATAATTCTGAATGCATAAAGCGTCAGGTACATCGAGAAAATCAGTGCAAGACTCCACCCGAACCCGTTAACACCGAATACGTCCATAGAAATTCCGACAAATTGCGGTCCAATCATCATGCCGGTTGCATAACAAAGAACAAATGCAGCATTGGCTTGCGCCAGATCGGCGCCTGTCAGGCGTGATCCAAGGTGTGCAAGGCCAACAGTGTAAAGGCCACCAATTACTCCCCCCCAAAGAAACACAATCCCGTAAAGCACCGTTAGGTTGCTGACAAACACAGGTAACAACAGAGCCCCGCTCACTCCGATTAACCCGCAAAAAAGAAGTATGCTTCTTCTGTCTTCAACTTTGTCACTCAAAATTCCCAACGGAATTTGGAACATTACGTTTCCCAGCAACATTACAGTAAGCAGGAATGATGCGGTCAATTCGGAATAACCGGCCTTGGTTGCAAACACCGGCAACAGCGCTAACTCAGCCTGTTCCACTGCACCAAATGCAAAACCCGATGCGGTCGCAAGTGGCACCATGAAAATGTAGGGTATTATGGAAGGTGTCTTTTCGGTTTTGCTCATCACGGGCTGCCCCTTCCGGGCCAGTAGCGGTGGCAGCGCGGCAACGAGGATGATTGCTGCACCAATACCAAACGGAAGGAAGCCTTCTATGCCTACGATCGAGATAATTGCCGGGCCTGCAGCAAACCCCAGACTGAGTACAGTTCCGTAAATTCCCAGGATTAGACCACGGTTGCGTTCGTTGGCTGCGTGATTAATCCAGAATTCACTCAAAACAAACATCATCGAAAGGTTGCAACTGAACAGGAAGCGGACCAAAAACCAGTCAGGAATTGGCGTAGTAAAGTAAAACGCAACTAAACAGATGCTCGAAAGCACGATGTTGAAAAGGACGGTGTTTACCACTCCAATTCTACGCGACACGACAGTTACAAACGGCACGGAAACGATAGCCGCCAGCCCCGCTATGGCCGTGTTGGCACCGATGAGGGATGACGAGATGCCTTCTCGTTCCATCAACAAGCTCAATAAGGGGCCGGAAAGACCGAGTCCCGCGCCGACAGCAGAGATACTGAAAATGGCAGCCGTCACCGAACGCATGTCGGTATCTGAGAAAAGTCCGCCTGATTTAGCTGAATGCGATTGCTGCATGAATATGTACCGATTGAACTATCGGTTTCAGTAAACTATATCAGCTTTTTCTGGAAGCGACTTCCGGCCGTGAAATAGAAAGGCGCCGGATAAGAGTCAGACAGTTCATTATCTTCGCGCAACCGGCGAATCAATTCAACCAGCATTACCCTGGTGATTTCCCGTGTATTTTCGGTAATTGCCTTTTCAAGCCGGATCCATTGCAGGTCTTCAAGTTCTCCATCCGGCAAGAATCCACCTTTTGGCGTGAAGCCTATCTCGGAGGCGTGGGCGAGAAAAAACCAGGTATCAAACCGTCGTATCATGCCAGGCGGGGTGATGGCGCGAGCAAACAATCGCAGCCCAGACAGAGAGGGGACTATTCCCGCGCTGCGGAAATCGTTCCAATGATCGTGTTTTATACCAAGTTCACCCTGTTTTCCGACAAGGATGCCGCATTCCTCACAAACCTCCCGGATAGCAGCCAAACCGAGTGCGCGAGCACCGCGGGGAGTTGGCTTGCCACGCATCGCATTCATTAGCCGCGAAACTGTGGTGGCAGTCAGTTCTGAAGTAGCTGGAACCGAGCCATCAAACCTGTCGACAGAACCACCGGGAAAAACCAGCGCTCCCGGCATGAATTTCAGGTTTTTGTTGCGCTTGCCCATCAATACAACGGGATCATCGGCCGGACCATCCAGAAGGATCATTGTGGCAGCATTCCGTGGTCGGACGTAGCCTTGAGCTTTTCGGTTCCGTTGGCGCATGTCGCGGACATTCGGCGAATTGATCATGGTTTCGATGCGGTTTACCTCATCGACCAGATCGGATTTTCCGGATTTGTTGTCTTCAGTCGTCATGTCCGCCAAAACCGTGCATTCGCAATGCCCACTGTAACGCGACTACCATGCCTTTAAGGGGACGCATGAGGCAAATCGAAAGCAACACGGCAAGTGAAGCAGAAAGTGTCACTAGCGGCCAAACTCCGAAAATCTTCGCATCCATCAGGATCATCGCCATCGCAACGACAATGTGGCCAACAATAAAAATATTCAGGTAAGCTGGAAGATCATCAGCGCGATGGTGATGAAGCGCCTCACTGCAAGTTTGGCAACTGTCCTGGATTTTTAAACCACCGGCAAACAATTTGGTCTCACCGCATGAGGGGCAGCGACCTCTGACCCCCTTCAACATGGCAGCCAAAAGCGGTCTTTCAGCTTGATCTTCTAACGGATCGGACGGTGTGGTCTCGAAAGTCATTTAGGTTTCCTATCTTCTTCCACGCTTGCCCGGACCCCTCCGGTTTCCCGGTCCGCGCCTGTTTGTTTTTCGCGAACGGGGAACGGCATTGGTTGCAATTCCCTCGCTCAACATTTCAAATCGCAAAGCCCCGGCAACCGGGGCGGCTTCAACTAGCCGTACTTCTACCTGTTGCCCCATCTGATACTGTTCCCGGGTCCTTTCACCGGTGACAGAATGGGTTGTTTCGTCGAATACATAGTAATCATCGCCCAGCTTAGATATTGGAATGAAACCGTCAGCGCCAGTGTCATCAAGCGTGACAAACAGTCCTGCTTTGGTAACGCCGTTGATGCGTCCGGAAAACCGGCTTCCAATCTGTTCTGCCAAATAGCCGGCAATCAGGCGGTCAATGGTTTCCCGCTCAGCCTGCATTGCACGGCGCTCAGTCATCGATATGTTCGCGGCAATTTCATCCAGGACTGTCTCTTCTCCGGGAGTTATTCCACCTTCACCCAATCCAAGACTGCCCACCAACGCTCTGTGAACAATCAAATCCGCATAACGGCGGATGGGAGAAGTAAAATGTGCATAACGAGAAAGTTGGAGGCCGAAATGGCCAATATTGTCAGGCGAGTACTCCGCCTGGCTTTGTGAACGCAGCACGACCTGACTGACTAATTCATCGTGTTCGGTGCCGCTGACTCTGGACAGTATCTGATTGAAATGCATCGCCCGCAAATTTCCCGGTCGGGCAAGTGGGATGTCCAGTGTAGACAGAAATTCCCGCAACCGCTCCATTTTGTCCAGCGAAGGAGCATCATGAATTCGGTATATCAGCTTTTGCCCCTTGTTCTCGAGTGTCTCAGCCGCACACACATTTGCCTGGATCATGCATTCTTCCACAAGCTTGTGTGCATCGAGGCGCTCGGGAACAAGAACTTCTCTGACTGTCCCGTCATCATTCAACAGGATTTTCCGCTCGGGAAGATCCAGTTCTAGCGGTTGGCGATTGTTCCGTCCTTTTAACATACAACGGTAGGCAGCCCAGAGCGGTTCGAGCACCGTTTTCAGTATCGGTTTCGTCATTTCATCCGGCTGGCCATCAATGGCTGCCTGTACCCGCGGGTAAGCCAGATTGGCATGATTACGCATCAAAATCCGGTGAAAAGAATGGGAAGTTTTTCGACCCTCTGCATCAAACTTCATTTTGACAGCGAGGGCAGGGCGATCCTCTCCCTCCCGCAAGGAGCACAGATCATTCGAAATACGTTCCGGAAGCATTGGAACAACGCGGTCGGGGAAATATACCGAATTGCCGCGCAACAACGCTTCCTTGTCCATGGCTGAACCTGGTTTGACATAGGCTGAAACATCGGCAATCGCCACCCGCACCAAATGTCCCCCGGGAACAGCAGGATCAGGTTCTGCCTGGATAGCATCATCATGATCCTTGGCATCAGCTGGATCTATCGTAATCAAGGAAACATCGCGCCAGTCTTCGCGATTTTCCGGTTGCACCAGTTCCGACTCCCGCGCTTCGTGCAGAACAATTTCAGGGAAGATATGTGGAATTTCATTGGCATGGATCGCAATCAGAGAGATTGCTTTCTCGCTCTTGAAGGAACCAATAACCGATGTGACCCTGGCTTTCTTGAGTCCATATTTTGGGCCGCGGACAGTTTCCACCAGGACGAGGTCCCCATCCTGTGCGTCTCCCAGCATATCCTGCGGAATTTCAAGTTCTGAAGTTTTTCTGGAGGCAGGCTCTAAGCGAATTGCATTACTCCTGAACCGGACTACGCCAAGCGTTTCGTTGTCCGCTTTCGGAATAATCTTGATAATTTTCGCCGTGTATCGATGAGCGCTTCCAATTCGGGTAAGGCGTGCAAGAACACGGTTGCCGACACCCGCCGTTTGTCCCTTTGTACGGTTGTTTTGGGAAATTTCGATTACCGGCGGTTTTCCCAGATCACCTTCATTCCACGTTGCGGGTGTTCCCAACAATCCGCCCTGTCGATCGCGCGTTACAATATCAATTACACTTACCGGCGGTAACGCGCCTGGCTCAGCAAGTCGCTTTCCGCGCCTTTCAATCAGGCCTTCATCAACAAGATCCCGCAAAAGTGCCTTGAGTTGGATTTTGTCGTTACCCTTGATATTGAATGCACGCGATATGTCCCGCTTTGATGTGCGTTGCGGGTTGTCTGCCAGAAATTTGAGAATTTGCTCTCGTGATGGCGCGTTTCCGGCGGCCTTTTTGGCTGCACGGGCTTTTTTCTTCTTGGTCGGAACTTGTTTTGCCAACTAGCCCTTCTTTGCAGCAGTCTTCCGGGCTGCCTTTTTCTTTGCCGGCTTGCCGGCTTTTGCTGTGATCCATTCAACGGCTTCATTTAACGTAACGGTTTCTGGATCCTTGTCTTTTGGAATTGTCGCATTGATCTTGCCAAATTTCACATAAGGCCCGTACCGACCGCTATGGACAGTAATCTTACCGCCACCGTCCGGATGATCACCAAGTTCCTTGAGCGCAGCTGCGGCACCTCGTCTTCCGCCACCTTTGGCGGCTTTCTCAGCCAGTAGGGTCACGGCATGATTGAGACCGATTGTGAAAACATCATCGACGGATTCCATGTTCGCATAGAGGCCATCATTCAGAACGAACGGTCCGTATCGGCCAATTCCCGCAGTGATCATTTTGCCGCTTTCGGGATGAAGGCCAACTTCGCGTGGCAGGGTAAGTAGCCGTAATGCTTTCTCATAATCAACGGAATGCGGATCCCAGCCTTTTGGAATTCCAGCGCGTTTTACGTCTTTTGCTTTGCCTTCTCCGCGTTGGATATACGGACCAAAGCGCCCGCTACGTAGAGAAATTTCTTCGCCGGAATCCGGGTCGACACCAAGGATTTTTGGCCCGTCATTGGCAGCTTGTTCCGCTGCTTCAGCATCAGTTTGACCGAGTTGACGGGTATAGGCGCATTCCGGGTAATTCGAACATCCGACAAAAGCTCCGAACTTTCCGACTTTCAAGCTTAACTGGCCGGCGCCGCAAGTAGGACAAACGCGTGGCTCTGATCCGTCTTCGCGCGGAGGAAAGGCGAGGGGCGCAAGTTCCTCATTGAGTTTGTCGAGAACTTCTGAAACCCGCAAATCCTTCGTTTCATCAACTTTTGTTGTAAAACTCGCCCAAAATTCCCGAAGCACATCCTTCCACTCGAGGTCGCCAGCAGAAATCTTGTCGAGTTGTTCCTCAAGGTCCGCTGTAAAATCGTATTCCACATACCGATTGAAGAAGCTTTCAAGAAAGGCAGTCACGACCCTGCCTTTTGAAGCAGGCGTAAAGCGCCGCTTTTCCAGAGTGACGTAGTCGCGATCCTGAAGAGTTGAAAGTACAGAGGCGTAAGTTGAGGGTCGGCCAATCCCCAACTCTTCCATTTTGCGAATGAGGGAAGCTTCCGAAAATCGCGGTGGCGGTTCAGTGAAATGCTGGATCGCGTCGATTTTCTCACGGGAAACATCCTCGCCTTCGCTCATCGCGGGCAGACGTTTTCCGTCCTCTTCTTCCTCGCCTTGTGGCCTGGCTTGATCATAAGCAGCCAGGAAACCGTCGAATTTGATCACCGAACCTGTCGCGCGCAAGCGGGCTTGTTTACCTGATCCAATTGCAAGGATGTCCACTGATGTTCGCTCGACTTCCGCTGATGCCATTTGGCTCGCAATCGTACGCTTCCATATCAAGTCGTAGAGTCTGCGCCCTTCCTCATCCAGATGAGAAGCCATATCTTTCGGATGCCGTGAAATTTCTGTCGGGCGGATTGCCTCATGGGCTTCCTGCGCATTTTTTGCTTTCGAAGAATAATACCGTGGTTTTTCAGGAACATGCTGATCGGAAAATGTCTTGGATATTTGATTCCGAATGGAAGGAATTGCTTCCGGAGCAATTTGTACTCCGTCTGTCCGCATATAAGTGATAAGGCCGACAGTCTCTCCGCCGATATCAATCCCCTCATACAATTTCTGGGCGACCTGCATGGTTTGTCGGGCAGAAAATCCCAATTTACGGCTCGCATCCATTTGGAGTGTTGAAGTAGTAAACGGCGCATATGGATTACGTTTGACCGGTTTGGATTCAACTTTTCCCACACTCAATTGTGAAGCTTCCAGCGCAGCCTTGATTTCCATGGCCATGGATTCATTGGGAATGTCCTGCCGTTGCAGTTTCTGGCCTTCAAACTCGATAATGCGGGCTTCAAAATTTTGCCCGGAGGCGCTTTTGAGGCTTGCAAGGATTGACCAGTATTCAACGGGTACAAACCGTTCAATTTCAGCTTCCCGGTCACAAATCAGGCGTAACGCGACAGACTGTACCCGTCCTGCTGATCGTGCTCCTGGCAGTTTTCTCCATAGAACCGGAGAAAGGGTGAAGCCGACAAGATAATCAAGAGCACGTCTTGCGCGATAGGCATCAACAAGCGGTTCATCAATCTGCCGCGGGTGTTGCATGGCCTCGAGAACCGATTTTTTTGTGATTGCATTGAACACAACACGCTCAACAGGTTTGTCCTTGAGGGCCTTTTTATCGTTCAAAACCTGTAATACATGCCATGAAATTGCTTCACCTTCACGGTCAGGGTCAGTAGCAAGGATTAGTTTGTCTGCCGATTTCACGGCCTTGGTGATGTCGCTAAGACGGGATTTGGATTTGCTGTCCACCGTCCATGACATTAAAAAATCTTCATCCGGCAGGACAGAACCATCCTTCGGGGGCAAATCACGCACGTGGCCGTAAGAAGCCAGAACGGTGAAATCCTTGCCGAGATATTTGTTGATAGTTTTTGCCTTTGCAGGCGATTCTACGATGACTACGCTGTGGGTCATGTGTCTCCGGCGGTAGGTGGCTGTTTCAAAGGCTCTCGAAATGGACAGTCAATTTGAAATCGTCAAGCCAAAAATGGAGAATTTACCAAAGAATACTTATAATACAACTTTAGGTTGTGTAAAAAGCGCGCTTGAGATATACAAAAATAGGATATGGGCGGATAGCCGGGTGATAGCAGGCCCCGATAAACTGATGGACCCGCTTATGAACCATAAAATGAATCTTGCCCATGCACGATCTGTAGATGTCGAGAACGAGCACAAAAACCAGTTTCCAAAATCATTCAATGTCAAACGCGAAGCCGAGTTGGATTATCTCAGTGAAATGTTACCCCAATTGCGAATAATGGCGATCAGCCTGGAGGAACCAATGTTGGCATATTATCTCGAGATGGCGATGATGGAGGCACATATGCAATTGGAAATAGAGCGGTTTCATTCGGCTATGGAATAGAAATAGCGGATCAGGTCAAAAACAAATCGGGATGGCTTCGTATTTCCGGTTTCCTATCAAATCGGCCTCATCCACATTTACTGTATTTGTAGCAGCAGCCCGCATCGGAACAGCGGAGATGACTTCGCGTTGGCGAAGGCTCTCCCTGTAAATCATGAAAATGCCCGCGCCGATAATCATCATAATGCCAATCCAGGCATTGAGTTCCGGCCAGTCGCCCCAGATTAAAATTCCCCAGAAAACAGCAGTTGGCAGCGCAATATACTCAAATGGTGCAACGATTGTGGCCTCCACATTGCTGTAAACATTTGTCGATGCAAACGAAAGATTGAGCACGATTAGTCCGGCAATTCCAAGATACAAAAACTCAAGGCTTCCCGGTGTTTCCCAGCCTCTCAGCAAAAAGCCACTAATTGGATCATTTGGTACTTCAGGGCCGATCAGATAAATCATCGACACGCCAACCATGCCAGTCAGAAAATATATCAGGTTCTGAACTGCAACCATGGCCAGAACTGGAGCTTCATTGCGGATGTAACGGGTAATCACCTGAAAGGCTGCGTAGGAAGTCGCTGATGCAATTGGCATCAGGTAGGAAAACTGAAAACCCTCACTGCCGGGTTTTACGATAATCAGCACACCGACCATTCCAATAATGACGGCCGATATCCGAAAAATTCCCAACTTTTCGCCGAGAATTGGAACAGAAAGGACTGATATTATCAAAGGAGCAGTGAAAAAAATTGCCGTCACTTCAGCCAAGCTGAGACTTGCCAGGGGCAGAAAGAAGAACAGCATTGCACCGACAAGGCAAAACCCGCGAACAGATAGTTTCAACCATGTCATAGGGGAGAGACGGAGAACCAAGGTTATTGCGGTGGGAATAAATATGACAATCAGCAGTGAAAAGCCGGCGCGCAACCCCAAAATCTGAAACACAGACATTTTATCGCTCATCAGTTTGATGAGCGAGTCATTCAAGGGGATAAGCGCCATTGCAAAGACAAAAAAGGCAATCGCGATTGTTGGGCGCGCAATAAACTCCAACTGACCTCTCCAAACAGGAATCTGCAGTCTCATGCAGAATTGCCCAGCAGGCAATTGAAATTTACGTCGATATTGGTCGTAAGCCGGACTACTGATTTGGCTGACTGTTTGCCCGTATTATCCAGTCCACAACCCTACTTGCATCGTCAGTCAGCGTTCCAGACTCCGGCCAACTGATAAAGAATCCATAACCGATGTCATAGACATCAGGCATGACCTGAACCAGGTTTCCACGTTCAATAAATCGCTCAACCACGTGGTGCCAGCCCATCGCAATGCCTTCACCGGCAAAACAGGCCTGTAACACCAATGCATAGTCATTGAAGCGCAGATCTCCACCGGTTGTCCGGTACTCGAGGCCTGGTTGGGCGAAACAGGCGGGCCACGGGG
>JBPCWL010000195.1:0-9595 GCA_051009575.1 Rhizobiaceae bacterium
ATCAGGGGCATAGCTGGTAGATCTATGGACCTGGGGACGTTAAATCAAGCAAATTCCCTGTATTTTCCCTGTAAACAGCGAAAATTGGTAGAGAGACCGGTTCGCGCAAGACTGCAACCCCAGCCATTCATTCCTACTACATTCGATACCGAGCTTTTACTTTGCAATTGTGCCGTGTTTGCGGGGACTTAGCGACTGGGCTTCGCATGTGAGACTCAAGCAACGGCTCAAATTGGGCCGATTGTCGGCCTTTGTCTCTAGTTGCGATTGTCGCGGTGCGCGTTTTTGGAAGTTCATTTGGTGTTCGCTCAAGGCGCCGAGAACTGTTCGCTTTGCTCAGACCAAACTGCAGAAAAACCTGTCTTGATTAAGTAGTCGGTGGTTAGACGGTCAGGTTGTTCACCGGAGGCAATAGCTTCGAGAACATCAGGCGACAACAGCGCCAGTTTAACGATGTCATGGACCCGAGCCCTCGTTATGCCCTGATCTCTCGCGATGTCGGCAACTGTTTCGCCCTCAATGATCAGTGCCAGCCAGCGACGAGCATTTACAATATTACGGATCAGTGTGTGATCGGCTTCCGGCGGTGGATTGCCCAGATACAGCTTTAGTTCCACACCGCGCCTGCGTGTTTGGAAGGGTGCCTCGATAACCAGTCTTTCCAAGTTGATCTCATCCAGTTCACAGCTGAGTGCTTCCGCCAGACCATCCTGGCTCAACTGGACTTTTACCAATCCCGGTTGCAAGTCCGCACGTTCGAGTAGAGAAAGATACGAATTGTGCCCTTCAAGGTTCTCGAGCCTCTCAGTCGCTGCCTGGATTGCTGCAGCAGGGAGATCTCGCGTAATCGAAGGTACCGCATCAGACCGATTACAATGCTTGCCGATCACATCGGATATTAGTGCTTCCAGTTGTGGCCCGGGCAGACGCCAGGCATCGGGATGTTTTTGGCTCCGATCTGTTACCAACCTTCGGGATATGTAGTAGCGCAATCGTTTGCCATCTTTTTTACTGTGGCTTGGAGTCAGACGATCTCCCGTTTCGTCAAAGATTTTGCCAACCAACGGAGATCGCCTTCCCTTCTGCTTCGAGCCGCGGATCCTAGCAGATTGCTCTTTCAGCAATTGCTGAACGTGCTCCCACTTTTCAGCTTCAATGATCGCATCATGCTGCCCTTCGTGAACCTGATCTTTATGGCGTATGCGCCCCGCATAGACAGGATTGGTCAGAATGTAGTGGACATGGCCACGATCAAACGCACCACCGCCGCTTCTACAGCCGTTTCCATTGATACGCTGGCGTGACTTCAGTTCCAGCAGTTCAGCCTGTGTGGTCACTTTGCAGATATTGCCATGGGTTACATATAGCTCATACAAGGCGCGAACTGTTGTTGCCTCTTCCTCATCAATCATCAGAGTACGCCCTTTTGCTTGATACCCGATTGGAACATTCCCTCCCATCCACATGCCTTTGCGTTTTGAAGAGGCGATCTTGTCCCGGATACGCTCTGCGGTAACTTCGCGCTCAAATTGGGCAAAGCTCAACAGGACATTGAGCGTCAATCGTCCCATGCTGGTCGCAGTGTTGAAGGACTGGGTCACAGAGACAAAGGACGCCCCTGCTGCATCCAGCCGTTCCACGAGCTTGGCGAAGTCTGCCAGAGAGCGGGTAAGCCGATCGATCTTATAAACCACTATCTGGTCTACCTGCTTCTCATCCACCATTTGCATCAGCGATTGAAGTGCAGGCCGATCCAGATGACCTCCTGATATACCACCGTCGTCATAGCGGTCAGCCAACAGTTCCCAACCTTCGTGTTTCTGACTTGTAATGAAAGCAGAACAGGCTTCCCTTTGCGCATCTAAAGAATTGAACTCCTGCTCAAGTCCTTCCTCGGAACTCTTACGGGTGTAAATGGCACAACGAATGCGTCGCATCAGGTCAACCCAAAGAAGCGAGGCCCCGACCAGTGCGCACCTGTGATATGCTTTGCCAGAGCTGTCAGGGACTTCCAAGTTTTGCCATCCATCACGTAGCCGCCCTCAACCACTTCCACCTGGTAAGTTCGCCCATTCCATTCACGCACCAGATGAGATCCTGGCTTTGCTATAACCGGAATGGTCCTTCCCGAAGCAATTCGCTTCAACTGGCGATCAGTTTGATTAGAAAGACCGCCCAGAACCCTGGTCTGCAGTTCCCAGATCAATACGCGTTTCATGAACTTCAGCGACAAGGATTTGGGCGGAGACCGCCCAAATACCTCCCGCCACCGCTTAAGACAGGTGGGACGATCCATTTCACCCAACTCAGAAACTAATTTGTCTAATGAAAGCATCTAATTCTCCACTCGGAGACCCTGGATTATCCGAGGTCTTGCACTGAGTGGAGCCCGGCAATGCCGGGCTTCAGCTACTACCTCCAGTACTGCTCGTTTTGAGACAGAAATACAGTCCAGACTTGCAGATCACCAAAAAACTGAGGGTCGTCTTCTTTGTGTATTGAAACAGACCAATTTCACAAAGACCAAAGTGTCAGCAAATGACCCGAAGGAGACATCATCAGAGTTTCTCGAATGTCAGCTAAGCGGACGAAGCTGCCGTTCATTGGTCACGTTTCGACAGCTGCTGCTGATCCAAAGCGGAACTACAAGTTGTTAGTGAGTAAGCGCTGCTGATGGTGTACGGTCGTGAGAACATTAATTTCGCGATTTTTGGAACTACCAGGCGAGAACCCGGACATATGGAGAATGCTGAATGATCTTCCGCTACATGCTATTTATGGCGGTGTTCCTAACCGCTGGTCGGGCATTGGCTCTTGAGTGCGGTGGGGAGGCTGAGCCCTGCAAGATCGCTTCTGGCGAATATCATATCGCAGTTCCAGCGGGATGGGAGGGTGGACCGGCAGTAATGTATCTGCATGGATACGGCAGCACCGGGGCCAAAATTATCCTCAACAAGAAATTTGTGGATCAGTTCACAGAAAAGGGCTACGCGGTAATCGCTCCGACCGGACTGCCGTGGCACAAGAATAAACCGGGCGACTGGGCCGTGCGCGACGGATGGAATACCTATCCTCGCTCCGATGTCAGGTTTTTCCGCGAGGTGTTGGCAGATGCTGCAGCACGTGCGGACGTGGACCCGAGCCGGGTACTTCTAAGCGGCTTCTCCCGCGGTGGTTCGATGGTATGGGAAGTAGCTTGTCTCGCACCAGATCTCGCCAGCGCCTACGCCCCGGCTGCGGGTGGATTCTGGCTCCCGGCGACCGAAGATTGTATTGGGCCGGTGAACATATTCCACACTCATGGGTTTGCCGACAAGCTTGTCCCCCTCGAAGGCCGAAAATGGCACAACGCCGAGTTTGATGTCACTGTTACTCAGGCTGATATCTGGGAGGGGCTACGGCTTTGGCGACGCGAAAACGTCTGTCCTAACAACGCTTCGAAAACTGATGTGAAGGACGGTCTCTGGCGCAAGCGCTGGAGTTGCGAAAAAGGTAGTCTGGAACTCGTTTTGCATAAGGGCGGCCACACTTTACCAAAAGATTGGGCGAGCATGGTACTCGATTGGTTCGAAAGCCTTGACCGCTGAAGAGTCAATCTGATTTTGTTCTATTTTGCCAAGAAACAGTCAAACGTTGAATGTCCGCTTATTGACCCAAAGCGGACATCATACAGATTACGGGAAACCAATCCAAATTCTCTCTTGGCCCAAACTTGCTCGACACGTCCAAGTAAAATATGTTGTTCAAACTCTGTATCATGACGTTTTATGTGCCGTTGCTCTTGAGCGCTCGAGTCGTTTCAATGGAGACAAGCTGTGGACCGAAAACTAACAACAATTGCCGCGATGGATGTTGTGGGATACAGCGCCCTGATGGAGCGTGACGAAGAAGGCACGCTTGATCTTCTAAAGTCCGTTCGCAAAGAAATTGTCGAGCCGGTTGTAGAAAGCCATGCCGGACGTATCGTCAAGCTGATGGGCGATGGCATCCTTGCTGAGTTTTCCAGCGCAGTCAGCGGTCTGCAGTGCGCGGTAGACATTCAAAATGAGCTATATTCCAGCAGCAGCGATATCCAGTTTCGAATTGGCATTCACGTTGGTGATGTGATTGTCGAGGGTGACGATATTTATGGCGATGGCGTTAATGTAGCCTCGCGGCTGGAAGGGATTGCACAAGCCGGCGGAATAGTGTTGTCGAAACAGGTGCACGACCATATTGGTGGCAGGATAGATGTACCGTTAATTTCGTTGGGCGAGCAAACTGTCAAGAACATCAGCAGGCCGATTGACGTGTACAGCGTCGACCTTTCCAAAGACGCACCATTTGCCAGCAATGTAATCCGGTTTGGAGAATTCGCACTGGACACCAATTTGCTGGAACTACAGCAATCCGGCGAGCGCATTGCCATTGAGCCGATGGCGTTTGACCTGCTCGTCTACCTTGCGCAAAACAGTGATCGCACAGTGACGAAGGAAGATATCTTCTCCGAGGTCTGGAACAACCGGATAGTTTCGGACTCCGCCCTCAGCAGCCAGATAAAGGTTGCGCGCAAGGCTTTGGGAGATGACGGTAAGGCTCAGCACACAATTCGCACGGTACACGGGCGTGGTTTCCGTTTCGTGGCAAAGGTTGAATCCGACTCAGGCTGCAAAGTTGTCAAGCAGCTGGACACTATGGGCACTAATGCGATTGCAGTGGTCTCTGGCAAACCATCGGTCGCGGTCTTGCCGTTTACCAATTTGAGTGGGGACGCATCAGAAAATTATTTTTCAGACGGTATTACAGAGGACATAACCACTGCTCTTGCAAAGAACCGCTGGCTGATCGTCATCGCACGTAATCCCGCTTTTGCATTTCGAGACTCGATCCTGGGTATTCGAGCGATCGGGGAAGCGCTGGAAGCCAATTATCTAGTGACAGGCAGCGTCAGAAGAGCCGGAAATCGCGCCCGGATCACAACCGAGGTCGTTGATGTGGATACAGAAAACAGTATCTGGTCAGAGCGGTTCGATAGCGACATGGAAGATATTTTTGGCTTGCAGGACGAAATCACCGAGTTGGTCGCGTCGCGAATTGAATCCGAGTTGGGCTTGACCGAGCAGCGCAAGGCCGAAAGACGACCACGCAAAAATCTCGGTGCTTGGGACTTATACCAATTGGGAGTGGCTGAATTTTACAAGTTTACGCCGGAGAGCAACCAGAAATCTCAAGAACTGCTTAAACAAGCGCTGGAATCCGATCCAGAGTTTGCCGGCGCGCACTCTCGGTTGGCATATGCCATTGTGCTCGGCATGGTCTATTTCGATGCGACGCCTGACCAGGCTAAAATGGATGAGGCGCTTGCTGCCGCAAAGCAAGCCATAAAGCTGGATGATGAAGATGCAAACAGTTTTTTCACAATAGGCCGGGTTTATCTGGCAAGGCGGGAATATGACTTGGCAATTGACGCTTTGGAACATGCGCTGTCGCTGAATCCGTGCCTTGCAGTGACCTATTGCGGCCTGGGTGACTCACTTGCCTACGAGGGTCGGCTTGACGAGGCAATTGAGCAATTCGAGATGGCAATTCGGCTAAGCCCACACGATCCGTTCCGGTGGGCGTTTTTTTCCTATCGCTCGCTGGCCCACCTGTTTCGCGAGGAATTTCACGATGCGGTTTCCTGGGCGCGTAAATCAGTCGAAATCCCCAACGCACAATACTGGGCCAGTGCACATCTTGTAGCGGCGCTGGGTCACCTTGGGGACACGGAACAAGCAAAGCGGGCAGTTGCTCAACTCAAAAATATCAAGCCGGAATTCTCTATCAACTTTGCCGAAGAGCATCTGTTTTATCTAAAGCGTGCCGATCAGATGAATATATACCTTGAGGGCCTCAAGAAGGCTGGTATGACCTGAAGGGACGAGGCATCGCTCGGATTGTGGGCATGCGCCCCATCATTACCCGATGTTAGTCATCTCCAAGCCCATCAAATAGAGCTGTAGATACGTAACGTTCCGCAAAGCTTGGCAGAATGGTCACGACGGTTTTACCTTTCATTTCATCACGCTTTGCTAGGCGCATGGCGCAAGCCAGTGCCGCTCCCGATGAAATTCCTCCAGGGATGCCTTCAAGTTTTGCAAGCCTTCGGGCGGTCTCAATTGCTTCCTCATTGGAGACCAGCATTACCTCATCGATTAGATCTGTATTGAGGACATCGGGAACAAATCCAGCACCTATACCCTGGATCATGTGTGGTGAATGTTCGCCACCAGACAGAACCGGACTGTTTTCCGGTTCAACTGCAATAATCTGGACATCTGGTTTATAGCCTTTCAACACTTCCCCAATGCCGGTCAGCGAGCCGCCAGTTCCAACACCCAGAACAACTGCATCCACGACGCCATCAGCATCCCTCCAGATTTCCTCAGCAGTTGTTTTGCGGTGAACTTCAGGGTTTGCGGGATTACCAAACTGCCACGGCATCACCGCTCTGTCTGTTTCGGCAATAATCTCCTTGGCTTTGTCTATGGAACCACCAATACCTTTTTCCTTGGGAGTAAGGACAAGCTCCGCACCCATTAATTTCATAAGCTTGCGACGTTCAATCGAAAAACTGTCCGGCATGGTGAGGATGCACCGGTAACCTTTTGCAGCGCAGGCAAATGCTAGTCCAATTCCAGTATTTCCCGAGGTCGGCTCCACGATCACGCTTCCAGGTCCAATAGTGCCATCGGCTTCCATGGCTTCAAGCATTGCAACCGCAATTCGGTCTTTGACGCTTGCAATTGGATTGAAGAACTCAAGTTTTGCCAGAACTTCGGCCTTGCATCCCATTTCATCGGCGAATTTTTCGATACGCACCAAAGGAGTGTTGCCAATGGTTTCAAGGATGCTTCCATAAACCCGACCTCGCCCGGGCTTGTCAAAAGAAAGACGCTTTGTGCTTTGAATGTTCATAATCAGAATCTCCTTAATTTGCTGGATTGGTTGCAGTGATAACCCAAGAAGAAGAGTCCATTACAACTCCCTCCGCTGAAATTTTTTGCTGGTTGATCGCTTCCGCAAGGGCAGCTTCGATCTCGTCACGCTTTTGCTCAGCTTCTTCGCCCGCCTCACGGAATACCTCTCCGGCTGGGCCAATGGCTAACTGAAACGCAATCGCATCTTGTACGTCGTTGCCCACCAAAACCGGTGCATCGACACGTCGGTGCTCAACCTTTTCATAGCCGGCAGACTTCATCATGATTTTCACCGTTTCCTCATTGGACATGGAAAACGGCCCCGGCCCGCAAGTCAACGCTTCTTCCCCTGGCAGTGGCAGAAATTTCAGCACGACATCCTTTGCCATTGAAAGCCACGGATTGTCTGCGCGTTCACGCCAGACTATGTGAGCCATTTTACCACTGGGGCGCAGTGCCTTGCGCATATTGCGTAGGCCAGCTACCGGATTAGCGAAAAACATGGTGCCAAAACGGGCAAATACAAAATCAAACTCACCTTCCGGTAACGCGATTTCTGCATCTCCGCGTATAAAACTTACATTCTTGATGCCCCTGGTTTCGACATCCTTGATTGCATAATCCAGAAATGCATCGCAGCAATCGACACCAACAACTTCACCTTCGGGACCAACAATGTTGGCTAATTTGATTGCGGTATCACCAAATCCGCAGCCGACATCAAGCACCCGGTCGCCTTTCTTTACTGGAAGAGAAGGAAAAACTGCCTCGCTGTGTTGCGTGAGGCCACCGACCAGCACGTGTTTGAACTTGAAGAATTTGGGTGCCAGAACGTCGTTCCAAAATTCAACAAAAGGCGAGTCCTCTGTTTCGGTCGTTTCGGCAAGGTTAGTATTAGTCATCGAAAAATCCTATTCGCTTGATTTCAATTGTTGGATGCGAAAACAAATACGTCTAATCCATAAATTATGCTTGGGCACTTGTTGGAAAATTTATGGAAATTTCATGAGGAAGTGCTGGAATGTCCGGTTTGTGCCAGAAGCAGACATTGGAATTCTGGTTACTAATGGCAGCTCCGAGCCCAAAATGAGCATTAGTCGGCATGTCGTTGATTAATGATCAAATCTGGATGGAATAGTAGCTGATTACCCAATGCAGACATTCGGATGATTTGGAAAATCCAGTCATTTAGATTGGGAACCTTTACAGCGCTATTGGCGCTAACCAGCCAGATAACGGCCTAAATCACAAACCCGTCGTGCGTGTTGTTGGCGATTGTGTCGGGGTAATTGTTTCCCCTTTTCACATAGTTGGCAAGCTTCGCTAATTCAAATAACATGAAACCGGGGCCGTTTTCAGTTTGAACGAAGTAAACACTTGTTCGCTTTTGGTCATTGAATAAGTGGCGATGGTACTGGGGGAATAGTGTATCAAAGGATTTCCAAAGTTAGCATTGTAATTGCTACATTTTTGCTATGTCATTGTGGTTTTGCGTATGCGCAGTCGAGCCTCGAAACCACCCAAATACAAATCGCTCAAACAAATGCGGCTGAGATCGAATTCTGGCAGACGGTCAAGTCGAGTGATGATCCGGCCGAGTTGAAAGCCTACCTTCAGATTTATCCGGATGGCAAATTTTCAGTACTTGCTCGAATACGCCTCAAACGTCTGACGTCTGAAGATGACGCAGCGAAGAACGCGTATGATGACGGCGTGACAGAAAACTCCTTAAACCAGAACCAGCTCCCAGTTGTGAAACAAACAAAATCGATACCCGTAAAAATCAGCGCAGTTAAGAATGATCCAAAAAGAGCTGAGGCAGGCTTCAAAATTCTTGAAAATATACCGGAAATTGCGGAGCTTTTACCACCGACAATTGCGCGTCAATCCGTTCTCATTTTGGAACTTGAGGAGGGAGGCGGAGCTGAGAAAGCCGGAATTACCGTCGGAAGCATAATTTTATCCGTTGAAGATAAACCTGCCACCAGCATCAACGCGGTCCGAAATGCCATTAAGGAATACTCAATTGGCGATACGGTGACGGTCAACATATTGGAGTTAGCTCAATCCAAAAGTGTATTGCTGTCGATGTTTCAAGAACGTGCAAACCTGAGAAAAGATAACGGAGTTTCCAAATATTTGTATGCCAGAATGCTTGATCTAGGTGTAACTGGCGTTACCAATCGAGAAAAAGCTTTCGTCCTGTTCAAGTTAGCGGCAGATGATGGCAATGTGACAGCAATGGCTCGACTAGGGGAAGACCTGTTTTTTGGGAGACCCGGAGTTGAGAAAGATGCCCAACGTGCCTTCAAATGGTTTAGCAAGGCAGCGGATAGCGGCAGCGTGTATTCCATGTCCGCCCTCGGTCACATGTACAAAATCGGAGATGGTGTTGCAAAGGACCCTACCGCATCATTTTCATGGTACAAAAAATCAGCGGATCTAGGAAATGCGTACGCAATGTATGCAACTGCAATTTTGTATGATGAAGGAAAAGGCACGGCGCGCAACAATCGTCTGGCGGCAAAATACCTGTTGGATTCCTACCATCGTGGAAACAAAAGCGGAACAACCGCACTTTTAGAAAAACCGCTCGATTGGAGTAACGGCACACGGCGGGAAATTCAGAAGTTACTGAAAGAGGCTGGAGTCTACAG
>JBPCWL010000196.1:0-2871 GCA_051009575.1 Rhizobiaceae bacterium
GTCTACAGTGGTAAAATTGATGCGCAAATTGGGCCTGGCACCAAACGGGCACTCAAAACATACAAGAACAATAACACACCACAGCAAATCAGAGCACCAACAAGGGTTTCCGTCAAACCAAGCAAATCAGAGCCCCCCGACTTAGATGATGAACTTGGAGATCTGGATGATATTGATTCACTCGATTAATCAACGGCCAACGCCCCGGCAACGCTTGTGAGAATGCACTATGCAGAGAGACACGAACAAAAAAACAAACTTTAAATTAAACGTTCGAAAAATCGTTTTGCTGTTTTTTCTTTGTTTTGCGGTTTCAGGAATGTTGGTCTCTACGGTTTCTTTAACTGTCTCAAATGCACAAACTGCACTGACTGCAGACGTTAGAACCGCTCTTTCCCGCCTAAAAAATGACACTGCAACCGAGGCGGATCGCGCAATATTGTTTGCCAACAATGACGCCATCCAGGCAGCGGGACAAAACGGCTCACTTTCTAAGGCTGACTATCTCAAAGCTCAGAATGATTATTCTCTACTGAATGAAGAATTTGGAAGGGGTGCGGCCCGTGATGCAAAGGCCGATTTCGTTGTTCAGACGCCCTCATCTGACAATCCCATCCCAGGAACGGATTCTGATTACATTACTACCGTTACCAGCAAAGATCAGATTCCGGTAATGCAGGATAGTTACAATAAACAAGTCAATGAATATCTCAAAAAAATTCCAGAGGACAAGAGACCTAAGCCACGGACTAACTGGCACAATAAGCTGGATGTCGATTTTATGGCAGATCCAAACTCGATTACGAGCCCTGAAGAGTTTCGCGAAATTGCCAAGCTGAACAATGATGCGTACAAAAATCGGTATGCCGCTGAGTATGAGCGTTTGAGCCGTGCCAATGATGGATCAAAAATCGGCCCGGAACATGTTAACGGATACATGGATGAGATGAACGATTTCGCGCAAAAGAAGGGGCGAAAGGTTGACGATATTCTTTCCAAGCCGCCGTCCCATCTAAGTGATCCGAAAAACAGAGCTGAACTTTTTCAAGCAATGGCTCAGGAACAAAAATACACCTCACGTATGGAATCGTTGGATGATTTTTTAAGAACGCAGGAAGGCCTGCCTCCCCGCAATCGCGGAACTACGATTTCCAAACTTGGATCCAATCGTTCTGCCAGCAACTCCGCTAACATTCGTAATGCCAATGCAGTCGCTGATAGTTCCCGTTTTGCTGCCCTGGAGGATTTAGCAGAAACTATGGGAGAGGTTTCAAAGAAAAACCCACATTTCAACGTAAATGCAGCAGATGACATTGCCAAAATTGTAGAGAGCTTACCCCCGGGACGGCGCGCTGATGCGTTGAGAAAAGTCAGTGCAAGTGCAGGTCCAGGCATGATTGACGATATCGTGCGTGCAAGTGGTAAAGCAGGGAGATTACCCCCCGGTGCAGGGAGCCTTGCGGATGATCTGGTACGATTCAATACTGACGATTTAGGACGACTTGTTAGTAATGTTGACGACGTCTCGGATGTAGCCCGAGCAAGAAGTGTAATGGCGTCGGCCATGAATACTCTAGATGCGATTGGTAAAGTTGCAACCGGCGCTGAAGCTGCACTGGCAGTGTATCAAATGCGTGAAGTTTTCCTAATTCGTGAACAGCTGCTCAACCCAAACCTGTCTGATGCAGTAAGAGAGCGCTTGATTGCAAAGGAATCTGAACTTACGGGAAACCTCGCAGAGAGTGTGGGACTTACGATAATCACTGAACTCTCACCCCATATTGCCATTGCTTATGGCACCTGGACGATTGGGTGTATGGCGGGCGAGTATCGCTCTGCCACTCGTGAAGGAAGCAACCTGACTTGTGGAGATCGGCAATTGGCTGCGGCTGATCATGCACTTGATTGGTTGTCGGGAAAACATGCAAGTGATGAGTTGCAGGCACGCAGACGATGCAATCAGTTCAAAACTGCTGTCCGTGAAAAAAGAGTCAGACTCAGACCTGGATACACTGAAGAGGAGGTGTGTGGTTACATTCGATATGGAAATTCAATTGCCGGTACATTTGAGCACGTGCCTGAAGAAGAACAAGCAGCACTTCTGCAACCAAAACTATCCCCTCTCTCACTCGCGCCAGCAAGTTGCAATTTCGACCAAAATCAGTCGATTGTTGCTAATTTGGGTGAAGCTGCTTCCAGCGGTAGACCGGAAGCTCTTGCACATATTGCAATGCTTAATGCGGTGAATGAAAAGCTTGCAAAGGTCAGCGCTGTTGGACAAGTGGCAAAACAAGCCTATACGGACGGAAATCTGGAAGTGGCGCGAACGAACCTCAACAATGCAAAGGCGCTGATTGGAGGCTTGCCGGGGAGTGTATCATGTCCCCAAAAATCCCAGAAAATTGATGCTGGCCTAAGTAAGATTGATCGGCTGACGCGCATTCTGGATTCCGTTACCGGCGCTATAGAAGGATGTGCGCAGGGAGAACTTTATGCTGTTGTAAGCAAGTATGGTAGCAGCACCAACAAACAGATTCAAAACCATCTCGATGGGGCCAAAGTATTGCTAACATCCTATTCCCAGCTTGAATTGGCTAAGGCAAGTTTGTCTGGGGGAAGTTTGCAACTGGCTAAAAGTGAAATTGCACAAGCTGAAAATTCCTTGAGCTCTCGAAAGGGCAATTACTGTCCATCGTTGAGAGAAGATATCGCAAGTGCAGAGAACCAGATTGATAAATTACGTGAGGCTGTTCGACTTGGGGAACAGGCTTTAGCAACTTGTGATCCAAAAAGGATAAATAAGGAAAAAGCGGCTTTATCAAACGTTGTGAACCCCGCCGCGGCTGCAATAAAATCGCGATTGGAAAACGG
>JBPCWL010000197.1:0-9223 GCA_051009575.1 Rhizobiaceae bacterium
TGTTTTTCACAAAGATATGGTTGAATGGCTTCTGATTATTGATCTTGGTCAAACCGACCTTGTCAGCTCGAAACGCGCTTGTGTTCGCGAGGGTTGGCATGAATCTTGCTTCTTTATTATCAAAATGAATGCAGGAGAATTAAAATGGAACAGCATGCGGCTACATCCAAGTCTGAACAGGCAGGATTTTCCGAAAAGCGGGCTGCGCACCGCCAGCGTGTCTTGAAAACAGGCACATTGTTATTCAACAAAGGTTATGCAAGCTACGACTGCACAATCCGAAACCTGAATGAAGGTGGCGCAATGGTCGAAATGGGAGAAACAACGGGAATTCCCCAAGAATTCGAATTTCGGATGGATGGAAAAAATACCATTCCCTCAAGCATTGTCTGGAGGACCAGAAATCGGATTGGTATTCGATTTGGAAATTAATTGAACGATAGTTCATTAATTCTTCTTTGAAAGATGATCTCTTGCTGCTTATGCTGGCGGGACGATCAATCCTGAGCAGTATCCAACACAATGAGCAAAAAAACGGTAGTCCTAGAAAAAGATGGGCGCATCGGGCGAGTTTTTCTAAATCGTCCGGAGGTCATGAATGCAATCAATGATGAATTGCCAGGTGATCTTGCAGATTGCATAGAGAAAGCCAATCTGGAAGATGATATCCACGTCATTGTGCTGTCGGGGAGAGGCGAAGCGTTTTGCGCCGGTTATGATCTGACCTTTTACGCGGAGGCAAACGGGTCAAACAATGTCACCCAGGAAATGCCGTGGGATCCGATGAAGGATTATGCGTTCATGAAGCGAAATACAGAGCTTTTCATGAAGGTGTGGCGCTCATACAAGCCGGTTATCTCAAAAGTTCACGGATATGCCGTTGCTGGAGGTAGCGACATTGCCATGTGTTCGGACATTATCATCATGGCCGAAGATGCAATGATCGGTTACATGCCAGTTCGCGTTTGGGGCTGTCCTACAACTGCAATGTGGGTTTACCGACTGGGCGCGCAAGGCGCCAAACGTATGCTTTTCACCGGCGATAAAATCAATGGTACTGAAGCCGCTGACCTTGGGTTGGCCCTGGAAGCAATTCCTGCGGACCAATTGGATGCTCGAGTGGACGAATTGGCACTTCGCATGACTGGTATCCCAAAGAACCAACTCATGATGCAGAAATTAATGATTAATCAGGCCTATGAAAACATGGGGCTGGAAAACACCCAAATGATGGCTACGATTTTCGATGGTATTACACGCCACTCTCCGGAAGGTATGAATTTCAAAAAGCGGGCCGAGGAAATGGGATGGAAACATGCGGTTCGCGAACGGGATCTTGGAACTTTTGACTGGACTGAAAATCGGCCGATAAATTCACCAGGAAAAGACAATTCGGAATGATGATTTTCGGCTACCGAATCTAACAGAAAATTTACTAATAGATGGGATACTCCAGATAACAGTGCGGCTCACACTTGCTTGCCGGTAATGTGTGCCTGCAAAAATTTTGTATCCGGAGTAGCTCAATGCGTTTCAATATCCTTTTGTCCACCAGCTTCATTTTCATCCTGTCAACCAGCAACGCATATGCATATCTTGACCCAGGAACAGGTAGCATTCTCCTGCAGGGTTTGATCGGCGCTGTAGCAGGTGGATTGTTCATTGCGAAGGTGTATTGGGCAAAATTCAAGTCGATGGTGGGTTTTTCGGCTGCCGGATCAAACAATTCAGGATCTGACGTAGGTAACAAGAAATAGATGCAAAAAGCACTGGCGGATCGCGGATCATTTCGTGATCCTAGCGGTAAGGTTTTTCGTCTGGGGGACGATATCTACCGTACTGTGTCAAAACGGGCACAACATCACTACGATTTTGTAAAATCAACTGGTCTGACCGACGATTTAATCAACAAAAATCGTGTGGTCGGGACTGCTGAAGTAAAGCCGTCTGTTCTGAAAGAAGCGGCCAAGGGTGCATACAAGGTATTACAACATGAGCGTGTGCCCTTCATATCTTATCCATACGAGTGGTCCTTTCCGCTCCTGAAAGAAGCCGCCATTCTGCATCTCGACATCCAGATTGAAGCTCTGGAGCGCGGCGTTTCTCTTTCTGATGCTAGTGCTTACAACATCCAGTTTCGGGGTGTGGAGCCTGTATTTATCGATTTGCTTTCACTCCGGGAGTATCAGGAAGGTGAACTCTGGTTTGGGCACAGGCAGTTTTGTGAACAGTTTTTGAACCCGCTTTTATTGCGGTCCATGTTCGGGATTACCCATAACAGTTGGTATCGAGGAAATCTCGAAGGCATCGAAACAGACAAGTTTGCAAACCTGGTCCCCTGGTGGAAAAATTTTTCATTTAATGTTTTGAGCCATGTTACGTTGCAGGCCCGCATGCAGCGTGGAGCGGTTTCCACAAGCGAAAGTGCAATGAAAAAAGCGCAGGCCAAGGGTCTTTCCCGCAACGGATATTTGCACATGCTCATGCAATTGCGTAGCTGGATTTCAAAGCTTGAACCAAAGGACACAGGATCTACTGTTTGGCAGGATTATGAGCAAACCCACACATACGACAGTGGGGAAGAAGAAGCCAAGCAACGTTTTATTGCGGAGTTCTGTAGCAAGGTCAAACCGGAAATGATTTTCGATTTCGGGTGCAATTCAGGAGAATATTCTGAGGTTGCATTGGAAGCGGGTGCAACACGGGCAATTGGTTTTGACTTTGACCAGGGAGCACTTGAGCGGGCGTTTGCGCGGTCAAAGGCAAAAGGTCTGGATTTACTGCCCCTGTATCTGGATGCGGGGAATCCCAGTCCGGATCAAGGCTGGAACTGTGAAGAACGAAAATCCTTGAATGGTAGAGACAAAGCCGACGCCCTGATGGCCCTAGCTTTTGAGCATCATCTTGCGATCGGCCGGAACATCCCATTGAACCGGGTTGTTGGATGGCTGACATCTTTCGCACCCACCGGGGTGGTGGAATTTGTTCAAAAGAGCGATCCTACGGTTCAACAATTGCTTATGCTGCGTGAGGACATATTTGACGATTACGACGAGGAAAATTTTGTCAAAAGTCTCAAAGATAATGCCCGTATCATCAAAAAGGAAAAAGTGGCTGCGACCGGCAGAACACTTTTTTGGTATGACCGGTCGTGACTGAACCTGAGGAAAGCCGTTCCGGCCGTCAAAACGTCAGCGATGATAGTTTGAGCCGATCTTTCCTGACTATTGCCCTGCAGTCTCTGTTGTTGCCAATTGCAACGGTCAGTTTGATTTATGGTCATAATGCAGACCGGATAAGACTGGATGCATTTCTTTATTCGGCAGCATTTCTGGTAATCAGCTATTTCCTGATCGTATTAATTCTGAGAATGGTTTTCAGGGGAAAAAAATACACCGACACGATAGTTGGCTGCCTGTATATCGGCGCATTCATGTCAGTTTACTTCATTCCGGGTCAGAATGTTCTGTGCGCAATTATCTGGCTTGGAGCAGCAATTGCAGTTGTGTTTCATAAACCTGCCCGGGCAACAATCGGCTTTCTTGTTACTAGCATTGGAGTGGCATTTGCGATTGCCGGATTATATCTGCTTTTGTCTTCAATGTTCTTGGATCGCATTGCGTCGGCTGACGCGGCGAAGCATTCGTTTGACGTTCTCCCGGTGGCAGGTAGTGACATCAATACCAAACGCGATATTTACTACATCGTGCTCGACCGGTATGCCAATGCGGATCAACTTCAGGAAGTGTATCAATTTGACAATTCTGGTTTTCTGGATGAGTTGAAGCGCCGCGGTTTCGTCATACCGCAGGGCGCTTATTCCAATTATCCGCGCACTGCGCATTCGCTGTCATCTTCCATGAACCTTGAATATCTTGAGCCGCTTGGAAAAGATCTTGAATCTCCTTCCGGTGACTGGTTGCCAATTTATCGGACGATTGAACAGTCAGCGGTTGCAAAATTCTTCAAGCATGAGGGATATGCATTTACATTTTTGGGTAGTTGGTGGGAACCGACCCGTAAGAACTCCCTCGCCGATACGGTCATCAATTACCGAGCTTGGCCAGAACTCCTGAGGGTGGTTTTTGAAAACTCTCTGGCCGGATATCTTGCAGACAAATTTGAAATTGCGGCAATAAATCCGAGGCAGCTGCAATGCGAACGTGCCAAAATCAAATTTGCAGAGATAAGCAAGATTGCTGGTTCACATAACCAGAAACATCCAAAGTTTGTTTTCGCTCATTTTCTTGTACCCCATCCTCCGTTTGTACTGGGAGCAGATGGTACTTGTCTTTCGATAGAGACTGTTGAGGGAAGAACCCGTGAGCAAAACTATATCGAGCAGGTCAGGTACGCCAACCGTCAAATCCTGCGTTTCCTAGACCATGTTAAGGAAACTGGAGGACTGGAGCCAATAATTATTCTTCAGTCGGATGAAGGTCCCTGGCCAAAAAAATATGTGCTTGATGAAGTGCATTACTTGGGTAGGGACGTTACAAATGTTAGCTGGGATAAAGTAACACCAGGGGAACTTCGAGAGAAAATGGGCATCCTCAACGCGTTGTATTTGCCTGGCCTATCGGAAACTCAGGTCGTGACTCATTCTACACCGGTCAATAATCTGCGTTTTGTGTTGCGTGAGTATTTTGGCGCGGACTTGCCTCAATTGCCGGACAGATCCTACATTTTTTCGAACAATGAGGATTTGTACCGGTTTCATGAGGTCGATCAGAAATTGCAAACGCGATGATGCTGATTGTTTTGTGTGTTAAACACAACGCAATGCTGGTGAAAAGTCATAACGGGATAGCCGCATGCCCCTACGAATAGCCACATTTAACGCTGAAAACCTCATGCATCGGTTTGATTTTTCCGGTTTTCGCAATGAATTGCGTCGGGACCGCACGCTGCGGATGTTCGATATCAAGGACAAGGAACACTATCAGGATCTTGAGCAGGCGAGGGCCGTCGCCCAGACTGATGATGCCATGCAACTCACCGCACTTGCGATTGCAGATACAAGTGCTGACATTATTTGCCTTCAGGAGGTGGAAAACCTGGAAGCTCTCAAGGCGTTTGAGTACGGATATCTGTTCAAAATGATCGGTCGTGGTTACCGGCACAAATACCTCGTTGAAGGCAATGACGGACGCGGCATAGATGTTGCTGTCATGATGCGCGACGAAACCGCGACCGGGGAGAAAATAGAATTCCTTTCCATGCAAAGCTACGCCCATGTGACATTTGAGGAATTCGGGTTGTTCGATGAGGAGTTGGCGGAGCGGGGAATTGAAGCAAGCGACAGAATATTCAAACGCGATTGCCTCGAGATTGATCTGAAAATTGGCGGCAAACGCATTACTTTGTTCGTGGTTCATTTTAAATCGATGAGCAATGGGCGCGACGGGATTGACGGGCGAACATGGACGATGCCGATAAGGGCAGCGGAAGCGAGCGCTGTACGAAGAATTATTGAAAACAAATTCGGGGAAGAAAGAACCGGGAGCAAACGCTGGATGGTTTGCGGCGATTTGAATGATTATCGTTCGCGTATTGTTGTCGATGGCAACAGGACTGACGGATACAGGTTTAATATGGTCCAAGAAACAAATTCCGGATTTGACCCGCTCATTTCAGACGGGTTCACTGTCAATCTGTCTGAAAAACTGCCGGACATGGAGCAATGGACCCTGTATCATTCACGAGGGCCCGACGAACGGCACCTTTGTCAGCTGGACTACCTGCTTGCCTCACCGGTCCTGGCGGAAAAAAATCCAAATGTTGTTCCTGAAATTATCCATTGCGGGCAACCGTGGCGAACTCCATTTCCAAATGATCAGCATGTGGATCGTTACCCGAGAACCGGTTGGGACCGGCCGAAAGCATCTGACCATTCTCCTGTCGTGGTGGAAATCAATCTCCTCTAGAATCTGACCTAAAACGGCAATGTTTATTACCTTATTAACAAGACGTTAATTCATTTGCTTCAAGTTGAACTGGTTCAAATTGGTACGGGTCGGATGCGGATTATTACAGTCGCACTATTTACAGGTTTTGTTTTTTCTGTCGCGGGGCCGGCGTCCCCACCGAAAAACACATCAATGCAAGATAGGCCTTTTATTTCTGGGAATGACGGGATTGATCCGATTGTAACGGGAAAACGGGTAACTCCAGAGCATTTGGCCAAATGGGAGGCCGAACGTAAGCTGTATCTTGAATGCCCGAAATGTGTTGCAAATCAACCGTTTCCCACAGACTAGCCATCAGAGTTCAGGAAGACGGAGAATTATCCCTGATATCAGCCCAACGACCGGGGTGCCTGATGTCCTGTCTTTTCAGGAAAGTGTAGGGCGTTTCGTTCCATGGGCGGATCTTGCTTTCAAGATTGTCCAGGATGTAATCTGCCTTGTCGGTTCTAACCGTCAACACAGCGTGACCTTCACCGTTCGGTTGCCTTACAACGGTTATGAGCAGGCTTGAAACCGGCCAGCCACGCTTTATGAGCATGTGCCGTTTCATCAGGACGTAATCCTCGCAATCCCCGTAACTGGTCGGATAGGTCCAGAATTCCTCTTTGTTGTAAATTTCGAGGTCTGTATAGGGCGCAATTGTATTGTTTGAGTACGCATTGATCGAAACGAGATCATTCCAACGATTGCGTGTGAGTTTGGGGGCGCTTGTGTCCAAACTGAGGGTTTGACAGTCGGATTTGTACAGTTTGCAGTAGTTGTAATGTCCGATTGGTTGGGATGTATATCCGGTTGTTATCATCTGGGGCGGATTTCCTCCTGCATATGAAGGAATTGCCTGCAACGCCAGTGCAAACCCCAATGTCAAATATCGCCTCGCCATTTATTTCGCCCGGTGAACACGGTTAACAAAGCGTTAACAAAACGCCAAAGCGAAAAATAGTCAATTCAAACCGGTCAATATTCCGCAACTGTTCTTGATCATGGTTAACAGCTGGGAGTAAGAAGGAGTTTGTATTCAACATTCTCCCGATTTTGCCAATGCTATCAATATTTGAAATTGCCACGGTTCTTCTTGCTCTTTCTGCCCTGTTTGGATGGATCAACCATGTAACGTTTAAGTTGCCGCACACCATCGGACTTTTGGTTTTTGCCTTGCTCGCATCCCTAAGCTTGCTGCTGGCTGAGTGGTTGATACCAACACTGGGAGTTACCGATACTTTTCAGGCAATCATCGGACAGATTGATTTTTATTCGACTGTCATGGAGGGAATGTTGGCTTTCCTCCTTTTTGCAGGTGCGCTGCATGTGAATTTTGACAAAATGGCCGATCAACGTTGGCCGATCACCTTGATGGCCACGGTCGGGGTTGTCATTTCTACATTTATCGTAGGAACGGGATTTTGGTATCTGACCGCGCTGTTTGGTGTGGAGATACCTTTTGCCTGGGCACTTGTTTTCGGTGCGCTGATTTCACCGACTGATCCTGTTGCAGTCCTCAGCTTGTTGAAATCAGTCAATGTGCCAGCTTCGCTGGAAGCGAAGATCGCCGGTGAATCCTTGTTCAATGACGGTGTTGGTGTTGTTGTTTTTACAATCGTTGTAGCCATTGCCGCGGGCACGGGTGCAGATCAAGGTGGAATAGATGTTGTACACATTGGAGAGCTGTTCGTTGTTGAGGCTCTTGGTGGTGCGCTATTGGGACTTGTAACCGGGTGGGTGGCCTACCGGGCTATGGCAACTATGGATGAATACACCTTGGAAATCCTGATTTCACTGGGGGTCGTAGCTGCTACCTATGCAATTGCGCTTAGGTTGCACCTTTCGGGTCCCATCGCAGTGGTGATGACAGGCCTTTTGATGGGTAATCGCGGTGTCCGTGTGGGCATGAGCGAGAAAACTGCCGAACATCTGTTTTCGTTCTGGCATCTTGTTGATGAAATTCTAAATTCCGTACTGTTCCTCTTGATAGGCCTGGAAATCCTGATTGTGGCCATCGATCCATCATTCGGCTGGATTGTGCTTGCGACGATTCCTCTGGTTTTGTTTGCAAGACTTTGTGCTGTTTCAATTCCAATACTTTTGCTTTCAAAGTTTCGGGCATTCACCCAGGGTGCCATACCCGTTCTGACCTGGGGCGGGCTTCGAGGCGGTATTTCGGTCGCGCTTGTGCTGTCGCTGCCAGAAAATGAAAACAAGGCTCTTTTACTTACCGCCACGTTTGGTGTCGTTCTGTTTTCGGTTATCGTGCAGGGATTGACTGTCAAGCGTGTAATAGGTTCAACAGTCGACCCGACCCTCGTCTAATTTGGGAATTAAAAGCATGAAACGCCGTTTCCATACCCTTGATGTATTTACTGACAAGCCTCTCGCGGGAAATCCGCTTGCAGTTGTACTGGATAGCGATGGCCTGGATGATGAAGCGATGCAGGCGATTGCAACCGAATTCAATCTTTCGGAAACTGTGTTTGTCTTTCCTCCGGAAAAATCTAACCACACGGCCAGGATCAGGATCTATACTCCGGTGCATGAATTGCCGTTTGCCGGGCACCCGACTGTCGGGACTGCAGTTTTGTTGAGTCAATTGAATCACATGGATCATAGAGCTGAACTTGTACTTGAAGAAAATGTTGGCCCTGTGAAATGTGTAGTCTCAGACCAGGACGAGGTCAGGTCCGCTCGTTTTGAATTGCCGAAGGTCTCTGAAAGATTTGACTGGCAAGTTGATACAGGGAAGCTTGCCGATTCCATTGGACTGCAAACACAAGATGTCGGGTTCGACAATCACGAAGTCAGTATCTGGGATGGTGGCGTTCCTTATATGCTGGTCCCGCTGGGCTCTTTGTCAGCGGTTGCCAATATCAAGATCAATCCGGTCCTATTGAAGGAGATAGAACCGGTTTTTGAGGGCATTCATGCTAACATTTATGCCTATTGCAGGGGAGGTGAAGCGGTGGATGCGGCGTTTCATGCACGTATGTTTGCCCCTTTTCAGGGTATCCCGGAAGACCCTGCGACCGGAAGCGCTGTTGCTTCATTCAGTGGTCAGATTGCGCTGCGTGAATTAGGCGACAATGATTCAGGCTCATTTTTCATAGAACAAGGGTATGAAATGGGGCGACCATCACAGATTTATCTGGATATCGGCAAATCGGGTGCAGCAATTTCTGGGGCAGCGATTTCTGGCGCAGCAGTTCGTATCAGCGAGGGAATTCTTGATATTTGAGGGTATAATTGCGCTTTCATTTGCAGAA
>JBPCWL010000198.1:0-3194 GCA_051009575.1 Rhizobiaceae bacterium
GGATCCCTTTGAGACAACGCCGATATAGAACGAATCGGCTGCTCTTACATAGCAATCCTTGACGTCGATACGGTTGACGCTGAAGCAACGGGTTTTCTGTTCATCGATCAATACGTACTCCGTGCTCTGATCCTGCGTTGCCAGTACACGCGGTTGGCAGAAATAGTGATCTTTGATCGTCTCAACCGGAGTTGGTTCATAGCTGAACATGGAGAGCGCAAAATCGATGCCCCGGTTCATGAAACGAGACTCAGCCGGCAATACGTAGCCTCCACGCTCAAACTCGATCCGAACGGCGAAATCCGTTGGCTCCATGATCTCGATCATGAAAACGCCTTCGCCGATGGCGTGCGGCATACCGCCTGGAACCATGAAAACATCACCCGGCTTGATTGGGATCTTTTCAAAGCAGGCGAGGATGGCATCGCCATCCTGTTGTTCAATCATTCGTTTGAACGCCGCTTTTTCTGGCGGGTGTTGGAAGCCCATATAGATGTAAGGTTCCTTCACGTCGTCGCGAATACTCAGGATAACGTAGGCCTCGGTTTTTCCGGAGTTGCTGTCGAGGTGTTTTTGAGCAAACGGAATCGTCGGGTGGCACTGGATATGCAGCCGGATCGCAGAGTCGAGGAACTTAAGCAAGAACTGGGTGTTGGCACCATATTTCTCGACGTGTCTGGCTCCGAGCAAGGCGTTTGGCTGTTTCTCGCAGAGCGCTTTGAGGGTAAGCGTTTCATCGGCGACCGTAACCTTGGACAAGCCTTCCTCGACAAGATGTTCGCGTCCTTTGTTAATCGCGCGGGTGGTGGAACCGATCCAATCTTCTGGGAATTGCGCATCGGTAGGATGTTCACGTCCTTCCAGCCGGTCAAGCTTCATGCCGCCGGGATAGGTTCGCCACACCCGGTTGGATGGCAGCAAAATGATCGATGGGATTTTCATGAAATTAGTTAGCCCGCGATGAGTTGCCAAACGCCTTTGATACCCATCGAAGAGGTCACGATGGCAAAGATCAGAATGGCGATAAGAATAATATTCGTCGTCAGTGAGTGTTTATGTTCACCCATCAAGTCTTTGCGGTTGCCGAGGTAGAGAATGCACGCCACCGTCATCGGCAGGATGACGGAATTGAATGCCTGGGAAACGATCATTACAAAAACAGGCCGGGCTTGGAAAATTGGCACGACCAGGCCCAGAAGTGAGATAATCAAGACCATGATGCGGTATTTCGGCAACGTCATTTCGCGTTCCGATTGGTTGTAGTCGCATAACAACCACGGCAGCATTAGCACATTGGGGAACTGTGAAGAAACGCCCGCGCAGATAATTCCGATGACAAAGATTGAGGTCGCCAGTTTCCCCGCCAGCGGTTCCAGGAGCGTGACCATCTGGGAGGCTTTGGAAAGTCCGACCCCTTCGGCGAATAACGTGCCGGCAGCCGCGGCCATGATTGCACCGCTGATGACAAACATTAGAGTTACCGAAACGATGGCATCGTTGCGCTGTTTCTTGAAGTCATTGATCGTCCAGCCCGCTTCTTTGACCAAGGTCGTTCGGATAATGAACAATCCGGAAAACACTGTGGTACCTACCATCGAGGCAATCACCAGAAAAGGTCCTTTCCCCTGATCCGCAGGAACTTCTGGCAGGCTGGGAATCATTCCCTTCAGAATGTCGATCGGCGGTGGCATCATGATAAAAAAGTTGAGCAAAAAACAGGCGGCCATGATCGCGACGATGACAGCGAGGGACCGTTCGAAAAATTCCGTTCGGCCGTTCCAGAAAATGAAGTAGACCAACCCGATGAAGAACGCTGCGAAGTAAACCGGGGCGATGCCGTCCTGTATTACGGTCTTAGAATACTCCGAACAAATTTCGGCGATGATGCCCATGACACCCATGACGCTGCCGCACACGCCGGCAGTCAGCGCGACGATAAAAAAGATACCCACAGCCGGGTGGATATGTTTACGGAACGCCTGCAGCGCGGTCTCGCCCGTTACAAGCGTAAACTTTCCATAGATACAGATCATAAAAAACGTGGCCAGGCACGAGGCCACGATCGTCCACAACAGCGACATGCCGTACGTGGCTCCGGCCTTGGCCATCGCCGTCACGCTGCCAGTGCCGATATTGAAGCCCAGCAGAAAAATGCCGGGGAGAAATAGTGCCAGTGTCTTGGTGAATTTTTCGCGAAACGTTGCTTCCATGTTTCGTACCCTGAATAGTTCAGAACTTAAAAAGAATTCGATGGCATATGACTGAACACGTCAGACGAAAACCAATGGCCAGGGTCTACTTTTCCTTCAGCAGTTTCCTTTGATAGGCCGGAATGCGATCGTAACGCAGCTCACCTCCAATGAGGTGCATCAATGGGCGACTTTCTCCAGGTGCTGGTTCGCGGAACAGGTAGTCCAGTTTGGGTTTAGGAAACTCTGGTACTTCGGCGTTGGTTGTATCAAATAGAGTCTTCAATCGTTTGACCACTTGGGGAAACTCGCCGGCAACATCGTGTTGCTCGCCGGGATCAGCCTCCAAGTCAAACAACATCATTGCACGTGGAGGATCTCCACTGATCAGCCCCGGCAACTCATAGGCTTTGGCTTGTTCGAACGGAGCAAGAATGCTCACTCCATTGGGTGCTCGAGGGTCGATCCAGTTCAAGGCTTCTTCTTCAGAAAGATTTCGCATATCTGAGCGGCCCGGATTAAGGACATGGAGCTTCCACTTGCCGGATCGCACGCATGCAAGTTTATCACCCTTCATGGCAAACACGCCTTGGTGTGGACTCGGCGCGTTGCAGTCTTTTAACATTGGGAAAATATTCTTCCCATCAATAGTTCGATCAGAAGGAACCTCTACGCCTGTCAAAGTGCAAATGGTCGGGAGCATATCGACGGTGGCCGCTGGCTGAGAGTTTTCGATTCCTGGTGCAATCGTCCCAGGCATGTGGGCGAGAAAGGGGACTTTGAGTCCACCATCCCAGGTTCTTCCTTTCATGCCACGCAAACCCCCTGAGGAACCCCCTTGGTTGGGCCCATTGTCCGAGGTGAAAATGACAAGCGTTCTTTGTTCCAGGCCTTCCTTTTTCACGGCATCCAGCACCTGGCCAACGCAGTGATCGAGTTCGGCGATGACATCGGCATACAAGTTGTTTGGAGTGTCCGGAGTATAAAAGTTGTCCGAAGCCGCCA
>JBPCWL010000199.1:0-4903 GCA_051009575.1 Rhizobiaceae bacterium
GATGCCAAGGCGATTGAGCAGATGAAGGACGGTGTCCGGATTGTCAATTGTGCCCGTGGCGGACTTATCGTTGAGGCAGATCTGGCCAGCGCGATTGAGTCTGGCAAGGTCGCCGGGGCGGCCATAGACGTGTTTGAAGTCGAACCGGCAACCGACAGCGTATTGTTTGGCCTGCCAAATGTTGTCTGTACCCCACATCTGGGAGCTGCAACCTCGGAGGCTCAGGAGAATGTTGCTCTACAGGTCGCTGAGCAGATGTCGGCCTACCTCACCCGCGGTGCAGTTACCAACGCACTCAACATGCCGTCCATATCTGCAGAGGAAGCGCCAAGATTGACACCATTTGTCAAGCTTGCCGATACGTTGGGCAGTTTTGTTGGCCAGGTAACGGATGATCCCATCAGGAAGGTGGAGATTCTTTATGACGGCCATGTGGCCTCAATGAATATCAAAGCTCTGTCAAGCGCCGTTCTGGCAGGTTTGCTGCGCGCTCAGGTTTCAGACGTGAACATGGTTTCCGCGCCGGTGATGGCCAGTGAAAGAGGCATGCAGCTTCTTGAAATGACCCGGGAAAAATCCGGCGTATTCGACGGGTATATCCAGCTGAATGTGGTCACCAACCAGATAACACGATCGATCGCAGGCACGGTGTTTTCAGACGGAAAGCCTCGTTTCATCCAGATTAAGGGGGTTAATATGGAAGCGGAAGCTGGCGAACACATGTTGTACACGACTAACCGCGATGTTCCGGGGATCGTTGGAAAGCTGGGCGGCATGTTTGCTGAGTCCGAGATCAATATCGCAAACTTTTACCTCGGCAGGAATCATGCTGGCGGAGACGCAATTGCCCTGGTTCAACTGGATCAGCCTGCGCCCGCAAAGTTTTTGAAATTGTTGGCTGAGGCTCCTGAAATTGAGACCGCGAAACCGTTGGAATTCGCAATATAGCCGAAATTAAGTTGAATGGGGTGGCCCTCTGACAACAGGGCTGAAAATCCGCGAAACCGATCGGCACAAACATGCTGTAAGCACTCAAACTTCGAGCGCTATGACAGCAATGCAATCTCCGGATTTTACCAGTCCTGGAAAGTGACGACCTGCCAATATTCCACTGCGTTTGGCAAAATATTCAATCGGTGGTGACCCGGTTCGGTCTTTGGCCCAGATACGCGCAAGCAATTGGCCGCTGCTAACCGGTTCACCGAGGTCAATTACAGCTTCGATCATGCCGTCAACCTCGGCAATGGTGAAACAGTCAGCATCCGGCATGTCGAGTTGAATACTGGGTTCGTGATCAGGTTCGCCGCTCAAAATCCCGGCGTGAATCAATAAGTTGCGCGTGCCCTTTTTGGCAATTCCGACAGACTTTGCTGTCGCAGTCCCGCCGCCCCCCAATTCTGTCGAAACGAAGGTTTTGTGCATGTCTTCTGCAGCGGTGTCGTACATGCCTACATTGTCAATCTCCAGCAACATCATGGAGTAAGGCGCATTAAAGGCCTGCATTGCTGCGATACAGGCCTCTTGGTTTTTCTTGTTGTCCTGAATGTGCGCCGCCGCAAAGGGCACAAAATCCAGAGTTTTGCCACCCGAATGGAAGTCGAGAACAATGTCGGCCAGCGGCAATAGAGTTCGATGGAAGTAGTCGGCAATTTTTTCAGATACACTGCCATCCGGCTTTCCCGGAAAAATGCGGTTCATGTTGCAATTGTCGATTGGTGACGTGCGGGTTCCGGACAAAAATGCAGGGTAGTTGAGATAGGGAACAATAATAATGCGGCCTGAAATCTCATCGGGCTTGGTTTCGAGCGCGAGTTCCTGCAGCGCCAATGGACCCTCATATTCGTCGCCATGATTGGCACCCGTCAACAATGCCGTCGGCCCGTCACCATTTTTGATCACACAAATGGGGATCATGATTGCGCCCCAGGCGGAATCATCCCGGCTGTAGGGTAGATTCAAAAACCCGTGGTGAACCCCATCTTCATCCAGAGGAATTGTCGAGCGAATTGGATTTTTGCCCATTTGAATTAGTCCTTTACCAACAACTTACGTTCCACCTGTGCAAGGCATTCAGGTGCCGAATTTCCGATCACAATGCGACTTCGTTTTGAGCGAGAATACAATCCTAGCACTACTAAAATACCCAGATAGACCCTTTGGGACACGCCGCGAAAAGTAATAAACATTTCGCTTTGTATAAAGATAAGGCGATGAACGGTGAACCGTTTGGTCTACTCTCCCAGCGAATTCCGACCGAAAACAGTTGGAGATCAAGGGATAAACCCAAGAGTTTTGGGGAGAATTGGCGCACCCGAGAGGATTCGAACCTCTGACATCTGCCTTCGATGATCTCATATTCATAGCAAAATTCCTTGTTTTCTGTGCAAACTCCAAACCCAAACAACGCTGTTTCTCAGATGAGTTTTTTAACGGAATGGGCTCGGTCCAGACCTTGGTCAAATTGTAAGTGGCTCCAAGCCCAACGGCAGCACTTTGGTCTTTTGAGACATTCGGTTTGTGTTGTTCAAATCCCGAAAGCGGACACTTCCACTATGCCGCTCTGAGGGCATTGCACCTCGAACAATAGAGACAAAATAGGCGCCAAGTCGCAGACCGCTGGAATACGTGATTACCAAGCTCAGATATTGGCAAAGGTTCGCACAACCAACATGTTACATCGGATGGGGTTGCCATGAGATCGATAAACGTTTAACAAGCACCGCCTTGATCATTCTCTCTTGAGCTTCTTTTGTTTGGCGCTCTGAATACGCCGCTGGTATGGCTCTGCGTTGCTTTGTCATATGCCGAAGCCGAGTGTGAGATTTCAAGATGGATAGCTCAATTGGTTAGAGCATCAGACTTATAATCTGAAGGCTGAAGGTTCGATTCCTTCTCTACACCTGCCCTGCTAGGGCAACAGACTAAGGCTCTGTCTATCAAAATGGGCTCTCCGGATCGGGTTGGGACAAAACGTGAAAGATAGATCGCGGCTTCGGCCAACATCTGACCGAAAGTGGAACTTCCGCGGTGAAGTGGCCCGGTTCTGGCCCCTTTGCCTGATGTGCCTGGCCGACGGGATGATTGTGTAATTTCACTCCTATCAAACGATCTTTTGATCGAGCGAAGGGTTTGGAGATACCTTTCAACTTCAAAGCCAAAGGCCCAGATGACAAAACCTGAACCCGACAGGACGCCGTCAATCCCGGTCCGGAGGGCTTTATTGTTACCAGTCTGAATGAATCAGGCACAACGAATTCTGCTTAAAGCGGATGAAACCGGCGCGGATATTGGGCGCCAAAAACTGAAACCTGAAAAAGGAATGTATCGCAAATGCCTTGAAGCAAATGTGACGATTAATAAGGAAAAGTAACAATGAGTGAAGTAAATTACAGGCTGTTTCGAACAGTTATCACCGTGTCGGAAGGGGATCGTGCCCTTGTTCTGCGGAACGGTAAATTTCTCAGCATTCTCCGGCCAGGTCGTTACGTTTTGCCAAGTTTTCGGACCGATTTCGAAATAGAATTTCATGATCTGGATGAGCCGAGGTTCACCTCCGCCTATGCCGAAGCATTGCTTAAGGAATATCGGGATGTCGTCGATGAACATTTCGTAGAAGTGAAGACCGCGCCTGAAGAGGTTGCTTTGGTCGAGCGTGATGGCAAGATGTTCGGAGTTTTGAAGCCGGATGGCAAAACCACGTTCTGGAGTGACGCAGGACCATGGAATGTCAACAAACTCGACGTGAGTGAGAATCTAGAAGTTGATTCAAAACTGGCGGAAAGGATTGCCTCAATTGGTTCGCTCGACCGAGTTAAGCGTTTCAATGTGGAAGACGGGCAGGTCGGCCTGCTTTATATCGACAACGCATATGTAAAATTGTTGCAGCCAGCAACGTTTGCGTATTGGAACGTTGGTCGTCCTGTTACCATAAAGCTCGTTGATACCCGCGAAACATCGCTTGATGTGACGGGTCAAGAAATCCTGACAAAGGATCGCGTTTCGATCCGCGTAAACATTTCGGCTAACCATCGTGTTGTTGATGCGGAAAAAGCGGTGTCGTCGGTCAAGGATTTCCCAGATGCCCTTTACCGAGCATTGCAACACGGTTTTCGAGAGTCCATGGGTACCAAGACATTGGATGCCATTCTGGCTGACAAAGTATCGGTGGACGAAGAAGTGGCAAGCCGGGTGCGTGAGCAGATGCAGGAAATTGGTATCGAAGTAGGTGATATTTCCGTGAAAGATGTCATTCTGCCCGGCGAAATGCGTGACATCCTCAACCGTGTGGTTGAAGCAGAGAAAGAAGCGGAAGCGAATGTTATCCGCCGTCGTGAGGAAACCAATGCTACACGTTCACTGCTCAACACAGCAAAAGTCATGGAGGAAAATCCCGCCATGTTGCGTTTGAAGGAACTCGAAGCACTCGAAAAGATCGCTGGCAAAATTCAGTCGCTCACAGTGCATTCCGGTACGCAAGGATTGCTTGATGATCTTGTGAATCTGCGTACTTCGAAGCGCAACTAACCAAACACTGGCCGCCTCCCGTTTGCGGGGGGTGGCATTTAATACGCCGCTAGATACTGCAAATGTTCTGGCGCCATCCAAATTGAAGTTGAAATTTGAATGCCACCTTTTTGGCAAATTTGAGATTCCGGCCCAAAGTCGTAAATTGACCGTTGGCTCACGATTACGACGTCTTCTTGCCCCATAAACCAAGCACCTTGTTGGCATTGGATCAAGTCTGTTAAGGGCTCGGTGCAGCCGTTAGCTTGATTCCCGTCAATGGCCGAGAAGCTGGGAGGTCTCAACAGGTGGACGCAACACTTTAATCTTTTAGAATGATTGGAGTGTTTTTGATGAAGTATCGTCGTCGTATTTATTATTCTGCGGTTCAGCGAGCTGA
>JBPCWL010000200.1:0-32867 GCA_051009575.1 Rhizobiaceae bacterium
ATCGGAGATGGGGGAACAGTGCAAAGACGCGAAGCCGGATTGTGCGCTGTACCGGAAGAACGCAATGGACATGGGGCTGTTTTGGATTTCACCCTTACCGACAATGCCATTTTGACGGCACGTAACAGGATGGGTCTGGCAAGCAAGGGGATTGTCAGCAATACCAGTGCGGTCTCTTATGCGGTTGATGTGATCAATTCATTTTCCGTGAAAACTACAGGAGCTGCATCAACCGCAGGCTCTCTGTCCGGCGGTAATTTGCAGAAGTTCATTGTTGGTAGGGAAATAATGCAGCAACCGGAAGTTCTGATTGTTTCCCAGCCCACATGGGGGGTTGATGCTGGTGCAGCAGCGGCTATTCATCAGGCATTGGTTGACCTTGCAGAGAATGGTTCCGCAATAATTGTAATTTCGCAGGATCTCGATGAATTGCTGAGCATATGTGATGAAATGGCAGTGATAAATGAAGGTAGGTTGTCTAAAACCCTCAAAGTCGGGGAGGCCTCAATAGACGAGATTGGACTTCTTATGGGAGGCGTGCACGGTGATCCGTTTGCAACCGCAGAGATGACGGAGGCCGTTCATGCTCATTGAGTTGGAGCCGAGAAAAGAACCGAGCCGTGTAATGCTTTACCTTACGCCGGTCATTGCTGTGTTGGCGACGATGGTGGCAGGCGGAATACTGTTTACTTTAATAGGCCACAACGGGTTTGGCGCAGTACGTGAGATTTTTATCACACCGTTGATTGACCCCTACAAGTGGCAGGATCTGGGGGTCAAGGCAGCACCACTGATCCTGATAGCAATTGGGTTGGCAATCGGGTTCAGGGCCAATGTCTGGAATATCGGCGCTGAAGGCCAGTATGTCGTTGGTGGCTTGGCTGGAACTGGAATTGCCCTGCTTACCTGGGGCATGGAGGGGTGGTGGATACTGCCGCTGATGTGCATCACCGGAGCATTGGGAGGAGCACTTTATGCCGCAATTCCCGCATTTCTGAAAACCCGACTCCAGGTCAATGAAATACTGTCCAGCCTGATGCTGACTTATGTTTCCGTGCAACTATTATATTATCTGATGAGAGGCCCGTGGAAAGATCCTGACGGATTTAACTTCCCGCAAAGCCGCTTGTTTACAGATGACCAGATTTTGCCTGAGGTCATTCCGGGAACGATTGTTCATCTCGGAGTGCCATTGGCATTCCTGGTAGCCCTTGTTGCATGGTTCGTACTCACGAAATCGGTTTTTGGATTTCAGATCAGGGTCGTCGGTGCCGCTCCGGCAGCTGCCAGATATGGCGGGTTCAACGCAAAACGAACAATTTGGGCGGCAATGTTGATCGGAGGCGGGTTGGCTGGACTTGCCGGTATATTTGAAGCAGCAGGACCATTTGGGCAAATGGTGCCACAGTTTCCTACTGGTTATGGATTCACGGCAATCATTGTTGCATTTCTTGGGCGCCTACATCCGATAGGTATCATATTGGCTGGAATTATACTGGCGGTCTCGTATGTCGGCGGTGAAATTGCGCAAACTTCATTGGGCCTTCCCAATGCAGCGGCCGGAATCTTTCAGGCCATGATGCTGTTCTTCCTTTTGGCAACCGACATTCTGGTGAAGTACCGGTTAAAGTTGGGTTCTTCGGCAAATACTGGAGCGGCAACATGACCACAACAATTCTTATATCAATATTTGTGACAATCGTTGGAGCATCCACCCCAATTCTCCTCGCCGCGTTGGGTGAACTGGTCGTAGAAAAGAGCGGGGTCCTTAATCTGGGACTGGAAGGTATGATGTTAATCGGGGCCGTCGTCGGTTTTGCCGTAACTTCTGTTACCGGCCTGCCCCTGGTAGGAATTCTCGCTGCAATGATTTCCGCAACCTGCGCATCACTTTTATTCGGTTACTTGACGTTGACACTGACGGCAAACCAGGTTGCGACAGGTCTTGCGCTTACCATATTCGGTATCGGACTGTCTTCGCTGATGGGAGAGCCATATGTCGGCAAAACAACTGATGTGTTCGGTTCGTGGTTTCCAGCTTCTCTGGCTGAACACCCGTTTTGGCGAATAATTTTCGGTTACAGTCCAATTGTTTATTTCTCATTGTTCATGACCTTTGCCGTTAGTTATTTTCTCCATAAAACCCGGGCCGGGCTAATCCTCCGCGCGGTGGGTGAATCTGATCTTTCTGCGCATTCAATCGGTTATTCAGTAATTGGCGTACGCTATGCAGCCGTGGCATTTGGTGGTGCCATGTCAGGGGTGGCCGGGTGCTATTATTCACTGGTTCTGACGCCTTTGTGGTCAGAAGAGTTGACGGCTGGTCGCGGGTGGATCGCGCTCGCTCTGGTTGTCTTTGCTGCATGGAAACCCGGTCGCCTGCTTTTGGGTGCATATCTGTTTGGTGCAGTGATGACACTGGAACTTCACGCGAAAGCAGCAGGATTTTCATTTGTTGCACCTGAACTTCTTGCGGCAATGCCATATATAGCAACAATTGTTGTGCTTGCGTTGATCTCGCTTCGGAAATCTGGCGGGACAGCAGCACCGGCATGCCTCACAAAACCATTCAAACCAACTGCATGAATCTAGATAAGGGAGAAGAAAAATGAAAAACATCACCAGGCGTACATTGTTGAAGTCCGCTGCTGCAGCGGGAACTTTACCGTTACTGGGTCAATCTGCATTTGCAGCTGAACCACTGAAGGTAGCTTTTGTCTACTTGGGGCCTATAGGCGACCATGGCTGGACGTTTGCGCATGAACAGGGTCGTCAGGATGCGATCACGAAATTTGGCGATGCGGTTTCGACTACGATCGTTGAAAACGTTGCCGAAGGGCCGGATTCCGAGCGAGTGATCCGCCGTCTTGCAGAAGAGGGAAACAAGCTCATCTTCACAACTTCGTTCGGTTACATGAATCCGACATTGAAAGTAGCCAAGCGTTTCAAGGATGTGAAGTTTGAACATGCGACCGGTTATCAGCGTTCCGCAAATATGGCGAGTTACAATCTGCGCTTCCACGAAGGGCGTGCAGTTTGCGGTACCATTGCCGGCCACATGTCGAAATCGGCAACTGCGGGTTACATCGCTTCATTCCCAATCCCGGAAGTTGTTATGGGTATCAATGCGTTCACCCTCGCAGCCCGCAAGGTAAACCCTGATTTCAAAACCAATGTGTTGTGGGTTTCCAGTTGGTATGACCCGGCCAAGGAAGCAGATGCCGCAAAGGCACTCATTGATCAGGGCGCAGATGTCATTGCACAGCACACGGACAGCCCTGCTGCGCTTCAAGCGTGTGAACAGCGCAACCTGATGGCATTTGGCCAAGGTTGGGATATGTCTTCATTTGCACCCAATGCACATTTGACTGCAATCATGAACAAATGGGGTATCTATTATATTGACCGAATTCAGAAGGTTCTGGACGAGAAATGGGAAAGTGCAGATACCTGGTGGGGTATGAAGGAGAGCGCTATCGAAATGTCGCCTTACAACAGCCGTATCCCGGCAGATGTTCAAGCCGCCGCCGATGCGGTCAAAAACGGCATTACTGATGGAAGCCTAAATCCGTTCACTGGTCCGATCAAAGATCAGTCAGGTGCTGTGAAGCTTTCGGAAGGGGTAATGTCGGATGGCGATCTTCATAAGATGGATTGGTATGTTGAAGGCGTACAAAGCTAAAGCCTGATACCGACCTCAAGATAACCTCACCCGTAACAACATCTGGTTGTTACGGGTGAACCAGTGACGGAAAATTAGAAAACATGAGCGTTACCATTCTCCGTGGCCGCGTATTGAGTTTTGCCGCCAAACCGAAATCACCTGATGACAGCGACAGTTATATCTATCTGGAAGATGGTGCATTGGCTTTGGAGAAAGGCCTCATTGTTGGTTGTGGGGAATATACGGAAATATCGGGTACATTTTCCAGCACCCGGTTAATCGATCATCGCCCTAACCTTATCATGCCGGGTTTTATCGATACCCACCTGCATTTTCCACAGATGCATGTAATCGGTTCATTTGGAACCAAGTTGCTTGACTGGTTGAACAAGTACACCTTTGTCGAGGAACAAAGATATTCGGATCCAGACCATTGTGAACGCATGGCAAGTCTGTTTTTTGATGCATTGTTGAGGCACGGAACTACGACTGCAGCAGCATATGGTTCCGTCCACAAAGCCTCTGCAAGCGCCTTTTTCAATGAAGCTGGAAAACGCGATTTGTGTATGATCGCCGGCAAGGTCATGATGGACCGCAATGCTCCGCAAGCACTTTGTGACACACCCCAGTCCGGTTATGATGACAGCAAGGCGCTTATTGAAAAATGGCACGGAAACGGGCGCCTGCGATATGCAGTTTCTCCCCGGTTTGCAATTACCTCCACTCCAACACAAATGGAAATGGCTCAGGCTCTGATGAAAGAACACCCTGATTGCTACTTGCAAACACATTTGTCCGAAAATCTCGAAGAAATTGAATATACGAAACAGCTCTATCAATCTGCCAGAGATTACCTGGATGTTTATGAGATGTATGATTTGCTAGGGCCAAAAAGCCTGTTTGGGCACTGCATTCATCTGAAGAATCGGGAACGGGAGGTTATGGCGCAAACAGGCTCGGTTGCTGTTTTTTGCCCGACTTCCAACCTGTTTCTTGGCAGCGGGCTCTTCGATCAGGACGGATTAAGCGAGCAGGGTGTGCGAACTTCCATTGCTACTGATGTTGGGGGAGGAACGAATTACTCAATGCTCAAGACCCTGGATGAAGCCTACAAGGTACTGCAATTGCGTAATCAGGTCCTGAACCCACTCCAGTCTTTTTATATGATGACACTTGGAAATGCCCGGGCACTTTCACTCGAAGGTAATATCGGGACGCTGGAAGGTGGCACCGATGCAGATATCATTGTGCTGGATTCCCATTCCACACCAGCAATGGCATTGAGGATGGAAACCGTTGAAACCTTGAGCGAAGAATTATTCGTCCTGCAAACGATGGGAGATGACCGGTCTATTGCCGGGGTTTACGTAGCGGGAAAGGCCTGCCACCCCGATCACTAACCGGCTTCAGCCAGTTTTTGCGCCAGCCCGTTCTGCCTCTCAATTACATGGTCGATCTCAATGCCGGTAAGACAGCCTGATTGGACAATTTTCCGCCCTTCAACAATCAAATCTCTGACTTTGAACGGCCCACACAGAACAAGAGCTGCAACGGGATCCCAACTGCCTGCAGCCTCCAAACTTTTTAAATCCCAAATGGCGATATCAGCCCGCTTGCCAACTTCCAGAGACCCGCATTCTGGGCGGCCAAGAACAGTCGCGCCTCCCAGTGTTGCTATCTCCAAAACCTCTCTGGCACTCATCGCATTGGCGCCGTTTTTTACCCGTTGTAACAGCAATGCCTGGCGCGCTTCTGATAGCAGGTGTCCGGCATCATTTGACGCTGATCCATCGACCCCAAGTGCCACATTTACTCCGGCATCCCGCATCGCACGTACCGGTGCGATCCCGGAACCAAGGCGGCAATTGGAACAAGGGCAATGGGCTACTCCTGTCTTGCTATTGGCAAAAAGGTTTATTTCAGAAGAATCCAGTTTAACGCAATGCGCATGCCAAACATCATCCCCTGTCCAGCCCAGTTCTTCTGCATATTGGCCCGGCCTGCATCCAAATTTTTCAAGGCTATAGGCTATATCCTCATCATTTTCAGCCAAATGGGTATGGAGCATGACCTGCTTGTCCCTGGCTAACAGGGCAGCGTCTCGCATAAGTTCCCTGCTAACCGAAAATGGTGAACACGGAGCAATTCCAATCCGTAACATTGATCCCGGACTTGAGTCGTGAAATTTGTCTATCACCCGAATGCAGTCATTAAGGATATCTCTCTCACGTTCAACCAGTGAGTCTGGAGGTAACCCACCTTCGCTTTCCCCAATACTCATGGCTCCTCGTGTCGGATGAAACCGGATTCCAATGGTCTGGGCTGCTTCAATGGTATCCTCTAGCCGGGTACTGTTCGGATACAGGTAAAGGTGATCTGAACTCATTGAACAACCGGAAAGCGCCAGTTCAGCAAGACCAATCTGTGCTGACACGAACGATTCTTCCGGTCCAAACCTTTCCCAAATCGGATAAAGGGTTTTTAACCAGCCAAAAAGCAATGCATCCTGCCCGCCGGGAACGACACGTGTCAGAGTCTGGCAAAGATGATGGTGTGTATTCACGAGGCCGGGCGTTACAACGCATCCGGTCGCATCAATCGTTTCATCAGCTTCTGAAGGAACATCTTGTCCTACAGCTTCAATTATGCCGTTCTGTGCGAATAAAGATGCGGCCTTCAATTCACGGCTTTGCCCGTCCATCGTAACAAGGCATTCAGCATTTCGGATCAGGAGTGTTGACAATTTGTTATCTGCGCAAAAGTTGAAGCAGCCTGCATTTTTCAGGCTTTTGCATTACATACGATGAAGAAAGGCATGTTGTCTTGTATAAATTGTCGTTCCTTCACAACTGGCCGACGTCCTCAATTTGAGAAAACCTAGCTACAGTTGAAATACACCTGTCGGCAGCGTTAACGGTTTTTATGAAAACGCATATTGGCTAGTTGAAAATCAATCGGCTCAGCCATGAAATCATACTCCAACGGGCAATGATCCTGCTCGCATCCATGCTGTTTTCGGCATTGCGCGGGACTCTGGTTGAGGCTCACTTTCTGCTGGATTTCAGGGCAAGTGCAGGTTGCGCTTCCGCTTGATTTGAACATGAGACATTCCTCCTTTCATGGAAAAGTACCTTCCATTGGACGAAGATTGTTTGATCTATGTCATGGATTGATTGGAATTTGCTTCTTAAGACTTGGACGTGTTGGTGTATCGGAGAATTAACAATGACAGACAATGCCGTCCTTTTTCTTAGCTTTGTGGTAGCTGCGTTCGCAGTATTTTCTCTCACTCTTGCCTACGTTTCCATTATTGCAAATGACCGGGAAAAATAGTTGGGGGTAACGTCCCGGCCTGAAGCGTCTGTGATGAAAGAGAAATTGCTGGCAAAATATAGTGATGAGCGCTTGCCGCGATATACCAGTTATCCTACGGCTCCAAATTTCACGACTGAAATAAGCCCGGATACACATCGAAAATGGATTACCGGTGTGAATCCTGAAAAACCGGTTTCGCTCTATTTCCACATCCCCTTTTGCCGTTCCATGTGTTGGTATTGTGGTTGCCACACAAAGGTAACTAAACGGGACGGACCGATTGAATTTTATCTCCAGGCGTTGGAGCAGGAGTTGATGCTGATTGCCGGATTGGCAGGAAAAAAAATGCCTGTGGGCCACGTTCATTTCGGTGGTGGAACACCCACAATTATCGAACCCCAGCGCTTCCTCGACTTGTTTGCCTTGATCAGGAAGAATTTCAAGTTAGACAACACGACTGAAATTGCAGTTGAGATCGACCCCAGAACTCTGACTATGGACATGGTTTCAGCCATGGCAGAAGCGGGGGTCAACCGTGCAAGTTTAGGTGTCCAGAGTTTCGACCTTAAAGTTCAAAAAGCAATCAACCGCGTTCAATCCAAAAAAGATACAGCTGCAACAGTCAATTCACTGAAGAATGCCGGTATTCACGGAATAAATTTTGACCTGATTTATGGATTGCCGAAGCAGGATATCGCGTCTTGTATTGAAACTGCACAGCAGGCAGTTGAAATGAAACCTGACCGGTTTTCGGTTTTTGGTTATGCCCATGTGCCAGAATTTAAGAGACATCAAAAGATGATTTCCGAATCCGATCTTCCAGATGGCTCAGAGCGTCTCGCCCAGGCGGAAGCCATCGCCACGACATTAGCTGCCGCGGGTTATCGGCAAATCGGGCTGGATCACTATGCATTGCCCGGTGATATGTTGTCTGGTGCACAATCTGATGGACAGTTACATCGGAACTTCCAGGGATATACGACGGACGCATGCCAGACACTGATCGGTTTTGGCGCTTCGTCAATCAGTCGTTTTGAAGAAGGGTATATCCAGAATGATGTTTCAATCGGCTCATATCGCCGGAGCATGTCGGAAGAAACTTTGGCTACAACAAGAGGTTATGCATTTTTGCCGGATGACCAGTTACGGGCAAAAATCATTGAACGGTTGATGTGTGATTTTGCAGTAGATTTGAAACAAGTATGCGGCGATTTCGGCCAGGATTACCGGTTGTTGATTGAAAACAATGCCAGATTGAATACCCTGATTAAAGACAAACTGGCCCAGGTAGAAAATGGCAATCTGGTGGTCAAGCAAGATGCTCGGTTCATAATCCGAAACGTCGCCGCGGCATTCGATGCATATTTGGGTGCAGGCGGTCGGAAATTCAGCAGGGCTGCCTAACACTTCACTTTCTTCATTTGCGGATCATACAAAGGGTCCAAATGGGCAATGCACGGGATGCGTTGTGTGGCAACTTCAAGTTCGTATTCACCGGAAAGAACGAATTCACGATCAATAATTTGGTCACTACGAACATATCCCATTCCTATAGACTTTCCGATGGAATGTCCGAATCCTGCGGAGCTTAGCCATCCTACACGCTCCCCATTCCGGTATATCGTTTCGCGTCCAAGCAGGATTACCTTTTCATCAGCAGTAAAAGTAGTCATGATTTTCTTTACGCCTGTGTCGCGCTGAGCTTCAACCGCATTGCGCCCCTTGAAGTCGACATTACTTTTCAAATTGACCGCAAAACTCAGTCCTGCCTCAAGCGGAGTATGATCCGGTCCGATATCTGATGACCACGCGCGATAACCCTTTTCCAGCCGCAGTGTTTCGATTGCACGGTACCCGGCATTGCGTAACCCGTGTTTTTTTCCGCCTTCGTGTAGGGCGGTATAAACTGTAATGGCATATTCAATTGGCAAATGTAGTTCCCATCCCATTTCGCCGACATAGGTAATGCGCAGCGCATTTACCGGGCATCCTGCAATCCCGATAGTTTTAGCCGTGCCGAAAGGAAACCGTTCGTTGCTGACATCATCACGGGTGACTGACTGTAGAATTTCACGCGATTTTGGCCCAAAGAGTGACAATACTGCAAATGACGAAGTGACATCCACTAGCTGAGCGTTCATGCCATCCGGAATGTTCTTTTGGATATGATCAAAATCATGCGTTGCAAACCCGGTACCGGTCACAATGTAATATTCGTCCAGTGCCGTACGGGAGCAGGTTAGGTCACATTCAATACCACCATGATCGTTCAACATTTGCGTGTATATCAGGGAGCCGACCGGCCGGGACACATTGTTTGCTGCAATCCAGTTAAGTGCCTCTTCTGCGTCCGGGCCCTTGAGCACAAACTTTGCAAATGAAGTCTGGTCAAACAATGCTGCGGCATTGCGTGCAGCATCATGTTCACGGGCGACGGCAGAGTACCAGTTAGGCCGGTCAAACGTATAGATGTCCTTTTGTTGCTCGCCTGAATTTTGGTCTGCGTACCAATTGGGACGCTCCCATCCAAGTTTTTCACCGAAAACAGCCCCGTCCTTTTTTAAAAGCTCATAAAGGGGTGATTTTCGACAGGGGCGAGCGCTGTCATGTTCCTCGGATGGCCAGGCCATTGTGTAGTGTTTTCCGTAAGCTTCATAAGTCCTGGTCCGTATCCAATCTGTATCAAAATGTGGACGTCCAAAACGCCGGATATCGACGGCCCAAAGATCATAGGGCGGTTCCCCGTTTGCAACCCATTCCGCCAGTGCCATCCCAGCTCCGCCACCCGATGCGATGCCGAATGCATTAAAGCCGGCACCGACAAAGAAGTTTTTTAACTCAGGTGCTTCCCCAAGGATAAAGTTCCCATCGGGTGTGAAACTCTCCGGACCATTAGTCAGTGTTTTTATGCCAGCGGTCTCCAAAGCAGGAATCCGGCCGAGTGACAGTTCCATGATCGGTTCAAAGTGATCAAAATTACTTTCAAGTAGCGTGTAATGAAACCCGGAGGGAATGCCGTTTTCCGCCCACATAATCGGATTGGGCTCATACCCGCCCATTACAAGACCTCCGACTTCTTCCTTGTAGTAGGTCAACCGGTCAGGGTCCCGCAGCGTTGGTAAATTCGCTGTAACACCTTCTATAGGCTCCGTGATCATATACTGGTGCTCAACTGAAACCAGCGGCACGTTTACATTTACTGATCTCGCAAAGTCGCGGGTCCATTGTCCGCAACATGCGATCACCACTCCGCATTCAATAGTGCCCTTTTCGGTTTCAACTCCTTTGATGACGCCTCTGTCCACAATCACTTTTGTGACTTTTGTATCTTCATGAATTCCTGCACCGGCCATCCTTGCGCCCTTGACAAGGGACATCGTGATATCAGAAGGGTTTGCCTGTCCATCAGTCGGCAGGAAGGCAGCGCCGACAACATCATCAACCGACATCAATGGCCATAAATCCTGTGCTTCCTTCGCACTGAGCAGTTGCATGTCGAGCCCGAATGAATGGGCGGTAGTCGCCTGGCGTCTGACTTCTGTCCAGCGCTCCTGATTGCAGGCAAGTCTCAGGCCTCCATTCATTTTCCATCCGGTCGCTTGGCCGGTTTCCATTTCAAGGGTTTTGTAAAGATCAACCGAGTAGCCAAGCAGTTGAGTGATATTTGCACTTGAGCGTAATTGGCCGACCAGACCGGCTGCATGAAATGTTGATCCGGACGTAAGTTTCTTGCGCTCCAGCAAGATTACATCCCACCCCAAACGGGAAAGATGGTAGGCAGTGGAACAACCAATAATTCCTCCACCCACAATAACTGCTTGCGCGGTTGTCGGAAATTCGGTCATTTTCCAGAACCTTTCGCGAAGAATCCTGCAATCGCCTCTTCATACCGGTCCAGATTTTTTTCGGTATATTGTGAATAGTCGAAGTCCAGTTCTGAAGTTATTTCGCTGACCATTGACCACATGGTTTCCCGCAACAAGGATGCACATTTCATTGCATCGTATCGCCGCCACAAATCATTATCCGGTTCATTACCAAAATATGCCCTCAACATTTTTGCTTCCGCCTGTCTGTCCAGCCCACAGTTACTGGCAAGTCCTCCAAGATCGAAAAGAGGCGAGTTGAAACCGGCATACTCCCAATCGATCAACCAATAACGTTCGCCATCGTCCAGGATATTGGCTGGCAAAAGGTCATTGTGTCCGAATACGAGATTGACCGGGCCAACAGCATTTTCGAGCAAATCTGCCTGTTCAAGCAATTTGCCAAGTTTGGGAATATACGCAGACCCATTGTCGCGAAGAGTGCCTGCATAGTCCCGTAGGACATGAAATATCCAGAAACTCAAAACATTTCCGCGCATTTCCATAGTTACGTTTTTATGTGCTTGCCGAACAAGATCAACGACTGACAAAAGGACTTCAGGTTGATGAAGATCGGTTTCTTCCAGCGCACGGCTTTCTACATATTCAAGCACTAGCACACCCTGTCGGTGGTAAAAAACGCCAGGGGATATTCCGGCGGCATTTGCGGCCTTGCTCGCTGCGAGTTCATGCCAGCGCATGACACCATGTTCCGGAATATCCTGTCCAAGCCGCACAACAAACTTGCCTTCGTCCGTTTGGACCAGAATATTATGGTTGGTGATGCCACCTTCCAACGGCTTTCCATCCACTGTGCCATTCCAACAGGGCAGGGCCGTCGCTGTATCCAGCGCCTCTTCCGGTGTCATGTTATCCTCCAGTTTTTTCGCGGCCGGCTCTCCGGAAATTCCATCGAGCAAACCTGCAAATATCAACTTGCGTTGATGGTATCTCTTTTTACAGTTTGTTCAATGAAATGAGCACAATAGGATTGATCAATCTGGGATATCTTTTCACCGGACTGAAAAACTTGTGAATTTCAGGGCAACCCAACACTTGATAGTTACATTTTCAACTAATAATTTGTGCGCTCGCCATAGGAATTCGACATGAATGTTCAACAACCGCAACGAAAAATGAAAATTGCGCCTTCAATCTCTAAGCAACACCCGGGATATATGCCCGGGTTTGGCAATGATTTTGAAACTGAAGCGCTTTCCGATGCCTTGCCGCAAGGCATGAATAGCCCGCAGAAGTGTAACTATGGACTCTATGGCGAGCAATTGTCTGGAACGGCATTTACCGCTCCCAGTCATGAAAATGAACGGACCTGGTGTTATCGAATTCGCCCGTCGGTAAAACATTCGCACCGATACAAAAAAATCTCCCTTCCGTACTGGAAATCCGCACCAAATATCATTGATGATGTGATCAGCCTTGGCCAGTATCGCTGGAACCCGGTCGAACATGCCAAAGAAAAGATGACCTGGCTAAGCGGAATGCGAACGATGACGACAGCTGGTGATGTAAATACGCAGGTTGGCATGGCCAATCATATTTACCTGGTAACCCAGAGCATGGAAGACGACTACTTTTATTCCGCAGACAGCGAAATGCTGGTTGTGCCTCAGGAGGGAAGCCTGAGGTTCTTTACAGAACTGGGTGTAATTGACCTTGAGCCAAAGGAAATTGCGATTATTCCCAGAGGGCTTATCTATCGCGTGGAAGTCGTGGATGGCCCTGCACGCGGTTTTGTATGTGAGAACTACGGGCAGAAATTCAAACTTCCCGGGCGCGGTCCGATCGGCGCCAACTGCATGGCCAATCGCAGGGATTTCAAGACTCCTGTTGCTGCATTCGAAGACCGTGAGACCCCCTCATCGGTGACCGTGAAATGGTGTGGCCAGTTTCATCGAACGGAAATCGGACATAGTCCTCTTGATGTTGTGGCCTGGCACGGAAATTATGCACCCTGTAAATATGATCTGCGGGATTACTGCCCGATTGGCGCGGTTTTGTTTGACCACCCGGACCCTTCGATTTTTACGGTACTGACAGCGCCTTCTGGAGTTGAGGGAACAGCCAATATTGATTTTGTACTTTTCCGGGAGCGCTGGATGGTGGCTGAAGACACGTTCCGCCCACCTTGGTACCACAAGAACGTAATGTCGGAATTGATGGGAAACATTTACGGGCAGTATGATGCCAAGCCCAAAGGGTTTGTGCCTGGAGGAATGTCGCTGCACAACATGATGTTGCCCCATGGGCCTGACAAAAATGCATTTGAGGGTGCTTCCAATTCCAATCTAAATGCTGAAAAGCTCGACAATACGATGTCGTTTATGATTGAAACCAGGTTCCCGCAGCATCTGACGGAATTTGCGGCTAAAGAGGCTCCCCTGCAGGACGATTATATCGACTGTTGGTCCGATCTGGAGAAGAAGTTCGACGGAACTCCCGGTCTGAAGTAAGACGTAATCAATTCAAGAAATGGAACTGGAATTTGTCACTCATTAGAAGTTGGGTTGAAAGCGCAAACAATCCCCAATCCCCTTTTCCGGTTAATAATCTTGCGCTGGGTGTATTCTCGCACGCGGATGATGACACGCGTTGCGGTGTCGCGATCGGTGATATGGTTTTCGATTGCCGTTCAGCTGAGGCAAGCGGTTTGTTGCAGCTTTCCGAAAAAAAGCTGTTCGGAATTCCCACTTGGAATGCTCTGATGGCTGAAGGACCTCAAGTCTGGCAGCATTTACGGTCCCGCCTGACCGATATACTAAGCGAAGGTAGTAAGGACGAAACGGTAGCCAATGGATATCTGATCAGGCTGAGTGATGTACAATTGCACATGCCATTTGCTGTTTCTGAATACACGGATTTTTACGCAGGCAGGAATCACGCAACAAATGTCGGCACCATGTTCAGGGGAGCAGAAAATGCACTTCCTCCAAATTGGCTACATATTCCCATCGGTTATAATGGCCGCGCGTCTTCTGTTTTTGTTTCGGGCACAAACTTCAATCGCCCTTGGGGACAGTTGAAAAGTCCGAACCATGAGGTGCCGGCATTCCTGCCAAGCCGCAGATTCGATTTTGAACTGGAAATGGGTGCGATAGTGGGGCAGCCTTCAGCAGGTCCTGTAACCGTTCAAAAAGCCAACGATATGATATTCGGGTACGTACTTCTGAACGATTGGTCCGCACGGGACATCCAGGCATGGGAGTATCAGCCACTCGGACCGTTTCAGGCAAAAGCCACGGCTACATCCATAAGCCCCTGGATCATTATGAAAGATGCACTTGAACCTTTCAAATGCAATGCGCCATCCCGTGAATATGAATTGTTGGATCATCTCAAGGACTGTGGTCCCATGCTTTACGACATCGATTTGCAAGTTTTGCTCGCCCCGGAAGAGCAGTCTGCCTCGATGATTTCCCGGACGAACTACAATGAAATGTACTATTCTTCCGCACAACAACTTGCACATCATACCTCATCAGGGTGCCCCATGAATGTAGGAGATCTGTTGGGCTCAGGCACGATATCAGGATCTCAAAAGGATAACCGCGGATCACTTCTGGAACTGAGTTGGGGCGGCAAAGAACCCTTGACTCTGGACGCTGGGCAAAACCGGACATTTCTGGAAGACGGCGACACCGTTATCATGACTGGCGCGGCCAGAGGTGAGAATTACACAATCGGGTTCGGTGAATGTACCGGCAAGGTTCTGCCGGCGCTCAAAGACCCATACAAAGGATAGATCGAACATGGCAAAGGCATTTGCATCACAAGGCGACCTGGAAGAAAAGAAAATCAGTTTCACGGAAGTGGGGGAGGGGCTTTATGCATTCACTGCGGAAGGAGATCCAAATTCAGGCGTCATCATCGGTGATGACAGCGTTATGGTTGTTGAGGCACAAGCAACACCCCGCCTTGCGCAAAAGGTGATTGATTGTATTCGGCAGGTCACAGACAAACCAATTACCCATCTCGCCTTGACCCACTACCATGCAGTTCGGGTTTTGGGTGCTTCTGCGTTCGGAGCGCAACAGGTAATAATGTCAGATACCGCCCGCGCAATGGTAGCAGAGCGTGGACAAGAGGATTGGGACAGCGAGTTTGGCCGGTTCCCGCGTCTTTTCCAGGGGCACGAAAGCATTCCTGGGCTAACATGGCCTACGACAACTTTTTCCGAGAGCATGACGCTGTATCTCGGCAACCGTCGTGTAGACTTGATGCATCTTGGTCGAGCCCATACAGCAGGAGATATCGTTATCCATGTGCCTGATCAAAACGTCATGTTCACCGGCGATATCGTTGAATATCATTCGGCCTGTTACTGTGGAGATGGGCACTTTGCTGACTGGGGTGATACGCTCGATGCGATCAGATGGTTCGATGTTGATGCAATTGCTCCCGGACGAGGTGATGCGTTGGTTGGAAAGGACACGGTGGATGCGGCAATCGAGAATACGAGGGACTTTGTAGAAAGCACTTATCGCCCAGCGGCTCGTGTTGCAGCACGCGGAGGGCCTTTGAAGGAAGCCTGGGATGCTGTCCGGGCAGAATGTGATCCAAAATTTTCCGATTATGCAATTTATGAGCATTGTCTGCCGTTTAACGTTTCCAGAGCCTTTGACGAAGCACGCGGGATTGATACGCCAAGGATCTGGACCGCCGAACGCGATGTCGAAATGTGGGAGGCACTTCAAGGATAAGATAGTCCAATGGCAGGATATGAATACAAACCATTCGAATATGATCGACCACCGGGCCTGACAGGGAGTGAACCGCGCCACCAGGTGATCATCGTCGGGGCAGGGCCCATTGGCCTCGCTATGGCAATTGACTTTGCATTGCGCGGTGTCAAAACGGTTGTTCTTGACGACAATAATGTGGTTTCCGTTGGATCACGAGCGATCTGCTGGTCAAAAAGAACATTGGAGATTTTCGACCGGCTTGGTGTTGGCGAACGCATGCTTGAAAAGGGTGTTACCTGGAAAGTCGGGCGATTGTTTCACCGGGATCGGGAAGTATACAACTTTGACCTGCTGCCGGAAGAGGGCCACAAATACCCTGCCTTCATCAACCTTCAGCAATACTATGTGGAGCAGTATCTTGTTGAACGCACCAGAGATTTCCCCGGCCTGATCGATATCCGGTTCAAGAACAAGGTCGTGAACCACATCGATCATGGTGAACATGTTGAAATCACTATTGAAACACCGGACGGCAACTATAACCTTGAATGCGACTATCTGATTGCATGTGACGGTGCCGGGTCGTCAACAAGAGCGCGCATGAATTTGCCGTTTGAAGGCCATACTTTCGAAGAACATTTTCTGATCGTGGACGTCGAGATGGAAGAAAGTCCGTTTGAAACAGAAGTAGCGGAGCGCTGGTTCTGGTTCGAACCACCATTCCATCCCGGACAATCAGCACTCCTGCATAAACAGCCGGATAATCTCTACCGTATTGATTTACAACTTGGCCCGGAGACCGATCCGCAGGAAGAGGCCACCAAAGAAAAAGTTCTACCGAGAATTCGCGCAATTATCGGCGAGAAGCCGTTCAAACTTGACTGGATGAGCGTGTATAAATTCCGTTGTGCGAAACTCGAGCGGTTTTTGCATAACCGTGTCATTTTTGTTGGCGACAGTGCTCATGTAGTTAGTCCATTCGGCGCGCGGGGTGGCAATGGGGGAATTCAGGATGTCGATAACCTGGGCTGGAAACTGGCGGAAGTATTGGATGGGGGTTCCTCAACACGCCTGTTGCAAACCTATAGTGAAGAGCGGTGCCACGGATCAGCAGAAAATATCCTGAATTCCACACGGGCGACAAATTTCATGACACCAAAGTCGGAGATTGAGCATCGGTTTCGCAACGAAGTATTAAACCTCGCTGCTGATCATACATTCGCTCGCAAACTTATTAATTCAGGCAGATTGTCAGTTCCGTGTTCCCTGGAAAAGTTCGACCTGCAGACTCCCGGCCCCGGCAAACTCACATCGGGGAATGCTGTGATCGACGTGCCGTTGAAAGACGGACGGTGGTTGATTGAAATTTTGCAAGGTGAATTCATGTTGGTCGGTTTTGGCCATATTGAAGTTCCTGAGATTGAAGGATTGAAAAGGATTGGGGTCGGCCAGAAAAATGACGATTACCTCTGTGTTGAACCCTTGGGATCAACAGTCTTTGATCGATACGGTGAAGAATCGCTCTATCTGATGAGGCCGGATGGTCACGTGGCCGCGTCCTTCGACAAGCCAGACCCGGCAAGCATTAGGGACGCATACAAGCGTGCCATGGCAGCGTATAAGGACACAGGTTGATGACGAAAGAAAGAGTACTAGGAGAGGATCACCTGGGCGCCAATGGTGATGCGTTTTATGAGTTGCTAATGAAGGCACATGAAGGTTTGGCCGAAGAAGAGAGCCAAGCATTGAACATTCGGCTGATCTTGTTGATGGCAAATCAGATTGGTGACCTGGAGAGCCTTACTACGATTGTTCAGGAAGCTGCAAAGCGAAAGACATAATTGATGGCATTGGCTCCGTCAGGCCACTAGTCCTCTGATGACATTTTGCAATCCGGCATCCAGGTCACTGGAAATCATGCCCGGGCCCACCGACTTGGCCGCCGCACCATGCATCCAAACAGCTGCATTGGCAGCATCAAATACCGGCATACCCTGAGCCAATAACCCTGCAACGATGCCTGTGAGAACATCACCGCTTCCGGCAGTCGCCAGCCAAGGTGGAGCATTGTTGGAAATACTTGCTTCGTTTCGCCCCGAAGCAACAACCGTGTCCGGTCCTTTCAGCAGAATCACTGAACCGCTTTTTTCGGAAGCGGATTTTGCCTTTTCAAGTTTTGACCGAATGTCCTTTTCGTCCGGAAACAAGGTTCGAAATTCTCCTTCATGTGGTGTCAAAACAACTTGGCCGCCAGATCTTCTAATAGCCTGGAATAGCTCAGAGGGCCTGCTCCTGAATGCTGAAAGCGCTCCAGCATCGAGAACCGTATTCCGTTTCATTTCTAAAACCGCTTCGACCATCCTTACGGTGTGATTGTCTGGGAGCATTCCTGGCCCCATTGCAATGCAATTGAACCTCTCGTCAGACAAAACTTCCTGAATTTCCTCAGGCTTGTCTGCGCAGCGCAGCATGATGGATGTCAGATGGCTGGCATTAACAATCAAAGCATCACTGGGACTTGCAATGGTTACCAGACCGGATCCCGTGCGCAATGCTGCTCCCGCCACCAATCGTGCCGCGCCAGTAGAGGCAACCGGTCCCGATACAACTAGACAGTGCCCGCGATCATATTTGTGGCCGTCAGGTCGAGTTGCGGGATAAGTGTTCAACCACAAATTTTGCTGGTTTCGGCAAGCTGCATAACGTGATTGGGTTAGGGTTTTTTCCGTTATTCCGATTTGTCTAAGATGATGGTTTCCGCAATGGTAACGGCCCGGCACCAACAGATGTCCGGGTTTATACCGGAAAAATGTGACGGTTGCATTCGCGTTGATTGCGCAGCCCATTACCTGTCCACTGGATCCGTCAATTCCGCTTGGGAGATCAACGGAAACAACAGGTTTGCCGCTTGCATTGACAGCATCGATAAGTAGAGCCGGTTCTCCGATAACAGGTCTGTCCAGTCCAGCGCCAAACAAAGCATCAACAACCGCATCATATTTGCTGAGGTCGGGTTTTTCATTTGAGACAATCTTCCTGTCCAGCCGTTCAAATGCCAGTTTTGCATCGCCAGCAATATTCGCAACATCACCTGCAATTAACACCGTGACCTTCTTTTGCTGTTCATACAAAAGACGGGCGGCGACAAATCCATCACCACCATTATTGCCTGTTCCACAAATGACCAGAATTTTTCCGGCATCTGGAACTTCCAAGTTCAGAATTTCCACTACAGCTTCACCGGCATTTTCCATCAACTGTATGCCGGCTATTCCGCCATCAATAGTAGCCTTGTCAGCCAATGCCATCTGTTTAGGGGTGAGGAGTTCAAGCATGAACAGTTTTTACGCCGGTTTTTGTCGAAGTTGAAGCAGGAGGAAGCCCTAGACTAGTGCGGATTGCCAAAAAATTCATGAGATCGGCAAGTGATATCACACCGGACAGTTCCCCGTGTTCCATGACCAACAACTTGCGATTTCCGGTTCTTACCATTTGATCAAAGACGTCTTCCGTTTTAGCTTCAATTCCGACAGTGTTGTCCGCGTCAATGCTAACGAAAATGTCTTCAACTTTGGTTTCTTTCCAGTTGTCCTGATCAATCGTTCGGATCATTGCTGCGTCCACATAACCCAGCAACTTACCATGATCCACGACTGGTACAAAACTCAAGTTGTGCTTCAAAATCACATTTTCTACCAGCGACTTTAATGTCTCGTCAGCTTCAATAACCAACGGGCCGGGGGACATCAATGTACCAACCGTATGGTTTTTCAAGGTGTGGCGAACAATCAAGTCTTCATAGCTCGCCTGGGAAACGCGGACAATAAAGATGCCTATCAGCACTTGCCACATGCCAGCTACAATTTGTGAAGCAAAAAACGCAAGAATTCCCATCACTATCAAAAGAATGCCGAAGAAGGTGCCCACCCGACTGGCAATCCGTGTTGCAACCAGAACGTCATTCTTGATGTGCCAAATCACGGAGCGAAATACGCGGCCTCCATCCAGCGGAAATGCCGGGATAAGATTAAATGTTGCAAGCATCAAGTTTATTCGACCGAGATAAAGTAGGATTTCAGAAGCCGCTTTCTGATTTAATGCCAAATCCGCCAGTGCAAAAAACAGGATGCCCAATAACAAACTCATGATCGGCCCGGCGATCGCTATCCAGAATTCTGATTTGGCGCTCTCCGGGTCACGTTCGAGTTCGGCAACTCCACCAAAAATAAACAAGGTAATGCTGCCGACATTCAATTTGAAATGCCTGGCGACAAGCGAGTGCGCAAGCTCATGCAGCACAAGGGAAGCAAACAGCCCAACCATTGCAATCACGGAAAACAGAATAAGTGACGCACGATCTCTCTCAGGCAGGACTTGTGGAAAATAAGTGCTGGATAAAGACCAGATAATAAGCGCAGCTATGATATACCAACTCGGATCTATACGAATCCTGAAGCCCAATACCTTCACGACTTCACGTGCATTATCAAACATCACATCATTCTTCGGTGTTCAAAATAACGAAATCAATTCTGGCACGACGAATTTATGTCGGATTGATTTCAATCAACCGGGCAGGGAAATTATCAGCAGGACAAAATTTCACATGGTTTGATTGCAAATTCTTCCTGAGGCTCAAGCTTGTATGCGTCGAAAACCCTGCCATCAACACATTTTGCCCGGGCAATGTACATGTTGCGGTCACCTAGTTTGCCTTCATGTAAAGACAGATATTCCTTGACTTCGCAGTCATGATTTACCACCAGCGCATACTGCAAATCGTCCAGCCATACTGGAGTGCTGGATTGCGCAAAGCCATCTACAGGCATAGACAGTAACACCACTACAAGGGCAGGTATTTTTATTTGTGTTCGGCATTTGCGCATAGTGATTTTCTCCAAATAGGGAAAGTGAATGAAGGCCTAATCGCCATCCGCACTTTTTGTTAGATGAGTATCAATTACTTTTGGTTCCAACGAAACGACAATCGGGTGATGGTCTGAGCTGTGGGGATGAAGAACTCGCGCCTCCGTGCATTTCATATTCCGAACCAAACAGCGGTCCAGACGCAACGGAAGCAGTTTTTGGGCTCGATGAGTAGGGTTGCGAGGGCCTACGTCTTCGAAATATTTCAAGATTGTTGGGCCGACCGCATTAAAATCACCCATAATTACCATCGCTCCATCCGCATCTTTCGCGATATGGGACAGTTGTCTTCGGTTTAACACCTGACCATGGGAAAGATGAACATTGGAAATCGTAATTCCGTCAGTTTCGGTCACCTGTGCAAACCGTCTTGGAAAAATTCCCGGAAGGGGAGATTTTGGCAGGTGCAGAGAACTGGAACCATCAAGCGGAGAGGAACTCCAGATTGCCATGCCATAGCGTTTATCAGACCAGGGCTGCCACCAAAAATGGCCACCAGCAATTTCCGGCAACACTTCGATGGCCGGAGTGACCTCCTGCATTAGGAACAGATCCGGTTTTTCATCATCCACAATCCTGGCAATCTCATCTACTGTTGCCCCAGCGCGGTGAAAAAGATTCCAACTGGCGATTTTCACAAATACTTTGTCCTTTCTAGAGATATGGCATCAATAGTCGTGCTGCTGCATTCCTCAATCTGGATCCATCCGATATCCAGGAATCGGGAGGTCTGCCATACGGCGCTGTTTTTTCAATTTTTTCGTCAATGATTCTATCAACCCGCTCCACCGCTTTTGCACCATGACATTCAACCAGTATTTCAAAATTCAATCGCATGCTGCGCGCATCCCAGTTAGGACTGCCAATCGCACACCAACTGCCGTCGACTGTAAAAAGCTTCGTATGATCAAAGGGCTGTAAAGAATTTCTGCAATTGATACTCTTCAAGTTCATCAGTGAAATCTGTCCTTGCATTGCCCAATCAAAAATTCGAAAATCTGTTTTTAGTGGTACGACAATATCAATTGTCACACCCCTGAGTGCTGCCAATTCAAGCAAATACTGAAGCTTTTCATCCGGGAGAAAATAGGGAGTGACGATCCTTATTCGCTCTCTTGCCCCGACAATTGCTGCGGCAAAGATAGCCTCAGCATGACCAGGTTCCTGATCAGGACCAGAATTGATTACGCGGGATATTACAGTACCCGAATTTTCGGCATCCGCCCACCAGCCTTCACCCGTGAGCTCTTCTTCAGCAGTAAAGAACCAATCCTCCGCAAAACTGTGGAGCAGTTGGGTGACGACCTTACCTTTGAACTTAAAATGGGTATCGCGTACGCTGCTTGCAAGTTTTCTACGCAGCAGGTTTTCGCTTCCGATATTCATTCCGCCGACAAACGCTGTCTTGCCGTCCAGTATTAGCAGCTTTTTGTGATTGCGGAGGTTTAGATAAGACATCTTCCAGGGCGCCAAGCTGAAAAGAAACCGCCTTGCATCTATCCCGAATGTTGCCAATTCAGTAACGGCCGGACATTTTAGAAACCCGCCCCCTATACCATCTATGAGCACTTTGACTTCGACACCCCTGTCTTTTGCATCTGCCAGTGCTTGGACAAATTTTCTGCCGTTTTTATCCATTCGGAAAATATAGCTTGAGAGCGCAATGGTTTTCTCGGCTGCAGAAATTGCCGCAAGCATTTCCGGATAGGCCTCATCGCCGTTTTGAAAAATATCCATGCTGTTGCCATCCACCAATGGAAAATCTGCGAGACTGTCTCCAACGCGCCTTGTCAGATTTGAAACACGGGTTTCCCCAATGCTGGATTTTTCAACTGGTGCGCTTCGTATGTCTTTTGATTCCGCTCCTGTTAGTTGGCGAAATTTTAGTGCCCTTCTGGCAACGCGGTTTATTCCGAATACAAAATAGATGAAGCTGCCAATTATGGGGGAAAGCCATGATATCCCGAGCCAACTGACAGCAGCGCGCACCTGCTTCTTCGAAAGCAAAATATGCACCGAAGCTGCTGTGGCCAGGATAATATGGATTGTTAGTAAAAGTGCATACATCGTATTCGTTCGGACTGGGGTTGAAGGTTGTCACAGGTAGGTACAAAATGATTGACTTCGATCAAACAGTAACCAGTATGGTAATACAACTAATTGGTTGCATTACGGTGGCGCAATTTTCCTTCATGACTGCGCCACAATCAAATCCACCAGCCATTCAATCTCATAATGTTTGTCACTTGGGGTGTCGGGAATTCTCAAGGTCCGACTTTTGTTTGAGAATTTTGATAAAAAGCTCAGAAGGCCTCGTTTGATAATGCCCCCGTCTAGTCACCAGTTGAATATCGGTGGGCAACCTGTATTTCTTCGACGCCACGCTTTTCATCTTGCCTTCGCGCACCCAAAGCATTGCATATGATTCTGGCAGATATCCAATGAACTTTCCGGTCAGTATCAGCATGGCCACTCCTTCCACCTGATGCGCCTGGCTTGTGGATTTGATCCGCGATGCTATCGGGGCAATTTGCTCTTCAATCAGATACGCCCTTCTTACCAAATTCGATTGTTCCAGTTTAGTATCGATTGAAATTGTTCGATTTGTATTGATGAGTGGATGGGCCTCACCACAAAACAAATCTATATATTCGCGAGAAATCTTTTTGTACTGCAGACCCTGTTTGGGGCGGTGAAACACGCCGATCCCTATGTCTATACGGTTTTCAAGTAAACTGTACTCAATGGTATCAGGCGCCATGGAATGAATGTCAATTTCGACGCTTGGCGCTTGTTCATGGAATTTGGAAAGCGCGCTAACGATCGGTGCTTGAGAGTTTGATATCCAGTTGTCGATGACACCAATCGACAGTTTTCCTGACAGGTTGATTTTGCCGCCTGTAATCTTGTTGCTAAATTGCTCAAGCGAGTTGAAGAGATCATCTGTCGCATTCGCGACTCTCTGGCCGAAATTAGTGAGCTGAAATCCGCTTCGTCCCCGCTGACACAAGCTTGCCCCAAGTCTTTTTTCCAGATCAGAAATTTGCCGACTGATGGTTGAAGGTGAAGTATTCAGCACTGCCTGTGCGGCCGCAAAGCTTTTTGCTTCTGCAACCACTGCAAAAACATACAAAAGATGAATATCGGCTTTGGATAAGCGGGGCGGGAGCATCTCAATTATTCTTGTATGATTATACAACTAAAGTTCCTGCATATATCATTCAATCTAAAAAATTCCAAATTAGAATAGGCTACTGGGTTTCTGGAATTGTAGGAGAGGTTGTAGGATGAATGTTGAGCCGGCAAACATAAACTGGGGCATCGACAACGACTATGCGCCATTGCATGATGTTTTGCTGGGTAAGCCGGAGTTTTATCAGTGGGTTGATGCCGGTCCGCTAATAGGACGCACACTGGCTAATGCGCACAAAACCGGTGTGACTTTTGATCTGCAACTCGCAATGTCACAGCACGCTGAAATGGTGCGCATCTATGAAGAGTCCGGAGTAAGCTGTCATTTTCTAGAGGCCGACGAGGTTTTGCATCGCAATTTCTTTGCGCGGGACAGCTCGGCAATGACTCCTTGGGGTGCTCTCATATGCCATATGCAACTCAAATGCCGTCGTGCAGATTATGTCAGCGTCATCAAGTTTTATCAGGAACACAAAATCCCGATTTGGAACTTTGCCACCGCAGGGCATTTTGAGGGGGGCGATTTTGTCATTCTGGAACCAGGAAAAGTATTGATCGGATATTGCGGAGAACGCTCCGAAAAGGAAGGCTCTGAACAGGTTGCGGAGTTTGTACGCAGTGAAGGCTGGGAAGCTGTGACAGTGCCGATCAGTCGTGAATTTGTGCACATGGACGGCCTGGTTGTGCCTCTCGCGGAAAAGCTGCTTGTTGCGTGTTTGGATGCGCTGGAGCCGTGGGTGGTTGAACTGTTGCAAGAGTGGGGTTTTAAATTTGTCGATGTTTCTTACCGGGAGGCAAAGAACCTCGGTGTGAACCTTGTTGCGCTTGGAAATGAAAAGGTGTTGTCGATGAAAGGTGCTGTCGAACTCAACGGCAAAATGAAGTCTCTCGGTTTTGAGGTTTTTGAACCCGACATGTCGATGTTTACACTCGGAGGCGGCGGGGTTCATTGCCTTGCGCAGGCAATTTGCAGAGAAGACGCGTGACGAAAAATACCCGGACAAGCGGGGCGAGGCTTTGGTTTTTGATGATTGAAACTCCTCAAAACAGTATGTCACCGGAAGAAATTGACCACACCGTTATATGTGTGAAACAATCGTGTTAGGTTTTAAAAAAGAGTAATCATTTGAGTTAGGGAGGAAATTATGAAACTCAAAAAATACGCCGCAGCAGCGGCACTAGCAACCGCAATGGGATTTAGTTCCGTCGCACAGGCAGCAGATGTTGTCATTGGCGTGCCAAACTGGCCTTCAGTGAGAGTTACTGCTCATGTACTCAAGGTCGTCATGGAAGATAACCTTGGTGTTGAAGTTGAGCTTCAAAACGGCACGAACCCCGTTGTTTTTGAGGCGATGGATTCTGGAGCAATGCACGTTCATCCGGAAGTTTGGTTGCCCAACCAGGCAAATCTGGAAGCAAAATTCGTGAATGACAAGGGTACGGTTCGCCAAAATCCAAATGGTGTAGATGGCGATCAGGCAATGTGCGTTACCAAGGGAACTGCAGAACGTACCGGAATTAAGGATTTGTCAGAACTATCCAATCCGGACATGGCAAAGAACTTTGACAGCGATGGCGATGGAAAAGGCGACATCTGGATCGGAGCAGCTGGCTGGGCATCCACGAATGTCGAGAAAATTCGCGCCAAGTCTTATGGCTTTGACGAAACAATGAATTTGCGTGAAATGGATGAAACCCTTGCATTGGCACAGGTCGACAACGCCGTCGCTCAAAACAAGAATATTGTTTTCTTCTGCTACACCCCGCATCACATGTTTGCATTACATGAATTGGTAATCTTGAAAGAGCCAGCCTATGACGAAGCAAAGTGGGATGTAAAACAACCAACAGACGATCCCCAGTGGCTGGAGAACTCTTCTGCGCCTGTTGCCTGGAACACTGCAAAGTTGAAAATTCACTATGCAGCGAGTCTTGAGGAAAGCAATCCGGAAGTTGCGAAACTGCTTTCTCAGGTAAAGCTGGATACAGATGTTGTTTCAAAAATGACTTTTGCACTCGTTGTGGAAAAACAGGACCCGGCAGAATTTGCAAAAAATTGGGTGTCTGAAAATGGCAGCCTGGTGGACAGCTGGTTGAAATAACATTGCCCACCTTCGAAGTTCAGGCGGGATTTCTAGAGTTTTCTCTCGCCTGGACTTTTATTTTTATATTTTATCATGAACAATTTACTGAAGGGGAGCGGAAGTTGTGAATGACACCACCATTGTGCTCGAGAATGTCTGGAAGATTTTTGGTAGCCGAGCTGCAGAAGCTATGCGGGCTATTGAAGAGCGGGGGTTATCCAAACCAGAAGTATTGTCAGAATTTGGTGCCGTTGTCGGTATCGCGGACTGTTCCTTTGAAGTAAAGCGCGGCGAAATATTTTGCGTGATGGGGCTATCGGGTTCTGGTAAATCGACCATGGTTCGCCACCTAAATCAGCTAATTGCTCCGACAGCCGGAAAGATTACGGTTCTCGGCAAAGACATGGTGACGCTTGCAGGTGAAGAACTTCGCGAAATGCGTGCCATGCATATTGGAATGGTGTTTCAGCATATGGCACTGCTTCCTCATCGTACGGTAAGGGATAATGTTGCGTTTCCTCTTCAGGTGCGCGGCGAACCCAAGGCGAAACGATGGGATACCTCCCAGCACTGTCTGGAATTGGTTAATCTGGATGGGTATGAAGACCGGTTCCCCAGAGAATTGTCTGGTGGAATGCAGCAACGTGTCGGGCTGGCTAGAGCACTCGCATCGGACCCTGAAGTATTGTTAATGGATGAGCCGTTTTCAGCACTGGATCCTTTGATCAGGCGCCAGTTGCAGGACCAATTCATGGCGCTGTCAGCAGAACTTCAAAAGACGACTGTTTTTATTACTCACGATCTTGATGAAGCAATCCGGATTGGAGATCGCATTGCCATCATGAAGGACGGCCGGATCGTTCAGATAGGAACACCGGAAGACATCGTCACAAAGCCTGCTGATGATTATGTGAAAGATTTCGTCGAGGGCATTTCCAAACTGAAACTAGTGTTCGCACATTCAATTATGGAAAATATCTCCGATTACAAACCGTCAAAAGGTGAGGAACTCAAAAAGAGCCCGCGAGCGCATCATGGCACTGACCTTGATCAATTGATTGATATTGCCACAACTACCGAACATCCAATTGTTATCAATGATGATGATGGCAATGATATCGGAGTAATCAACAAAGCAACCTTGCTCAAGGGTATTCAAGGAGGCAAAGGATGACTGATACAGGTCTCGAACTTGGAGCCAGTACACACGATCACTCCATTGGTGAATTCGCTAAGGAAAACGAAAACTACTATAAAACTGAATTTGACAAAATTCAGGGTACCACCGGTTTCGCGTGGTCCTGGAATACAATGGCCGCTGTCTTTGGTCCATTGTGGGGAGCGCTACGCGGAGCGTGGGGTTTCTTCTGGACGTTTTTGGTGCTGGAGCTTTTCGTCCTCGTGCAGCTTGGACGCGGATTATGGGGAGAGTTGGGCGCTGATCAACTCGCCCGTTATGACCGATTGTTGGCGAACATTTCAAAACGGGAACAACAAGCCGCAGAAGCGCTGGCTGCCGGAGATGTTGCGGACTCTGAAGCCAAACTCAAAATCGCCAACAATCTCAAGAAGGTGGCGGAAACGGCAAAAGAGCAAGCAGCCGAAGCCGCGACTGAAGGCACTGCCATTTTGCTTACCGGGCTTGTTTTGCTGGTTCTGGTCAAAGTACTTGAAGGTTTCTACGCCAACATTGCTTATGAGAAACAGTATTTGAAATGGCGTGCCAATCCTTCGAACACCCAATCGGGTGTAAACAAAGGCAGCGTCATTTTCGGAGCGATACTACTGGTAGCTATTTGGCCGCTCACCTTGTTCCGATTTACCGTTGCAGATCCTGATGCAAAACTCAGTGCACTGACGGGTGGCTTCCTGGGCGGCAGCATTCCAATCACTGAATTCCCCATAAAAAAGGAATATTTTGCTTACCTGGCCACCCTGGGAGATAGCGGATTTGACTGGCTGGCCAATAATTTTGGCAATGTATTTGATGGAATCACGGCAAGCATCAAAGCCGTACTTGATGGCCTGGAAATCGTGCTGATCCAAACTCCCTGGCCAGTAGTCATGGTCGTGATTACCGTTATGGCTTTCAGGCTGGCAGGAATTCGAGTTGCGATCTTTACCGCTGCATCTCTGCTGTATCTGGCATTCATGGGGTTGTGGGAAATTTCCATGATCACCGTCGCGCTTATTGGCGCTGGCGCTTTTTTGTGTGTGCTATTTGGTATTCCGCTTGGTATCTGGTTTGGAAAATCCAAACGGGCTTATGCATTTGCCGAACCGGTGCTCGACTTCATGCAAACGATGCCAGCCTTCGTTTACCTGATTCCAATCATCGCGTTCTTCGGAACCGGAAAGCCGCCGGGAGTTCTTGCAACGATCATATTTGCAATGCCACCGGTAATCCGTTTGACAGCGCTGGGTATGCGAGGTGTGCCAGAAGCAACCAAGGAAGCTGCGGTCGCGTTTGGCTGCTCCAAATGGCAATTGTTACGCAACGTTGAAGTTCCATTGGCGATGCCCTCCATTATGACTGGCATAAACCAGACCATCCTCATGTCACTGTCCATGGTTGTGATTGCTTCCCTAATCGGGGCTGAAGGGCTCGGAGCCCTCATTCTTGAGGCGCTGCAGTACGCTGCCAAAGGACAAGGGCTATTAGGAGGTCTTGCCATTTTGTTCTGCGCTATGGTCATCGACCGGATTGCCCAAGGTATGTATCGAAGAAGCGCAGGTGCAGCATAATTCCGATACATCAATCAAATTGATCACGGTGTAGCGGATAAATTTTAAAGATGGCGGGCGTGATCCGCCATTGATTTCAAACGTATTGATGGAAGAATCGGCCAATGTCGCGTGAACATGATGCAGCAATGATGGAAAATCTATACTGGTGGGGAATTCCAACCCTTTTCAGATGTGAGACCGGCACTGCCAAAGATGCTGATGTAGCCCTGGTTGGAGTGCCCCATTCAGCTGGTAATGGTACGACTGAAAAAGACCAACACCTGGGCCCAAGATCCGTACGCAATGTATCTGCGGTACAACGCAGAGTGCATTCAAAATTTGAAATTGACCCCTGGAACATTTGTAATATCAGAGATCTGGGTGATGTACCCTTTCCCCGTTCCAATGATAACGAAGACTGCATCGAACGGATCACTGAGTTCTATAGCGAGATTGACAATGCTGGTGCAAGACCGGTTTCAATTGGCGGCGACCATTCTATTACAGGCGGTATAGTACAGGCGCTGGGAAAGGGAAAAATATCCGGCGGTGAGCCTGTGTGTTTCCTCCATCTGGATGCGCATACAGATGTGTTCACCAAGGTAGATCATTTTCTCGGTGCCAAGAAATCTGCCGCCCACTGGGGCGCGTATCTGGCTGATGCTGGCTTGGTCGATCCAACCCATTCAATGCAGATCGGGTTGCGCGGGCATGCGCGGACGCTTGATTGGCTGGAGCCTTCCTATGAATACGGTTACAACGTTGTTACCATGTCAGAATATCGGACACGGGGCTCAGCAGATGTTTTGGCTCAGGTGAAAGAAACGCTCGCAGGCAGGCCTGTCTATATTACATTCGATCTTGATTGTCTTGATGTCACGGTTGCGCCTGGTGTTTCAAATTTGGAACCGGGTGAGGGCGGTTTCAGCATCGACGAGGCGGTGGAATTAATCCGGGAAGTTCGCGGTATGAATGTTGTTGGTGGAGATGTGGTTTGCCTCATGCCGACCAAGGATCACCGCAACAACATCACATCACTGGTCGCCGGTTCTGTCATGTTCGAGATGATATCCATCATCGCCGAAAATATTTCCAATCAGAAGCATTCGAACACACAGGCATCGAACAAAAAGTAACTTTCAATCGCTTTCTGCAATTGGCGAACGCGCAGAGCAACGACAGGGTTCTCTCAACCTCCGCGGTGTTTGAAACTATCACGTCGGAAGGAATAAAGTGCCGCAGGATCGACTTGTACGTCGATCACCGCCGGCTTGTCGCCGCCAAGCGCGTCCTCGATCGCCTCTGCCATTTGTGGCAGTGACTCTGCACGGTATCCCTTGGCACCGTAGAGTTCGGCAAGCTTTTCAAAGGGGGGACTGGAAATATCGGCTCCTATGTATCTGCCGTTGAAGAAGTCACGCTGATAGGCTTTCTCAGCTCCCCAGCAGCCGTTGTTCATAACTACTGTTACGGTGTTGATGCCATAATCCACTGCAGTAGATAACTCAGACGTTGTCATGCCAAATCCGCCATCGCCCATAAGTGAAATCACCGGACGATCAGGCATAGCCAGTTTAATCCCCAATCCTGCGGCAAAAGAAAAGCCCACCAGCCCGAAGTCAAGAGGCGTAAATAGGCTTTTCGGCTGCCAATAGTTCAGTGCGTCGGTTGCCTGTAGGCAAAGCGTGCCGGCATCCATGGTGAATGCGCTATCACGCGAACAAACGTCGCGGAGGGTTTTGAACAAGCCTGATGGCTGGATCGGGGAGGCCTCGACGAGGGCATCCGCATCGCGTTGATTGAGAAATGCGGCCCTTTCAGCTTTTAGTCTTTCAGTCCAGGCCTTGGCCTCAGCGCGTTGGCTTTGTTTTGCGGCTTCAGCGCGTAGCTGCTCCGCGACGGTCGGAGCGTCTCCCCAGATTCCCATTTCCACTGGAAAATAACGGCCAATGGCCGTAGGCTCTTGTTCCACATGAATGATCTTTGCATCTCGGTTGATATTGTCATAACTGAAAAAGGTGGCATTGAAACCGATGCGGGTACCCAACGCCAAAATCACGTCAGCCTCCTTCATCAAACGTGAAGCCACAACATTACCTCGAGGTCCCGTCTGACCGGCATTCAGCGGATGGCCAAATGGCACCGCATCTCCATGGCCGGGTGATGAAACGACAGGGACGTTAAGTTCTTCCGCCAATGCGATCGCCTTGTCTGCCGAACCGGTGTTCTTGATGCCGCCGCCAACCATGATCACCGGCCGCTCTGCCGCGGCCAGCATCTTGATGGCTGCAACTATGTTTTCCTGTGGGGCCGATTGAAGGGTCACCGGACGATAAGCATCAGGTGTTTGCATTGGCTCGAACTCAGCCTGACCAGACAGCACGTCGCGCGGCAAATTCAACTGCACAGGCCCCTTGCGTGGTGCGTTGGCCACCCGGAAAGCATCGCGTACCATTTCCGGTACTCGTTCGGCACTTGTAGCAGTCCATGTTTTTTTGGTAATCGGGGTAAACAAGGCCTGCTGATCAACTTCCTGAAAAGCATCACGGTAAACATGGCTTGAGGCCAAAGCACCGCCGATTGAAACGACAGGAGAATAAGCTGCCTTGGCCTGGGCCAATCCGGTGACGAGATTGGTCGCCCCGGGGCCGTTCTGTCCGGCCAACACAACTCCGGTTTCCCCCGATGCACGGGCATAGCCATCGGCCATGTGGGTGCCGGTACGTTCGTCATGTACGCCTATGAATTTGATTTGAGGCGCATCATAAAGTGCATCAAACATCTCCATCGTAGCGGAGCCGATAAGGCCAAAGACAAACTCAGTTTCTTCCGCTTTCAGAGCTTCTACGGCTGCCTGGCCGCCAGTCATTTCAGTCATGGTTTTGTCCTTTAAACTTCAGCCAGTATTCCGTGTGAGGAATTGCCTGATCGGATCGGCAAAAGCATGGGGATCTTCGATTAGCCCCAAATGTTGCAATGCTGGTACGATAATGATTTCCGAACCTTCGATTTCGTTGGCAATGGCCTGACTCATCGCCGGGGTGGAGCCGCTGTCATGCTCGCAGGTTATTACGATTGTTGGATGGGTCAGCGGTGGATCGGGGCGGATAAGCTCTACCACTCCAGAGGCCAGCACTTGACGATGTGCAGCATAGTTGTCCGGATCGTTGGCCAGAACCACATCACGCACCGCTGCGACGCGATCTGGATGACTTTTACGAAATCTTTGCGTAAACCAGCGTTCAAGTGTTTTTTCGATACCTGCTGACGGGCCTCCAGAGGCAGTGTCGCGCGCGCGCTCCTCCACCAGCTTTTGCTGTTCTGCACCCCGGTCATGCGGCGAATTCAGGATTGCCAATGCTGACACACGGTCAGGAAAATCGATTGCACAGCGGCGGTTAATCATTCCTCCCAACGAAAACCCGACCAATGCAGCGCGATCAATGCTCAATACGTTCAGCAAGGAAACAAGCTGCTCGCTAAGTCGGGTAAGATTGACCGTGGCTTCGGGAAGCGCCGTGTCGCCGTGACCACAAAGATCATAGGTCAACACTCTAAATTTATCGGTCAGATGAGGCACAATCTGCCCCCAGGTGCTTTCCCGTGTCATGCCGAGGCCGTGGATCAAAGCCACAACTGGCGCGTTTTCGGCCCCTTCAAGGTCATAAGCGGTACCGTCTTTGGAAAACACAATCAAACCCCCACCAAATTATCTGGAAAACAGGCGGAGCTCTTGAATATTACCGTCCAAACATTGTCTAGCGAAGCATGGAAACTGGTGAATGTATCCCTGGTGGAAGCAATGAAGTACTTAACTCCACAAAAACGATCATCAAATCGTTGAACAGGGCACAGGAACTGCTCATCAGCACAATCCTGTCGGACCATGCATTCGGAGATGACTAAAGTGACCAAAGGTGCAACCTGCCATGTTGTATTAGTAGAGTTTTCAAACAATGCGAGTCTGGTCCTATTTCCGAATCATGACTTGGTTTTCCCGGATTGGGATGAAGATAAAATCGCATAAAAATTCAATTCTTAAAAATGAATAATTTTCGAGTATTTGTTCGATGAATCGAAATTACCAGGCAGGTTTGTCTCTGAACTCATGAGCTGACTTGATGGCCACTATAATCGGTCGGCAATGTTGACTGTCATGGTACTTCCAACCATGCATAAACTGATCATACTCACTGCAACTTTCCAGTCACAGATTGTGGTGTTGAAGAAGATCGATGGCTGCAGGAATTGTTGCCATCACAAAAAAGCGCATTTGGTAAACTGTCACCCTGTTGGTGCCGGTACCGGTGGACGGGGAAATTAACTTATTGCCTTCGGGTTTGAACTACACATCCAGAGATAGTTTCCTCGCCTAGCGCCTTGCAGGCTTCCA
>JBPCWL010000201.1:0-11829 GCA_051009575.1 Rhizobiaceae bacterium
GAGTAGCGTTTCATGATCTCCACTTTGCCCGGCATGCAGGGTCATGTCTTCGACTCCAAACCTGTCTTTGGCGATCGATACAAGGGCAGGTGACAATGTGGTTGCGATGGAAGCAAGCAATCCAACCCGCAAAGAGCTGATGGGATGCGGCCCTTCACGGCGCATTTCGGTGGCCAGATCGGTAACCGAACTGAGTATGTTCAAAGCATGGCGATGCAACAGGGTGCCGGCTTGGGTTAGTTTTACCGGCCGGGTTGAGCGATCGATGAGCTTGGCACCGTAATTGCGTTCCAGCGTCGAGATATGCTGTGATACTGCTGATTGTGTGATGCCAAACAGTCGCCCGGCGGATGTCATTTTCCCCGTTTCCACCACCGCGGCAAATATTTCCATCGACTTTACCAGGTTGGTATCTATCGAAGAACGTGGTTCCATTTTGGTTCTCACAATTATCAACACTATTAGAAATACTAATGATGTTGAATGTCAATTGATCGAATAACGTCTTGTAGGCAGATTACCTGTCACAGGAGGAGTTTCCGCATATGGACGCGTCAATCAATAAAATGCGCGGGAGAAAGGGCAAAAGAGGAAAGCTACGCTCACTGAATCAGCCGCCGCGCGCGCCTTACATTCATCGTAAGATTGGTACATTCAACATACTGGGTGAGGAAGGTCTGTGCCTGATCGAAGAGAATGCCGATCGCATTCTTCAGGAAACCGGCATGGAGTTTCATGACGACCCTGAAATACTCTCCATATTTCGCAATGCGGGATGCGATGTCGACGAAAGTCGGGTTCGGTTCGAACCAGGCTTTTGTCGTAAAACCATCCAGGCAACTGCACCCAGAAGCTTTGTCCAGCATGCCCGCAATCCAGCCAACAATGTTTTGATGGGAGGGGACGCGTCGGTCCTCTGCCCTTCGTGGGGCCCGCCATTTGTTCATGACCTCGATGATGGCCGCAGATATGCTAAATACGAGGACTTTGAGCGTTTGGTTAAGCTCCACCACATGCTCCCCTGGCTTCACCATTCCGGTGGGGTCGTGTGCGAGCCGGTGGATCTTCCCGCCAACAAGCGACACCTTGATATGTTGTATGCCCATATCCGCTGGTCAGACAGGGCGTTCATGGGGGCTTTTATCGGCGAAGAGCGAGCCGGTCATGCGATAGACATGGCCCGCCTGGTATTCGGTGAAGAGTACGTATCGGAAAATGCGGTTCTGTATTGCGTTTCCAACACCAATGCGCCGCTGGTGATGGATGCCAACATGTCTGGCGCGCTCAAAACCTATGCACTAGCCAACCAACCGGTAGCCTGCACACCCTGGGTGCTGACCGGAGCCATGAGCCCATGCACGGTTGCCGGTACATTGGCACAGGTACTGGCAGAGACAACTGCCTGCCTTGCTCTTGTTCAACTCATTAATCCCGGCGCGCCCTGCTTGATGGGTTCCTTTGCTTCCACCATGTCGATGCAATCGGGCGCTCCGACCTTTGGCACGCCGGAAGCCGGGCAAATGGTGTTGGCCGCAGGCCAATTGGCGAGGAGGCTTGGAGTTCCTCTGCACACGGTGGGTACGTTATCTGCATCCAAACTGCCGGATGGGCAAAGTCAACAGGAAGCAAGTTGGGGCCTGTTGATGTCGATGTTTGCTGGTGCAAACCTTATCAATCACGCTACTGGATGGCTTGAAGGCGGGCTTGTTACCAGTTTTGAGAAGACCGTCATGGATGCCGACCTGTGTGGCAAGGTTGCGCGTTTTTTTGAAGGCATCGACCTCAGCGAAAATGCGCAAGCGATGAATGCCATTGCTGCAACCGGTCCCGGACAGCATTTTCTGGGCTCTGAACATACCCACGAAAATTTCATGAGTGCGCTGTTCAGGCCGGAACTGGCGGACAATAATTCCTTCGAACAGTGGGCCTCGGCAGGGGAAAAAGACATGGCTGAACGCGCGAATGAATTATGGAAAAGCCACCTTGAATCCTACGAAGATCCCGGGCTTGATCCTGCAATCGACGAAGCGCTGCAAGCCTATATTGCCAAACGCAAATCTGAAAAACCCGACATGGACTATTATTGATGGCGGGAACAATCATCATCGGTGGCGGCGTAATTGGTTTGAGCGTCGCCTATCATTTGGCCGAACGCGGCCAAAAAGGCATCCTGCTGATTGAACGCAATCAGCTGACTTCTGGTACTAGCTGGCATGCGGCGGGAATTGTCGGCCCGCTGCGGGCGACACCCAACATGACAAAACTTGCAATGTATGCAGGTGAACTGTTTCCTAGACTTGAAGCAGAGACAGGTATGGAAACCGGTTACCGGCTCACCGGCGGCTATTGGCTGGCGAGACGTTCTGAGCGAATGGACGAACTTAAACGCATTGCTTCGCTTGGCAGGCATTTTGGTCTGACACCAGAAATCATGTCAGCCGACGAGCTGATAGATACCTTGCCGTTTCTTGATGTGGCGGGACATGCCGGGGCAATTTCAGTAGCCGAGGACGCAAATGTAAATCCTGTGGATCTCTGCATGGCCTATGCCAGAGCTGCTAAGCATGGTGGCGTGGAAATCCGCGAGCATTGTGAAGTCACCCGTATTGTCACGCTGGATGGACGCGTCAAAGGAGTGATGACTTCTGGTGGAACAACCATTGCTGCGGAAAGGGTTGTTTTGTGCGCTGGTGCCTGGTCAAAGTCGTTAGCCAGGGAAGCTGGACTGGACCTGCCTCTTCAGGCCGTTGAACACATGTATGTGGTAACGGAACCGATTTCTGATCTTCCGGTTCCTTTTCCAGTCATACGTGATCTCGACACTGGTATTTACATCAAGGGAGACTCTGGCGGCAAACTGGTGATAGGCGGTTTTGAACCGGAGGCCAAATGCTGGGATGCCTTTGGCCCCGAGGGCAACCGCGCTTTCCTGGAACTTCCGGAAGACTGGGAGCAATTTACACCGTTCATGGAGGCTGCCCTCGAGTTGCTTCCGGCTTTGAATGACGCAGGTATTCAGCGATTTATGAATGGCCCGGAAAGTTTTACCGCCGATACGCGACCACTGGTCGGTGAAGCTCCAGACGTGAATGGTCTGTTTGTTGCGACAGGCATGAACTCCGTTGGCATTATGTCGTCAGCCGGAGTTGGGCGCGTATTGGCGGACTGGATTATTCACGATCAACCACCCATGGATCTATGGGAAGTGGATATCGCTCGTGTTGACCCGGCGACCGCAGATGTTGCCCATATGCGTTCACGCATGGAAGAGGCTGTATCAGATCAGTTCACCATGCATTGGCCGTACAAACAATCAAAAGCTGGACGGGGATTGAGAAAATCAGTTCTCCACGATAAGTGGGCAGAACTAGGTGCCATCTTTGGTGTTACGGGGGGGTGGGAGCGTGGCCTTTGGTATGCTCGTGACGAGATCGAGCGAAATTTACCCTACTCGGTCGGTGTACAACCTTGGCAAGTAATTGCAGAACGAGAAGCTGCTGAAATGTCCACCGGAGCAGTTCTCCTGGACCTGACGCCCTTTGGAAAATTCGATGTATCCGGGAAAGATGCGCTGGCCTTTGTCCAAAACATTGCGGCTGCGCAGATGGATACGGAGATAGGACAAGCCGTTTACACACCGCTTCTGAATGCAAATGGCGGCATCGAAGCTGACGTCACTATAACTCGCTGTGGAGAAGCGCAATTTCGCATAACATCAGGTGCTGCAACACGCTGGCGGGATCGGGCACGATTCAGGAGACAATCTAGTGGGTACTCAGTCGCCGTCAATGATGTGACCGAAGATGAAGCAGTGATCGGCGTGATGGGAATTCGGTCGCGTGAAATACTTTCCCAACTCTGTGATCATGATTGGGACAGTTTCCAGTTCGCGACCACACAAGAAGTCAGAGTTTTGGATGTGACAGTTATTGCGACACGCCTTAGTTTTGTGGGCGAACTTGGATGGGAGCTGAGCGTACCCAACAAAAATGCAGGAGTTATTTTTGATGCACTCATTGGGGAAGGTGCACGTCCTATGGGGCATTATGCGCTGGATGCCTGCCGCATTGAAAAAGGGTTTTACCATTGGGGTCATGATCTTGGCCCAGAAATTATGCCACTGGAAGCAGGTCTTGGATGGACGGTTGACTGGGGCAAGGATTTCTTTGGAAAAGATGCCCTTCTCGAGCAAAAACAAGGTGGGGTTACCCGCAAACTTTGCCTGTTCCAAGTTGATGGTGATCCGCTCGTTTTGCATGATGAACCCATCTGGGAGAAGGGGAAAGTTGTCGGGTTGACCACTTCTGGTGGTAAGGGTGTTCGCACCGGATTAACACTTTCTTTTGGACTCATCGATCGCGAGGCAAATGAAACCGCAGAAGCTACCGCCGGCAGGACCTTTAAAATCGAAATTGCCGGCAAACGGTATACGGCGAGAGCCCTGAGACAAATTCCTTATGACCCTAAGGGCGAAAGGATGCGGGCATGACCGACGCGCAAGTTGTAATAATTGGCGGCGGGGCAATGGGTGTATCGCTGTTGTACCATCTGGCAAAAGCCGGTTGGAAAGAAATCCTGCTGGTTGAAAAGAACGACCTTACACATGGCTCCACCTGGCATGCCGCTGGGCTGTGTACGCACTTTGCCCACAACCCGACCATCCAGGAATTGCGCGCAACCTCGGTTCGGCTTTATCGTGATATCCTTCCGAAGGAGACAGGCCAAGGCTGCGGGTTTCACGCATCCGGCGCAATGCGCATAACCCGAAACCCGGATCGCATGGATGAGTTTCGACATGTCGCCGGTCTGTCAGACTTCACCGGATACGCGCTTGAAATACTCACGCCTGAACGCATCGCGGAACTGCATCCGTTGACTCAACTCGAAGGCCTGCTTGGCGGAATTTATGAACCGGATGACGGGCATGTTGATCCAACCATGGCGACCAATGCCATGGCCCAGGTGGCAGTCGAAATGGGTGCAAAAATCACGCGCTACAATCCGGTACAGGCAATTCATCGCCGAGACGGTAACTGGGTTGTTGAATGCAAGAACGGCACGCTCACAACGAAACATCTTGTCAATGCGGCAGGCACTTGGGGATGGGAAATTGGCAAGATGATGGGTTTGAACATCCCCTCAGTACCTGTCCTTCATCAATATCTTGTGACCGACACTGTGCCTGAGGTAAAAGCAAGGACTTCTAATGGGTGCGCGGAACTTCCGATGATCCGTGATCCCGAAGAAAGCTGGTACGTACGCCAGGAACGTGATGGCCTGATCCTTGGCCCTTACGAGAAAGAAGCACAGGTTTGGGCGGTCGGTGGTGTGCCGCCGGAGTTCGGAGCCGAACTGATGCCGCCGGATCTTGATCGGGTGGAACATATCATCGAAGCTGCCATGGGACGAATCCCGGCCCTAGGAAATGGCGGCGTAAAATCGGTTGTGAACGGTCCCATCACCTTTACACCAGACGCTAATCCTTTGATCGGACCAGCCCATGGGTTGGAAAACGCATGGTTGTTGACGGGTTCCTCCATGGGCGTGATGGAAGGCGGCGGTGCAGGTTGGTTCCTGGCTCACTGGATGACGCATGGGGCTCCACCCATGGATGCACTTGCCGTTGATAGTCGTCGTTTCGGCTCGTGGGCAGATCAGGAGTATCGAGTAGAAAAAGCGGTGGAATGTTTTGGCCTGCAGTTTGGTGTCCACTATCCCTACGAGGAACGACCCGCCGGTCGTAACAAGCGTCTTTCGCCACTACACAACTTGATGTTGGAACGAGGGGCGGTCATGGGTGCTGCCCATGGCTGGGAGCGACCCAACTGGTTCTCGGGCAATCCTGGTGACAAGGCTGTTGAAAGTTTCCGGCGCCCGAACTGGTTTGGTCCTGTTGCGAGAGAAGTTGAAACCGTTACCAATGGCGTTGGCCTGGCTGATCTTTCAGTCTTCTCCAAGTTTGTGATAATCGGACCAGATGCAAGGCACTTTGTTGAAACGCTTGGTGCAAACAGCGCGCCGCGAAACGGGCGTATTGGCTTGATTCATGCGCTTACTCCAGCCGGAGGCGTACTCTCCGAATTCAGCGTGGTTATGGTGGGTGATACACACGCTTATCTGACCTCGGCTGCAGCGGCCGAGGAGATTGACCTCGACGTTTTGGATAACCATGCAAAATCGTTTGATGTGACCGTATCAAATCAGACTGAAAATCTGTCAGTCATAGGTCTTATGGGCCCCAAGTCCAGAGATGTGCTGGAAAAGGTGACTGAGACAAATCTTGGGTCAGAATTTTCCTGGTTATCCGCCCGGGAGATCAGAATTGGTGATGTTATCGTCATGGCTCTGCGTGTATCGTATCTCGGTGAACTCGGGTGGGAACTACATATATCCCGTGAAAACGCCGGGGCGGTATTCCTGATGTTGGAAAAGGCCGGGAAGCATCTGGGGATTGGTTACTATGGAGCCTATGCGGCCAACTCGATGCGCCTTGAAAAAGGCTATCGGGCGTGGGGATCAGACCTTACTAGTGAGCGTACACCTTTGGAGAGCGGACTTGGTTACCTGATTAAGTCAGAGAACAGAAAATTCATCGGTAAAGATGCTATGCTCGAGCGCACCCGGTCTAGAGAAGCGTGGGACATGGTTCTCCTGGAAATTGAAATTGCCGATGTGGATCCGTTTTACTCTCACAAGATCATGCAGGGCGAGACCGTCGTCGGCATCACAACTTCCGGTGCCTATGGCCATCGTACCAACAAAACACTGGCTTTGGCTTATTTACGCGATCGTACGGTTCGCGCCGGCCTGACCGTATCCATACTCGGTCAGGAACGTGTAGCAAAAGTTCTAAACAATGCTCCGTATGATCCTGAAAACACCCGCCTGAAATCATGAAAGGTGCACCATGAACAACAACTCTCCACTTCACACAGACTGGTCAGTTGATGAAACCGCCAAAAGACGCGATAATTTCTATGCCGCCTCACAACGAAAGTTTGTTCCGTTCAAAGAGCCGATCGTCTTTAAGCGCGGTTCGATGCAATATCTGTGGGATGCCGAGGATAATAAGTACATCGATCTTCTTGGCATGAATGTTTGCATATCCGTCGGTCACTCGCACCCCAAAGTGGTAGCCGCCGCCATGGATCAGGCACAAACGCTTACGCATTGCACGACCATGTTTTATCATCCAACGCCAGCCCATTTGGCCGAGGAACTTGCAGCAACCATGCCAAGAGGGCCTGAATGGGTTGTGCATTTTACCAACTCCGGTTCCGAGGCAATTGATCTCGCTATGACGATGGCCCGTACTTACACGGGGAACCTTGATTTACTGGCGTTGAGGACTGCTTACCATGGCCCGACAGCATCGGCACAATCCATTACTGGTATCGCAGGATGGCGCCATCCTGGTATGCCAGGCAATGTCGCATTCGTGGCCGAACCCAATCAGTATCGAGGGATATTCGGAGCCGGGACAGACCCCTATCTTCACGAGATCGAACGCACGATTGCGGCAGCCACTACCGGACAAGTTGCGGGAATGTTTGTCGAAAGTGTGCAAGGCTATGGCGGGATTGTTGAAATGCCGCGCGGTTACATGTCCGGTGCGGCAGAAAGAGTGCGCGCAGCTGGCGGGCTTTATATTGCTGATGAAGTTCAATCGGGGTTTGGTCGCACTGGTGACAACATGTGGGGATTTGAAGCCGATGGCGTGGTCCCCGACATCGTGGTGATGGCCAAAGGCATCGGCAACGGGTTTCCTTTAGGTGCGGTTGTTGCACAAAAACACATTGCAGCTCCGATGGCCGAAAAATTTATGTTTCATACTTATGGTGCAAATCCAACTTCATGCGCTGCAGGTCGCGCGGTATTACAGGTTATCCGCGAGGACAAGGTACAGGAAAACGCACGCATTGTTGGAAAAGCATTGCTTGGTCGCCTTAAGGCATTGCAGGAGAAACACCCGGCGATTGGTGACGTTCGAGGGCGCGGTTTGATGCTCGCCATTGAAATGGTGAAGGATCGAATAACCAAGGAACCCGATGCTGCAACCACCGCAGCGGTGTTCGAAAAATGCCGAGAACAGAAGCTCATTCTCTCTAAATCGGGCCCTACACAGTCATGTCTGCGAATGGTGCCGCCAATGTGTCTCAGTCTGGCGGATGTTGACCGGGTTGCTGAAGGTTTGGACAATGCATTTTCTTCTCTGTAGATAAGCTCAATGTATAAGATAATTGCCCTTTGGTCCCATCCACGATCCATGTCTACTGCGACAGAACGGATCATGCGGGAGCGCGGCGATTTCATATGCCATCATGAGCCGTTCATGTATGACTATTACGTACATAGAAAAGTGCGGGAAATGCCGCACTTTGATATCGAGCAAAATCGACCGCAGTCCTATCGGGAAATTCGCGACATGATCATGCGAGATGCGGAAAAGGGTCCGGTGTTTTTCAAGGACATGAGCTACTATGTCGTTCCGCAAATCCTTGATGATGCCGAGTTTCTGCAGTCAGTTACCCATTGTTTTTTAATCCGCGATCCCGTGCCGGCAATCCTCTCCTATTACAAGCTTGATCCGCAAGTAACCCTGGAAGAAATCGGCCTGGAAACCCAATGGCTGCTGTATGAGGTTTTGCTGGATCGCGGATTGAAGCCAGTCGTGATTGAAGCTGAGTCCATCAGGAATAATCCGAAAGGCGCCCTTTCTGCCCTCTGGAATGAAATTGGAATCGACTATGAAAAAAAGGGTTTTGAGTGGCAGGACAAAAAACCGAAAGATTGGGGGCAGGTAAGCGGATGGCACGGGGATGTCATTCATTCCGATGGCATAAGGCCGATTGATCCTGATGAAACGATGACAAAATTCCTTGAATTTGAAAAACTTGTCAGATCACAACCGCATCTACGGGAGTTCCTGGATCATCACGTTCCATTTTATGAAAAGTTGCAATCAACCGCACTCTCAACCAAGGCGGTCTGAGGAGGCTTTCAGTCTAAGTGGAATAGATATTATGGGTTAGCCACTAGCGTATTGCCCTTAGGTGTCGCAGGCAGAATAACCATGTACGATCCGAATGGCAGCTAAGTCCGCATAGCTGCCGTTCGACAATCTATAAATAGGCCCGTTTTTTACCGTTTCCGATCCATTTGGTCACCAATTTGGGTGACCAAATGGTGACCGGAGACCTCTTGCAGAATGGTGACCGGGTAAGAAAATACTTTAAGAAAACCGTTTAGAGGCTTCTAAAAAATATTGAAAAATGGTTTGGAATTTGGTGGAGCTAAGCGGAATCGAACCGCTGACCTCTTGCATGCCATGCAAGCGCTCTCCCGACTGAGCTATAGCCCCTTACCTGGGAAACGGGAACCGTATTGCGCGCTGCCGGGGCAGGGCGCGGTTTTTTAATTAAACAGCGTTATGCGTTTTTGCAAGAAAGATTTAGGTTTCCTCGTCGCCGCCTTCAACACCGACTATCACGTCTGACAAATCATCATCATCGTCATCGTCTTCAAGGAAGGTATCATCTTCGGCCGCGTCATCATCTTCGTCAATTTCAACATCGGGAATATCTGGGATATCCGGAACTTCGTCGTCATCGTCGTCATCGTCGGTATCGTCTTCTGCATCCTCTAGACTGATGATTTCCGGTGCATCTTCAAGTTCAGCATCAGTTTCTTCTTCATTTTCAGGCTCTGCTTCAGCCACTTTTTTCTCGGGAACAACTTCCTTTTCTACCGGCTTGGGCGCGGTAACAATTGCTTCACCTTCAAAAAAGGATAGTGCGTATTCCTTGCCTGTGTACGGAGATACGATCGGATCCTTTTCAAGATCATAAAACTTTCGACTGGTTTCAGGGCAGACCCTCTTGGTCCCCAAATTCGCTTTGGCCACTGTTTACCTCATTTGATGGAATTTTGCGTCTTCCTAACTGCCAAAGCGCAAGTTGTCAAAAGCATTTATGGAGAAATACCATCCTTGTTGAAAGGCGCGTGACGGCTCATACAGGCTATGCTAGAGCCGTCTCATAATCTTAACCGGTGGAATTCCGTACATATGTCACAACATGCTGCACAAAATCCTTTGACTTCCCGCAAGGCCGCAAGGCTTTCCGGTGTTTGCCAGATCCCCGGGGACAAATCGATTTCCCACCGTTCCTTAATGTTGGGAGGGCTTGCATCCGGTGAAACACGGATTTCCGGTCTCCTGGAAGGAGAAGATATCCTCAACACAGCAAAGGCGATGCAGGCGGTTGGTGCGAATGTTCGCACAGAAGATGGGGAATGGATTATTCATGGTACTGGCAACGGATTACTGCTGGAGCCGGAAAACCCGTTTGATTTCGGTAATTCGGGAACCGGATGCCGGCTTTGCATGGGGCTGTTTGGTACCTATGATTTTCCGTCTACCTACACAGGCGATGCATCCCTTTCGTCCCGCCCCATGGGGCGCGTACTCAATCCCCTTATGGAAATGGGCGTTCAGGTTCTTGAAGAACAAGGTGATGGGCGCCTGCCAATAACCTTGCGCGGGCCCTGGCAAACCGCGCCGATTGAATATCGTGTCCCAGTTCCTTCCGCGCAAGTCAAATCAGCTGTGCTTTTTGCCGGTTTGAATACACCGGGCATTACAACGGTAATCGAACCGCATCTTACCCGGGATCATACCGAAAAAATGATGGTGGGTTTTGGCGCAGAACTTGAGGTAGCCGTTGCCAAAAGCGGTGAACGGCGAATTTCAATCAAGGGGCAGGGAAAGCTCTCTGGTCAGAATATCACCGTACCCGCAGACCCGTCTTCCGCAGCATTTCCCCTGGTTGCTGCATTGATTGTGCCTGACAGTGAAATCACGCTTTCGGATATTCTTTTGAACGAAGCGCGTATCGGGTTGATCACAACCCTGTTGGAAATGGGCGGAAATATTGAAATTGGCAACCGGAGAATTTCCGGAGGAGAGGAAATTGGAGATCTGATTGTCAAATCAAGTAATCTCAAGGCGATTACGGTGCCTGCAGAACGCGCTGCATCCATGATTGACGAGTATCCGGTATTGGCCGTTGCGGCCGCCTTCGCTGATGGTGAAACACTTATGGAAGGCCTGCATGAACTGAGGGTGAAGGAGTCAGACCGCCTTGCGGCAGTTGCCCGCGGGCTGGAAGCAAACGGTGTGGAGTGCAGCGAAGGCAATGACAGTCTCAAAGTAAACGGTCGCCCGGATGGTAAGGGGTTTGGTGGCGGATCGGTCGCTACACACCTTGATCATCGCATTGCCATGAGTTTTCTGGTAATGGGAATGGCATCAGAAAAACCGGTCACTGTCGACGATGGTGCCGTAATGAACACAAGTTTTCCGGGGTTTGTAGATCTGATGAATGGCCTGGGAGGGGCAATTGAGTGAATTTGCGAATGGCGGCTTTGCGGACAAAGCGACCATCAAAGATCATTTGCATATTCATTCTGCGACAAGATTGGCGAGTCTGCTTTGTGCCAATAGCGGACATCACAGGTTGGCCCTCACTGGCAGACAAACGTAGGATGAGCTTGCGTCGATAATTGCTGGAGCGGTTGAAAATGGGTAATTCCAAGTTTATGGGTGGTTGCCTCTGTGGGGCTATCAGATATGAGGTCAGCCAAGCCCATGATGAGGATAAAGCCAGATGGCATGACGGATAACATTGGGTGGAAATCGATGGCGCTTGTAAGAGATTTTCTTCATATCACAACGGTGGCGCATTCAATGAATGCTGGCACCAGTGAGTTAACGTGACAATGTCTACTGGAGATTTATTACAACGAATAATCCAGCGCGCTGTGACGATT